>CACYWN010000012.1 GCA_902778105.1 uncultured Bacteroidia bacterium
CGCGCACGAGTGGGGCAGCGCGGTTCCTGAGCCTGTCGAAGGACGCGCTGTCGATAACATCAAGGTCATCGGCATCCGCCACGGCGAGAAGATGTACGAGACCCTCCTGACGAAGGAGGAGTGTGCCAAGGCCGAGGACATGGGCAACTTCTACCGCGTCCCCGCCGACAACCGCGACCTCAATTACGACAAGTACTTCAAGGAAGGCGACACCAAGCGCGCCACCATCGACGAGTTCAACTCCGACAACACCTACCGCCTGAACCTCGAAGAAACGAAGGCCAAGATCGCCTCGCTGGAGTACATCCAGAATGAGCTGAACGGCGTGCCGAATGTGGTGAAGTAATGAAGATTTTGGTTACTGGCGCCAAGGGCTTCGTAGGCCGGAACCTTTGCGCACAACTTAAAAACATCAAGGACGGCAAGGCCCGCAACTACGGCGTTACCGTCACGGAAGTATATGAATATGACCTCGATTCCACGCCCGAGGAGTTGGACCGCTGGTGCGCGGAGGCGGACTTTGTGTTCAACCTCGCGGGGGTGAATCGGCCCAAGGACTCCAGCGAGTTCATGACCGGAAACTTCGGGTTCGCATCGACCTTGCTGGATACGCTCAAGAAGCATAACAACACCTGTCCGGTGATGCTGAGCTCGAGCCAGCAGGCGTCGCTGGCGGGCCGCTTCGGGAACTCCGAGTACGGTCGTAGCAAGAAGGCGGGGGAGGACCTGTTCCTCAAGTACGGCGAGGACACCGGCGCGAAGGTGCTGGTGTACCGCTTCCCGAACCTCTTCGGCAAGTGGTGCCGGCCGAACTACAATTCCGCTGTCGCGACCTTCTGCAACGCGATTGCCAATGACCTGCCGTACACGGTCAATGACCCGTCGGTGGAGCTGGAACTGCTGTACATCGACGACCTGGTGGACGAGATGATCGGTTGCCTTCGTGGCGAGGAGCACCGCTGCGACTTCGACGGCCTTGGCGTGTTCCCGCTCAAGGACGGCAAGTACTGCTACGTGCCCACGACGCACCGGGCGACCCTGGGCGAGATTGTTGACCTGCTGCACTCTTTCGCAGACCAGCCTAAGACGCTGATGATCCCGGAGATCCCCGCCGGAAGCTTTGCCAAGAAGCTGTATTCCACGTACTTGAGCTATCTCCCCAAGGAGAAGGTTGCCTTCCCCCTGAAGATGAATGTCGATGACCGCGGCTCCTTTACGGAACTGGTTCATACACACAACGCCGGCCAGGTCTCCATCAACATCTCCAAGCCGGGAATCACCAAGGGGCAGCATTGGCACAACACCAAGTTCGAGCAGTTCATCGTGGTCAAGGGCCACGGTCTTATCCAGCAGCGGAGCCTCAATGATCCGGAAGGTAAGATCCTTGAATGGGAGGTCGACGGCGACCACATCCAGGCCGTCCACATGCTCCCCGGCTACACCCACAACATCATCAACCTTTCGGAAACGGAGGATCTCGTGACGGTGATGTATTGCAATGAGGTGTTTAATCCGGACAAACCAGATACCTACTTTGAGAAGGTATAGATTCCTTCGCTTCGCTCGGAATGACAAAAACTAAGCATATGGCACAATTCAAGAATAACGGGAAGCTGAAGCTTCTGATTATCGTGGGCACGCGCCCGGAGATTATCCGCCTGGCGGCGGTGATCAACAAGTGTCGGGAGTATTTCGACACGATTCTGGCACATACGGGTCAGAATTACGACTATAACCTGAACGGCGTGTTTTTCAAGGACCTCAAGCTCGCCGATCCGGACGTGTATATGGAGGCCGTGGGCAAGGACCTCGGCGAGACGATGGGCAATATCATCGCCAAGAGCTACCAGCTGATGGTGGAGATCAAGCCGGACGCCGTGCTGGTTCTGGGTGATACGAACTCTTGTCTCAGCGTCATCGGCGCCAAGCGGCTGCACATCCCGATTTTCCACATGGAAGCCGGCAACCGCTGCAAGGACGAGTGCCTGCCGGAGGAGACGAACCGCCGGATTGTCGATATCATCTCCGATGTGAACATGGCCTATTCCGAGCATGCGCGCCGCTACCTGGCCGACACGGGGCTGCCCAAGGAGCGCACCTATGTGACCGGTTCGCCGATGGCGGAGGTGCTGCACAATAACCTGGCCGAGATCGAGGCGAGCGACATCCACCAGCGGCTGGGCCTGGAGAAGGGCAAGTACATCCTCCTGAGCGCCCATCGCGAGGAGAACATCGACACGGAGAAGAACTTCCTGAGCCTGTTCAATGCCATCAACGAGATGGCGGCGAAGTACGATATGCCCATCCTCTACAGCTGCCACCCGCGCAGCCGGAAGCGGCTCGAGGCCTCCGGATTCAAACTCGATCCGCGCGTCATCCAGCACGAGCCCCTGGGCTTCCACGACTACAACTGTCTGCAGATGAATGCCTTCGCGGTTGTCTCCGATAGCGGCACCCTCCCTGAGGAGTCGTCCTTCTTCACGAGTATCGGTCATCCCTTCCCGGCCGTCTGCATCCGCACATCGACCGAGCGTCCTGAAGCCCTGGACAAAGGCTGCTTCGTTCTCAGCGGCATCGACACCGTCGGCCTTCTCCAGAGCGTCGACGTCGCCGTCTCCCTCATCCGCGACGGCCTCCCGGGCATCCCCGTCCCCGACTATGTGGACGAGAACGTCTCCACCAAGGTCGTCCGCATCATCCAGTCCTATGTGGGCGTGGTGAACAAGATGGTCTGGCGGAAGTTCTGACCAAGCAATGATCATTGACCAGCATACCCTCGACACCTTGACCGCCCAGGCCAAGGCATCCCCGCGTCTCCGGATGAACCTGGACCTGCGGAATTCGCCGGAGGATCAGTCCCAGCGCATGCTGAATGCCATCGAACCGGGAACGGTGCTTCCCATCCATCGGCACCGGACCTCCTCCGAGACGGTGGTGTGCCTGCGTGGGCATTTCGAGGAGTATTTCTATGACGAGGAGGGCCGGCTGACCGAGACCATCGATATGGTTCCCGGCGGGACGCTCATCAATATCCCGGCGGGTCAGTGGCACAGCCTGAAAAGCCTGGAGAGTGGTACGGTGCTGCTGGAGTGCAAGGATGGGGCGTGGGAACCATTGGGTGAGGAGGATGTTCTCCAAGGATGACATAAATGACTTGCAGTTTAGGCGTTTGGAGTCGGTGTGGTTGGCAAGATGATGAATCACTGAGGAGAGGAGCTATGGTTTGTTTTTTATGATTATTTGATTACTTTTGCGATATGAGCAGGAACGAGCAGACGATGCTTGACAGGATCAAGAGAACGGCGCGGAAGGTCATGCCTTCCGGCGCTCGGGTGTTCCTGTATGGCTCGCGGGCCCGTGGTGAGGCTCATGAAGGCTCGGATTGGGACATCCTCATCTTGGTCAATGGCTACCCGGCCGGCGTGGATGTCTATGATACATGGGCCTATCCTTTGACGGAAGTGGGTTGGAAGCATGGACAGGTAATCATCCCGGTCATCTATTCCCAGGAAGAGTGGGACCACCCCGCTTCTCTTCTTTTCCGTCGTAGTGTCGAACAAGATGCGATTGCTTTGGTATGAGTCTGTCGGATGAGGAAAGAGCGCTGATCGTCAGCATGCAATTGGAGAAGTCGTCCCGGTTTATGACTGAGGCTGAAACAGTTGCGGGCCTGGGACTTTGGGATGTGGTAGCTAATCGTATTTACTATTCAGTATTCCATGCAGTTGCCGCGATGTTGATCCATGACGGTATTGAAGTACGCAGTCATAAAGGTGCGGGATTGATGTTCGGGCAAAAGTATGTGATGTCAGGGCTTTTCCCTCCTATGGACGGACGGCTGTATGCCAAGTTGCAGGATTTACGGGAAAAGAGTGATTATAACCTTGTTTATCAGTCTGATGAACAAGAAATGAAACCGCTTATCGACAAATCCAAGGAGTTGATTGAACGGATTAGGGTTTATATTGCTGGATAGACCGATCTCATTGAGACAATCTTATGGCAGCTTCTTGATTATCGGTTTCCGTCTCCGCAAGCTTTTACAGAAACCGTTCTATGACGAAGATTGCCGGTAGACAGACTTGAATATCCCCATCGTTCAATGGCATACCGTACATGTCCATGAAAGCGAAACGGTATTTTCATCGCCGTGAATATCCAAAGAATACCAAATTCCTAATACTATGAGATATCTTGAACTATGTACTTTGAGCGATTCCCAGATCGCTGATCTGCTGGAACTTATGAAGGAGTTGAACCCCGATATACCCGTGACCGCGGAGATGCAGCGGCGTGCGGTGGGGGCGCCGGGGACGCGGATCTTCATCGCGGAGGACGATGCCAAGCGGATTGTCGGATGCGCTACCCTTTGTGTCTATGAGTCGCCTACGGGGCGGAAGGCAAGCGTGGAGGATGTCGTGGTCCTGTCATCCTGTCGGGGGCAGGGGATCGGCCGTACCCTCCTGCAGCGCATCATCGACTTTGCCGGAGGCAAACTCTCTCCCATCGACCTTCGCCTTACGTCGAGCCCTGCCCGCGTGGAGGCCAATGCGCTCTACCAGGCGCTCGGCTTCGAGCAGCGGGAGACGAATGTGTATAAGATGAGCCTGTAGGCGGCCTTCCCGTCCCGATGCTATACGATGCCATGTGCGCTGCGGGCGATCCGTCGCAGGTGGAAGGCCTGAGCCGTTTCTTCAAATGCGGTCCGGGACAGTATGGTGAAGGTGACCGGTTCCTGGGTATCAAGGTGCCGGTGACCCGGTCCATCGTCAAGGCCTGTTGGCGCGGGACGGACTGGGACGAGCTGGAACGCTGTATCGGCAGCGAATATCACGAACTTCGCCTGGCCGCACTGCTGACGCTCGTGGAGATTTTCTCGCATGCGGGAAAAGACCTCTCCCGCCGGCAGCAATGCATTGATTTCTACCTCTCCCATACCGACCGCATCAACAACTGGGACCTGGTGGACCTGAGTTGCTATCCTTTGCTGGGGGAGTGGCTGCTGGACAAGGACCGCGGTCTCCTATACGATCTGGCGCGTTGTGGCAGGACGCTCTGGGAGCAGCGCATCGGGATCGTTTCCACCATGACATTCATCCGGCATGGGCAGCTCTCCGATACGTTCGCCATTGCCGACCTGCTTCTCCTTCACCCGCATGACCTGATCCACAAGGCCGTCGGCTGGCTCCTCCGCGAGGCCGGAAAACGCGATCGGGCGGCCTTGGAAGCGTTCCTGTCCCCCCGATACCGCGGGATGCCCCGTACCATGCTCCGCTATGCCATCGAAAAATTCCCTGAACCCTTGCGGCAGCAGTATCTGAAAGGGATTGCCTGATGTCCGGTGTAAGTTGTATGACCGTTTATTGTACAGTATGATGAATAGATTGTTGCTTGTCTGTTTGATCGCGTCCGTTTCCCTGTCCGCCCGGGCCGGGGACCGGTCCTTCTGGGTGGAAACGATGACCCGCATCGCGTCGCCGGTCCTGGAGAATCTGGCGGTCGGCACTTTGAAGGCCGATATGCCTTTCGAGTCCCTGTCGACCGATCCGCTCCGGAAGGAAGTCTCCTATCTGGAGGCGTTCGGGCGGACGGTCTGCGGCATCGCCCCCTGGTTGGAACTGGGGCCGGACGATACGCCGGAAGGGCAGCTTCGCGCGAAGTATATCGACCTGACCGTCCGGGCGTTGCAGCAGGCTGTGGATCCGGAGTCGCCGGACCATCTGGTCTTCGACAACCGCCATACCCAGCCGCTGGTCGATGCGGCTTTCCTGGCCGAAGGCATCCTGCGGGCTCCCGTCCAGATCTGGGGCCGTCTGGACCCTGTGACGAAGGAGCGTCTCATCCATGAGTGGAAGGTTTCCCGGAGCATCAAACCTTTCGAAAGCAACTGGCTGCTGTTCGCCTCCATCATCGAGGCCGCCCTGCTGGAATTTACGGGCGAGTGCGATTTCGACAGGCTGTACGACGGTGTCATCCGTTTCCGGGATGTGTGGTACAAGGGCGATGCATGGTATGGGGACGGCCGGGATTTCCATTTGGACTATTACAACAGCCTGGTCATCCATCCGATGCTTACGGAAGTGCTTCAGGTCCTGTCCGACCATCATCTTCCTGCAGCGGATTTCCTGCCGGAACAGCAGCGGCGCCTCGGCCGTTTCGCCGCCCAGCTGGAGCGGATGATTTCGCCGGAAGGGACCTATCCGGTCATCGGCCGTTCCATCGCCTACAGGTTCGGCTCTTTCCATGCGTTGTCCGACGCGGCCCTGCTCCATCTTCTTCCGGAGGACGTGGACCCTGCCCAGGTCCGTTGTGCGCTGACTACTGTCATCCGTCGGCAGGCCGGCGCTCCCGGAACCTTTGACGGAAACGGTTGGCTCAAGGTGGGATTCGCCGGAAGCCAGCTCCGGATGGGGGAGGAGTATATCAATACGGGAAGCGTTTACCTGTGCATGGCGGTTTTCCTGACGCTCGGCTTGCCCGATACCGATCCGTTCTGGAACCGCCCGGATGCCGACTGGACTTCCAGGAAGGCCTGGAACGGGGTGGATGTGGGCGCAGACCACGCCATCCGGTAGCTTGTCACATCCTTTTTTCTACTTTTCCTGCAAATTTTTCAAAAAAAGTTTGCAGGTTTTATTTTTGTTTGTACCTTTGCGGTGTACTAATAAACTAATACACACAAATAGATATGATCGAAATCAACAACCTCGCTTTCAGCTACGGCCCCAAAACCGTACTGAAGAACATCTCGATGAAGGTGTCCGAAGGCAACATCTACGGACTCCTCGGCGAGAACGGAGTGGGGAAGACCACCCTGCTGACCCTTCTCTGCGGCTTGAAGAAGCCCCAGGAAGGGACCATCCTCGTTGACGGTCGCAATCCTTTCGACCGGGAGCCTTCTCTTCTTGCGGACCAGTTCTATCTGCCGGACGAGGTCACTCCCGTGCATGCCAAGGCCATCGACTTTGCCCGGGAACACGGTGTCTTCTGGCCGCACTTCGACCTGGAGAAATTCCGGACCGTCCTTTCCGGGTTCGAAGTGGATCCGGAGCAGCGCATGGACGCGATGTCCGCCGGCCAGCTCAAGAAGGCCTGGATCTCCTTCGCGCTCGCGTGCAACGCGAAATACTATTATCTGGACGAGCCTACGAACGGCCTGGACATCCCTTCCAAGGCGCAGTTCCGCAAGGCGGTGACCAAGTTCACGGCCGAGGATTCCACCCTCATCATTTCCACCCACCAGGTCCGCGACCTGGAGAACATCATCGACCCGATCATCATCCTGGACAACCAGGCGGTGCTGGTGAATGCGTCGATACAGGAGATCTCGGAAAAGCTCTTCTTCGACTATGGCACCGAACTGCATCCCGGCGCCCTGTATCTGGAGCAGACCCCGGGTGGCTGCATCCAGGTGTATCCCAACACCACGGGCGAGGAAAGCAGGGTCAACGTGGAAGCTTTCTTCAACACGGTCCATGCCCACAAGGACCTCGTCAACCCCCTGTTCAACAACCCTGTAAACAAGTAAGGCCATGAACGAGACTTTCAACTTCCAGCGCTTCTGGACTTATTTCAAGTACGACCTCAAGCAGATGTGGCGGAACCACTCCAAGTCCGCCATCCTCATCGGCGGTGCCAGTGTCATCTTCTATGTCCTCTGGATCCTGGGCAGCCTCGTGTTCACCCAGTCCTGGACGGCCCCGCCCATCGCGGCCCGCTTTGCCGTCCTCCTGTTCGCCTTCCTGGTCCTGGAGTTCTATCAGACCCGGACGTACGGCTACCTGACCGAGAAAAAGGCCGGTTCTTCCTGGCTCATGATCCCGGCTTCCGCAACGGAGAAATGTATCTCCATGGTCCTTGTGACCATCCTCGTCATTCCGGCCCTTTTCTTCGCGGTGTATCTCCTCCTGGACGGTTTCCTGAGCCTGGTGGATCCCACCTACGGGAAGGCCATGGCCACCGGTTTCTTCAGCGTCTACAGCGATTTCGTGAACATGCTCGGTTCCTTCAATGGAGAATCTCCCATCATTTTCACGCCCGCAAGCCTCGTGTTCCCGGCCATCGTGAGCACCTTCTGCAACTTCCTGTATTTCCTTCTCTGCGGCATCTGCTTCAAGAAGAACAAGATCGTGGGAGCGATCGCCATCCTCTTCGGCATCTCCACCCTGATGTCCCTGCTTGGCGGCCTGATTATCCCGCATCTGAACCTGGAGCAGGTCTTTTCGAATTTCGACGCGGCCAACGAGCAGACCTTCGCCCGCTGGATGGTCGGCCTCATGAATGCTTCCGTCGCCTTTACCTGCCTGTTGACCGTCGGCCTCGGCTGGGGTATCTGGCGCCGTATCAAAACCATCCAACACTAGCGCTATGAATTTCAATACCGAAAAACCCATCTATCTCCAGATCGTGGATGTGATCGCCGACCGCATCCTCTCGGGAGAACTCAAGGGCGGGGACCGCATCCCGTCCGTGCGGGAATACGGTGCCGACATCGGGGTGAACCCGAATACGATGATGCGTTCCTATGAGAAGCTCACCGCCGACGGCATCATCTACAACAAGCGCGGCATCGGGTACTTCGTCGCTGACGACGCCCGGGAGACCGTTCTGGAAACCCAGCGCAGGGACTTTATTGAGAAGGAAGTTCCCGCCATCCGGCAGCGCATGCAGCTTCTCGGCCTCGATTCATCCATTTTTAACGAATAATACCATGAAACAGCTTCTTTCCATAGCGGCGATGGCGCTCCTGTGCGCCTCCTGCTTCCAAGTCAATTCCAATTTCAAGGGTTTCGGCAACGGCCATAATGCCATCAAGGGCGAGGGTTCAGTCATCTCCAAGTCCTTGGACCTCAAGGATTTCGATGCTATCCGGGTCAATGGACAGGCCGATGTGACCTTCGTCCAGGCCGATGCCTTCGAGGTGACGCTCCGCACCCAGGAGAACATTTTCGACTATGTGGATTTCCGGGTGGAGGGTTCCACCCTCGTCCTCGAACTGAAGGACCGGAAGACGGCCCGTGCCGAGGAATTTGATGTGACCGTGAAAGCGCCCGCACTCAAGAAACTGGAGGTGAACGGGGCCGGCGATGTCCGGATTCCTGCCGGGCTGGCCTCCGAGGAGGATTTCAAGGTCGAGGTGAACGGCGCCGGTGACCTGGATTTCACCAGGATCAGCTGCAGGGACTTCATTGTCAGGGTCAATGGCGCCGCTGACATCGATGCCATGGGGATTGACGTGGCCAGCGTGGACATCCAGGTCAACGGGGCCGGTGATGTCGAACTCAGCGGCAAGGCCGGCAAGGCCGACCTGAACGTGAGCGGGGCCGGCGACATCGACGCCACCGGGCTTACTGTGGCCGGCGAGGTCAAGAAGCACGCCGCCGGGATGGCCAAGATCCGGAGCTAGGATTCATTTTGGTTAAACATAATCGTTTTCCGGGGCCGGGACGTCGTGAGATGTCCTGGCCTTTTCACGCCATTTTGCCGGGGTGAGACCGGTATAGGAGAGGAAGGCGCGGGAGAAGTTGGACCGGTCGGAAAAGCCTGTCCTCCGGGCGATTTCGGCGGTACTTGCCCCGGGATCCTCCAGCATCATCCGCTTGGCGTCTTCCAGCCGGAGCCGGTTCCGCCAGGTCCGGAAGTCGATTTTCATCCGCTGCTCGAAGAAGTGGAAGAGGGTGACGGAGTCTGTCCCCAGGTAGTCGGCTTCCTCCCGGAGGGTCCGGAAAGGAAGCCGCCAGGAGGCCGTTTCCAGCCATCGGTCCAATGCTTTCTCCAACCGGTCCATTTTCCGGTTTCCAAGTCTGTCGTTCTGGGAAAAGATGCGCCCGAGGCGCCGCACAAGAGTCTCCATGCACAGGGGCGGCAGTTTAGGCTGCCTGTGCAAAATTAGCAAAATCTTTTGATTGTCGTTAAAAATGTTTATATTTGAAACACTAAACCATAACTTTTTTATTTATGAAGAAGTACTTTGCTGAATGCGTAGGCACATTCGTCCTCACATTCCTGGGCTGCGGAACGGCGATGTTCCTCGGTTGCGGCACTCCCGCTGGCGTGGTGGGAACCGCGATCGCCTTCGGTCTCGCCGTGGTTGCGATGGCTTACACCATCGGCGAAATCAGCGGCTGCCACATCAATCCTGCCATCACCCTCGGTGTCGCCCTTTCCGGCCGTATGACCTGGAAGGACGCCTGCGGTTACTGGGTGGGCCAGGTCATCGGCGGTATCCTCGCCGGTGCGCTGCTCCTGCTGTTCGCGAAGACGATGACTCCCGAACTCGGCGCGTTCGCCGGTGCCAATCCGGCCGGACTGGGCGCCAACGGCGTCGCACACGCCGGCGGTGTCTGGGGCGCCTGCCTCGTGGAGGTCGTAGCCACCTTCCTCTTCGTCCTCGTAGTCCTCGGAACGACCGACGCCAAGTACGGCGCCGGCAAGCCGGCCGGTCTCGCCATCGGTCTTACCCTGATCCTGATCCACCTCGTGTGCATCAACCTCACCGGTACGTCCGTGAATCCGGCCCGTTCCATCGGTCCGGCCCTCTTCGCCGGCGGCGATGCCCTCAAGGACCTCTGGGTGTTCATCTGCGCCCCGCTCGTGGGCGGTGCCCTGAGCGCCTGCGTCTGGAAGGCGATGGTTCCGAAGGAGAAGTAAGCCCATTCTTCACTGGTTTAAGGCCAGGCCCACGCGGGTCTGGTCTTTTTTTATTATCTTTGTGCGATTAATCAAGATTGCGTATGTTTGAGAATCTGAGCGAGAGACTGGAGCGGTCTTTCAAGATACTGAAGGGTGAAGGGAAGATCACCGAGATCAATGTGGCGGAAACCGTCAAGGACATCCGCAAGGCCCTGCTGGACGCCGACGTAAGCTACAAGGTGGCCAAGGACTTCTGCAACCGGGTGAAGGACAAGGCCATCGGTGCCAATGTCCTGACGGCGGTGAAGCCGCAGCAGATGATGATCAAGATCATGCACGACGAACTCGCCGAGTTCATGGGCTCCGAGGCGCAGGACATCAACGTCAAGGGGAATCCGGGTGTCGTGCTGGTCGCCGGTCTGAACGGTTCCGGTAAGACCACTTTCTCCGGGAAACTGGCCCTGCACATCAAGTCCAAGCGGGGCATGAAAGTCCTTCTCGCCGCCTGCGATACGTTCCGTCCGGCGGCCATCGAGCAGTTGAAGGTGCTCGGTGAGGGCATCGGGGTCCCCGTGTATACCGAAGAGGGGGAGAAGGATCCGATCAAGATCGCCCAGGATGCCATCCGGAAGGCCAAGGCCGAGGGCTTCAGCGTCGTGATCGTGGATACCGCCGGCCGCCTGGCCGTCGACCAGCAGCTGATGGACGAGATTTCCGCCCTGCACCAGGCGGTGCGGCCTACGGAAACCCTCTTCGTCGTGGATGCGATGACCGGCCAGGATGCGGTGGAAACCGCCAAGGCCTTCAACGACCGGCTGGATTTCGACGGTGTCGTCCTGACCAAGATGGACGGCGATACCCGGGGCGGTGCCGCCCTCTCCATCAAGGCCGTCGTCGGCAAGCCCATCAAGTTCGTCTCCTCCGGCGAGAAGATGGAAGCGCTGGACGTCTTCCATCCGAACCGGATCGCGGACCGGATCCTGGGCATGGGCGATGTGGTATCCCTCGTGGAGAAGGCCCAGGAACAGTATGACGAGAAGCAGGCGCGGGAACTGCGGAAGAAGATGGCGAAGGACCAGTTCAACCTCTGGGACTTCTACCAGCAGATCCAGCAGGTCAAGAAGATGGGTAACATCAAGGATCTCGCGGGCATGATCCCGGGTGTGGGAAAGGCCCTCAAGGATGTCGACATCGACAATGACAAGGCCTTCAAGACCACCGAGGCCATCATCCTTTCGATGACGCAGAAGGAGCGCGAACATCCGGAGATGATCAACGGCTCCCGCCGCAAGCGCATAGCCGACGGTTCGGGCACCTCCCTGCAGGAGGTGAACCGGCTCCTCAAGCAGTTCGAGGGCACCCGGAAGATGATGAAGGGAGCGATGACCGGTAACCTGATGCAGCGGATGGGCGCCATGCGGAGACGCTAATTCTTCGACGATATGAAAAAGTGGTTATTTACGCTTCTGGCCGTGGCCTTGACGGCCGCGGGCTGCGGTGTCCTCTCCACCGAGACGCGGGAGGAAAGGGCCGCCCGGGAGATCCGGGAGGCGCAGCTGGTCCGGGAATACGTCCAGTCCGGCAACTTCAAGGTCCGTATCGACCGGATGTATCCCGCCCGGGGCATGTCCCGCTCGGTGACTGATTATTCCGTGGAGGTCAAGGACGGGGTCCTGAATTCCTACCTGCCTTATTTCGGTGAGGTCTGGCGTGCTCCCTACGGCGGCGGCCATGGCCTGAACTTCAAGGCCGACATCGGACATTATTCCGTGGAACAGACCCGGAGGGACGGCTATGACATCCGGATTTACGTCAAGACGGACGAGGACGAACACTGGTATCTCCTCACAGTCTTCGACAACGGGCGGGTATCGCTGGACGTCCAGTCCGTGAACCGGGACCGTATCTCCTATACCGGCGAGGTGGAATTCCCGCGTGAATAGAGGGGCTGGTGCCGGGAACGGCGCCACTCCTGCATCTTTTCCTCATACAGGTCCCATTCCCGGGTGGGAAGGGCCCATTCGATGAAGCGGTCGCACAGATAGTCGGCCGCTTGTTTCGTCGGATGGACCATATCCTCCGCCCACCAGCGGTAGTCGCGCAGTTCGTCCATCATGATTTCATAGGAAGGGAAGTAGGGGAGGCCTTCCGTGGCAAGCAGTAAGGTGCTCTTGGAGAGCTGGTTTCCGTGGGCGCCGTCGGCAAGGTGACGGATCGGACTCACGGTGAAGATGAATTGTTTCCCGGGATGACGGGTGACGATCCCCTGCAGGATGGCAGTTGTCTGCGGAACGGTCAGCCGGTAGCGGGTGAATTCGGCCGCGGGCCGCTTGAGGCAGTTGGCAACGGTCTCGCCGGTTCCGTTGAACCGGAATGCCCACGCGGTCCCGAGGGTGATGATGACGCGCGTGCAATCCTTCCAGAAGGCGGAGGCAGTTTCCAGTGCCTGGTTTGCGTTCTCCAGAAATTCCCCGACCGTATCCCGCGCAAAGGAAGTGTGATGCCAGAAAGAGCCGTATTTTCCAGCGTTCGCACCCATTTCCACGACGTCCTCCGTCTGGAACGGGACACCGCTGGAAAGCCTTGCGACGGCATTTCCGATGGATACGGGATTGTACAGGGTGCCGAAAGGATTGGCCAGGACCTGGAAGCCGGCATCGGCGAGGCGCTGTCCGATCTCCCCGGCGAAGCAGCTTCCGAGGACGAGAATCCGGTCGTCGTAGGAAACGGAAACTTGGGCCGGTTCCAGGGTGACGGGGGTCTGAAGTTTCATCATGGTGCAAATGTACGTAAATTTCCCTATCTTTGCATGATAAGACCACAGATATGAAATCCAGACATTTCCTTCTTGCCGTCCTGGCCTTTCTGGCCCTTTCCTGCGGACACCGGCTCCGTGACGGGGAGTATACCCTGACCATCCTTTCCACCAACGACGTCCATGGGACCTGGTTCGATTCCACCTATGTGGACGGCCGCACCCGGAATTCCCTGTTCGCCGTCAAGCATTATGTGGACAGTGTCCGGACGGCTGACGGGGCGGACAATGTCCTTCTCCTGGATGTGGGCGACTGCCTGCAGGGGGACAATGCGCCCTATTATTTCAACTATGTGGATACGCTCACTCCGCACTTGTTCCCCCGGTTGATGAAGTACATGGGCTATGATGCCGTCGCCGTGGGCAATCACGACATCGAGACGGGGCATGCGGTGTATGACCGCGTCGCGGCGGACCTGAAGCGGGAAGGGGTGGATTTCCTGGCCGCCAATGCCATCCGGAACGACAACGGAAAGCCCTATTTCACGCCGTACAAGATCGTGAAGAAGGCGGGATTGAAGGTGGCCGTCCTGGGTTATACCAATGCGAACATGAAAGCCTGGCTCACGGAGGAACTCTGGAGCGGGATGCATTTCGAACCCATCGTGGACGTGATCCAGGCCGATGTGGACCGGATGGTCGCCAAGGAGCATCCGGACGTGGTGGTGGCGATGATGCATTCCGGAACGGGACAGGGAGACGGAACCGTCCTGGAATCCGAAGCCCTGGACGTCTTCCGCAGCGTGCGGGGCGTGGACTGGGTCCTTGCGAGCCATGACCACCGGCCGCATCTGGAAGCGAACGATTCCTGCGGCTTCCTGAATTCCGGCAGCCACAGCCGTAACGTAGCCGAGGGCAAGATGCATCTGACCGTCCGGGGACGCAAGGTGGTCGCCAAGTCCTATGAGACCAAGCTCATCCCCGTCCGCGCCAACCAGGCCGATCCTCAGATGCGGGCGCATTTCCAGAAGGATTACGAGGCCGTGAAAGCCTTCACGCTCAAGGAAGTGGGTATCCTGAACACGGACCTGTGGACCCGGGACGCCTATCGGGGAATGAGCGACTACATGAACCTCATCCATACCCTGAGCCTCAGCTGCAAGCCGGCTGAGATTTCCTTCGGCGCACCGCTCACCTTCAATGGATACGTGAAATCCGGCATCCTCCGGTACAATGACCTTTTCACGATCTATCCGTTTGAGAACCAGCTCTTTGTCGTGTCGATGACGGGCGAGGAGATCAAGGGCTATCTGGAGGTTTCCTATGACAAATGGATCAACACCATCGCCAAGGCCGATGATCATCTCCTGAAGATCCGGCAGAACGACGATCCGCGCACCCAGCAGCGGGGCTGGTCTTTCATCAACCGGTCCTACAACTTCGATTCCGCTGCGGGTATCAACTATACGGTAGATGTCACGAAACCCTTCGGCGAACGCATCCTTATCAGCGGCATGGCCGATGGTTCCGCTTTTGAGCTGGAACGCAAATATAACGTTGCGATGACATCCTACCGGGCCTCCGGTGGCGGCGGCCTCCTGCAGGAAGCCGGCATCGACACGGACCGGATCGACGACCGCACCGTCGCCCGCTATCCGGAAATCCGGAACATCCTCTACGACTACCTGATGACCAACGGCTCCATCGATCCGGAAGTCATTGGCAATCAAGCGGTCATCGGCAGCTGGAAGTTCGTTCCGGAGCAACTCGCAGCGCAGGCGATGGAGCGGGATATGCAGTTGCTGTTCAAAAGATGAGGAACAGACTTTCCTTCCTCGTCATCATGGCCCTGGCAGGCCTGATGGTTTCCTGCTCGCGTTCCGTGGAACCCGGATTGTATCATTTCCGGTCGGGAACGGAGGACGGCTTCCTTCGGGTCGGCTTGGATTCTCTTGGTCGGGAAGAAGCTGTGTTTTATCGGAATACCGGGAGTCTCTGGGCCGATACGACCCATCTTGTCCTCGATGGGAAAAAGTTGTCGCTGAAACCTTATGAGGTTCCTGAATTCCGGATGTTTTCCGACCGGGACCTGTATTTGAATCCCTTGTTTGCGGTCGGGGAGACCCAGGATATCGTCTATGGCAGGGTGGTCCGGAACACCTCGTCCGACAGGGAGACGGAAGACCTTATGCTGGACATCTATTATCCCCGGAACGACCGGGCTGATCTCCGTCCCTTGATGGTGATGTTACATGGCGGCGGGTTTGAGGACGGAGACAAAAGGGATACCACGGTCGTTGAATGGTGCCGGCATTTCGCCTCGCTCGGTTATGTCGTATCTTCCGTCAATTACCGGCAGGGATACCGACGCACCGTCGAATCCACGGATGACGCCCTGTATCGTGCCCTCAAGGATGCGAATGCATCTGTCCGGTTCCTGCTGAAACGGGATTCGCTCCTGATCGACAGGGAGCGGATTTTTGCCTCCGGAATGGATGCCGGAGCCATCACGGCACTCAACCTGGCTTTCATGCGGGAGGAGAATCTTCCGGAAGTCATTCAGGAAAATGAGGATACGACCGTCGTGGTCCACCAGCCCCTGATGCGTGGCTTTGATGTCCGGGCCGTGGCGAATCTGTGGGGAGCCGTCACGGATACGTCCATCCTCCATAACGCTGCCATTCCTGTCATCTCTTTCCAAAGCCGGAACGACCCTGTCGTTCCTTACGGGGAAGGTTATCCATACGACGGGCCGGTGGAGGAGGATACGGATTTCTTCCGGGCCGCGCTGGAAGCCCTTCTTTCCATCTTCCTGCCGGATGCGCACCCTTTCCGGAAGATGTTCGGGGCCGGGATCATCGACCGTATCCTGAAATCGGGGCACGTCAGTTCTGAACTGCATGCCTATGATGCCGAGCGCCATGACCTCTTTTACCTCGAGGACGGGACCATCGACTATCCGTTCTTCGATTCTGTCAAGGAAATGACGGCCCGCTTCTTCTCATCCCGGATGGAAACCAGTCCCGTCTCGCTCCGGCAGGATCCGGAGGACCTCCAGGTGTTTGTCATCAACGACACGGAGGTCCAGACCTGTCTGTGGAAAGTGGATGGAGGCGTCATACTCGGAAAGAGCTCCGACACGATCCGGGTTCTTCTTTTCCCGGATGCGCCAGAGCACTCCGTTTCCGTCAGCGGCGTCTATTCTTCCGGCCTGACGTTCTTCGAGACGGTGGATTTGTAAAGCGTCATTCCTTGTCCGGGAGGATGATCACGGTCATTCCCAGAAAGACAGAGGGCTTCAACTCGAGGATGTCCTCGTTCCTCATCCGGATGCATCCTTCCGTCACCCTGCTTCCGATGGAAGAAGGCAGGTGGGTGCCGTGAATGCCGATGTCACGGTATCCGGGGACATCCAGGCGGAAGAACCAGGGACCGTACGCATCCTTGATGGGGCCTTTGCCATCCTTGAAATCATGCGGGATTCCCTTGGCATTCAGCAGTTGGTTGATTTTGAATGTGCCTTCCGGCGTTTTGTGGTCTCCTCTTTTCTGTTTGTTCCCGTAATTCTGTCCACAGGCGATGCCATATGTTTTCACTGCCTTTCCGGACGCGTCAAAATAGGTGAGGGTGAAAGCCTGCTTGTCAATCAGCAGGTACGCCTCGTCCTTCGGTCCGTTTCCTTGGGAAAGACCGGGAACGGAGGAGAAGATCCCCATGAGCAGCAGGGAAACAGCAAGGATTGTTTTCTTTTTCATAATCATTCTTGTATAATCATCACCCGGTCCACATCCTCTTTTTCTCCTACGATCCACAGCACGTCACCGTCCTCGAAAGGGACGGTGACGTCTGGTACATGGAGTTCACCGTCGCTTCTTTCCACGCCGGCAAGCAGGCAATGGAAACGGTCGCGGATGCCCGCTTCGCGGAGGGTCTTGCCGACGAAGGGGGAACTGCTGGTGACAGGGACGCAGCGAAGCAGCATCTCGCCACTGTGGTAGCGCTCATCCTCCAGATCGATGGCGCTGGCGTTCAACTGTTTCCCGAATTCTTCCAAATCGCTGTCGGTACCGATGACCTGGATGCGGTCTTTGGGGAAGATACGGTCGGTCGCCTTGGGAATGTTGATCCGGAGGGCGCCGCGGAGGATGGAGACGACCTGGATGTCGAACCGCTTCCCCAGGTTGAGTTGGGAGAGCGTCTGGCCGCCCCATTCGATTTCGGCAGGGACGTCAAAGTCGGCCAGGTGCATGTCTTTGGACAGGAGCCGCGAGGCATATTCGGGTTTCTTTTCCCCCAGGTACTCGGCGCGGAGTTCGCGGGAGCGGAAATTCGTCAGGAAAGTCCGTTCGATGCGCTGCGCGTTCCGCTTGATGAAGCGGCTGGATACCATCAGGAAGACGGCAAGCAGGGCGATCAGGGCGATCAGTACGACGGAAATGTGGAACAGCCGGGCCAGGACATAGAATACGAATCCGAGGGCCAGGGCATACCGGAGGACGATCGTCGCGACCAGGAGCGGCCGGTTGGACCGGTTTTCCGCCCAGAGGGCCTGGAAGGCTTCGGAATGGCTGTGCTTGACCACGATGGTTCTCAGGAAGGGCGAAAGGCCGGCCAGGGTGACGGCGGCCGAAATGATATTGGCCCAGGGGGCGGGAACCCATTTGGCGACGAAGGGAACCAGCAGGCCGAAGGAGAGCCCGCAGATGGCGATGCAGATGATGCCGTAGATCAGGATGACCTTCAGGATGGAACCGATGTACTGTTTCCACTCGCTGGCTTTTCCGGTTGCCGGGGTACTGGAAGTGGAATAATTGTCCAGGAAGGTCCGGACGCGCCCGGGAAGGTGCTTGTATACAAAACCGTAGGCCGGTTCGGCCAGCCGGATCATGTACGGGGTCAGGAAGATGGTGATGACCGATACAGCAACGACGATCGGGTACAGGAAGCTGCCGGTCACGCCCAGCGAGAGTCCGAGCGTCGCGATAATGAAGGCGAATTCGCCGATCTGCGTCAGGGAGAATCCGCACTGCAGCGCCGTCTTCAGGGTTTGTCCGGACAGCAGGACGCCCGTAGTGGCGAACACCAGCTGGCCGACGATCACTGTCAGGGTAATGACTACGATCGGAAGCCAGTACTGGCCGATCATCGCCGGGTCCACCATCATTCCCACGGAGACAAAAAAGATGGCTCCGAACAAATCCTTGACAGGCTTGACAAGATGTTCAATATGCTCGGCTTCAATGGTTTCCGCCAGGATGGACCCCATGATGAAAGCGCCGAAAGCTGCGGAAAAACCGGTTTTGGCGGCCAGGACAACCATCCCGAAGCACAGGCCCAGGGCTACGACGAGCAGCGTCTCGTCGTTCATCAGTTTCTTGGCCCAGCGGAGTAGCTGGGGAATCAGGTAGATGCCCACCAGGATCCACAGAACGAGGAAGAAGACCAGTTTTCCCACGGAGAAGAGCAGATCCCGCCCCTCGAAATTGTTGGACACGGCTACCGTCGAAAGGACGACCATCAGTACGACGGCCAGGATGTCTTCCAGGATGAGGATGGACATCACCAGGCCGGCGAACTGTTTCTTGGCGAGTCCCAGGTCCTCGAACGCCTTGTAGATGATGGTGGTGGATGACATCGAGATCATTCCGCCCAGGAACAGGGCGTCCATCTTGCTCCAGCCGAAACTGGAACCGACGGTGAACCCGAGGAAGATCATCCCGAAGATAATCGTGAGGGCCGCGATCACAGCCGGACCGCCCACCTTGACGATCTTCTTGAAACTGAATTCCAGGCCGAGGGCGAACAGGAGGAAGATCACGCCGATGTCCGACCAGGTATGGATGCTGGCGGTGTCGATGACCGATGGGGTGAGGGAAAAGTGGGGGCTCGCGATGAAGCCTGCCACGATGTACCCCAGCACAAGCGGCTGCTTGAGCTTCTTGAAGATGAGGGTCATCACGCCGGCGCAGATCAGGATCAGCGCCAGGTCGGCTATCAGGGGCTCGATCTCAGACATAGACGGATTCTTTCGCTTCGCTCAGAATGACATCACAGGGCGCTGTCCAGGAATTCGATGAATCCCGGGATGGAAAGATTGTACCCGCGCGGGCCGGCCAGGATCTCACCGTCGGGGGAGAGGATGAGGTAGTTGGGCTGGGCGTTCACTTCAAAACGCGTCCGGGCGACGTAGGCGTTTACGCTGCCCAGGGTCTTGAGCGTCTTGCCGGCCGGCGTTGTAAACCATTCGCTTTCCGGAAGTTTCTGCTTGTCGTCGGTATACAGGGCGACGATTTCGAAGTTGTCGCGCAGCCGGCGGAGAACCTCCGGATCGCTCCAGACCCGGGCCTCCATCTCGCGGCAGTTGGTACAGCCGTGGCCGGTGACATCGACAAATACGGGTTTCCCGCTCTCTTTCGCAGCGGCAAGTCCTTCATCCAATGTGAAATAGCCCGGAAGGTTGTGGGCGATTTTCAGCCCGTAGCGGTTCCCGGTCGCAGGCGTTGCGGCCGCCGTACCGGCTACTTGTCCTTCGGCATAATTGGCAATGACGAAGTCCTGTGTCTCGATGGGGGGCAGATAGCCGGAGAGCGCCTTCAGCGGAGCACCGAACATGCCCGGAATCATATACACGACGAAGGAGAACACGGCGATGGCAAGCGAAAGCCGCGTGACCCCGATCTTTTCCACCGGTTCGTCATGCGTGAACCGGATCTTGCCGAGCAGGTAGAAGCCGAGCAGGGCGAAGACCACGATCCAGATGGCCAGGTATACTTCCCGGTCCAGCAGTCCCCAGTGATAGGTCTGGTCCGCGACGGACAGGAACTTGAAGCCGAAGGCGACTTCCACGAAGCCCATGACGACCTTCACGGAGTTGAGCCAGGAACCGCTCTTGAGTTTTTTCAGCAGTTCCGGGAACAGGGCGAAGATGGTGAAGGGGAGGGCGAAGGCCACGGAGAAGGCCAGCATCGTGACCATCGGTGTCCAGAATTCACCCCGGGTGGACTTGATCAGGACGGAGCCGACGATGGGACCCGTGCAGGAGAAGGACACCAGCACCAGGGTGAGTGCCATGAAGAAAACGCCGGCGAGGCCTTTCTTCCCCGATGCCGCATCGCTCTTGTTCTGCCAGGAGGAGGGGAGGACGATCTCGAACGCTCCGAAGAAGGAGGCGGCGAAGACCATGAACACGATGAAGAAGAGGAGGTTCGGCAGCCAGTGCGTCGCCAGCCAGTTGAAGATGTCGGCGGTCACCGTCTCGCCGCCCAGCAGGCGCGTAAGGCCGATGATGATGCAGATGGGGACCGTGTACAGCAGGACGATGAACAGGCCGTACATGAAGGCCTTGAACCGTCCCTCATGCACGTTCTCCGACCCTTTCAGGAAGAAGGAGATCGTCATCGGGATCATCGGGAACACGCAGGGTGTCAGGAGCATCGCGAATCCCCACAGGATGGCTTCAATGATGAGCGCCCACAATCCACCCTTGTCTTGCGATTCCTCTTCCGGATCGCCGATCGCCGTTTGATGGGATCCGGCACCTTCCACGAGTGCGACGGTGAATTCCTGCTCCTCCGGGAAGCTGCACATCTCGTCCGTGCAGGCCTGCCAGTAGACGGATCCTTCCACCGTTTCCGTCCCCTCGACGGTCACTTCCTGGGTCAGGACGACCTTGTCGAAGAAGACGGGCTCACCCCGGTAATCCCGTTTCTCGGACGCTTCCACCAGTTCTCCGGCGGTGAGGTCCGTCACGTAGTCGACCCCGGTGGGATTGCCTTCTTCCGTTTCGATGCCGTAGATATGCTTCCCGGCTTCGATCCGGCCGGTGAAGGTGAGCTTGTAGGTCTGTCCGGAGACCGGCTCGGAAGTGACTTTCCAGACCACCGACGGTTTGTCGGCGGGGCCCTGGGCAAAAAGGGCAGTGCTCCCGAAAAGAAGCGCTGCCAGAAGGGTGATGAATGTCATGCCGGGCTTGCCCCGGCCTCTCAGGTTACTTCGCATAGGCTACCGATCTGGTCTCCCGGATGACGGTGATCTTCACCTGGCCGGGATAGGTCATTTCATCCTGGATCTTCTTGGCGATTTCGCCGGACAGCACCTCGGCCTGCTGGTCGGAGATCTGGTCGGCGCCCACGATCACGCGGAGTTCGCGGCCGGCCTGGATGGCATAGGACTTCGTGACGCCCGGGTAGGCGGCGGCGAGGTCTTCCATGCCCTTGAGGCGCTTGATATAGGACTCGATCACCTCGCGGCGGGCACCCGGACGGGCGCCGGAGATGGCGTCGCCCACCAGGACGATCGGGGCGTAGAGGGAGGTCATTTCAGTCTCCTCGTGGTGCGCGCCCACGGCGTTGCAGATTTCGGGTTTCTCCTTGTACTGTTCGGCGAGCTTCATGCCCAGGATGGCGTGCGGCAGGTCCGGCTCTTCTTCGGAAACCTTTCCGATATCATGGAGCAGGCCGGCGCGTTTGGCGATCTTCGGGTTCAGACCCAGTTCGGAGGCCATGATGGCGCAGATGTTGGCCACTTCCCGGGAGTGCTGCAGGAGGTTCTGGCCGTAGGAGGAACGGTATTTCATCCGGCCGATCAGGCGGACAAGCTCCATCGACATCCCGTGGATGCCCAGGTCGATGCAGGTGCGCTTGCCCGTCTCCAGGATCTCGTCTTCGAGCTGCTTCTGGACCTTGGCCACGACTTCTTCGATGCGGGCGGGATGGATGCGTCCGTCCACCACGAGCTGGTGCAGGGCAAGGCGGGCGACTTCCCGGCGTACCGGGTCAAAAGCGGACAGCATGATGGCGTCCGGCGTGTCGTCCACGACGATTTCCACGCCCGTGGCAGCCTCCAGGGCCCGGATGTTCCGGCCTTCCCGGCCGATGATGCGTCCCTTGATTTCGTCGTTGTCGATCGGGAAGGTCGTGACGGCGTTCTCGATGGCCGTTTCCGTCGCCGTGCGCTGGATGGTGTTGATGACGATGCGCTTGGCTTCCTTCGCGGCGTTCAGGCGGGCTTCGTCGATGGTGTCGTTGATGTAGGCCTGGGCCTCGGTACGGGCCTCCGCCTTCATGTTCTCCATCAGCTGGTTCTTGGCTTCCTGCGCGGTCATGCCGGCGATGGACTCGATCTGGCGGTTCGCCTGTTCGATGCGGCGGTCAAACTCCTCCTCCTTGCGCTTGAGGGCTTCCTGCTGTCCCTTGAGGGAGGACTTGATGTTCTCCACTTCCTTGTTCTTGCGGTCCAGTTCCCCCAGTTTCTGGTTGACGGTATTCTCCTTCTGCTTGACGCGGGATTCGGCTTCGCGGACCTGGGCGTTCTTGTTGTTGACGAATTCCTCATGCTCGGCCTTGAGGGAGAGGAACTTCTCTTTCGCCTGCAGGATCTTGTCATTCTTGATCTTCTCCGCCTCGATCTCGGCTTTCTCCAGGATCTCCTCCCGTTTTCCCCGGAGGATGGACCTCCGGATGAGTATGTAGGCCGCCAGGGCCAGGACAGCCCCGGCAATCAATCCGATAAGTAAAGATACGATATTCATAATATATTGTGTAATAATTTGTTTCATAAAAAAGACAGGCCCCCATGCTGGAGACCTGTCCTGGATAAAAAAACCGCCGCTATCCGTGTCAGAAAATCTTATTGGATAAGATTTGAGTTCCGACCAGTTGCTGATATCCCACGTCCCGCCTTGCGGCGGAATCCCCGCATCGGGTCACCTGGGCCCGTCATCCCTGGTCTGAGTAAACTCGGTACGTTGTACTACGTTGTTTTCAGCAGGGGATATGTGCGGCGGCTCTATTGCTGTTTCCCTGTGCCCGTCAGATAGTTCGCCAAATCACTGCTGAGCTGTTCCGCCTCGGCCTTGCGGGCGTCGATGTCGCGTTGGAAGGAGATCCGGCAGGCGCATTCGTTCAGCGCCACCATGGACATCAGTTCGACGAGGGTTTTCCCGGGATTCTTCCGTGTGTATCCGTCCAGGCGCCGGTTGATGGCGTCGGCTGCCAGGCGGATGACCTCTTCCTGCTGCGGGGAGGAGGCGGTCAGGTTGAACGTCCGTTCGGCGATCTTGATGCTGATCTTCTGGTCCATACGCTAGCTTTCCAGATAGGAGATGCACTTGTCTATCTCCCGTATCAGTTGATCCATCTTTTCTTTGGCGGCGCGGTGGTCGCCGCCGGCGGTAAAGGCTTCAGTCAGTTTCAGGGTCTCTATCGAGGACTCAAGGTCCATGATCTGTCTCCTGTAGGCCTCTCCGGTTTCCTTGCACGCCCGTAGCTCTTCGCGGAGACGTTCGTTCTCCACTTTCTCAGCCTCATAGCGTGCAATCAGCTTTTCGATATGTTTCCTGATATCCTCAAGCATCGCCGGATCGGTGTCTATTTCGTGCAAATTTAAAAAAAATCTTTTATTATCGGAATATTTTGCACGTTTTTTACCGCATTCTGGGAAGCGTTTTCCGCTACAGGCTGGCGATCATCTTCTTGAAAATGAAGGTCATCTTGTCGGCCGCCGCATTGGCTGCCGCCACGATGGCCTCGCCGTCGGTGATGTACTCCTCGTCGTCGGTCGCGTGGGCGACATCGGTGATGACGGACATGCCGAAAACGGGTATGGACGAATGGCGTGCCACGATCACTTCCGGGGTCGTGCTCATACCCACGGCATCCGCGCCGATCTGGCGGAAATACCGGTATTCGGCGGGCGTCTCATAGCAAGGGCCCGTGACGGCGACATAGACGCCCTTCCGGAGGTCGATGCCCTCTTCCTCCGCGATTCCCTCCGCCATCCGGATCAGGGCCGGATCATACGGACGGGTCATGTCCGGGAAACGGGGGCCGAACTCTTCCAGGTTCGGGCCGACGAGCGGGTTGGGAAGGAGGTTGATATGGTCGCGGATGATCATCAGGTCGCCGACGTGGAAGGAGAGGTTGGTTCCGCCGGCGGCATTGGAGACGAACAGGCGGCTGATGCCCACCTTGATCATCACGCGGATCGGGAGGACCACCTGGTCCATCCCGTAGCCTTCATAGTAGTGGATGCGCCCCTGCATGGCGATGACGGTCTTGCCGCCCAGGGTGCCGACGATGAAATTGCCCTTGTGGCCGATGGCCGTGGAGACGGGGAACCCCGGAATCTCGCCGTAGGGGACGACCAGGGGATCCTGGATTTCGTCAGCCAGTTTTCCGAGTCCGCTGCCCAGGACGATGCCGATCTCCGGCTTCCGTCCTTCCAGCCGCTGCGACAGATAGTCGGCCGCGGCATGAATCATTCCTAAAATATCCATAATTTACAGTTTTTCAATCATTTCCCGGATCAGTCCTGACATCCGGCCGGCCGCTGCATCGGCGGCGGCCACGACGTCCTGTCCGTCGTTCACATAATCTTCCGCATAGTCGTCATGGGCTTCGTTGGTGATGACGGAGATGCCGAATACCGGGATTCCGGCATGGCGTGCGGCGATGACTTCGGGGACGGTGCTCATCCCCACGGCGTCGCCGCCGATGAGCCGGTAGAACTTGTATTCGGCCGGGGTCTCATAGGACGGACCGGTATCGCCCACGTACACGCCTTCCTGGAGGGTGATGCCCTGCTCCCCGGCGATCTGTCTTGCGAGTTTGATAAGGGAAGGGTCATAGGGCCGGGTCATGTCGGGGAACCGGGGACCCAGTTCCTCCAGGTTCGGCCCGATGAGCGGGTTGGGAAGGAGGTTGATATGCTCCTTGATGATCATCAGGTCGCCGACATGCAGGCGGAAACTCACGCCGCCGGCGGCATTGGAGACGAACAGGGTCCGGATGCCGGCGTTTATCATCACGCGGATGGGGAGGACGACCATCTCCATCCCGTAGCCTTCGTAGAAATGGATGCGTCCCTGCATCGCGATGACGGTCTTGCCGCCCAGGGTGCCAACGATGAAGTTCCCCTTGTGGCCGAGGGCCGTGGAAACGGGGAAGCCGGGAATGTCCTTGTACGGTATGACGAGCGGGTTCCCGATCTGGTCGGCCAACTTTCCGAGTCCGCTGCCGAGAACGATGCCGACCTCCGGCTGGCGGCCGGCCATCGCTTCCTTCACATAGTCCGCCGCACCGTGAATCTTTTCAATACGAGGATCCATAATGGTTAGTTTAAGTGTTATTCAATGCGGACCGCCGAGGCGGTCGGGGAAGAGGCAAAAAAACCGGCAGCGCAAGCAGCCGGTCGTCTGTCAGAACTCGTCAAAGGAGACGTTGTCGCGGGGTTCTTCCTTCAAAAGCCGGGTGCGGATGAAAGTGACGGCATCCTCGAGACCTTCGGCAAACTTCTCGAAATCCTCCTTGTAGAGGAAGATCTTGTGCTTGTCGTAGGTGAAGGTCCCGTCCCGCTCCTGGCGGCGCTTGCTTTCGGTAATGGTCAGATAGAAGTCGTTGTTGCCTTTTGTAGCCTTCACATCGAAGAAATAGGTACGCTTGCCGGCGCGGACCGGCTTCGAGTAGACGTCTTCGGTGTTTCTCTCCTGGGCATTCGCCCTTTCAAAATCTTCACTGTACATGGCTTTGTGCTTTAGCATTTCTTTTACAAATGTAGGGAAATTATTTAAAAAACGCTAACTTTGTAGAAATAATTTGATACGTATGCTCAATCGACGAATGCTGCGGATCAAGGCCTTCAAAATCCTCTATTCCTATGCTGAGAACCGGGATATGACCCTGAAGGAAGCCTTGTCCGCCCTGGATATCTCCTGCGAGGCGACCCGCGACCTTTACCTTCTGATGCTCTCCATCGTGGGACCCCTCACCGCCGAGGCCGCCCGCCGGACGGAAGCCGCCCGCCTCAAGTTCAATCCCACCGAGGAGGAACTTCATCCCAATCTCAAGTTCGTCCGGAATGCCCTGGCTCCGCTGCTGGCGGACGATCCTGATTTCCAGAAACTGCTCGAACGGAAGAAACTTTCCTGGGAGCAGGAGGACGCTTTCATCCACCAGCTGTACGAGAATGTGAAATCCCGTCCGTACTATGCGGAATACATGGCCGTGCCGGAGGCCTCCCTCGCCCAGGACGTCGCCCTGTTCAAGCACATCTTCGAAGAGGAGTTCGAAGACGACGGGACGCTCGCCCAGATGCTGGAGGACCGTTCCATCTATTGGACCGACGACCTGGCCTATGCCCTGAACTGTGTCATCCGCAGCCTGGATGTCATCGCCAAGACAGGAAGATGGACCCTGCCCCCGCTCTACCAGAGCGACATGCTGGCTGCCGAAGGCCGGAAGGTCGACAGTGACCGCCAGTTCGTCCAGCGTCTCCTCCAGGTTTCCTTCGGGCGTTTCTCCGAGTACTATGAGAAGGTGGCCGGTTCCGTCGTCGGGTGGGACCGCGAACGCCTCTTCATCACGGACATCGTCCTGATCGCCATGGGCCTCGCCGAGGCGGAGAATTTCCCGGAGATCCCGGTCAAGGTGACCATCAACGAGTACGTGGAGATCTCCAAATTCTACTCCACGCCCAAGAGCCGCTCCTTCGTCAACGGCCTCCTGGACCGTCTGGTCAAGGAAAGTGCCGCCGAAGGCCGGATCGCCAAGGCCGGAAAAGGTTTGTTGTAACATAAAAAAATCGATTTATACCATGAACACGCTTTTCATTCTCCTCGACGCCCAGCCGCAGCCGGCTCAGGGCAACCCCTGGTCGATGTGGATCATGCTGATCCTCGTCTTTGTCGTGATGTGGCTTTTCATGATCCGCCCGCAGCGCAAGCAGCAGAAGGAACTGGAAGCCTTCCAGAACTCCCTCAAGAAGGGTGACAAGGTCGTGATCGGCAACAGCGGCATTTTCGGCGAGGTGGTCGAGGTGGGCGACAAGACCGCCCTTGTCCGCGTGGACGGAGATACCAAGCTCCGCGTTTCCAAGCAGGCCCTCGTGAAGGATTATTCCGAGAGCCAGCAGTAATTCCGTGAAACGGAGGAAGTCCCGGCTGAACCTGCACGGGAGGGAGGGCCTTCTGATGGTTACCTCCCTCCTGCTTGCGATGGTGATCTGGTTGCTGAGCAATCTTTCGCGGGATTACTCGGGCGTGATCAGCGTACCCGTCGTCGCCGAGTGCAACATTCCGGGACACAGCAATGTATCTTCGAACCAGGCGATGGTCTCCGCCCGTTGCCGTGCTTCGGGTTTCCGCCTGCTGGGTGAAAGTTTACGGCAGGGGAAGCGTCCGGTCCAGGTGAGGATCTCCCGTTCCGACATCCGTCCGGGCGGGGGAGATCGCTATTACCTTTCCGGCAATGCGAAGAACTCCTACCTGGAACAGTTCTTCGGCGATGCCGTCGCAGTGGAAGCCTTCATCTCCGACACGCTTTCCTTCACCTTCCCGGCGGTGAACCATAAGAAAGTCCCTGTCCAGCTGGCCGGTGACGTCTCTTACCGCAGCCAGTACATGGCGTCCGGACCGATGCGCCTGTTTCCGGACTCGGTGACCGTCTATGGCGAGCCGGGGCGGCTGGACATCATCGACCACGTCTCCACGGCGCCCCTGCTGCTGGATGATGTCCACGAAAGCCAGCACGGACTGCTCCGGCTGCGTCCGGTCAAGGGAATCCGGTTCTCCGATGCGGAAGTCAGTTACGAACTTCCGGTCGCCCGGTATGTCGAGGTCCGCTCCACCCTTCCGGTCTCTGTCGACGGCGTTCCTGCCGGCCGCCAGCTGCAGGTTTTTCCCTCCCAGGCTACCGTCATCCTCCATTGTGTTTTCCCCGTCGGGCGGGATCCTTTCGAGTCTTTCCGCCTGTCCATCGACTACAGGGATTTCGTATCTTCCCTGTCCGGCCGTTGCATACCGCGGGCGGACAAGCTTCCGCCCGGCGTCCTGGATTACCGGGTCGTTCCCGAGATCTTCGACTGTATCGAAACGGATTGACCCATGAAGACCGTCATCCTCACCGGCGGAATGGGGAGCGGGAAATCCGCCGTCTGCCGCTATCTTTCCTCCCGGGGAGTCCCCGTCTATGACTCTGACGCGCGGACCAAGTCCCTCTATGACCGGGATCCTTCCCTGGTGCTGAAGATGGAACAGGTCCTGAAGGTCTCCCTCCGGGATGCGGAAGGACGCCTGGACCGCCGCCGCTTGGCCGGTGTCATCTTCCCGGATCCGGTTGCCAGGTCCCTGGTGGAATCGGTCGTCCATCCGGCCGTCCTGGAGGATTTCAAGCGCTGGAAACGCTGGCATCGTCCCCGGGGATGGACCTATGGCTCCGTCCCTTTCGTCGTCCTGGAATCGGCCATCATCCTTTCCTGTCCGGTATTTGACGGGGTGGGGGACAAGGTCGTGTTCGTCGATGCCCCGGAGGATGTCCGGGTCCTCAGGTCCGTCGAGCGGGACCATTCCGATCCTGCCGCCGCCCTCCGGAGGATCCGGCAGCAGTCTTTCGACCTTTCCCGCGTGGATGCCGTCATCCGGAACGCCGGTTCCCTGGAGGAGCTTTCCGCGGAGACCGACCGGGTATTTCTGAATTTATTCCTATATTTGTAAGTTAAATGACAATTGATACCAAGATGAAAACCGATCTGACAAAAATCCTTTCCGTCCGCGGACAGCGCGGTCTTTTCAACTATATCGCCCAGTCCCGCAACGGTGCCATCGCTGCTTCCCTCCGGGACGGCAAGCGGACGAATTTCGCCGCAAACAGCGGCATTACGACCCTGGCCGACATCTCCATCTACACGATGGAGGGTGAGGTGAAGCTCAAGGACGTGTTCCTGAAGATCCAGTCCGTGTTGGGCGACGCCGACGCCCCTGCGTCCAAGGCTGCCCCCGAGGAGCTGAAGGCCCTGTTCGAAAAGGCCCTGCCCGACTATGACGCCGACCGTTTCTATGTCTCCCACATGCGCAAGGTGGTCGACTGGTATAACGAGTTGAAGCAGTTCGCCTCCCTCGATTTTGTCGAGGAAGAGGCCGGAGAGGAGCCTGCACCCGAAGCTTAAGCGATGCCTACCCTGCAGGTCATAACCCTGGGGTGTTCCAAGAATACGGTCGACACGGAGCATCTCCTCTATCAGGTACGGAAATCCTATGACATCGTACCGGAGGGGGAGGTATGCCCCGTGGACGTCCAGCTCATCAATACCTGCGGCTTCATCGGCGATGCGAAGGAACAGTCCATCCAGACGATCCTCGCCTCCGTGCAGCGGAAGAAGGCCGGCGAGATCGGCCGTCTGCTGGTTTTCGGCTGCCTGTCCCAGCGGTACCGGAAGGACCTGCCGGACCTGATTCCGGAAGTGGACGGCTGGTTCGGAGCCCGGGAACTGGACCCTGTCGTCCGTGCCCTGGGTTGTGAACCGGACCCCTCCTCCAGCCATCGCCGGGTACTGACGGACGGGCGCCATCCCTATGCCTATCTCAAGATCTCGGAAGGCTGCGACCGGCGCTGCTCCTATTGCGCCATCCCCCTGATCCGCGGGCCGCACCGGTCCGTTCCGATGGAAACCCTGGTGAAGGAAGCCGAAGCCCTGGCTGCGGAAGGAATCCGGGAACTCGTCGTCATCGCCCAGGACACCACCTATTACGGCCTGGACCTGTACGGTAAAAGGTGCCTGGCGGAACTGCTCCGGAAGCTTTCCGCCGTAGAGGGCATCGAGTGGATCCGCATCCATTATTCCTATCCCGCCGACTTCCCGGAAGACGTGCTGGACGAGATGGCGGACAATCCCAAGGTCTGCCGTTACATGGACATCCCGCTCCAGCATATCGACGACAAGGTGCTGGACAAGATGCACCGGCATGTGGACGGAGCCTGGACCAGGGAATTGATCCGCCGGATGCGTGCGCGTGTCCCGGGCGTGGTGCTGCGTACCACCATGATCGTCGGCCATCCCGGCGAGACCCCTTACGCTTTCAAGCGGCTGCTCCAATTCCTGGAGGAAGCCCGTTTTGAACGGCTGGGCGCCTTCCCTTATTCCGAAGAGGAGGGAACGTACGGGGCCGGGCATTTCCCCGATTCCGTGAGCCCCCGGACCAAGAAAAACCGGCTGGACCGCCTGATGGAACTTCAGCGTGGCATTTCTCTTGCATATAACCTCTCGCGCGTGGGGACGGAAGTCCGCGTCCTGGTGGACGACTTTGTCGACGGAATCCTCGTATGCCGCAGCGAATTCGAAAGTCCGGAGGTGGACGGAGAGATCTTGGTGAAGTACGATCCGGAGAAATTCGACGGTGTCGAGCCTTATTCCCTGGTCGGAAGTTTCATCCGGGTCCGGGCCGTTTCCGCGGATGAGTATGATTTGACCGCTGAACTAGTCGAGTTATGAGAAGATCCATCCTGATCGCGGGCCTTTTCGCCCTTGCGCTGGCGGCGTGTTCGCCCCAGACCCTGACGATGAACGTAGAGATGCGCCATCCGTCCAAATCCGGCATCGACCTGTCCCGGAAGACGATGTCCATCGTCTATATGGACGCCGGCACGGCGGACACCACTTTCAGCAATCTCGTGGCGTCCAGCCTGGCCCGCAGCCTGGAGGCCGATTATTTCCGGGGAGAGGAAGCCATCGGCGTGTACAAGATCCCCACTGACTCCATTGACGTGGACCTGATGCACCGCCTGGTGATGGACACCGGGGACGATGTCATTTTCCTGCTGGGAGTCCCTTCTTTCGGCGAAGTCGCCCTGGCCGACCCCGTCGCCGTCAGGAATGCCCGGAATGTGGATTCCGCTTTCGTCTCCCAGGCCCAGATCCCTTACAACGCCCGGCTGTATGTTTACGACAGCATGGGCAAGACGGACGAAGTCAACGGTTTCCGGGGCTCGAGCATCCTCCGGGTTCCGGTATACAGCAATGGCGGCCTCACGAAGGAGACCCTTGCCGAAAAAGCCGTCCGGAACAAGGATGCCGGAGCCGAAATGGTCGGAACCCAGATGAGCAACCGTTTTACCCCCACCTGGAAGACGGAAAGTTATAGTCTCTATTATTTTGAAACCTTCAACGACGAGTGGGTGAAGGCTGCCATGTATGCCTACGACTACCGTTGGAAGGAGGCCGCCGACATCTGGATGGGATTTGTCAATGCCAACAACATGGAAAAGCGTGCCTGTGCCTGCTATGACCTTGCGCTCGCTTTCTATATGATGGGAGACTTGAATATCGCGACCAAGTGGCTGGACCGGGCCGATGAGAACGCCGCCCTCAGCCTGTCGCCGGGGCTCCGGAAACGGATCGAGGCACGCAAATAACGTTACACATAGATCCTTCCCTCTCGCATCCTTAATTCTCCAGCGCGTCGGCAAGAATCGAAATCGGATTCTTGACCGTGTAGCCCGTGGACATTTCCAGCTGCCATTTGCAGGTTTCGCAATCGCATGCAACGAAGTCGGGATTGACGGAACGGATCTGGTCGAAGAGCGGTTTCCCGATGGCCTGGGAGGCCTCGTAATTCTCTTTCTTGAAGCCGTAGGTGCCGGAGATGCCGCAGCAGTTGGAATCAAGCAGGGTGAACTCCACCCCCGGAATCATCTTGAGCAGTTCGTAGGAGAAGATTCCCCATCCGAGTTTCTCCAGATGGCAGGGGGTATGATAGGCGATCCGGGCGCGATAGTTTTCCTTGAAGCGGAGTTGCGCGGCTCCTGACTCGATGAGTTGGTAGATGTAGCGCGTCGCCAGGATGATGGAATCCCGGACGGAGGCATTGTCCACCTTGAGCAGTTCGGGATACTCGTCCCGCAGGGTCATCGTACAGGTGGAAGAAGTGGTGAGGACCGTCAGGCCGGCGTCGACAGCCTTCTGCAGGGCTTGTACGTTGTGTCCGGCATTCCTGGCGGCTTTCTGGGACATGCCGTTGGCGATGAGGGCGACACCGCAGCATTTCTCTTTCTCCAGGAGCTGGACGCCGATCCCCAGGGCGTTCATCACCTTGACGAAATCCTTGCCCAGCTGGGGATAGTTGTAATTCGCATAGCAACCGTGGAAATAGGCGACCTGCTTGGGAAAGCGGGCCTGTTCCTTCGCCCTGCGCTTGAGCCAGCGTTCGAAACTCCTGCCACTGTATTTCGGGAAGGTCCGGTGCCGGTCGATGGCCATGGTGACGTCGAGAACGGTTTTGGTGATGCCGAGTCCGGTGACGCCGTTGACGATGGGAGCGAAAGGACGGGCCAGGCTCCCCATGAAGTCGGTATTGGCCAGTAATCGGTCCCGGAGCCGGGGCGGTGTATGGTCATACCGCATCCGCGCCGACTGGATGATGTCGGCCACCTTGACCCCGGAAGGGCAGACCACTTCGCAACGTTTGCAGTTCAGGCAGTATTTGAGTGCCTGGTTGAAGAAGTACGGATCCTTGAGGCGGAGCCGTTCTCCGTCCGGACCGGCCTGTTTGGGGCCGGGGTAGCGCGGATTCACCGGCACGACCGGGCAGTAGGCCGTACAGATGGTGCACTTCATGCATTCCTCGAAATTGTGGGCGCTGGCGGTATATTCCTGCAGTTTCATACGTTACCTCCTTTGATCGTGTCTGCGACCGCGAATGCCGTCCGGATGGCAAGTCCTGCCGCTGTTCCATAGTCCGCTTTCCGTGTATTCCCCAGGATGGAGCCGATTGCGTACAGGTTCTGTACGGGCTTTCCATCCTTCATGGCCCTGAGCGCCCCGTCGGTCTTGACGCCGAAATCGAGATAAGGCTGGTCCGCGAAGAAATCGGTGTCGTACCAGGCGTTCCGGTCCTCGGGATAGTCGATGTCCAGTCCGAACAGCGGTTCGTTGACCAACGTGGGGGTGGCTACCAGCCCCTTGGAGAAATACCCGCCGGTTGCCAGGATGAAATGGTCGGCGAAAAGCCGGGCCGTGTCCAGGTTCCGGGTGGTGACGCTGCTAACGATGCCTTCGTGCATGGCGGCGGAGGTGACCTCGTCACCCATGAGGAAAGTACCGCCGAGGACCTCGAACCTGCGCTTCAGGAGCATTTGGGTGCGGATGCCGGGAACGGACGGGGGCATGGTGCCGATGAAGGCGACCCGGGCCGGGAAGGCGGTCCGGATCCTGTCCAGGACGGACAGGTCCTTCAGCCCGAACACCTGGGGGAGGATGATCAGATCCTCATCCTTGTGCAGCAGGCGGACGTCGGAGACCACTTTCTCCCAGTGCTCGTCCATGGCGCGGGCGATGTTTACGGAACGCATCTCACTGGGACTCAGGCGCAAATGCTCCATTTCCGGAATCCGGACAAACCGGATCCGGCAACTGGTCCCGTTCTTTTCCAGCGCTTCGGCGAGGAAGGTTCCGTAGAAATCGTGGAAGCCTGTATAATTGACAATGAGTGCTTTCTCGGCGACATGCGTCTCCGGGAATACGGCGACATCGTCCAGGGTCAGGGCGACTTCCCGGAAAGAGCCCATCGGCATCAGCATCCATCCGTCGGAGGAGCGGGTGCGGACGCCTGCGGACGCAAAGAGGGCGGAAACCCGTTCCCGGGCCGGTCCGATGTCTTCGAAGTTGCCGGAGAAGAAATGCATCGCATTCTGCCCGGCGCTGACGATGGCGACTTTCTGGCCCGCCTCCTGGAGGCTGATGCCGGCGGTGAGGCCTGCCAGGCCGCCACCGATGATGACGGTATCGAATCTCATACGCCCAGTACGTGTTTATAGACCCACTGTGTGTATTCCGCTTCGCGGAGCGCATCGCCCCAGCCGATCGGATACATTCCTTTCCAGCGTTCGGTCATGAAAGCCTTCAGGTCCTCCCGGGCGCGGTCGGCACAGCCGTGCGCCTTGGCCAGCAGGCCGGCGGCCCGGCAGCCGCAAAGTTCGCCCTGGCAGGTCCCCATGCCGACGCGGGTGCGACGTCGCAGGTCGGTAAGGCCGCTCACGTCCAGCCGCTCGATGGCGGAGTTGATTTCGCCCACCGACACTTCCTCGCACTCGCATACCAAAGACTGGCTCAGGGAGTCGGAGGACTGCATTCGCGCGGCTGCCATTCCGAGCCGTCCGACGGCTGCTTTCTGGACCGTGGTCGGATTCTCCCAGATCTTTTCGGCGACTTCGCGGAAGTTCTTCCCGCCGGCGCCGGGAAGCGGCGTCTCCGCCGTCCCACAGGCTTTGTCGACCGCCAGCTTCTGGCAGACGAGGTCTGTTGCCATCTCGGCCATGAGTCTGTAAGTCATCAGTTTACCTCCTGTTATCGTGACGAAGCCTTTCAGTCCGTCACGCGTTTCGTGATCCAGGCACACGATGCCGCGGCTGATGTTGCGGCCGCTGGGGTCGTTGTCGGCGCTTACGAGCGGACGGACACCGGCATAAGCGCGCAGGATGCGCGTGCTGGCGAGGGCCGGAGCCAGTTTGGCTCCTTCCTCGATGAGGAGGTTCACCTCATCCGGGGTGACCTGGACATTGTCGCATTCCTCGAAGGGAATCTTGGTGGAGGTCGTTCCGATCACGCAGACGGTGTCTCCCGGAACGAGGATGTCGGCATTCGCGGGCTTCCGGCACCGGTTGATGACGATGCCGTTGACCCGGTGGGCGAAGATCAGGAGCGCACCTTTGGCCGGGAACATCCCGATCTTGACACCGGCCAGTTCGGCGATATGCTGTCCCCAGATACCGGCGGCATTGACCGTGACGGGGGCGTAGTATTCACCGCTCTTGTGGGTCTGGTGGTTATAGGTGCGGATTCCCTGGATCCGGTCTCCGTCCTTGATGAAGCCGGTGACCTCGGTATAAAGCAGGACCTGGGCTCCGTGGAGTTTGGCATCCAGCATGTTGGCTGCGCACAGGCGGAACGGGTCCACGCTTCCGTCAGGTACCTTGACGGCGCCGATCAGGTCCGGATTCATGGACGGCTCCATCCGCAGGGCTTCTTTCGGGTCCACGATCTCGGCGTTGATGCCGGCCGCGAGGCAGGACTCCACGAATTTGGCCTGGTAGTTCAGGTCATCTTCCGGAAGGGTGATGAAGAATCCGTCCGTCTCGTCGACGCAGTGGGAGGCGATCCGCCGGAGGATCATGTTTTCGCGGATGCATTCGCTTGCGGATTCCTGGTCGGTCACGGCATAGCGCGCACCGGAATGGAGCAATCCGTGATTGCGGCCAGTCGCACCGGTGGCGATGTCGTGACGCTCGATCAGGAGGACCCGCAGACCGCGCATCGCGCAATCCCTTGCGGTACCCGCACCCGTGATGCCGCCGCCGACGATAATGACGTCGTACTCGTTCCTTTTCATCTGATGTTCAGGTATTTATGGGTCTGCAGCGACAGCCGCCACCGCGGATGCCGCTGGATATAATCAACTGTCTGGGCCGTATTGGCGCAGGAACACGGCTGGAGGAAATGCCACTGGGCCGGGAATGCCGCCCATTTTTCGACATCCATCCCCAGGTACACGACTTTTACCTCGTCGGCCTTCGCCAGTGCCACCGTTCCGTTGCCTTTGAGGTCAGGGACATCGGCCTTGGGGCTTACGGTGACCCAGTCCACGCCTTCCGGAAGGGAACGGGTCCCGTTGGTCTCCACGTGGATCCGGTAACCTGCTCCGTGCAGGGCCTCCACCAGCGGAAGGTCCAGCTGCAGGGACGGCTCGCCGCCGGTCACGCAGACGCGCCGGCACTCCCCGGAAACCGCTGAAACCGCCTCCACGATCTGTTGCGCCGTCATGTCGGTATGGGCATCGTGGTCCGTATCGCAGAACGGGCACTGGAGGTTGCAGCCGGACATCCTCAGGAACACCATCGGCGTCCCTGTCCAGAAGCCTTCGCCTTGCAGGCTGTAGAATATTTCGTTGATCCGGTACACTAGTCCCGTTCGTAGGCGGCCATGTTCATTTCGGACTCCCAGACCTCGACCTTGTAGGCGTTGGGCGTGTTGTCGCAGATCCAGCGGGCGATGTTCTCGGCCGTCGGGTTCATCGGGAGGACATCGTTGAGGTTCTTGTGGTCCAGGGCTTTCTCGATGTTCCGCTTGATCAGGGTGAAGTCGGTGACCATGCCGTCCTGGTTCAGGGTCGCGGACTTGCAGTAGATCTTGACGATCCAGTTGTGGCCGTGCAGGTCCTCGCATTTGCTCTCATAGGAGAGCATCAGGCTATGCGCAGCCGATATTTCCAGTCGCTTGCAAACGTAATACATAGGCTGTTATTCTTCGTATTCGGTGGGGTCGAAACCGGCCAGGGCTTCCTTCCGTTCGGTGCAGGTGCCGCAGCGCCCGCAATGCTTTTCACCGCCCTTGTAGCAGGAATAGGTGAGGGCATAGTCGATGCCGAGCGCTCTCCCGCGGAGGGCGATGTCGCGCTTGGTGATGTCGCAGTAGGGGGAGACGATGCGGACGCCGTTGTAGGTGCCCGCTTCGGCCGCCCGGTCGAAGGCCTCGATGAATCCGGGCCGGCAGTCCGGGTAGATGGCGTGGTCCCCGCCGTGGTTCGCGATGAGGACGGTATCCAGGTCGTTGCTCTCCGCCAGACCGGCGGCGATGGCCAGCATGATGCCGTTCCGGAAGGGAACGACGGTGGATTTCATGTTCTCGTCGGCATAACTGCCTTCGGGGATTTCCCCGCCGGAGAGAAGGAGGTCGCTCCGGAAGTATTTTCCGATGAAATCCAGCGGAATGATCCGGTGGGGGATTCCCAGCCGCCTGCAGTTTTCCACCGCGCACGCGATTTCCTTCGCATTATGCTTCGAACCGTAGTCGAAACTGACGGCCAGCGCGATGCTGTCCCTGTATTCATACAGGAGCGTGGTGCTGTCCAGCCCGCCGGAATAGATCAGGATGGCTTTCATATGCTTATTCTGCTTTGTGTCCATAGCGGGCGATGATGGCGTCCACGGCTTTGCGGGCGGAGGCGACGGCTTCCACGACGGTCTTGGGACCCGTGAGGAAATCGCCGGCGGCGAAGACGTTGTCGATGCCCTTGATGATCACCTGGCCGTCCTCGGTCACCTGCGGGATGTTCCAGCGGTCCAGGATCGGTTCGCAACCCGTGAAAATGGTCGGATCCGGCGTTTCGCTGATGGCCGTCAGAAGGGTTTCGCATTCTTCCTCGTGCTCGGTCCCTTCCAGGATTTTGGTGACGACCTTGCCGGTTTCCGGGTCCGTCACGTTCTGGCAGTCGCAGAAGACCACGCTGTTCTTGCGGACTTCGACGGGGGCCTGGAAGACACGGAAATGCACACCGTCCCGCATGGCCTCCGCAATCTCGTTCGGATTGGCCGGCATGTTGCCGTAATCCTTCCGGTAGTAGATCCAGGTTTCGGTACCCTGCCGGACGGCGGCCCGGCTGGCGTCCATCGCCACGTTTCCGCCGCCGATGACGATGACTTTCCGGCCCAGGTCGAAGGCCGCCGGATTCCGGAGGAAGGGAAGGGCTTGCAGTCCCTTTCCCTCGCCGGGGATGTTGAGGGAAGCCGGTTTTTCGGCTCCGGCCCCCAGCAGGACAGCGTCATACCGGGCGGCCACCCGGTCCAGGGCCATGTCATGACCGACCCGCATTTCGCCCTGGAAATTGATGCCGGCGTCGTCGAACATCCGCTCGAAGGCGTTGACGTATTTCTTGTCCAGCCGGAAGGCGGGAATCCCGTAGCGAAGGACCCCGCCCATGCGGGGATTCGCGTCTGCCATGAACACGTCCGCACCGGCGCGGTACAGCCAGACGGCGGCACAGATTCCCACGGGGCCCGCTCCGATCAGGGCGATCCTTTTGCCGGAGAGGACGTCGGATTCACGTTTCAGCTTCGCGCTGAAGAGGTACGCGTCGGAAATCTCCTGCTCGATTTCGTACCAGCGGACCGGAATGTGCTTGACATTCAGGACACAGTGGCCGTGACACAACTGTTTCCAGTTGCACACGCGGGAGGTTATGGCGGAGAGGGGATTGTTGTCGAAGAGGAGTTTTCCCGCCTCATCCAGTTTGTCTTCCCGGTACAGGGCCATGCATTCCGGAATGGGCGTATGGACAGGGCATCCCTGCAGGGAGCACTTGGGCTTCTTGCATAGGAGACAGCGCCTGGCTTCATTGTTTTTCATATCTGGCGATGATGTCTTTTACTAAGGGTTTTTATAATTTACAAATATAGCAAAAAAGCATCACAGATGGAGGGCATGCGTGTTTTTTATTTCGTCCATCACGAAGGTCGACAGGATGCTGCCGATGGAGTCGATGGTCCCAAGTACGTTGATGATGAATTCGTTGTAGTACTTCATGTCCGGTGCGTGGATTTTGAGCAGATAGTCGTATTCGCCGGAGACATTGTAACACTCGGCCACCTGCGGGATATCCTTGACGACGGATACGAATTCCCGGGCGACTTCACGGTTCATCTGCTTCAGCTTCACCGAGCAGAAGACGACGAATCCCAGATGGAGTTTTTCCGCATCCAGGACGGCGACGTACTTGCGGATTACGCCGCTGCGCTCCAGGCGCTTGAGCCGCTCGAAAACGGGGGTGGTGGACAGATGGACCCGGGCGGCCAGCTCCTTGGTGGTGAGCCGGGCGTTTTCCTGCATGCAGCGCAGGATGTTGAGGTCGACGGAGTCGAGCAGGAGGTCATTCATGGCAAAGAATATTATTCTGTTTGACGGCTGAATTCCGGTATGGATGTCTTTGTTTTTCTGATTTCGTGGTAAAATTAGAATTATTTTCTCAATTCATGAAGATTGTTGTCTGTTTTTTCCAAAGAATCTATCTTTGTTCGGAAAAATGAACTGAGATGAGCAAATTGGATACCCTCTGCCTCCATGCAGGCTACACTCCCAAGCGCGGCGAGCCGCGTCAGCTTCCCATCGTACAGAGCACGACTTTCAAATATGAGACGTCCGACCAGATGGGCCGTCTTTTCGACCTGGAAGACAGCGGTTATTTCTATACCCGCCTGGCCAATCCCACCTGCGACGCCGTGGCTGCCCGTATCGCGGCCCTGGAGGGTGGCGTGGGCGCCATCCTCACATCTTCGGGGCAGGCGGCGAACCTGTTCGCCTGCCTGAATATCTGCCAGGCCGGTGACCATATCGTGAGCCTGAACAACATCTATGGCGGCACTTTCAACCTGCTGGGAGTGACCCTTGCGAAGATGGGCATAGAAGTCACCTTCGTGGACCACAAGGCCGGCGATGCCGAGGTGGAGGCCGCCTTCCGCCCGGAGACCAAGCTCCTCTTCGGGGAGACCCTTTCCAATCCCGGCGTCGAAGTACTTGACATCGAACGCTTTGCGAAAATCGCCCATGCGCATGGGGTACCGCTTGTCATCGACAACACCTTTGCTACACCGATCCACTGCCGGCCTTTCGAATGGGGCGCCGACATCGTCACCCATTCCACGACCAAGTATATCGACGGTCATGGGGCGACGGTCGGCGGCTGTCTCGTGGACAGCGGCAATTTCGACTGGGATGCCCATGCCGGCAAGTTCCCGGGACTCACGACCCCGGATGAATCCTACCATGGCCTGACTTATACGAAGGCCTTCGGGCGTGCGGCTTATATCACGAAAGCCGTGACGCACCTGATGCGTGACCTCGGTTCCACCCAGAGTCCGCAGAATGCCTTCTACCTGAACCTCGGCCTGCAGACGCTCCACCTCCGGATCCGCCGTGTCACCGAAAGCGCGCTGAAGGTCGCCCGTTTCCTGAAGTCACACCCTGCCGTGGCGTGGGTGCGTTTTCCGGACCTTCCGGACGACCCGGAGCACGAAAAGCAGCTCAAATACCTGCCGGAAGGCTCCTGTGGCGTGATGTGCCTGGGCCTCAAGGGCGGCCGCGACTTCGACAACCGCTTCATGGATGCGCTGCGGTTGATTACCATCGAGACCCATGTGGCCGACTGTTTCTCCTGCATCCTGCACCCGGCTTCCCATACGCACCGGCAGCTGTCGGACGAGCAGCTCCGCGCCGCCGGTATCGATCCGGGCCTGATGCGCCTCTCCATCGGACTGGAAGATGTGGATGACATCATCGCCGACTTGTCCCAAGCCCTTGAAGCAGCGGCCCATGTTTAGGAAAGAACTGTGTCTCACGCTGGAACTCGAGGCCGGGGGAGTGCTTTCCCCGGCCCGGGTCGTCTATCATACCTCCCAGGATGCCTGGGACGGAAAACGTCCGGTTATCTGGATCTGCCATGCCCTGACCGCGAACAGTGATCCCAGAGACTGGTGGCCGGAGATGGTGGGACCGGGCAAGGCCATCGACACGGAGAGGAACTTCGTCGTGTGCGTGAACATGCTCGGCTCCGCCTATGGCTCCGAAGGACCCGCCCGGGAGAATCCAGCGACCGGGAAACCCTGGCTCCTGGACTTCCCGAAGGTGACGGTCCGGGACATGGTCGCTGCGACGGTCGCGGTGCGAAAAGCGCTTGGAATCAAGCGGGTGGACCTTCTCATCGGAAGTTCCATCGGCGGTTTCCAAGCCATTGAGTGGGCGGTGACGGAACCGGAGGTGTTCAAGCGCTGCGTCTTCATCGCCACGGCTCCCCGTGTGTCCCCGTACCTGTCCGCGACGGTGGAAGCGCAGCGGATGGCCCTGGAAGCCGATCCCACCTTCCGGGAGGCCAGGGACCTCAGCGGCGGAGCGGCCGGCCTCAAATGTGCCCGGGCCCAGGCGCTCATCACCTATCGCTGTTTCGACGGCTATGGACTCACCCAGTCCGAGGCCGATCCCGATACGCTCTTCGCCGGAAAGGCTGCTTCCTATGAACGGTACCAGGGAGAGAAGCTGGTCCGCCGCCAGTTCGATGCCTATTCCTATTATACGCTTTGCAATGCGCTGGACAGCCACAATGTGGGCCGGAGACGCGGTGGTGTCGCGGCGGCCCTGTCCAGGATCAAGGCCCGGACGACAGTCGTATCCATCGACACGGACGGCCTTTTCCCGCCGCAGGAATCCTCCGTCTGGGCGCGTTGGATCCCCGGGGCGGATTTTATCGAAATCTCATCCCGATTCGGTCACGACGGTTTCCTCCTGGAAACGGCCCGGCTGACAGCGATTCTGATGCGCTGACCGGAACGTGCGCCGTCACCATTGATGGGGATTGCGTTTTTCGTCACAATCCCTTATTTTTGCAGTTGATATGGAAGAGAATCACCTGGTCGAATTGATGGAACACCACGGGGTGAAACCCACGGCGAACCGGATCCTGATCGCGCGGGCACTGTCGGTGGCCGGGCGTCCCATGTCCATGACGGAACTGGAGGACGTGCTCGAAACCATCGACAAATCCAACGTATTCCGTACTTTGCAGGCCTTCCGGGAAGCGCATCTGGTCCATGTCCTCGAGGACACCGGCGACGGTGTGCGCTACGAACTATGCCACAGCCATCATGACGACGAGGACGATGACCTCCATGTCCATTTCTACTGCGAGAAGTGCCACAGGACCTTTTGTCTGGAAGGTACGCCCATTCCTCCGATTTCCGTTCCGGAGGGATTTCAGTCCCATACTGTCAGTTATTTGATTAAAGGCATCTGCATAGACTGCAGGCAGTCCTGAATCACCAGCGAGGCCAGGGTGAAGCCGAAGGGGGCGGTGACGGTGACGAGGGAGCCGTTGTGGGCTTTTTTCTCGAATTTGAGCTCTTCGGGGAGGGCGGTGTCGGTGCCGCGGTTCTCCAGGAGTTCCTCGTCATAGACGCAGAGGAAGTCCTTGGCGGGGAGGGTGCCGGCCTTGCGGAGTTTCTTGCGGAGCATGGCGCCGAGGGGGCAGCCGCGGACCTCCCAGAACGAGGCGACCCGGACCTTCGTGGGGTCGATCTTGCACGCAGCGCCCATGGAGGAGAAGAAAGTCGCCGGGGTGGCGGCGGCGCGGAGGATCAGGGCGGCCTTGTCCTTCAGGGCGTCGATCGCGTCGATGATGTAGTCGTAGCTCTCCAGGGCAAAGGAATCGGCCGTTGCCTCGGTGAAACGGGCCTCCAGGGCCGTAATTTCGGCAGAGGGATTGATATCCAACAGCATTTCCTTCAGAACATCAACCTTCGGGCGGCCGACGGTTGAGGCCGTGGCCATCCGCTGCCGGTTGATGTTGGAGGGGGCGACGCGGTCCGCATCGACCAGGGTCAGATGGGTAATCCCGCTTCGGACAAGGCCTTCGGCGCACCAGCTGCCAACGCCGCCTACGCCGAAAAGGATGACCCGGACGGTGCCGAGACGTTCCATTGCATCGGCCCCGAGCAGGAGTTCCGCCCGGTTGAATATTTCCTTGGGAGAGGGATTCATCGCGCGAGCCATCCGTCCAGGCGGTCGCGGACATCCCGCCACACGTCTTCCCGCCCGACTTCGTTCAGGATCTCATGCCGCATCTTTGGGTAGACCTGGCTGGTCACTTCGCGGTAGCCCCGTCCGCGGAGGAAACTCACCGCCTGTGAGAATTTCTTGAGGTTGATGATGCAGGGGTCCTCGGCGCCGGCGATGAAATGGACGGGCAGCCCGGGATTCGAGACGATCCACCCTTCCGGGGAATAGATGTCCGTCATCAGGCGGAACAGGCCGTTCCGATAGCCGTTGACCGTAAACGTGAAACCGCAGAGGGGATCGTTGTTGTAGGCCTGGACGTTGGCCTTGTTGGTGGAAAGCCAGGCATTCCTGATTCCGTCGGCCTTGAACTTCCTGTCGTTGTTGCCGGTGCACAGGTTCGCGAGGAATTCCGAGCGGTACCGCTGTCCCTTGAAAAGGCCGATGCAGCCTGCGAGAAAACTGCCCAGGCCGGCGGCCGGATTCTTGCTGGGGCTGCCGCAGACGATCAGCCCGGCGATGTCCTGGTCGTACCGCTTGAGGTAGCTGCGGACGATCATCGATCCCATGCTGTGGCCGAAGATGAAGACCGGAAGACCGGGATACCGTTCCTTGATCCAGTCCGTTACGCAGTGGACATCGTCCACGAGACCTCGCATTCCGCCCTTTCCCAGGTAGCCGAGGTCTTCCTGCGAGGCGGCCGTCTCCCCGTGACCCCGAAGGTCGCAGATGACGCAGGCATACCCCATCTCCGACAGGTAGTTCATGAAGGGAATATAGCGCTCCTTGTGCTCCGCCATTCCGTGGACCAGCTGGAGGACCGCCTTGGGTGCCTCGGGAGCGATGAGGAGGGTGCTGAGCTGAACGCCGTCAGAAGCACCGGGGACCGTGAACGTTTCCATCATTGTTCGAATCTTTCAAAGGCTTCGGGAAGCGGGGACTTGCAGCGGATGATCTCGCCGGAAACCGGATTCCGGAAAACGAGGGAGGCTGCGTGGAGGGCGAGCCGGCGGATCGGGTCCGTCTCGGCGCCGTATTTTTCGTCGCCGGCGATGGGATGGCCGATGTCGGCGGCATGGACGCGGATCTGGTTCTTCCGACCGCTCTCCAGGGAGAATTCTGCCTTGGTATAGACGCCTTTACCCTTGTGGACATAGTCCAGGACTCTGTAATGGGTGATGGCAAGGTGGCCGTCCCGGACTTCTTCGGGATAGGAATGGACCTTCATCGACTTGGGGTTTTCCACGAGCCAGCTCTGGATGGCGCCGGATTCCTTCTCCACCTTCTTTTCCAGATAGGCGACATAGCGGCGTTCGATGACGAGCTCTTTCCAGCGGCTCTGGAGGATTTCCTTGGCCCTTTCGTTCTTGGCGAAGACCAGCAGGCCGGACGTTCCCTTGTCGATGCGGTGGACGATCCAGACCTTGGCCGTGCTGCGGTCCGGCGTGCGGCCGCTGGCCAGGTCCTCTTTCCGCCGGGAGCGGGCCTGGACCTTGACGTAGGCATTCAGGATGGCGTACAGGGTGGTTTCCTTGTGGCCGGATTTGCTTTGGGACCCCCGTGCGGTGGATACGCTCAGCATCCCCGACGGCTTGTCCACAACGATATAGTCATCGTCTTCGTATACGATCCTGACGCCGGTCTTCTCCACGTCTTCCCGGGCGTTGACGGTATTTTCACGTGCCATCGAGATGACCTTGGGAAGGACCAGGAGCGTGTCCCCGGCCTGCAGCGGATGGTCGAAGGCGGTCCGCTGCTGTCCGTTCACCAGGACCTGGCCTTTGGACAGCATGTTCTTGACCCCGGTCTTGGACTGGGTCGGAAAGATCTCATACAGGTATTTCAGGAGGGGGGCGTCGTGGGAGACGGTGAATTTCTGTCCGGCGGTTCCGTTCATAGCTCTTCCAGGAATTCGTGATACTGTTTGGGAATAAGGGTCAGGAACTTGTCCAGGGTTCCGGAGGGGATGAGGATGGACTCCAGCGATTCGCAGTCGTCGAAGGCATCTTCCCCGAGGGCTTCCAGGCCCTTGTTCAGGCGGACCTGGTACAGGTTGATGCAACCCTGGAAAGCCCGTGGCCCGATGGCCCGCAGCGAGGCGGGACAGCTGATCCTTTCCAGGTTCCAGCAGTCGCAGAAGGCTTCCTCCCCGATGTACAGGAGGCTCTTGGGGAGCCGGATGGACTCCAGGAAACCGCATTCATTGAAGACGGCCTTGCCGATGTGGGTAAGGGTGGAGGGCAGGTGGATTTTCTCCAGGAAGGAGTCCCTTTCCTCCAGGGGGATTTCTTCGCCGGCTTTCCGGTCCTGCGCCATGTAGTCCTGGAAGGCGAACACTTCGTCGCAAAGGATGCGGCAACCCTCCCGGACGGTGACGTTCGACGGGAAATTCTCGGCGTCCAGCAGTTTCGTGCCGTCCGCGGAGTAACTGCAGCGGTTATCGTCGTCCCAGATGTCGTCCGCCAGGTCTTCGGGGAGCGGGGCCGTGGGGACGTTGATGATCTCTTCGAGGGTCATAGGGAATCAGAAGTTCTTGACGAATTCGATGTCCTTCTTGAGCATGACCTTGGGCTCCATCACCGAAACCTTCTGGAAAAGTTTGAACTGATAGGCGGGGGAGAGGTAGACCACGTGCTCGTGCTTCCCCTTGCGCCACCATTTATAGAAGGCGATGGGGTCCGTATCGTAAGGAATCCTGGCCTCGACTTCGGAGGAATAGCCGGGGAAGTCGATGAACATCTTGAGCCCGGTGATGCGCTTGTAATACTCGTAATCCGCCCGGCGGAGTTTGGAAACCAGGGGGGTGAAAACCTCCATCTGGTCCACTTTCAGGATTTTTTCGCGCACAATCATCCGGTGGATGCGGACAGGGTCTACATTCAGCCATTCGCCTATCTTCCGGGTTTCGGGCCCATTTTCACAATCAAGTGTCAACAGGTCAGTGGAATAGTACGTTTTTTCCTGGTCAAGCGGATAGGTTTCCATCAAAAAGTTTTACGGTGCTCTGCAAATATAAGAAAAAATTTGTCTTTATTTACGAAAAAATGTATATTTGAACGATTAAATAGCACGGACAGCAACCTTTAAACACAAATTTTGATATGATTTACAAAATTATCGACATTCAGGGCATCGGCCCTGTGTACGCCGAGAAGCTCATCGGCATCGGCATCGAGACCGTTGACCAGCTCCTGGAGAAGGGCGCCGACGCCAAGGGCCGCCAGGCTATCGAGGAGGCCACCGGCATCCGTCATGACCTCGTTCTTACGTGGGTGAACCATGCCGACCTGTTCCGCGTGAAGGGCATCGGCCCGCAGTTCGCCGAACTGCTTGAGGCCGCGGGCGTGGACACCGTGAAGGAACTGCGCAACCGCAACGCTGCGAACCTCGCCGCCAAGATGCTGGAGGTGAATGAAGAGAAGCACCTCTGCCGCCGTACCCCGGTGGAGAAGGAGGTCCAGAAGTTCATCGACCTTGCCAAGGAACTCGAGCCGAAAGTGAGCCATTAGTCTTCCGGCACAGTATGTCGAACGGCGTCCCGCGGGACGCCGTTTTTCATAGCAGGATGTCGTCCACCTTCAGTTTCGGGACGAAATGCACCCCGTCTTTCCGATAATAATTGAGCGGCTGTCCCACATCCACCGGCTTCAGGAAAATGTCCTCCGCGCCCTTGCCGATGGCGATGACCAGGAGCGGGGCCAGGTCCATGCCCAGTGCTTCCTGCAGTTTCCCGGGATCGAAGGCGCGGATGATGATGCCGTTCAAGCCCATCTCCACGGCTTTCAGCAGCAGGCTCTGTGCGGCAATGCCCAGGTCGATGTCGATGACCGGGTTCTCCGGGACCGTGCTGGCAACGACCAGGAAGGCGCGGGGTTCTGTGCCGGGGAAGGGAAGGTGCAATTCCGGAAGTGCGCCGCCCAGCCGGACAAGCGGAAGGACTTTGTCACTCTCATCCTCCGTGACAAGGCGATAGCGCAGTGCCTGCCGGTTCATCCCGGAGGGGACAAGGGTGGTCACTTCCACCAGTTTCTTCAATTCTTCGCGCGTGACTGCGCGTGTGGGATCGTAGCCCCGGTAACTCCGGTTACGGCGCAGGAGCGTGTCCAGGGACACGTTGTTCCGCCGGATAACCGGCCGCTTTTCCTGCAGCGCTTCGTATTTCTTTTCCAAATAATTGTCTGCCATGGGACAAAGTTAAGGATTTTTCTTATCTTCGCACTATGAGAATCATTCTGTTGCAGACAGCTCCGGAGTGGGGGAATCCTGCCCGGAGCCGGGAAGATGCCCGCAGGATGCTGATGGGCTCCCGGGCGGACCTGGTCGTCCTCCCCGAAATGTTTTCCACGGGTTTCGTGACGGAGCCCGAAGGCGTTGCCGAGAATGAAGACGGCGAAAGCCTGCATTGGATGCAGGAATACGCCGGGAACAAGGGATGCGCCGTCGCCGGCAGCGTGTCAGTCCTGACCGGGGAAGGGTTCCGCAACCGGTTTTATTTCGTTTTCCCGGACGGACATTATCAGTATTATGACAAGCATCATCTTTTCACCTATGCGGGTGAAGACAACCACTACAAGGCCGGGGATGAAAGGGTGATCGTGGAGTATGCCGGTTTCCGGATTCTCCTGCAGGTGTGCTACGACCTCCGTTTCCCTGTCTTTGCGCGGAACAGGCTGGTCGACGGCAAGCCGGATTACGACCTGATCCTGTATGTGGCCAGCTGGCCCCAGCAGCGCATCGATGCCTGGGACGCCCTCCTGAAGGCCCGTGCCATCGAGAACGTATGCTTTGTGGCAGGGGTGAACCGGGTCGGAAAAGACCCCGGCAACCTCTATTCCGGACATACCAGTTTATACGGGCCGCGCGGCGAATTGCTTTCAATTTGTAAGGAAGGCCGTATCGACATTATCGAATTTGAACTCAAACACGCAATTTTGGATCAATTCCGTGATTCTTTCCCTGCTCTTCGGGATGCTGATAATCAATAATTTTTCCCGTTTTCTCTTGTTTTTTAAAAACTAAATCCTCATATTTGCTTCCGGTTACGATTTAGTAGTGAAATGAACAACGTACTCGTCATCGTCCTCGCCCTTATTATCCTTGCCTGTTAAAGGCGCGGACAGGAAAGGCATGACGGTCGAATATAAACCTCAACCCCTTCTTGGTCCGCACCGGGAAGGGGTTTTTAATTATGCATATGAAGCATCCTTTGAGAAGCAGCGTTACCTTCGAGGGTCGCCGGATGGCCGGAGCCCGGGCGCTCTGGGCGGCGGCCGGCATGACGCCGGACCAGGCGGGCAAGCCCGTCATCGCAGTCGTCAATTCCTTCACGCAGTTCGTCCCCGGCCATACCCATCTGCATGAGGCCGGCCAGCTCGTCAAGGCCGAGATCGCCCGGCTGGGCTGCTATGCGGCCGAGTTCAACACCATCGCCGTGGATGACGGGATCGCCATGGGACACGACGGGATGCTGTACTCCCTTCCTTCCCGCGAAGTGATCGCCGACAGCGTCGAGTATATGGTGAACGCGCACAAGGCCGATGCGATGGTGTGCATCAGCAACTGTGACAAGATCACGCCCGGCATGCTGATGGCGGCCATGCGGCTGAATATCCCTACGGTATTCGTCTCCGGCGGTCCGATGGAAGCCGGCGTCCTGGGTAACCGGAAGCTGGACCTGATCGATGCGATGGTCCAGTCGGCGGACACCTCCCTTTCGGATGAGGAGATCGCCCGGGTGGAAGCCTCCTCCTGTCCGGGGTGCGGCTGCTGCTCCGGCATGTTCACGGCCAATTCGATGAATTGCCTCACCGAAGCCATCGGACTCGCGCTGCCCGGCAACGGGACGGTCGTGGCGACGCACCGGAACCGGACGGAACTGTTCCGGAAGGCCGCGGCCCTGATTGTCGAAAATGCCTGGAAATACTACCGGGACGGCGACGAGCGGGTCCTGCCCCGTTCCATCGCTTCCCGTTCCGCGTTCCTGAATGCGATGGCCCTGGACATCGCGATGGGCGGCTCCACCAATACGGTCCTGCATCTGCTGGCCGTGGCGCAGGAAGCCGGCGTGGACTTCACGATGGAGGACATCGACGTCCTTTCCCGCAAAGTCCCCTGCATCTGCAAGGTGGCGCCCAACACGGCAAAATATCACGTCGAGGACGTGAACCGCGCCGGCGGCGTGGTCTCGATCCTGAGGGAGCTGGCCGTTACAGGCCTTGTCGACACTGCCCTTTACCGGGTGGACGGGATGACCCTCGGGGAGGAGATCGAGCGCTATGCCATCCTGTCGGAAGGGGTGACGGACGAAGCCCTGAACCTCTTCCGCAGCGCCCCGGCGGGCCGTTTCAGCACACAGATGGGCTCGCAGGAAACCTATTATGACGCCCTGGATACCGACCGGGAGAATGGCTGTATCCGCAGCGTTTCCCATGCCTATACCCAGGATGGCGGCCTGGCCGTGCTGAAAGGCAACATCGCCCTGGACGGCTGTGTCGTCAAGACCGCCGGCGTGGATCCTTCCATCTGGAGATTCAAGGGTCCGGCCCGGGTCTTCGATTCCCAGGAAGCGGCCTGCGAAGGCATCCTGGGCGGGAAGGTCCGCAGCGGAGATGTGGTGGTCATCACCTATGAAGGCCCCGCTGGCGGCCCCGGGATGCAGGAAATGCTGTATCCCACCTCTTACCTCAAGTCGGTCCACCTGGGCAAGGAATGCGCCCTTCTCACCGACGGCCGCTTCAGCGGCGGCACCTCCGGACTCAGCATCGGCCATATCTCTCCGGAAGCGGCCGCCGGCGGAGCCATCGCCCTGGTCCGGGACGGCGATCCCATCGAAATCGACATTCCGGCACGATCCATCCAAGTCCTTCTCCCCGAGGCGGAACTGGAACGGCGCAGGAAAGAAGAGGAAGCCCGTGGCACCAAGGCCTTTACACCTCCGCACCGGGTACGGACCGTCTCCAAGAGCCTGCGCTCCTACGCCCGGATGGTCAGCTCCGCCGACAAGGGAGCGGTCCGGATCCTTCCGGAACTGTAAACAGATACGAACGAACTTAACGGATAGATATGATCACTGGATCGGAAGCACTGTGGTGTTCCCTCATCGCGGAGGGAGTGGATACCGTTTTCGGGTATCCGGGCGGGCAGATCATGCCTGTTTACGACAGTCTGTACAGTTATAGGGACCGCGTCCGCCATATCCTGGTACGGCACGAGCAGGGAGCCATCCACGCAGCGCAGGGCTATGCCCGCGTGAAGGGTGATCCCGGCGTGGTGATCGTCACCTCCGGCCCCGGTGCGACCAATGTCATCACCGGTGTCCACGACGCAATGACGGACTCCACCCCGGTGGTGGTCATCACCGGCCAGGTTTCGTCCGCCGCCCTGGGCACGGACGCCTTCCAGGAAGCCGACGTCATCGGCCTCACCGGCCCCATCAGCAAATGGAACTACCAGATCCGCTCGGCGGACGAGGTGGCGTGGGCCGTCGCCCGGGCTTTCTACATCGCCCGGAGCGGCCGTCCCGGCCCCGTGGTCCTGGATTTCACCAAGGACGCGCAGGTCGGCCTGACGGATTTCAAATACGAAAAATGCCATTTCATCCGGAGTTATGTTCCCGACCCGAAGGTCTCGGAAGTGTCCCTGAACAAGGCGGTCGCCCTTCTGGATGAAGCTGAGCGCCCCTTCGTCGTGTTCGGCCAGGGCGTAGTCCTGGGCCATGCGGAGGAGGAGCTCAAGGAATTCCTCCTCAAGGGCGATATTCCCGCGGGATCCACCCTCCTGGGCCTGAGTGCCCTGCCGTCCGACTTCCCGCTGTACCGCGGAATGATCGGAATGCACGGCAACGTGGCCCCGAACATCCTGACGAACTCCTGCGATGTGCTCGTGGCCGTCGGCATGCGGTTCGACGACCGCGTGACCGGGACCGTCTCCACCTACGCCCGGCAGGCGAAGGTCATCCACATCGATATCGACACCTCCGAGATCGGGAAGATCATTCCCGTCGAGGTGGGCCTTCGCGGTGACGCCAAAAAGGTTCTCAAGGTCCTGACGGAACGGATGAAGGCGCGCAAGCACCCCGCGTGGAACGCGAGCGCCCGGCGCTGTGACGACGTGGAGAAAGAGAAGGTCATCGATCCGGAAGTGCACCCCGGTTCCGGTATGCTCCGGATGGGCGAGGTGGTGGACCGCGTGGTCCGATCTTCCGCCGAAAAGGCCGTCGTGGTGACGGATGTCGGCCAGAACCAGATGATGGGTGCCCGCTATTCCCGTTTCACGCGCTCCCGCAGCTTCATTTCCTCCGGCGGTCTCGGCACGATGGGCTTCGGCCTGCCTGCCGCCATCGGCGCCAAGGTGGCCGAGCCGGGACGTCCCGTGTGCTGTTTCGTCGGTGACGGCGGCATCCAGATGACGATGCAGGAGTTCGGCACCATCATGCAGGAGCAGGTGGGCGTGAAGATCGTCCTCCTGAACAACAACTGGCTGGGCAACGTCCGCCAGTGGCAGGAACTCTTCTTCGGCTGCCGCTATTCTGAAACCCGGATGCTGAATCCTGACTATGCGATGATCGCCCGCGCCTACAACATCCCGTGCGTCACCGTGGAGAAGCGGGAGGAACTGGATGCGGCCCTGGAGGCGATGTTCGCTGACGACAAGCCTTTCCTGCTGGACGTCCACGTCCTGGAGGAGGGGATGGTGATGCCGATGGTGCCGCCCGGCAAGGGCATCCACGAAATTATGATCACGGAAAACGAATGGTACAATGGATAGCGAAGTGAATGAATATACGGTGACCATCTACACCGAGAACCAGATCGGCCTCCTGGCGCAGATCACGAACGTGTTCACGCGCCATGGTCTCAGCATCTGGAGCCTGTCCGCGGGTGCCACCTCGATGGAGGGCATCCACAACATCACCATCGTGACCTCCGGTCCGGAAAAGAAAGTGCGCGAGAGCGTCCAGCAGATCGAGAAGCGCGTGGACGTGATCAAGGTCTTCTTCTACACGGCCGACAAGATCGTGTACCGCGAACTGTGCCTGTACAAGGTGCCCACGCCGGCGCTGCTCGAGTACGGGGACATTGAAACCCTGCTGAACCGCTATCACGCGCGTATCGTGGAGATGAACAGGGTGTTCACGGTCATCCAGAAGACCGGCCTCTCGGACGAGACGGCCGCCCTGCACGACGACCTCAAACCCATCGGCGTGCTGCAGTTCGTACGTTCCGGCCGCATCGCCGTGTCCCGGGCCGAGCAGGAACCGGTCTTCAAGTTCCTGCGTAAACGGGAGAGAGAAAGAAAACAACAACTTAACAATCAATAAATTATGGCAAAGATCAATTTCGGCGGAGTGGACGAGAACGTCGTGACCCGCGAGGAGTTTACCCTGGAAAAAGCCCGTGAAGTCCTGAAGGACGAAGTCATCGCCGTCATCGGCTATGGCGTGCAGGGCCCCGGTCAGTCACTGAACCTGAAGGACAACGGTTTCAAGGTCATCGTGGGCCAGCGCAAGGGCAAGACCTACGACAAGGCGGTCGCCGACGGCTGGGTCCCCGGTGTGGACCTCTTCGAGATCGAGGAGGCCTGCGAGAAGGGAACCATCATCCAGTACCTGGTATCGGACGCCGCCCAGATCGCGGTCTGGCCTACGGTCAAGAAGCACCTGACCCCGGGAAAGGCCCTCTATTTCTCCCACGGCTTCGGCATCACCTATAACGACCGTACCGGGATCGTCCCTCCGAAGGATGTGGATGTGATCATGGTGGCTCCTAAGGGCTCCGGCACCTCTCTCCGCCGCCTGTTCCTCCAGGGCCGCGGCGTGAATTCCTCCTATGCCGTCTATCAGGATGCCACCGGCCATGCGCTGGAGCGTACCCTGGCCCTGGGCATCGGCGTCGGTTCGGGTTACCTGTTCGAGACCGACTTCAAGCGCGAGGTCTATTCCGACCTGACCGGCGAGCGCGGCACCCTGATGGGCGCTATCCAGGGCATCCTGCTGGCCCAGTACGAGGTCCTTCGCGCCCACGGACACAGCCCGTCCGAGGCCTTCAACGAGACGGTCGAGGAACTGACCCAGTCCCTGATGCCGCTCTTTGCCGAGAAGGGCATGGACTGGATGTATGCGAACTGCTCCACGACCGCTCAGCGCGGCGCCCTGGACTGGATGGGCCCGTTCCACGATGCCACCAAGCCGGTGTTCGAGAAGCTGTACGAGAGCGTCGCCAGCGGCCATGAGGCCCAGATCTCCATCGACGCGAATTCCAAGCCGGACTACCGCAAGGGCCTGGAGGAAGAATTGAAAGCCCTCCGTGAGAGCGAACTCTGGCGTACCGGTGCCGCCGTCCGGAAACTCCGTCCCGAAGAGATTGACCGATGAGCAGCGACCGGGTATACATATTCGATACGACGCTCCGCGACGGCGAGCAGGTTCCCGGGTGCCAGCTGAACACCGTGGAGAAGATCCAGGTGGCCAAGGCGCTGGAACTGCTCGGCGTGGACATCATCGAGGCCGGATTCCCGATTTCCAGTCCGGGTGATTTCAACTCGGTGGTGGAGATCTCCAAGGCGGTGACCTGGCCGACGGTATGCGCCTTGTCACGGGCCGTCGAGAAGGATATCGACATGGCCGCGGAGGCGCTGAAGTATGCGAAGCGGGGCCGGATCCATACCGGGATCGGCACGTCCGACTCGCATATCCGCTATAAGTTCAACTCCACCCGGGAAGAGGTCCTGGAACGTGCCGTCCGCGCCGTCAAGTACGCGAAGAAGTACGTGGAGGACGTGGAATTCTACGCGGAGGATGCCGGAAGGACCGACAACGAGTACCTTGCCCGCGTGGTGGAAGCCGTCATCAAGGCGGGAGCGACGGTGGTCAATATTCCCGATACCACCGGATACTGCCTGCCGGAGGAGTTCGGCGCCAAGATCAAGTACCTGATGGAGCATGTGGACGGCATCCATAAAGCGATTATCTCCACGCACTGCCACAATGACCTCGGCATGGCGACGGCCAACACGATGGCCGGCCTGCTGAACGGGGCCCGGCAGTGCGAGGTGACCATCAACGGTATCGGTGAACGGGCGGGAAACACCGCCCTGGAGGAGATCGCGATGATCCTGAAGGCCCATCACGGGATTCCGCTGGAGACGAACATCAACACCAAGCGCATCTATCCTACGAGCCGGCTCGTGTCGTCCCTGATGAACATGCCGGTGCAGCCGAACAAGGCCATCGTCGGCAAGAACGCCTTTGCCCATTCATCCGGCATCCACCAGGACGGTGTCCTGAAGAATGCCCAGACCTACGAGATCATCGATCCCAAGGATGTGGGCATCGACGCGAATTCCATCGTCCTGACGGCCCGGAGCGGCCGGGCGGCCCTCAAGTACCGCCTGGAGGTGAACGGCGTGAAAATGGACGAGGAAAAGCTGGATGAGGTGTATGAGCGGTTCCTCCGCCTGGCCGACAGCAAGAAGGAGATCCACGACGACGATATTCTGATGCTGGCCGGTGCCGACCGGGCCGCCGCGCGGCACATCAAGGTGGACTGGCTCCAGGCGACGAGCGGAATCGGGATAAAGCCGGTCGCCTCGATCGGCCTGGACATCGCCGGGGAGAAGTTCGAAGCCGCCGCGACCGGCAACGGTCCGGTGGACGCCGCCATCAATGCGCTCCGGCAGATCATCCGCAAGCAATTGACCATTAATGAATTTACGATCCAGGGCGTGACCAAGGGCTCCGATGACTGCTGCAAAGTGCACATGCAGGTGGAGCACGAAGGGCACGTCTACTACGGTTTCGGTGCCAGTACCGACATCGTGACGGCCTCCATCGAGGCTTATGTGGATTGCATCAACAAGACCGTATGAACACCCTTTTTGACAAAATCTGGGACGCCCATGTCGTCCAGCACGTGGAAGGCGGTCCCGACCAGCTCTACATCGACCGGCTCTACTGCCACGAAGTGACCAGCCCGCAGGCGTTCGACGGCCTGCGCGAGCGTGGAATCGGCTGTTTCCGTCCGGACAGGATCTTCTGCATGCCGGACCACAATACACCCACGGAAGGCCAGGACAAGCCCATCGAGGATCCCGTTTCCAGGAAACAGGTGGATGCCCTGGCCGCCAATGCGGCCGAGTTCGGCCTGACGCATTTCGGCATGAACGATCCGGACAACGGTATCATCCACGTCGTGGGCCCCGAGAAGGCCCTTTCCCTCCCGGGAATGACCATCGTCTGCGGTGACTCCCATACTTCCACGCACGGAGCCGTCGGGGCGGTCGCCTTCGGCATCGGCACCAGCGAAGTGGAGATGGTGATGGCTTCGCAATGCATCCTCCAGGCCAAGCCCAAATCCATGCGGATCCGCATCGAGGGCGAATTGGGCGATGGTGTGACGGCCAAGGATATGGCCCTTTTCCTGATGAGCCGGCTGACCACCAGCGGCGCCACGGGGTATTTTGTCGAATACGCCGGTTCGGCGGTCCGTGCCCTGTCGATGGAAGGGCGCCTTACCCTGTGCAACCTCTCCATCGAGATGGGCGCCCGCGGCGGTTTCATCGCCCCGGACGAGACGACCTTCGCCTACCTGAAAGGCCGCGAATATGCGCCGAAAGGAGAGGAGTGGGACAAGGCCGTGGAAGCCTGGAAACAGCTCAGGAGCGATGAGGACGCCGTCTTCGACCGTGAGATCGTTTTCGATGCGGCCGAGATCGCTCCGATGATCACTTACGGGACGAATCCCGGTATGGGAATCGCCGTGAACGGATATATCCCTACCCTGGACGACATTTCGTCCGAAGGCTGCCAGTCTTTCTGCAAGGCCTTGCAGTATATGGGTTTCCGTCCGGGAGAAATGCTGCTCGGCAAACCTGTCGACTATGTTTTCCTCGGCGCCTGCACGAACGGCCGCATCGAGGATTTCCGGGCTTTCGCCTCCATCGCCGCCGGCCGTCACAAGGCTCCCGGCGTGGTGGCCTGGCTCGTCCCGGGTTCCTGGAAAGTCCGTCGCCAGATTGAGGAAGAAGGGCTGGACAAGGTCCTGGAGGCCGCCGGCTTCGAAATCCGGCAGCCTGGCTGTTCCGCCTGCCTGGCGATGAATCCGGACAAGATTCCCGCCGGGAAATACTGCGTATCCACCAGTAACCGCAATTTCGAAGGACGTCAGGGGCCCGGCTCCCGGACGCTCCTTGCCAGTCCGCTTACGGCTGCGGCTGCCGCCGTCACCGGTTTCATCACTGATCCCCGCCTGCTGCCATGAAACAGAAATTCGACATCATAGAAAGTACCTGTGTCCCGCTCCCGCTGGAGAATGTGGATACGGACCAGATCATCCCCGCCCGTTTCCTGAAGGCGACGACCCGGGAGGAAAGCTTTTTCGGGGAGAACCTCTTCCGGGACTGGCGCTACAACCCGGACGGGACGCCCAAGCGGGATTTCGTCCTGAACGATCCGCGCTACGGCGGCGAAATCCTTGTCGCCGGCCGCAACTTCGGCTCCGGTTCCAGCCGCGAACACGCCGCCTGGGCCATCGCTGGTTACGGGTTCAAAGTGGTGATTTCCAGTTTCTTCGCGGATATCCACAAGAATAATGAACTCAATAATTTCGTCCTGCCCGTCGTTGTGACGCCGGAGTTCCTCGCGGAACTCTTCGCTACCATCGACGCAGACCCGAAGGCGAAAGTCCGCGTGGATGTCCCGAACCAGACCGTGACGAACCTTGCCACGGGACACAGCGAATCCTTCGAACTGAATGCGTACAAGAAGTACTGCCTGATGAACGCGCTGGACGATATCGACTATCTGCTCCTCCAGAAGGAGAAGATCGAAGCCTACGAAAAGAAATGATTGAAATCCTGGACACTACCCTCCGCGACGGCGAGCAGACCGCCGGCGTCTCGTTCAATCCGGACGAGAAGCTCGCGATTGCCCGCCTGCTGCTGGAAGGCTTGAAGGTCAACCGGATCGAGGTGGCCTCGGCCCGGGTGTCCCGGGGCGAACAGGAGGCTTTCGCCAAGATCTGCGCGTGGGCGGCCACCTGCGGGAAACTCGAAGCCGTGGAAGCGCTCGGGTTCGTGGACGGCGGCCTGTCCATCGACTGGATCGTTTCCGCCGGGGGACGCGTGATGAACCTGCTCACGAAGGGTTCGCTCCGCCATGTGACCGGCCAGCTCCGGAAGACGCCCGGGGAGCACCGGGACGACATTCTCCGGGATATCTCCCTGGCGGTCGCCAAGGGCTTGGAGGTCAATGTGTATCTGGAAGACTGGTCGGGCGGGATGACGGATTCCCCGGAGTATGTGTTCTTCCTGGTGGACGCCCTGAAGGATGCGCCCGTGCGGCGGATCATGCTGCCGGACACGCTGGGCATCCTGGATCCCGTGAAGAGCCGGGCGTATTGCCGGGCGATGCTGGAGCGGTATCCCGGCATCCATTTCGATTTCCATCCGCACAACGATTACGACCTGGCGGCGGCCAATGCCTTCGAGGCGGTCCGCGCCGGCGTCAAGGGCCTGCACACGACGGTGAACGGGCTGGGGGAGCGGACCGGCAACCTGCCCGTGTCCAGCGCCATCGGCATCCTCAATGACCATCTGAAAGTGGAGAATACCCTGGACGAGAGCCGCCTGATGCACGTATGCCGCTATGTGGAGACGATTTCCGGCGTGCGGATTCCTGCGAACAAACCCCTCGTGGGTGAGTTCGTCTTTACGCAGACGAGCGGGGTCCATGCCGACGGCGACCGCAAGGGCGGGCTGTACCAGAACGCCCTTCTGCCGGAGCGCTTCGGCCGCCACCGCCACTATGCGCTCGGGAAGACCAGCGGCAAGGCGAACATCGTCAAGAACCTGGAATCCCTGGGCATCAACCTGACGCCCGAACAGATGAAACGGGTCACGGTGCGGGTCGTCGAACTCGGCGACAAGAAGGAAAGCCTGACTCCGGAGGATCTCCCGTTCATCGTTGCGGATGTCTTGAAAGGGGACATGTCCACGACTGCCCCGGACCGGATCCACATCATCAATTACAGCCTGCAGCTCGCCCGCGGCATGCGTCCCATCGCAAACATCCGGATCGACATCGACGGAACCGAGTACGAGGAGGCGGCCGCCGGCGACGGCCAGTACGACGCCTTCATGAAGGCCCTGTGGATCATCTACGACCGGTTGGGCCGCCGGCATCCCCGCCTGACGGACTATGTCGTGAAGATCCCGCCCGGCGGGAAGACGGACGCCCTCGTGGAGACGACCATCTCCTGGGACTGGCAGGGAAAGGACTTCAAGACCCGGGGGGTGGACTCCGACCAGGCCGAAGCGGCCATCAAGGCCACGGTCAAGATGTTGAACTTAATCGAAAACAACCTGATATGAAACTCAAGATTGCAAAACTTCCGGGCGACGGCATCGGACCGGAGGTCGTTGCCCAGGCCGTCAAGGCCGTGGATGCCGTGTGTGCCCGTTTCGGCCACGAGGTGTCTTACACGTACGGCTATGTAGGCGCCTGTGCCATCGACAAGTTCGGGGACGCTTACCCTGCGGAAACCCATGCCCTGTGCATGGACAGCGACGCCGTGCTGTTCGGCGCCGTGGGGGACCCCAAGTATGACAACGACCCCACTTCCAAGGTGCGTCCTGAGCAGGGCCTCCTCGCCATCCGCAAGCAGCTGGGCCTGTATGCGAACCTCCGCCCGGTCGAGACGTTCAAGTCCCTCGTGGACAAGTCTCCGCTGAAGACGGAACTCGTGGACGGGGCCGATTTCCTGTGCATCCGGGAACTTACCGGCGGCATGTATTTCGGCGAGAAGGGACGCAAGGACGGCGGGAACACCGCCTATGATACTTGCATCTATTCCCGGGCCGAGGTGGAACGGATCCTCCGTCTTGCCTTCGAGTACGCCGGCCGGCGCCGGAAGCACCTGACGGTCGTGGACAAGGCCAACGTGCTGGAGTCCTCCCGCCTGTGGCGCCAGGTCGCCCAGGAAATGGAGCCGTCCTATCCGGATATCCAGGTGGATTACATGTTCGTGGACAACGCCGCCATGCAGCTCATCCGCTGGCCGAAGTTCTTCGATGTCCTGGTGACGGAGAACACCTTCGGCGACATCCTCACCGACGAGGCCAGCTGTATCAGCGGTTCCATGGGCCTGCTGGCATCGGCCTCGGTGGGGGAGCACACCTCCCTGTTCGAGCCCATCCACGGCTCCTACCCGCAGGCGGCCGGGAAGGATATCGCCAATCCCGTCGCGGCCATCCTCTCCGCGGCCATGATGTTCGAGTATGCCTTCGGACTGATGGAGGAAGGAAAGGCCATCCGGGCCGCCGTCGCCGCCTCCCTGGAGGCCGGTGTCACGACCGAGGACCTTGGCGGCAGCTGCTCCACCTCAGCGGTGGGCGATTGGATCGCATCGAAAATATAGAACGATATGGCACAGATAGACTGGAAAACCTTAGGCTTCGATGCCTACCGGACCCGCACGGTCGTCATCTCCCACTTCAAGGACGGCAAGTGGTCCACCCCCGAATCGACGGAGACATTCTCCTTCACGTTCGACCCGTTCGCGCAGGTCTTACATTATGCGATTTCCTGCTTCGAGGGCCTGAAGGCCTTCCGGCAGAAGGACGGCCGCGTCGCGATGTTCCGCCCGGACAAAAACGCGGCCCGACTGCAACGGACGGCGGATTACCTGGGCATGCCCTGTCCATCGGAGGAAATGTTCCTCAGGATGTGCGAGGACTGCATCCGCGGGAATCTCGAATTCCTGCCGCCCTACGGACTCGGCGCATCGATGTACCTGCGTCCGCTCCTCGTCGGCATGCACCCGCAGATGCAGCTGGTGCCGTATCCCGAGGCCGTTTTCGCCGTGATGTGCGCCCCGGTGGGCTCGTACTACGGCGCCCACCTCAAGTCCTGCGCCGCCGTCATCCCCGGCGATTACGACCGGGCCGCCCCGAAGGGCTCCGGCAGCTACAAGATCGGCGCGAACTATGCCAATACCTTCAAACCCTACAAGTTTGCCCATGAGCAGGGGTATGCGGAGCTGCTGTACCTGAATTCCTCCACCCGGGAGTTCGTGGACGAGTTCGGCTCTTCCAATTTCTTCGGCATCAAGGGGAACAAGTATGTCACCCCGCTTTCCGACAGCGTCCTTCCGTCCATCACGAACAAGACCCTGCAGCAGGTGGCCCGCGATCTGGGCATGGAGGTGGAGAAGCGTCCCGTCCCGCTGGACGAGCTGGATACCTTCGAGGAGGCGGGCGGCTGCGGCACCGCCGTCGTCATCACCCCGCTTTCCCACATCGACATCAAGCCGGTGCTGGAAGCTCCGGAAGTGTCCCGAACCTTCCGCTTCTGCCCCGACGGGGAAGTCGGCCCCAAGTCCACTGCCCTGTACAAACGCATCAGGGCCATCCAGGACGGCGAGTTCCCGGACGAGCACGGCTGGTGCCGCTTCGTGGAAGTGTAACGGATCCTGCTTGCGGTATTGTATGTCGCCCGCCTAAAAAAAGGAACTGACCGGAGTCAGTTCCTTGAAAGGCGGGGCCGTAAGCCGCTTTCTGTTTTTGAATCTGCCATTTATCTTCGCAACCTACCCCCCGGCATCGGACGGGCCGCCCTCATCTGCCGGTATAGGCGGTCATTCTCTGTTACGGACGGAAAAGATTACTCCCTTCTGTGCTTTCCACAGTCAGGCGCCCTGCCCTGTGCGGACTTTCCTCACCGCAATCGCGGCGCGGCAGATCGTCCCGCCTTTTGTGGTTGCAAAGGTACGAAAAAAACACTATTTTTGCATGATTTAACAGACATGAGGAAGTTTTTGCTCATATTGTCCCTTGTGGCGGGCGTGGTTTCCTGCGGTACCACCAAAGTCCGGGAATACAAGGTGAAGGTGGTCCGGGAGTACCCGCATGACGTCACATCCTATACCCAGGGACTATTCTTCCACGCTGATTCCCTGTATGAATCCACCGGCCAGTGGGGGGAAAGCACTTTCCGGACCGTGGACCTGGAAACGGGCGAAGCCCTTTCCCGGATGGATTTCTCGCGGCATTATTTCATCGAGGGCTCCGTCGTTTTCGGGGATAACCTCTACATCCTTACCTGGACCAACCAGGTGGCTTTCCTGTACGATTTTGCCACCCACAAGTACAAGGCCACCGTGGCCTATCCCCGGGAAGGCTGGGGCCTGACCACGGACGGGCAGCAGCTGATCGCCAGCGACGGCAGTTCCTTCCTGTACTTCATGGACGCGGACCTGAACGTCCAGCGGCGCCTGCGGGTGACGATGGACGGCAAGTCGGTGCGTTACCTGAACGAGCTGGAATGGATAGACGGTAAGGTCTGGGCCAATGTCTATACGACCGACACCATCGTCATCATCAACCCTTCCGACGGAAAGGTGGAGGCGACGGTGGACTGCCGTGGCCTGCTGCCTTACCAGGAACGAACCCGGGAAACGGATGTCCTCAACGGCATTGCCGTGGACAAAGAGGGGCGGATCTTCCTGACCGGGAAGTACTGGCCCAAGATGTATGAAATCGAACTGGTGAAGAAGAAATAGATTATTGTTATATATCCATGCGGGGGTACCGGGCAGTGTCCCGGTTGAGAGATACCCAATGAACCTGATCCGGTCCATACCGGCGTAGGGAAGCATCTCCGAGGCACTTCCAAGTGCCGCCCCTTGCATCTAAACGGTTGTTTTATGCGAGGTTTTTTCATTTCTGCAGCGCTGCTGGCGCTCTCCCTGACGGCCGCAACGGCCCAGGAACTCAATGGTGGATGGGACGAACGGCTGGACAGCGTCGTCGTTTCCTCCAGCCGGGCCGGAGCCCATACCCCGGTCGCCTATTCCAATGTGGGGAAGGATGAACTGCGGTCGGCCAATCCGATGCACTCCCTCCCGATGACCCTGAACCTGCTGCCCTCCGTCGTGACCTACAACGAAGGCGGCACGGGACTGGGCAATTCCGCCATGACCATCCGCGGTTCCAAGGGATCGCAGGTCAACGTGACCCTGAACGGGATCACGCTCAACGACGCCGAATCCCAGGAAGTGTTCTGGGTGAACATCCCGGCCCTCACGTCCCTCCTTTCCAGCGTCCAGGTCCAGCGCGGCCTGGGTACGTCGGCGAACGGGGCCGGCGCCTTCGGGGCCAGTGTCAACATGAACACGGCTTTCGTCACGCCCGATCCCTCGTTCCGCTGGGATGTTTCCGCCGGTTCCTACGGCACGTTCGTGAACACAGTCTCGGCGATGTCGGGGCTGCAGCCTTCCGGCCTGTATTTCAACATCGCCTGGTCCGTGGGCAAGACGGACGGGTATATCCGGAACGCCGGCGTCGGTTCGACCTCCCTCCTGGCGGTGCTGGGATGGATGAAGGGGCGCAACTCTCTCCGGCTGACCTATCTGTCAGGCGACCAGAAGAGCGGGATGACCTGGGACGGTATCTCTCCCGAAATGTATGCGAAAGACCGGCGTTACAACGGTGCGGGGGAGTATGTCGACGACAACGGAAACATCTGCTACTATCCGGACCAGACGGACAATTATGCCCAGCATCACCTCCAGCTCAATTATACCCGGCGCCTGACGGACCGGCTGACCTGGTCCAATACGGCCGATTACACCCGGGGGGACGGCTACGACGAATACTATAAAACCGACCGCAAATTCGCCGAGTTCGGCTATCCTTTCTCCGAGGTGGGGGGTGTCAGGAAGAGTGACATGATCTACCGGAAAAAGATGGGGAACGACCTGTATGTGTTCCAGTCCGAGCTGCGTTTCCGGACGGCGGACTGGAAGGTGGACGGCGGAGTGAACCTGTCCCGGTACGATGGCGCCCATTGGGGAGAGATGCTATGGTCCCGCGTGCTGGGCCCTTCCTATGACTACGCGTCGATGAACCGGGACTTTGCCTGGTATCGGAACACCGGCCTGAAAAACGATCTCAGCGTTTTCCTCCGTGCCGATTACCAGCTGACTTCCTGGCTGAATGCCTATGCGGACCTGCAGTACCGCCACATCGGCTATGACTTCGTGGGAGCGGACGACAAGGCGAGCACCATCCCCATCGACTATCACGAGCGCTGGGACTTCTTCAATCCCCGGGGCGGTCTGACGGCCACCTTCGGCGGCCACCGTCTCTACGTGTCCGCAGCCGTCGGTCACCGGGAACCCGGCCGCAGCGACATCAAGGAGAACATCAAGGGGGAGATGATTCCGATCAAGCCCGAGTCGATGCTGGACGTCGAGGCTGGCTACCAGTTCGTCGGCACCCGCTGGATGGCGGCCGCGAACCTCTATCTGATGGAATACCGGGACATGCTGCTGGAAACGGGCCGCCTGAGTTCTTCCGGCTATGCGATCAAGGAGAATGTCGGCCGGGGATGGCGCCGGGGCATCGAGCTGTCGACCGCCTGGTATCCGGCCTCCTGGTTCCGTTTCGACGGAAATCTGACGCTCAGCACCAACAGGCTCCGCCGCTTTACCGCCTACCTGGAGAACTGGGTGGACGGCGGTTACAAGGAAGAGGCCTATGAGAATACGCCGATGCTGCTGTCTCCCTCGGTCGTAGGGATGGGAAGGGTTGCCCTGAGCCCTTTCAGTGGTGTCTGGAAGCCGCTTTCCCTGGTGCTGAGCGGAAAGTATGTCGGCCGCCAGTATTGGGACAACACGGGAAACGCGGACCGTTCCATCCCTGCTTTCTTCGTTACGGACCTCTCGCTCTCCCATTCTTTCAAGATGCCTGTTGGTAACCTCGGGGTCGCCCTGTACGTGAACAATCTCCTGAACCTGGAGTATTATGCCTATGCTTGGGTTTACCGGGCCTGGCAGGGGGCTGCAGACGGCGGCGATCCCGTGTACATGGAAGCTGGGCTGTATCCGCAGGCCCCGCGGAATTTCACCTGCAAGCTTACCTATAGTTTTTAAAATACTTTATTAATATAAGTTTTGTTCAAAAAAATTTGGAAGTAAGGAAAGATTGTGTACCTTTGCTATTGCAATAAGGGAGAAAAGAAGTTTATAAATTTTTTAAGAATCCTTTTGCGATTGTTAGACACGACGCTTCTTCTAACCAACACAATTAACCTTCTTCTGAGTAAGAATACACTACTAACTAACCAAAATAAGGCTCGCAGGGATGCGAGCCTTATTTTTTGGGTTTGTTCCAGGTGAAGCGGATCAGTCCAGGAGTCCGGGACGGCGCTCGCGGGTACGGGCGAGGGCCTGCTCGTCCTGCCATGCCTGGATGAGTTTGGGGTTGCCGGAGAGGAGGACGTCGGGAACCTTCCAGCCGTTGAATTCGGCGGGGCGGGTGTAGACGGGAGGGGAGACCAGGCCATCCTGGAAACTGTCCGACAGGGCCGAGGTCTCGTCGGTAAGGACGCCGGGAATCAGGCGGATGATACTGTCGGCCAGCAGGGCGGCCGGAATCTCCCCGCCGCTCACGACGAAATCGCCCACGGAGATCTCGCGGGTGATGAGATGCTCCCGGATGCGTTCGTCAATTCCCTTGTAGTGGCCGCAGAGGATGATGATGTTCTCCTTGAGGGACAGTTCATTGGCGATGCCCTGGTCCAGGATCTCGCCGTCGGGGGCCATGTAGATGACCTCGTCATAGTCGCGCTCGGCCTTCAGCTCTTCGATCATGCGGAATACCGGCTCCACCATCATCACCATGCCGGCATCGCCGCCATAGCAGTAATCGTCCACCGTCAGGCGCGGCCCGAGGCCGTATTTCCGCAGGTTGTGGACATGGATCTCCACCAGGCCTTTCTTGACGGCGCGGCCGGGGATGGAATGGCTGAGCGGGCTCTCGAGGAGCTCCGGGACGACGGTGAGGATATCGATGCGCATGCTTTTTCGTTTCGGTCTGCAAATGTAATACAATTATGGAAAAAATGTTATCTTTGCAATCTGTATGTTTAACTTTTGAACACCATTTATCATGAGTGAAGAATTGAAGCCTGAGGTCCTCGAAACTGTCAACGAGACCTTAGATGTAGCACAGGAAGTGTCCGGGGAGACCGCAGAACCCGTCGTGGAAGAAGCGAAGGAGACCGTCGAGGAAGTGAAGGAAGAGGTGAAGGATGTCGTGGTCAATTATGGCGAGAAGACCCTCGCCGAACTTTCCGGACTGTTCCAGGAATTGACAGAAAGCGTCGACAGGATGAAGCGTTCCAAGGAGGCCGAGGCCATCAAGTCCGCCTTCTACAAGCGCCTGTCCCGCGAAAAGGCCGAGGCCGGCGAGGATGCCGCCGTCGACGAACCCGATGCCGAAACCGTGGAGGAAGTGACCGCCGAGCCGCAGGAGAACGAGATCCAGAGCCCGTTCGCCGCCATCGAGGCCGGTTTCAAGTCCCTCTACAACGCGTATAAGAAGGAGCGTGCGGAATACAACCGCCAGCTCGATGCCGAACGCGAGGACAACCTCGTGAAGAAGCAGGCCATCATCGAGGACCTCAAAGCCCTCGTCGAGGAGCAGGGCGACATGAAGGACGCCTTCCCGAAGTTCCGGGAGATCCAGAACCGCTGGCGGGAGACCGGTCCGGTCCCGCAGCAGAACTTCCGCGACGTCAACGATACCTATCAGCTGTATGTGGAGAAGTTCTATGACCTCGTGCAGATCAACCGGGAGCTCCGCGACCTGGATTTCCGCAAGAACCTGGAAGCCAAGACCGGATTCTGCGAGCAGGCCGAGGCCCTCGCGGAGAGCGAGGATGTCGTGGGTTCCTTCAAGGAACTCCAGAAGCTTCATGAGCAGTGGAAGGAATTCGGCCCCGTGGCCAAGGAGTTCCGCGATTCCATCTGGGAGCGCTTCCGCGCCGCCACCGCCGTCATCAACAAGAAGTACCAGGCCCATTTCGAAGGCCTGAAGGAGCAGCAGGTCGCGAACCTGGAGGCCAAGACCGCCCTCTGCGAGAAGGTCGAGGAAATCGCCGCGAAGGAAATCACTTCCTCCAGCCAGTGGAACACCCTTTCCAAGGAGATCGAGGCCGTCCAGGCCGAATGGCGCAAGATCGGTTTCGCTACCCGCAAGGACAACCAGAAGGTCTACGACCGCTTCCGCGCCGCCTGCGACCAGTTCTTCAGCCGCAAGCGAGAATACTACAACGAGTTCAAGGACAGCATGAACGACAACATGTCCAAGAAACTCGCCCTCATCGAGCAGGCCGAAGCCCTCAGCGGCAGCACCGACTGGAAGAAGACCTCCGAGACCTTCATCGAACTCCAGAAGCAGTGGAAGGAGATCGGCGCTGTTCCGCGCAAGAAGTCCGAGCAGCTGTGGAAGCGTTTCCGCGCCGCCTGCGACGCTTTCTTCAACGAGCGTGACAAGCAGGCCCGGCCCGAGAATGACTTCTACGGCAACCTCAAGGCCAAGCGTGCCCTCATCGAGGAGATCGAGGCCTACGTCCCTGCCGACGCCGATGCCGACATGGAGGCCGCCCGGGGATTCGCCGAGCGCTGGAATGCCATCGGTTTCGTCCCGTTCAAGGAAAAGGATGCCGTCCAGTCCGCCTATCGCTCCGCGATGCAGGCCAAGTTCCCGGATTTCAACCGGGGTGGCCGCCGGGATGGCGGGCGTTTCTCTTCCCGCGAACCGCGCCGCAATGCGCCGCTCACTGAGAAGGACCGTCTGACCCTGAAATACAACCAGCTCCAGCAGGACATCCAGACCTACGAGAACAACATCGGTTTCTTCGGCCTTTCCAAGGGAGCCGAGACCCTGAAGGCCCAGATGCTCGAGCGCATCGATGCCGCCAAGGAGGAACTCAAGCAGCTGGAGAACCAGATCCGTGAACTCGTTGCCAAGGAGGAAGCGCAGAACGAATAGGACCTATGGATAAAAACTCTCTCATCGGCTGGGTCCTGATTGGCCTGATCATGCTGGGCTTCTTCGGGTACCAGAGCCGTGAAGTCAAGAAGCAGATGGCCTGGCAGGCGCAGCTGGATTCGCTCTCCGCGGTGGAAGCATACCGCCAGGACAGCATCCGGGCCGCCTATCTCGCGGAGCATCCCGAGGATACGGTGGTCGCCGCCCTGCCCGCCCAGACTGCCGTTTACAGCGATTCCCTGCTGAATGCCGCCTCCCAGGCCGAAGGACAGCGGGTCACCCTGGAGAATGAAAAGCTGGAAATCACTTTCACCACGTCGGGCGCCCAGCCCCTCTCCGTGCGCGTGAAGGATTTCCAGATGTATGACAAGTCGGACCTGTACATCCTGCAGGAAGGCAAGGCCCAGCTCGGCTTCGTCGTGTATGCCCCGACGGCGGTCGATACCCGGAAATTCACCTTCCAGTACATCCCCGAGGCCTCCACCGATTCCACGGTGGTCATGCGCCTCCCGTTCGCCAACGGCGGATACATCGAGGAAACTTTCACCCTGGTCAAGGACTCCTACTCCGTGAACCAGGTCCTTTCCTTCGTCGGAATGCAGGACCTCATCCCCCGGAACGTGGGCAGCATCGACGTCGATTTCGACGCCATTATCCCGCGGATGGAGAAGGGGTACAAGAACGAGAGCCAGTACTCCCGCCTGAACTACTATTTCCCGGACGACAAGAAGCCCGAGAACATCGGCAACGGCCGCAAGGGTTCCAAGCGCTTTGACAACAAGATCGAGTGGTTCGCCTTCCAGCAGCAGTTCTTCTCCGCCATCATGCGGGCTCCGAAGGACTTCACCTACGGCGAGTTCACCATCGACTACATGGGCAAGGACGACTCGGACCACAACCTGATGTCCTGCACGGCTTCCATGCGGGCGGACATCCAGCCGGGGGCCCCGCGGATCGACATTCCCTTCGAGTTCTACTTCGGACCCAACGACTACAAGGGCCTCAAGGCCTATGACCATGCTTACGAGAAGGTCATTCCGCTGGGCGGCAAACTGGTTGGCTGGATCACCAAGTGGGTAATCATCCCGCTGTTCGACTGGCTGAGCAAGTTCATCCAGAGCTTCGGCCTCATCATCCTGCTGATGACGATCTTCATCAAGCTGGTCGTCCTCCCGTTCGCCTACAAGAGCCTATCTTCCTCCGCGAAGATGCAGGTCCTCAAGCCCGAACTGGACAAGATCAACGCGAAGTACCCCAAGCAGGAAGACGCCATGAAGAAGCAGCAGGCGACGATGGAACTGTACCGGAAAGCGGGTGTGAACATGATGGGCGGCTGCCTGCCGATGCTCCTCCAGTTCCCGATCCTGTGGGCGATGTTCCGCTTCTTCCCGGCTTCCATCCAGCTGCGCCAGCAGCCGTTCCTGTGGGCCGAAGACCTCTCCGCCTATGACGACGTCATCCATTGGGGCACGAGCATCCTGGGTATGGACCACATCTCCCTGTTCGCGCTCCTGATGGCCCTGTCGATGTTCTTCTATTCCCGCATCACGATGCAGAACCAGAACACCGGCAACGACCCGAACGCCCAGATGATGCGCTTCATGAGCCTGTACATGATGCCCATCATGATGTTCTTCATCTGTAACAACCTTTCTTCCGGCCTGAGCTACTACTACCTGCTCTCCAACCTCATCACGATGCTGGAGACCTGGATCATCAAGAAGTGGTTCGTCCACCCGGAAGAGATCCTTGCGAAGCTGAAGGCGGCCGAAGGCAAGCCGGCACCCAAGTCCAAATGGCAGCAGCGCCTGGAAGAAGCCCAGAAGATGCAGCGCGAGATGCAGAAGCAGCAGGCCCAGCAACAGAAGAAAAATGGTAAGCGATAGTTTACGTTCCCTTTACGAGAAACTGCCATCAGACGTGAAACTGGTGGCAGTTTCCAAATTCCACCCGGTCGAAAGGCTGATGGAAGCCTATGACGCCGGTCAGCGGATCTTCGGCGAGAACCGTCCGCAGGAACTGGCGGCCAAGGTTCCCCAGATGCCTTCTGATGTGGAATGGCACTTCATCGGTCATCTCCAGACCAACAAACTCAAGCTCGTCCTCCCGTATGTCTCCCTGGTCCAGTCGGTGGACTCTCTCCACCTGCTGGAAGCCATCGACAAGTGGGGAAGGGAGAATGGAAAGGTGATCGATGTCCTCCTGGAGCTCCACCTGGGGGCGGAAGAAACCAAGCACGGGTTCTCTGAAGAGGAAATCCTGTCGATGTTTGAGAAGGGAGAGGGTGTACCACCGGAAACCGCCTCCGCTACGCTCCGGCCCCTCCCACAGGCTTTGTCTCCATCGTCAGAAAGCCAGCTTTCCTCCTCGGATCCAAACCCTGCGGGCCCCTCCCTCTTATGCGGCCGAGGGTGGCCACAGGTTTCCGGTAGTACACCCTCTCCCTTCCGGAATGTCCGGATTCGGGGGCTGATGGGGATGGCGACGAATACGGAGGACGAGGGGGTGATCGAGCGGGATTTCGCCCGGATCGAAGCCCTGTTCCGTCGGATCCGGGAGGAACATCCGGAGCTGGCGGAGTCCTTTACGGAGCTGTCCATCGGCATGTCCGGCGACTGGCCCATCGCCGTCCGGCACGGGGCGACCATGGTCCGCATAGGCACGGACATTTTCGGGCCGCGGGAGTATTGATCAGTCTTCTCCTTCCGGCTTTTCCGACTTCCCGTAGGGAACGTCGGGGGCGTTGAGGTAGCGGGGATGGGGCTCGTTGACAGGATAAGAATACCCGAAATCGATGCACCTTCCCAGGAAATCGAGATCGAGGACCGATTCCAGTTTGGCGATTGTTTCCAGTGTCAGGTTTTCCTGCCCTTTCAGGAGCGTGGAAACGTATTGCTGGGAACAATTCAGTTTTTCGGCCAGCTCTTTCTGGGTCATTCCCAACTCTTTCATCCTTTTCCGGGACTTGATTGCGATCCCATACGAATAGCGCTGCCAATAGTAGCGGCTCTGCTCCAACTGTGCCTCTTCTTTCCATTTGCCGGGCGTTCCGGCCCGATTTGCATTCAGGTATTCAATTGCTTTCATGATTGAAGGTCCTTTAATCCGTCCAAGTCACATACTCCTCTCTCGATCAAGTAGTTTCTGATTGTTTCCAGTTTAACTAACTCTCGAAGTGTATGCTCACGCTCATTCATTGTTCTTGTCAATTTGATCGTACCCCCGGTAATCAGATAGAGGTTGGAGTCGAATCTTAAGGCGTACAATCTGAGCCAGGAAGGGCGGATTATTCCTTTTGCTTTCTCTTTTGAGAGTAACATTTCTCTCCAACGTTGATTTTCCAGTGGCCTGAAATACTTGTCCAGATCGGCATCCGGTTTTATGTCCAGGATGACACTTTTCATCTGATTCGCGTCCTCAACGGTTCGAAAGATTGCTTCTTCCAGATCCGTGATTCTGAAGTACGACATCAAGTCCAGGACGTTTTCTCTGAAGAAACTCTCCAAATAATCCAGGTCTCCCCACTGATCAAATACCTTTTTTAGGATATTCTGCGTATCCCCGTCATAAACGACTGCCCACAGCCGTTCATTCCCCAAAACATCTTCAAACTTCATCTTCTAATCCTTTTGTCGCTACAAATATAGAAACAGTTTTTGGGTTGTACAAGTTTTGGGTTGATTATGAGGATGATATTTTTCGGCGTAAGGTGTTCCGAAAAAAAGAAACATTTCCTATATTTGTAAGCGTCATCAGACACAATAACATATGAAAGCGTTTAGCTTTATTCCATTCTGACTGAATCTGGACAATTCAAGCGAAGTGTGGAATAATGTGAGACGCTTGCATCTTGGCTATTCTTCGGGCCTGTGCCCGCACCATAGCAAAGGTGTGGGCATCATCACTTATTCATCTTCGCGGCAGTCCAGAGCCCGGCATGACCGGGTGCCCAGTCAGAGGAGTAAGTCTAATGGGGTCCACACTTTCTTTTTGTTGTTTTCGCTCCTGGACCTCGGCGGGAGAAAGACCACATACGGTGAAACCTAAGACGATTTACTTCAGTTCCCGCGATGAACTGCTCCGGGTAGACCTTTCGTCCATCGTGTATTTCGAGGCAGATGGGAATTACACGCGTTTTGTTTCCGCGAACGGATTATCCAGCATGGTGTGCATGAACCTCGGAAAGATGGAAGAACTGCTGGCTTTGCGTTTCAAAGATGCCCCGGGCTCTTTTGCCCGAGTCGGTAAGCGGTATATCATCAACCTCCGGTATGTATACGGAATCAATACCTTGAAGCAGGAACTTGTCTTAAGCGACCAGAGTACGTTCACTATGACGCTGGAGCTTTCCAAAGTGGCCTTGAAAGCGCTTAAAGAATTGATTTCCCCCACACCAGTCCCTGATAATAATCCGAAGAAATGATGGACTTGATTATAGGCCGTGAAAGTGGCACGGATAATCCCAGGCTGGCCATAGAGTATAATGGAAAGACCTATTTCTGGGGTAACCCCGGAAGCGTTCCCAAAAGCGTCAGCCGTAAACATTGCCATGTCACCATTGCAGATGATTCGAGCATGGCCGTCGAGGATATCACCCCGAATAATTTCATGTATATCAATGGAATAGATTGCAAGAAGAAGGGTGGAGTCACGATGGTGGACACCATTGAACTGGGGCCCGACCGTTTTCACCTGGACCTGGAAAGCGTTGTAAAAGCCCTTTCTGCTCAACAGACCTTCAGCATTGCCCATCTGGAGAAAATATACGATGCTTACCAACAGAAAAAGATGGATACCCAGGTATCTCAGGGAAGGCTGAATGCTTTGAGCACCTTGCCGGGAATCCTGTCCATGACCTCCATCGGTCTTGCCTTGATCATTCCGAACGCGCGCATCGTCATGATTGTCATCGCTGCCGTTTTTGCACTGGCATTTGCGCTCATCCGTTTTCGGAATGCGGACAAGCTTCCTAAGCAGGCCAAGAAACTGGAGGAGTCTTTTCGTGAGAAATACGTCTGCCCCAACCCCACCTGCGGGCATTTTCTCGGAGGTGTACCTTATAAGGAATTGCTGAAGAACAGGACCTGCCCGTATTGCAAATCGAAGTTCACGGAATAAGGCGTCAAAAAGCATTTTGTCCTTGTATCGCCCTACTTTGTGGATTAAACTGAAGATTGCTTTCCCAACGGATGAATTAGGAATACTTTTGCGTAGAGTTTAAAATTCAACAGATTATGAAAAGGTTTATTCTGATCGCAATTGCATTCCTTGTCGCCTCATTTGAGGCTTATTCCCAGAGTTTCTCAGCGCGCATGGGAAGTGGAGGACAGCTCAGTTTCCACGTTACCGACACCACCCGGAATGAGGTGGAAATCGTCCGGATCAAAGTGCTTGGAGACTTGGAGCCTACCCTTCCCTCGGGAGATTTGATGATTCCGTCTAGCGTCAATTACAAAGGAACGACTTATACCGTTGTCTCCGTTGGAGAAAGTGCCTTTGCCGATGCCGACGGTTTGACTTCCGTCTCCATTCCCTCATCCGTAAGGCGCATCTCGGACAAGGCTTTCAGCGGTTGCTCCCATCTGACGAGTGTCATCTTCCCCAGCGGAGCAACATCGATGGGAGATCATGTTTTCGACAAGTGCATTTCGCTGGCTTACCTTTCCTTCGGAAGCGACTGGCCGGCCATTGATTTCCAGCCGTTCGCCGAGGCAACATCTTTGAAGGAGGTCTATATCCCGGCACGTGTCAACAGGATTACCGGACTGAAACAGCTTGCCAACCTGGAAAGGATCGAGGTCGATCCCAACAACAAGGCCTTTTCCTCCCATGACGGAGTCCTTTATGCGAAAGACGGGTTGACCCTGTACGCCTGCCCCCGGGCCAAGAGCGGATATGTCTCTGTCTATCCTGAGACGGAAAAGATTCTGGATGGCGCATTCAGCAATTGTGCAGCGCTTGAAGGAATCCTGCTTCCTGCTTCCATCCATGAGTTCGCTTACGACGAGTTTATGGGTTGCGTACATCTCAAGACGATCACCCTTCTGTCCGAAGTGCCGCCCATGACGGCCAAATGGAACGGTGCGGCTGTATTTGCCGTCGAGGCTCCCAATCAGGAATGTGTTCTTCAGGTCATGAAGGCGCACCTGAACCGTTACCAGGTAAATATCTGTGCATCCGAAGGTACTTTTGAGACCTTGAAAGGCGAAAGGAAGGCTGAGATTCCTGCTGGTAAAATGATGGACAAGTCTCTCATTAAAAGAACGAAATAAGTCGCTTACTATGAAACCGATACGTATTTGGATATTGCTTATGGCGCTCTTCCTGCCCGGCCGGATCGATGCCCAGCAGATTTACTTCTCCGCTGTTGGAATCGGGGATTATCCCGGGTGGAAGAATGACCTGATTCTTCCTGCCCATGACGCCGAGGATATGTATGATCTTTATAATACGAATACGAATGTTACATCGGTCCTGTTTACTGACGCCAGCGCTAAGAAGCAGCGGATTCTCAGTGAAACTAAGAAACTGTTCAGCAAGGCCGGGAAGAATGATATCGTCATCCTTTTCTTTTCAGGACATGGATACCCGGGCGGGTTTGTCGCGTATGACGGCTTTTTGACCTATGATGAGATCCGTCAGTTGTTTTCCGGGTGCAAAGCCAAGAACAAGATGATATTTGCCGATGCCTGTTTCTCAGGAGATATCCGGGACAAATCCGGCGGCGGATTCAAGGACCCCAAAAACGACATCATGCTCTTTCTGTCCTCCCGGGACAATGAATTTTCCATCGAAAGCCCCAAGCTTCGCAATGGTTTTTTTACCACTTGTCTCCTACGTTCTCTCAAGGGTGGTGCGGACTTGAATCTGGATCGGACCATCACCGCCAAAGAACTGTTCCAGGCCGTCAGTTCAGGTGTGGCAAAATTATCACAGAATAAACAGCATCCTGTAATGTGGGGCAATTTTGACAATGATATGCCCGTTATGATTTGGAAGTAATGGAAAGAGTTCGGATCAAATGCCCGGTTTGCGGTGTCATTCTGGAAGCGGAGGACAACCCGGCCAACTACGGGAAGTTTGTTACCTGTCCCAATTGCAAGACAAGGAACAAGTTCTCTGCATTCAAAACCGTTTTGCCTGTTTCATCTTCGCCCAGCGTGGATCCCGAGACGGAGATAAGAGCCTTCACCGATGACACTGTCGGTGCGTTGCAGGATCCGGAAACCGGGAGGAAATACCCACTTAAAGAAGGACGGAACCTGATTGGCCGGATGACACACAACACACCGTCCCAGGCCAGCGTTCCCATTTCCACGGACAACCGGCGTATGAGCCGATCCCATTTGTTCATTGATGTCATCAGGGGAGCGGACGGGCGTTATCACGCCTATGCTTCCAACGCTTCGAACCGGAATGAGACCAGAATCAACGGCATCCTTCTGGAAAAGGATGACAAGTTGAGCCTGAAGCATCAAGACCGTCTGTCCTTGTCCGGAACGGAACTCATTTTTCTCGGAAGCCGTGTGAACGATGAAACCGTAATCCATCTGTCATGAAAATCCAAGTCATTTCTTATCCCATTAACGAGTTAGGACAGCGTAGCAACCAGGAAGACAGTCTCTATCCTCCTGTGGAAGAAACTTCCTACCGGGGTCCTCTCTTCATTCTTTGTGACGGAATGGGTGGACATGCTGCCGGAGAGGTGGCATCCGGAACGGTGTGCGAAGCGATGAGCCGGTACATCCTATCCCATTTTTCCGACAAAGAAGCCTTTGGGGAGGATGAATTCACCGCTGCCTTGACATATGCCTATGCGGCTCTGGATGAGAAGGATACCGACGATGAAAAGAAGATGGGGACAACGCTCGCTTTTGCCATATTCCATCAAGGAGGCTGCTTTGTCGCGCATATCGGGGACAGCCGGGTTTATCAAATACGCCCTTCCGAGAAAAGAGTCGTTTTCGTAACCCGGGACCATTCGCTGGTCAATGATCTCGTCGAACTGGGCGAGATGACCCGGGAAGAAGCAAAGACGTCCAACCGGAAAAACGTCATCACCCGGGCGATGCAACCTCATCAAGACCATCAGGTTCAGGCTGATTGCGTGAATCTTACCGACCTGGAGCAAGGGGATTACCTTTACTTGTGCAGTGACGGAATGCTCGAGCAGATGGACGATCGGGAAATCGTGAATATCCTTTCCCTGCACAAGTCTGATTCCGAGAAGATCCAGATATTGAAGGGGGCTACCGAAGACAACCGGGACAACCATTCCGCGCACCTGATCCATATCACGTCTGTAGGTTCAGAGGAGGAGGCAAGACCCTGGCGTAAAATCATTTCATCCTTGAAACGCGGCATTTTGTGTAGTAAAACCAAAAAGCGTTTCCCGGATGATTGATCCTTCTTTACTTTGCCTTAGAAACAATGAATAATCAAATAAAAAACAGCATTATGAAAACACAGAACACTCCCGTTACCGAGTCCACTTTACTTCAGGACAAGCCCAAGTCGAACAAAGATAAGTCCACCCCCAACCTCTGGCAGAGCGTGCTCGTCGGCGGCGTCCCCGGCATCCTGATCGGGGCGATCGGCTACAATGCCGTGGAAGACGCAATCGCTCGTCCTGACGAGGAGAATGAAGACACTGAAACAATCGAAGAAGGGGCAGTCCAGGAAGTTCCCGAAATCCAGGTCGCTACTTCCGTAAACGACGGGATGTCCTTCAACGAGGCTTTTGAGGCCGCCCGGAACGAAGTCGGCCCCGGTGGAGCCTTCGTCTGGCATGGCCATGTCTACGGCACCTACCGAAGCAGCGATCCCGAGTGGCAGGAAATGTCGGCGGAAGATCGTGCCGAACTTTGCCAGACCATCATGTCCCAGGTCCATCCCGCGCCTTATACGCCGACAGAACATGAACCGGAAATCGTTGAGGTGCAGGAAGATGCGGAAGCCTCCTCGGGCGAAACGGCCGAGGAAGTATCTGTGGAAACCGCTGAAAATCAGGATGATGAGGTGGACGTCCATTTTATTGATGTTGTTCCTGGCCAGCTTGAAGACGGAACCCCCATTCCGGTCGGACTTGCCGTAGTGAATGGTCATTCTGCGGCATTCGCAGACACGGATGGAGATGGAGAAGTTGATACAGTTCGGATCGACTTAAATGACAATAATGCTCTGGACGAAGGAGAAGAAGGGCCGATAAGCGGCCTCACTGTTGACCAAATGCTCTCCGAGGTCCAGGCAAATAATGCCTCCCTCGTGGACGATTCCCTCTACGGGAACATGCCTGATTATACAAATGACACTCCCGACTACACCAACGACGCAGATACCAGCAGCTTCTGCTAGACGACATGGCCGGCGATATTACCAATCTGCCCGCAGGCTCCAGGCTTCAGGGCGGTAAATACAAGATTATCAAGGTCCTTGGACAGGGAGGATTCGGGATAACCTATCTCGCGGAGCAGACCGGGCTGGGGATGAAGGTGGCTATCAAGGAGTTCTTCCTCAAGGGCTCCTGCCAGCGGGATGCGTCGACCTCTGAAATCAGTATCCCTGTGACGGACAATAAGGAACTGGTCGCAAAATGCCAGAAGAAGTTCAAGTCGGAAGCCCGGAAAATCGCCTCCCTGAACAACGACCATATCGTCAATATCATCGACATCTTTGACGAGAACGGTACTTCCTATTATGTGATGAAATACCTGAGGGGCGGATCCCTGGCCGACAAGGTCCAGAGTGGTGCCATGCCCGAGCGGACCGCCCTTAAAGTCATCCATGAAGTCGCTGACGCTTTGGAATCCATCCATTCCCACGGACTCCTGCATCTGGACATCAAGCCTGCCAATATCCTGTTCGATGAGCGCGACCGGGCTGTCCTGATTGATTTCGGGGTCTCCAAGTATGTGGATTCCCAGGATGATACGACCACGACGTCGTCCCTCGTTGGTTTCAGCCGGGGATTCGCCCCGCTGGAGCAGGTGAATGCAACCATAACGTCGCTGACTCCGGCGACGGATTTGTACGCGCTGGGCGCAACACTCTATAACTTGGTTGTCGGGATGGCGCCTCCCGAGGCGTCTCAGGTAATGGACAGCGGGCTTCCCGAAATGCCGTCCGGCATCAGTGACGAAGTCAAGAATGCCGTTACGGTTTCCATGCAGCCCCGGAAGAAAGACCGGCCGCAGGATGTCCGCTCCTTCCTGGATCTGCTTCCGGAAGAAAAGGCGGCAGACGCGGGTGGGGATATCACGATTGGCGTTCCCGATCCGCAGCCTGAGCCGTCTGTCCCGGTAAAACCCAAGTCGGGAATTCCCTGGAAAATTGTCTCCGCGGTCTTGTTGTGCGCCAGCCTGATTCTCGGCATTCTGCTCTTTACGCGAAAAGAGAGCGATATCCCCGACCTGAGCGGCGAAGTCGCAACGTTGACAACGGAAAAAGAAGATTTGCAAAAGCAGGTGGACGGGCTGCAGGGCAGGGAAAAATCCCTGACCCAGACCAACAGCAGCCTCCGGAAGCAGGTGGATGACCTGAAGGGTCAGGTGTCCACCCAGAACAGCCGGATCACGACGCTCCAGAAGGAGAATGCGACCCTGCAAAGACAAGTGAATGAATACAAACCTAAAGCTGAACGATGGGATCGTTCAATGAACAGCCGATGATGAAACTGACCGTCAAACACATCCTTGTGTTACTCGTTGCGTGTCTTCTGCCGCTGGGCCTGTCCGCCCAGGAGAAGACACTTGCGTATTATAATTCGCATGAAAGCGAAATCCTTCCGGATGCACAGGCTGCCTTCCGGAAGGGAGACTATGACCGGACGCTGGAACTCTGCCGCTGGTATTATATCATTTTTGGCGATGATGCCGCCTATCCGCTTCGGGATCAGGCGGACCGCTGTTCCAAACTGAGTGATGAAATGACTCAGTTACGGGACGCGGGCAAAGTGAAGGAGGCCAAACTCAAGGCAAGTACCATCCTCTCCATCAATCCGAATGATTCTGTCGCAAAAGCAGTCCTTTCAATGGAAGAGATAACCCCATCCGTGCAGGCAGAAGACACTGTGAGGGTTGCTCCGCCGGTTGAAACCGTCACCGTGCCGGTTGAAATCGAAGAAAAGCCCCAGGAGGAAACGGTTCAACCTACAGTGGAAGAAAAACCTTTGGTTGAGCCGGAAGTTAAGCCTGAGCCTGCACCTGTCGTTACTCCGGTCAAGAAGTACGAGCCTCATACTCGGTTTGTGATTAAAGCCGGAGCCTCCGTTCTTGACCTGAATCAGCTTGCCCAGACGATTGCCCCCGGAGGAGCCATCGGATTGTACGATTTGGGTGGAAGTCGGATCGGCCTTGAAGTTGGAGGATTTCTCTGCCCGGGGCTCTCCAGTCTTTCGGCTTCGTTGATGGGGCTTGATGCCGGCCTGGTTATCAGGGCGGCAAAAGGAATCTACCCCAAGCTTGGTGTTGGCTTCTTCTCTTGCAAATCCACTGAACTGACTGATTCTGCAACGCTGGGACTCAGTGCCGGAGGTGGAATAACCTTCCTGCTTGGCGGTCACTTCTGTGTTGAGGTGGGTGCCAAGTACTATCCGGCGGTTAAGGTGGGCGGTACCGAAACGGTTTCCACTGCCGGCGCCAGCTATGAGTTCCCTTCTTCCCCCGTAATCCTTTCAGGAGGCATTGCTCCGGAGGTTCGCATCGGGTTTGTATTCTAGCTCTCAATCATTTCGCCGGATAACCTATGAAGCGCTTTCTCTCCATATTTGCCACTATCGCTATCGTGTTCTCCTGCACCAACTACCAGGAGGAAGAGGCCCCTGCTAGTTTTGTTACGGACGTTTCAGAACTGAGTTTCGAATCCGGCCTGTCAATTCTGTCATTGACTGTGAGAAGTGGGACAAAGTGGGGTGTCACCCAGATGCCCTCATGGCTAACCCTTGATTCTATCAAGAGGTCCGTGAATTCTCCCTTTGAATGGTCCGTCAGTTTTATTGCCGATGTAAACGAAGGGTATGACCGGGAAGGAGTGGTCGTTATCGAGAATGAGTACACGCAGAGAACGGTGTCCGTAGTGCAGGAAGGACAGAAAGGGAAGTACGTGGCTGTTGAATCTGTCTCTTTGTTTCAGACGAGTGTGACCTTGACGGAAGGGGAATCATCTGCCCTGACTTACACGCTCAGTCCTTCGAATGCCTCGGTTCGAGACGTGATATGGAAGTCCAGTTCTCCCTCTGTGGCAACTGTGTCCGGCAATGGGAAAGTTGAGGCCATTGCCGTTGGAACGACGACAATCACCATTACGACTGAAGATGGTGGTAAAACGGCATCCTGTGCCGTTACCGTCAAGGCGAAAGTGATTCCGGTCGAAAGTGTCAGCTTGAACAAGACGAGCATGACGCTGACGGAAGGAGATACATATCCATTGACTGCCACGGTTACCCCTTCAAATGCGACGGACAAGTCGGTGACCTGGTCGTCCGACAATACTACTGTGGCAACGGTTTCGTCTTCCGGTGTCGTGACTGCGAAGGCTGCGGGAACGGCCACAATAACAGTAACGACGAATGACGGAAGCAAGAAGGCAACTTGCACGGTTACCGTTCAAGCCAAGACAATATCGGTCACAGGTGTGTCATTGAACAAAACATCGTTGTCCCTATTGATCGGCGGTACGGAAAGATTGACGGCCACGGTAACTCCTACGAATGCGACAAACAAGAATGTAACTTGGTCAAGTTCCAATTCGAGTGTCGCGACGGTTGACTCGAATGGAAATGTATCGGCTGTCAAAGTCGGGACCGCGGTCATTACGGCAACAACGGAGGATGGAAAGAAGACGGCGACCTGTTCGGTTACCGTGAATCCGATCGCTGTAACCGGCGTAAGCCTGAACCAGACCAGCCTTACGATGACAGTAGGGGATACCCAAACGTTATCCGCTACGGTAACCCCGTCCAATGCGACCGACAAGTCAGTTTCCTGGTCCTCCAGCAATACGTCTGTCGCTACGGTTTCGTCTTCCGGCTTAGTTACGGCGAAGACTGCTGGAACGGCGACGGTCACGGTCACAACGACCGATGGAGGCAAGAAAGCCACTTGCTCGGTGACCGTTCAGGCCCAGAAGATTTCCGTAACAGGCGTGAGCCTGAATAAGACGTCGATGTCGATGACGGTAGGTGATACGGAGACCTTGACGGCAACGGTGTTGCCAACGAACGCGACGGATAAGTCTGTCACATGGTCTTCAAGTAAAACGACGGTCGCTGCGGTGTCCTCGAGTGGTGTTGTGACCGCAAAAGCGGCTGGTACGGCCACGATTACCGTTACAACTACCGATGGATCAAAGACTGCGACGTGTACTGTGACAGTCCAGGCCGCGAAAGTATCCGTCACCGGAGTGAGCCTGAACAAGAGTTCCCTGTCCATGACGGTGGGGGATACGGAGACCTTGACGGCAACGGTGTTGCCAACGAACGCGACGGATAAGTCTGTCACGTGGTCTTCAAGTAAAACAACGGTCGCAACGGTGTCCTCTAGTGGAGTCGTGACAGCAAAAGCCGCCGGAACGGCAACAATTACCGTTATGACAACCGATGGTTCCAAGACTGCGACGTGCTCTGTAACGGTTCAAGCTGCGAAAGTATCCGTTACCAGCGTTAGCCTGAACAAGAGTTCCCTCTCCATGACGGTAGGTGATACGGAAACCTTAACAGCAACAGTGTTGCCATCGAGTGCGACCGATAAGTCTGTAACATGGTCTTCGAGCAAGACCTCTGTGGCATCGGTATCCTCCAGTGGCGTCGTGACGGCAAAAGCCGCAGGAACGGCGACGATTACCGTTACGACAACCGACGGATCAAAGACTGCGACTTGTACTGTGACGGTCCAGGCCGCGAAGGTCTCTGTTACCGGAGTAAGCCTAAACAAGAGTTCCCTTTCCATGACGGTAAGTGACACGGAGACCTTGACGGCAACAGTGTTGCCGTCGAACGCTACTGATAAATCGGTTACGTGGAAATCAAGTAATACGACGGTTGCGACAGTGTCCTCCAGTGGCGTTGTGACGGCAAAAGCCGCTGGTACGGCTACAATTACCGTCACAACGAACGATGGGGCTAAGACGGCAACATGCGCCGTGACCGTGAAGGCTGCGACAGTGTCCGTTACAGGCGTAAGCCTGAACAAGACATCGTTATCGATGACAGTGGGCGATACGCAGACCTTGACCGCGACGGTTACTCCGTCGAATGCGACGGATAAGTCGGTTACGTGGTCGTCAAGCAACACCTCGGTGGTGACGGTTTCTTCCTCCGGTGTTGTAACGGCGAAAGCCGCTGGCTCCGCCACAATTACCGTCACTACTAATGATGGAGGGAAGAAGGCCACCTGTTCAGTTACTGTAGAAAAAAACACTACCGGGACTTTGAATGGCCATGCATACGTTGAAATGGGGGATGGCTTGAAATGGGCTACGATGAACGTTGGAGCAAGCTCGCCTACTGATTACGGCGACTATTTCGCCTGGGGAGAGACAGAACCATACTACATCAGTCAAAGTCCTCTGGTATGGAAAGATGGCAAGAGCGCCGGTTATGCCTGGGCCTCATATTTTGATAATCCGAGCGGAGATGGTAAATACACGATGGACAATAATAATATCCTTGACCTTGAAGATGACGCAGCAAATTCGAACTGGGGTGCCTCATGGAGAATGCCCACAGATGCCGAATGGGCTCAGTTGTGTGATACTGAGAATTTTACGTGGAGTTGGGATTCTACCAAAAAAGGGTTTACAGTTACCAGCAAAATACCCGGATACATTGGTAACCAGATTTTCCTTCCCGCCACCGGTTACTGGGAGGGCACATATCTTAGCGATGTTGGTTCTGGCGGTGGGTATTGGTCATCGTCTCTCAAGGCTGCGTACTTTGCGTGGCACGTGTACTTCTATTCCGACCGTGTTGGCAGGTATGGGGAATACCGTAGCTTCGGGCAATCAGTCCGTCCCGTTTCAGATTAGTTTAATCATTCTGCTAGTCAATTGACTGGCAGGCAAAACAATTAATTATGCAATACACTATTATTGATCCAGAAGAATTGGTATCACTCTTCGAAGAAGCAAGAATCCAACTTCAACAATCATGTTTGGAAACTGGACAGAAAACAGACATTTCGTCAATGCAAGAGAATGTCACCTTTTTACAGGTAATCGCGACATACCTGATAAGGCATTCTCTCCATTTGCGGAACAAACAGTTGTTGATAGACGAACTCGCACATTGCTTCAGATCAGCAATCAGTCTTGATAATCTGTTACCGGAGAAAGACTATAAAACTATGCTTGAAATACTGCTGAGAGGATAATTTCAATTGAATTTCAGACATGACATTCAAACAAATCTTATCGTGTATTCCTGAGGAAAGAGCAAGTCAGGAATGTACCGAATTCCCCCTCCTATCAAGGCTCCCTAATTCAAGATTGGGAAAGCTACAAAGGAAGAATTGCGCTGAAATGTGCCAGATGTGGCAAAGATCTTATGCAAGATGATAAGGTCGGAGGTCATTTTCTTAAGGTACCTGGAATCTCGATTGACTATTATGTTGTTCCTTTATGCAAAGTATGTAATCATCCAAGCATAAAAGAACCATACTTTGTCCCCGTTCGCGATCTTGCAAGACTTATTGATATCAAACGAAACAAATGAACTATGGCTTACGTAAACAGGCCTCATTACATATGGAACGGCTGATGCGATCTGGGGGGAAACACTTTATTCGTACAATACAATCTATAACGGACTAAAGTGGGATCCCCTCGCCGAATCGTATCACTTTTTGCAATGGATGATACATATTCATTCTCAAAAACTGACATGGCATTGTAATCAGTAAACTATGACAAAAACCACATCAATGGAGGATATTAAAAAAATCATTGCCGAGGCTTCTGATTATCGGATTGGTTCCCCCGTTATTATAGATGGTCGAGAAACGTATATTACGACTATTCCAGATGGGAAAGGTATTATTGATGGTTATACTGTTTCAGGCGATACTCTTTGTCATGCGAAAGATGAGTTAGAACCGGTACCGTTGAAGGAGAGCTTTTTCCTTCGTCATAATAGCATCTATATACAAGAAGATGATCTGTACACATGTAAGGGCAATTCTCATGTTTTATCGGTTACCAGAGATAATAGCTGTATTGTAGATGCAATAGAGTGTGGCCATGTGTATAAGCACGAGTTACTGTATATTATGAGAAAACTCTGCAATATCTGCATACCGACACCCGATAATAGTTAACGTGCACTGTAATTCTTTCATGCAGAGCTTGTAAGGTATGATTCGACTAGAACGTATTTTTTACCCCGTCGGACATGGCGCATTCTATGTTGAGCGTTTTTATGTAGATAATGCAACGAGTCCGTTTTATTCGGTTGTATTTGATTGTGGATGTTACAATGGGACACCTCTGAGCACCTATCAAAAGAGGATCAACTCTATTATTGACAATGATGCTTCTCTTCCGGATACTATTGATGTTCTTTTTATTTCTCATTTCCATACCGACCATATCAATGGGATCAAGCATTTGCTGAGTATATGCGATGTGAAGACAATTGTAGTTCCTCAGTTAAGCGAATTAGAAAGGATTGATTTGTATATTAACGAGTTGGTTCAGGCGGATGGCTTTGATATAGAATCACTTATTGATGGCTTTACTGAGTTTGAAGACGAATTAAGCAATAAGAATATCATTCAAGTTGAAGTGTGTCCTGAATCGTTAAGCGAGGATTGGCATCCTGATTCTGTAAGTATTGATAACCTTCAAAATACAGTCCCCTCAGGAGCAATTCTTCAAAAACAATTTGGTGAGAAGTGCATTTGGACATATACTCCTTTTAACCCATCTATTGCAAGTAGAGCCTCTAAACTGCATTATGCGTTATGCCAATCGAAGGTATTTGGCACTATTTTCAATACGACTGGCAACAATAAGATTGAGGAGTTGGGCAAGATGATTAGAAATGGGCACCTGAAGGAACTGAAAGAATTGTTCAAACAGGTATTCAACAACCGGCATAACGAGTATTCCATGACTGTATTATCTTCTTTGGGTGATTGCTGTCATCAACCTTGTGAGAAAGCATGTCATAAAGCAATCCCTGCTCAGAATCGCTATTGTACGCTCAATTGTCTTTATATGGGAGACTTCCAACCTGACAAAGTCAATCTTCCGTTACTACTTAAAACTTATGACAATCTCCAATACGTTGGACTTCTTCAAGTCCCTCATCATGGATCAGAACACAACTATGCTACTGAGTTATTTCAGTCCCCAAGAATATGTATTGTGTCAGCAGACACGGACGACCATTATTCGCACCCTGACAAGAAAACTTTGGACGGAATTGTAGGTAATAAGGGTATTGTTATCCTTGTAACAGAAACTGACGCATCCAAACAAAGGTTTATCTATCACTTGTAGGACATCTTGTCATAAAGATGGAATACTGATTTATAAAAGGCCGTATCATTTACGTAATAAGCTAAAAATGAAATCTTCTATTATCATACCACTGCTGGCAATGGCTTCTATAATGAGCTCTTGTACAAAATACCCAAAAGAAGAGGCTCCTATAAGTTTTGGAGTGAACTTAGATGAATTGTCCTATGACGCCGGTTCTTCACTCCGCCCTGTGATTATCTGCAGCGGGACGAAGTGGACCGTCGCCAGCATGCCATCATGGTTGAGCCTTGAATCCATCAGTTCATCAAGCGGCTCACCATACGAATGGACCTCCATCTTTGCTGCTCAGGCCGATGATGCTTATGATTGGGAAGGGCAGATAGTGATCTGGGTTTTACCGGACTGGGCCTCTACAATTGTTGCACTTTGAGAATTGTTTTACTGAGATATGAAATCACTTATCCAATCCATTTTTATCCCGATTACGGTTCTACTTCTTCCTCTGTCCCTGCACGCTCAGGAGAAGTCTTTGGCGTATTACAACACGCATGAGAGTGAGCTCCTTCCGGATGCGCAAGCCGCATTCAAGAAAGGCGAGTATGACCGGACACTGGAACTCTGCCGCTGGCATTATATTATTTTCGGCGATGATTCCGCCTATCCGCTTCGGGACAAATCGGAGCGGTGCCTGCAGTTGACAAAGGAGATGAATGAACTGCAGTCTGCCGGAAACCTAAAGGAAGCCAAGCAGAAGGCGAGGACAATCCTTCTCCTTAATCCTAATGATGAAGCAGCGAAGGCGATTCTTTCAATAGAAGAGGATGTATCTTCTGTACAAGTTGAGGACCCGATTGTAGAAACATCGTCAGTCGAAGCCAATATTTTGTCTGAACAAACGGTCATCTCAGAATCTATAACATCTTTCTCTCCTGATCCGGTCACCCCCCATGTCCAGAGCGATGACAACAACTATTGGTTCGGCGGTATCGGCGGTGGAATGAACTTCTCCCGCGACGGTCTGAACTATTTCGACCGCACCAACTCCCATAAGGGAGCCGGCAACGCCATGGACGTGTATGTCGGAAAATGGTTGAATGAGTTCGCCGGTGTCCGCGTCGGCTACCAGGGTCTCAGCACCTCCAACACCAGTGTCGAGTACGGCGAGGACGCTTTCCACTACGGCCATGCCGATCTTCTATTTCGCGTCCGTAACTGGTTCGTTCCCTACATACATGCCGGTTATTCGAAGGTCGACAACGGCGGTCCCGGCGGTGGTATCGGTTTCATGGTCCCGATCCACATCTCCAAGCGCATCGCCATCGTTCCGGATGTCAAGTTCCTGGCCCATTCCCGCGGCCTCTTTGCTGAAGGCGCACGCGGTCTCGCCAGCACCCTATCCGCCACCTTTGGTGTCTCCATCAACCTCGCCGACAAGCGCATTTGAAAACGGATTGAAATACTGTGTCAGACACCCCGTTTTGCACAAATATCGGCCAAAAACGGGGAAAACTGTGTCAGATGCCCTGTTTTGCACAATTACTGGCCAAAAGCGGGGGAAACTGTGTCAGACACCCTGTTTCGCACAAATATCGGCCAAAAACTGGGGAAACGTAAGCCTCCGACAAAGTACCCTTGAAGCCCCGCGAAAGCGTGGTTAACTTTGCATCCTAACCTTTACAGTCGTAACAGTTATGATGACACGCGAAGA
>CACYWN010000013.1 GCA_902778105.1 uncultured Bacteroidia bacterium
GCGTATCACCTCATCGTAATACAAAGCCTGGTTTTCTTTGGTCTTTCCCATCTCTTGCTTGATTGGGAGTCAACTTTTTTCAGCGAAAGACAGGTCACCTACCCAAAATCCCACCTGCACCATGAATACTGTCCACCTGCGCCGGAAAACGGCCTCACCTGCGCCATCATATCACACTCATAATCAAAGATAAACTGTCCACTCGCATGCGTGAAAACCTTCGGGTATGGGAAAAACGAGGCCGTCCCGGTGCGGGGACGGCCTCAACCAACCAAATTACAATATAACCAACAGACTGTTACTTGCGGAACAGCATCGGAGCCATTTCATGCAGGCAGCGGCGCCAGGTGAGGAATTCGTGGGCCGTGCCCTCGGAGACGTAACCCTTGGCGTTGAAGCCGGCGGCCTGGAGCTGGGCGGCCGCCTCGCGGATCCGGTCCGGACCTTCCTTGCTGCCGCAGCCGATGAAGATGCCCTTCACCTGCTTCGGGTCCTTGATCTCATCCGGGGTATAGATACCGCCGCTCAGGAGGCCGTACCAGCCGAACATCTCCGGACGGTCGAGCGTGATGGCGTGGGTTTCCATGCCGCCCATCGACAGACCGGCCATCGCACGGCTGTCTTTCTTCGCTATCGTACGGAAGTTCGCATCGACATAGGGGACGAGCTCGTCGCAGAGGACTGTCTCAAACTGCTTGTAATCAAAGCTGAACCGGCCACCGGGACGTACGTCGTTGGTCATGCCGTAGGTCATCACGATGATGAAAGGCTCGACCTTGCCCTCGGCGATGAGGTTGTCCATGATCAGGTTCGCATGACCCTGGTTCCACCAGGCATATTCGTTCTCGCCCCAACCATGCTGCAGGTACAGGACAGGATACTTCTTCTTGTTCTTGTCATACTGCGGCGGGGTGTACACCCACGCTACGCGGTTCTGCTGCGTGCTTCCGGACCAGAAGAGGACCTGCTGCACCTTGCCGTGCGGCACACGCTTCATCGCATAGAAGTCGGCGTCGTGGGCCGGAATCTCGATACCGCTCTCCCAACGGGTGGAGCCATAGTAGTTGTGAGTGCCCGGATCGTTGAGGACACCGCCGTCCACGGTCAGGTGATAGTAGTGGAATCCTTCGTCCATCGGCCCGTCGGTTGTGCCCATCCAGGTGCCGTCTTCGGCCTTGTGCAGGACGGTGCCACCCGTGCCGCCGAGTCCGAGGCTGACGATGACGGACGTGGCCTTGGGGGCATTGACCTTGAAGCGGGCATAGCCCTGGGAGTTCACCATCGGATAGTCCTGGCCGGGCTGGTTGAGCTCCGACGGCCGGAAGTCTTCTTTCACGACGGCGTTGTCCTTGGCCGGATCGAAGCCCTTGACCTGCAGATAGGCCCTCTTGGGCTTGTAATTCTCGTCGAACAGCAGGGGATAGTTGTCCACGCCCAGCCAGGAGTCCTTGTCGGAGACGTTCCAGAAGGTGACGCAGTCAATCACGTCCTTGTGCTTGCGGAGCACACGGAACAGGCGGGAATACATGTCCTCCTGCAGGGTCTTCTCCCAATCGGCGATCTGAGAGGCTCCCTGGCTGAAACGCAGGGCTCCGCCCATCTCGGTATTCACACGGACGTCCAGCTCAGTGATATGGATATGGTTCACGACCTGGGAATAGAGGGTGAGGGCATTGTCGATGTCTTCCTGGGAAGGGCCGTAGATGTTGTAGTGGCCCTGCATGCCGATGCCGTCGACGGGCACACCGGCATCCTTCATCCGCTTCACGAGATTGAAGATGCGCTGGCTCTTGGCAGGCTCGGCGTCATTGTAGTCGTTATAGAAAAGAAGGGCATTGGGATCGGCCTCATGGGCATACTCGAAGGCCTTGTAGATGAACTCTTCGCCTGCGATCTTGTACATCGGTGAATCGCGGAGCTCGGGGCGGCCGGGCCAGACGGGGCTGTCTGCAACGGCCTCATTCACCACGTCCCAGCAATAGACGACGTCCTTGTAGCGGTTTACGATGGCCTGGATGTGGTGCTTCATATTGGCATAGAACTCCTCCTTCGGCAGCAGGTTGCCCTGGACGTCCTGATACATCCAGGAGCCGATCTGGCTGTGCCACATCAGGGTATGGCCGCGCATCTTGATGCCGTGTTCGCGGCAGAAGTTCGCGATGCGGTCGGCATCCTCCCAGTTGAACTCGCCCTTCCGGGGCTCGGTGGGTTCGGGTTTCATCGCGTTTTCGGCGGTGATGCTGTTGAACTCGCGGAGGATGACCTTGATCTGTTCAGGCTCCACGACGTTCCGGTTGTTCACGGCGACGCCGATCTTGAAGTAGTCCTTGTAAGCGTCCTTCAGACCGTCGGTGGGTTCGGGAATAGGGCGGGGACCCCACTGGGCCCCGGCGGTAACCACGCCCAGGATGAGGGCGCAGATTCCGGCAGTGATCATTCTTTTTATCATCGGCTGGATGGATAGATTGTGGTTTTCTTTCGACGAATATAGGCAATCCACGCTTGAAACACAATCCTTCAAAAAGCGGAAACCGGCCATTTCCGCAGGAATGACCGATTTCCGAAACAATTTGATACGAGATTGAAATCCGGCGATCAAGGGATCACCACATTCCGGAGCGGCGTCATGAGGAAGGTGAAGGACATGTCGCCGTAGTGGATCCGGTACTCGTCCAGCGGAAGGGCACCCCAGCTGGTCACGCAGCCCAGGCCCATCTGGACCTTGTCCACGAGGACGTTGGTCAGGTCGGCCACCGGAACTTCGGGAGAGTGGAGGTTACGCTTCGCCATCCCCTCGTCGAGCGATTCCACGGTGTAGTGGAGCGCCGATGCGGAGAAAGGAGCTTCGGCCGTGAAGCGGATGCCGTTGCCGCCGGCGTCCATCACGTTCCACCAGCGGATGTCGGACTTGGTGCCGTTCTCCTGCGGACGGATATACGGATAGAACTGTTCCGAAACGCTCTGGTCGTAGATACCCAGGAAGGTCGTCGCCTTGCGGTCGGCGTAGTTCTCGATGGGGCCGCGGCCGTAGTAGACCACCCGGTCGAAGGACTTGGGCATCGTCACCTGCATGCCGAAGCGGAACAGGTCGGGAACTTCCTTCCCTGCGATGGCGGTCATCTTTTCCGTCACCTTGATGGCACCGGTACCGTCGATCTCGTAGGTCATCTCCAGGGTGCCGAGGTCCACCATCTCGTGTTCGGCAACGACTTTGACGACCGAACCTTCCACCTTGGCTTCCAGGCTCTTGCGTCGGATCTGGGGTTTGTTCCACACCCGGTAGCGCATCTGCAGCCTGGCACCGAAGTCGTTGTCGGTCGGAGCCCGCCAGAAGTTCGGGACGATCTGGGTCCCGTCCTTCAGGAGGGAAGTGCCGCCCACGTCATAGTGGGTAAGCCAGCCCGTCCTGCGGTCGAAGTCCACGGAGAAACCGTTGCCCTTGACAATCAGGTATGCCCGGTCATTGTCCACGATCTGCGGAGCCGCCTTGTCGGAGAGCGTCAGCGCAGGAGCCTCATAGGCCTTGAGTTCCAGCTGCTGCCGGGATGCGACATGGCCGGCGGGAAGCAGTCCGTCCGTCTCCTTCAGGACATAGTTGACGTTCAGGAGCCATTCTCCGTCTCCGCTGCACTTGCCCCAGTCGACAGGGATTTTCACGCGGGCCTGGGGGGCGACGGAAAGCTTCTCCACCATACCGGTCCTGACAGGACGTCCGTCCCGGAGCAGGGTCCATTCCATCCGGTAATCCTTCAGGTCGCGGAAGAAGTTCTCGTTGAAGACGGTCAAACCGCCGTCGGCAAGTTCCGTCCAGATGTTCTGGTACCAGTAGCCCACTTCGTACATGTGCGGGTTGGGCACGCGGTCCGGACTGATGAGGCCGTTGTCGCAGAAGTTCTGGTCGCTGGCGTCATAGCGGTTGAAGTCGCCGCCGTAAGCATAGATGGTGATTCCGTCCTTGTTCTTCCAACGGATGGACTGGTCCACGAAGTCCCAGATGAAGCCGCCCTGGAATTTGGGATACTTGCGGATGAGGTCCCAGTACTCCTTGAAACCGCCTTGGGAATTACCCATCGCGTGGGCGTACTCACACTGGATCAGCGGCTTGTCGGACTCGGGATTCGAAGCATACGCCTCGCTCCGGCGGTAATCCAGGTACATCGGGCAATAGATGTCCGACTTGCCGGTCAGGTGCGCCTGCTCGTACTGGCAGGCCCGGGAAGGATCCTCGGCCTTCACCCAGTCGTAGACGCGCTCGAAGTTGGGACCGTATCCGGCTTCGTTGCCCAGCGACCAGAAGATGATGGAGGGATGGTTGAAGTTGCGCTGCACGTTCCGGGCGTTCCGTTCCATGTGGGCCAGTTCGTAGGCCGGATTCTTGGCGAGGGTCTTCTCGCCGTAACCCATGCCGTGGGACTCCAGGTTGGCTTCGGCCACCATGTAGATGCCGTACTTGTCGCACAGGTCATACCAGTAGTTGTCGTCGGGATAGTGGCAGGTACGGACGGCGTTGAGGTTGAACTGCTTCATGATGAGCACGTCCTGCAGCATCCGCTCCCTGGAGATCACGTAGCCTCCGTCCGGATCCAGTTCGTGCCGGTCGGCTCCCTTGAACAGGACCGCCTGTCCGTTCACGAGAATCTGGCCTCCGGTAAGTTCGATCTTGCGGAATCCCACTTTCACCGGGATGGTCTCCCCGCCGAAACTTGCTTTCAGCGTATACAGGTAGGGGGTCTCGGCCGTCCATTTCTCCGGTGCGGCGAGGGACAGGGTCGCATTGACCGTTCCCTTGCCGGAAGCATTTCCGGAAGCGACACATTTTCCTTCAGCATCGAGCAGTTCGAGCTTGGCGGTTCCGCCCTTGCCCTGGAACTGGACACGGACGGCCAGGGTGCCGTCCGTGTAGGACGCATCCAGGTCCGGCGTGACGCGGATGTCCTGGATCCGCTGCTTGGAACGGGCGTAGAAGTAGCTGTCCCGGGCAACACCGCTGTAGCGGAAGAAGTCCTGGTCCTCCAGATAGGATCCGTCGCACCAGCGGAAAACCTGGAACGCGACGAGGTTCTTCTTGCCGGGGATCAGGTACTTCGTCACGTCGAACTCGGCTTCCAACTTGCTGTCCTCGCTGTAGCCGACAAACTTGCCGTTTACCCAAAGGTAGATGTTTGAGGTCACGGAACCGAAGTGGAGGAAGACGTCCTTGCCGGCCCAGGAGGCGGGAATTTCGAATTCACGGCGGTAGGAGCCTACGTGGTTGTTCTGGACCGGGACCTGGGGCGGGTTGCTCTCGAACTGGTTGCCCCAGGCATATCCGGCGTTCACGTAGATGGGATCGCCGAATCCGTTGAGTTCCCACATGCCGGGGACGGGAATCGTATCCCAGCCCTTGTCGTCGAAACCGGCCGCCCAGAAACCCGTGGGACGCTGGTCGGCGTCGCCTACCCAGTTGAATTTCCAGGTCCCGTTGACGGACAGGTAGTTGGCGGAGGCTTCGGGGCATCCGGCGAGGGCCAGGCCGTCATTCTCATACGCGAAATAATGGGTATGCATCGGGGCGCGGTTCACGGCGTTCACGGTCGGATCCTGCCACTCTTTGAAGGTCTGCGCCGGGGCCGCGAAGCCCAGGGCGAGGATACACAGAAGGGAAGTGAAGATTTGTTTCATTTACAAATGTACGAAATAAAATGGATTCACGGGGTGTCCTAATAATGGATTGAAGGCGTCCTGGGCACTTTCCCGTCAAACGGTTTGACCTTGCCGGTCGCCACGTCGTAGATGCGCTCGTTCGTCGTGGTCATCCCCTGGATCAGTTCGTCGTAGGGGATGTTGGCGGTCGTCACGACGCCGATGTTGTAGTTCTCTCCGTCAAAGCGGCCGTAATAGGGCTGGTCGACCCACTGGAAATAATGCATGCCGACCAGTTCGGGGCGGGCGAAGCCCTGCTCGATGTACTGGCGGAAGGCCGCGGCCCGCTCTTCCTGGCTCATCACGCCCACGATGCCGGTCGCCGGAAGGGCCCGGTCGACGGCGCCGTGATGGAATTCACCGATCATGACGGGCTTGCCGCTCTTGGCAGCGATTTCAGCCGTCGGGGGAGGGGTGAGGCCGTATCCGTTGATGGAGAAGACGTCGAAGCGTTCACCGGCCTTGTACAGCAGGTCCGAACTGAGCCACGCATAGCGCATGCCCAGGTTCAGGTGGTTCCCGTCGATCTTCTCCACCTCGTCGCAGGGGATGTCGACATACCGTTTCACCATGACTTCGGAGAAGGCGTTGAAGTCCTTTCCGGCGGTCTCGGACGGGTAATCCTTGAACGTCTGGGCCTTCAGGGCTTCGAAGCTCTCCAGGGAGAGCCCCCAGGCTGCGTTGAAAGCCTTGATGTCGCCCTGATATTTCTCGCCGATCCATCGGACGAAGGCATCCTTGGTCGCGGAGGCCTGGTCGGTCGCGAACATCTCGTAGGCCAGGTTGTGATAACCGAAGGCCCAGTTGGGTTCGTTGCGGAGGAAATAGCCGACCAGATACGGGTCATCCTTGTACGCTTCCAGCTGGGAAGCGAAGGAGGCCGCATTGGCCTGGTATTCGTCGGCGAATACATCCGGGAAGTCGCGGTAGATGGCCACCTTTGTCGAGGGGAAGCCGTTCAGCGGCAGGACATAGGGAATCTTGCTGTGCCGGGCGAATTCCACCTCGGACCAGTTGCCCACCGTGTTGCAGCGGATTTTCTTCATCAGCTTCTCGGAATAGTCCAGCCAGTGCTCCTTCCAGTCGTCGCCCCAGATCCGGATCATATTGGCGATGTAGAAATCCATCGTCTTCATTCCTCTCTGCTCGGAGACGGCTGCGGCGAAACGGGTGTCACCCTCCTCGGGAAGCCATTCGAAGAGATCCTCGATGCCCTGGACAGGTCCGTTGGAATTGGCTCTGATACAGTCGATTCCAGTGCTAAGGAAGGCATAGCCCTCCGGGTCCACCAGCCACCAGCGCTGGCCGTCATGCTGGGTCCGGAAGAATCCGGTGGCCTTGAACTTCCTGGCTTTCCAGCCGCCGTACTTGCTCCACTGGGACGGGAAGGAAACACCTTCCAACGCCTCCTCGATCGCTTTGTTCCGGGCAATCATGTCCGCTTCGTCCTTCACCTTTCCGGGCCAGTCCTTGTCCGTACGCTGGCCCAGCATGTCGATGGCGGGGGGAGCGGCGGGATACGGTTCGGGCAGTTCCTTCGTCAGGGAGACGGAACCCAATTCGTAAGCCGTCCGGTAGTTGGTCCCGTCGTACGGGCCGAACCGGAGGACGACCTTGGTGATGTCCGCCGGATCCAGCCGGTTTCCGCTCAAGGTAGCCTTCAGCTGGCGGGGAAAGCGGGTGAGGAAGATATTCTGGGCATCCATGTAGGAGAGCGGGAAGACGACCTGCGTCTTCAGGCGGGGAAGGACGCCGATCAGGCAGGACAGCCAGGGGGTATCCTTTTCCGTTCCGGAAATCTCGCCGCCCTGCAGGACGATTTTCTCGCTTTTGAAGTTCTTGATTTCCTTGTAGAACTCGAGGTTGATGACGCCGCTGTAATCGGCTTCGTCAAAGACCTCGAAAACCAGGTAGTTGGCATCGGTCCAGACGGGCTTGTCGCCCTTTTCCCAGATGACGATCCCTTCATTCCCTTCCTTCGGGTCGACCTTCAGCACTTTGCTGCCGAAGATCCCGCTGTCTTCCAGCCGGGTCGCCGTTCCGTTCACCCTTTCGGCAATCAGGGGAAGGTCGAAAACCTGTTTCTCTCCTCCGGAGCGGTTGCCGCAGGAGATGCCCGTCACTGCGAGCAGTCCTGCCATAAATACGTATAGTATCCTTTTCATGGCTATTCCTCCCAAATGTCCGGGAAGGAACCTCCTACCCGCTCAAGTTCCTGTTCAAACGGAGGCTTCTTGCCGTCGTGGACGTCATAGCAGTCGTCGGCGACGGCGCGGATGGCCTTGACCATCCACTTGTACGGGCGGTCAGTCACGTCCAGGAGGCCGATGTTGTAGTTCTCGCCGTCCCCTCTTCCGAAGAAGGGCTGGTCGTACCAGGTGAACCAGGACGTACCGATGAGGGCCGGGTGCGAGAAGGCTTTCTCGACATAGTTCCGGTAGGCGATGCCGCGGTCTTCCTGGGAGACGACCCGGACGAGCGATTCGCCAAGGCCGCGGTCGGTCGTGCCGAAATGGAATTCGCCGATGATCATCGGCATCCCGGTGGCCTCGTAGATGATGTCCATGTTCTTCAGGTTGGGCTGGATGCCGTAGTTGTTGAAGCTGTAGACGTCAAAGTACTTCTTGGACAGGGCGAGGACTTCGGGTGTCGGGACGCCGGAGCCGTAGCGGATACCCAGGTTCAGGTGGTTCGGGTCGTATTTCCGGAGCGCGTCCTTGACGGCGCCCAGGAAGCGTTCGAAGGTCTCGTACACGAAGGCTTTCCGCGTTTCAGGCGTGTCTCCCTTGGCTTTCAGGTATGCCAGGAGGGCCTGCTTGAGCGGGCGGCTGTCGTCCGCTTCCTGGATCAGTTCGCACAGGCGGAGTTCCTGGTTGCTCCAGGTGGGCTCGTTGCCCACGAAATAACCGATCAGCATCGGATTGCCCCGGTAGGGTTCGGTGGAGCGGCGGACACCGTCCTCCACTTTCTTGCGGAAGCCTTCGGCATAGACGTCCGGCATGCCCAGGATACCGTCCTGGATGCCCAGGCCGCCGAGTGAAAGCATGAAGGGTTTCCGGTTCAGGGCGATGACGTCGCGGCTGGACCAGTTACCGATGGTGTTCATGCCCCAGAGGGTCAGGCGGTCGGTGACCAGCTGGTTCGCCTTGCCGGCGGCTTCCTCACCCTCGCCGAAACGAAAGGCGCGGAGATCCTTCACACCGCTTTCCGGATACAGGCCGGGGAGGGGCTCAGGCTGGCCTTGCCGACGGGGTGCCCGTCCCCAGGCCGGGGAGGTTCCGTTGGAACTGATGGACAGGAAGTAATAGCCTTCCGGGTCGATGAACCACCACTTGCCGTCGATCTGCTGCACCCGGAAAAAACCGGTGCCGCGGGTGCGGCGGCTCAGGTCGCCGCCGAAGCGGGAGAGGCGCGTTTCCGTGTAAGCAGCGATTTCGGCATCTTCGGCGGCCCAGGCTTCCTTGAGCTCGGCTTCGGAGTGTACCTTGTCCTCGAACTCGCCGAGGTTCCACTGGCCGAACTCGTCCACTGCCGGAATATCGGACAAGTAGGCGTCGCCGGGATCCTCCACGGTCAGGTAGGCTTTTGCGATTTCGACCTTTTCGTCCTTTACGGGCATATGCATCCGCACCCCCAGGGAATCAACTCCCTTCAGCGGGTGGCGGGTACCATGGTCGATGTTGATGTAGGAAAGCGGCCGCTTGTGGTTGTACGTGGCCGCCAGGTCGTGCGCACCGGAGGGCAGGTCGCGGAAATAGGTCAGCGGAATGGCTGTCCGGATCCAGGCGCCCGGGGCGTAGAAGATGAAACGGAGTTCGTTGTAGCCTTCCTCGGTCGTGACGCCGAGGTAGACCCGCTGGGCGGTGGAGGCCCTCATTTCGAGAACCAGGTAATTGTATTCGCTCCAGTCGGTCGGGAACTCCTTGTCGAAGACGGTCAGGGGAACCTTGTGACCGGCCATCACCCTGTCCTTGGACAGGTTGAAAGTCACCGGTCCCGGTTCGGATTTGCACCCTGCCGCAAGGAAGGCAAGGGTGCAGATCAGGAGGATGAGGGAACTGCGTTTCATACGGATTTATCGTCTGGTTGCAGGTTTTTCAGCGAAGGGGATTTCAAAGGATTCCGTGAACTTTCCTTTCTTGAGGTCGACCTTGACCGTGGAGCCGAGCAGGGTCTCCTTGTCGGATTTCACGGGGATGGTGAAGTTGCCGCGGTCCTTGACCTTCGCCAGGTCCACGACGACGGGTTTGCCGTTCTTGGGATTGACCCAGGTCACGGTGCCGGTGACACCCTCTTCGATGGGCCTGTACATCCTCACGGGAACGGCTTTCACGTCGCTCACCGGGAGACCCAGCGGGAAGCACCATTTGCTCCAGGCCACCGCGGAGGCGTCCAGCGCATCCTGGTCCAGTTCGGCGAGGCTGGCCGCATCGGCGAACAATCCGCTTCCGACGGCTTCGAAGGCGCCGAAGTCGGGATGTCCGTCCTCCAGGGGATTGCCGAAGAAGTCACGGGTACCGGCGTTCGGGACATACATGCCCGTGTTGATGCACGGGGAATCCGGGCGGAGCATATAGCCGCAAAGTGTGCCGAGTCCGGTGCCGCCGGTGCCGGGGGCTACGAACTTGGGATCGGCGACGAGGGCTTCCGGGTCATCCGGCATGCCGTCCAGCCAAGGTCCGAAATAGCAGTTGTGCAGGAAGATGGAGCCGGCGGGCAGCGTGGGCCTGGTCTTGGAATCGAACGAACGGTCCCAGGCGAATCCGGTGGAGTACTCCCAGCGGAAGCGTCCCTGGCCGGCGGCGTAGAAGATGTTGTTGTAGAAGTGGGCGCCCAGGTCGTTGACATCCTTGGCGCGGTCGGCGAAGTCGCCCCGGAAGAAATCCAGGTCCAGGGTGCCGTGGTCAACGTAGAAAACGTTGTTGTAGAGGAAGTTGCTGTCGTTCTTCAGGCTTCCCTGCATCTGCACGAGATGGGTCTTGTCGTTTTCGGAGATGTTGTAGCGGGCCGTGTTCTGGAAAATGTCGTACATCAGCAGGAGGAAGCCGTGATTCTCCTTGGAGTAGTTGTACTGGCAGAGGCAGTTCTTGCAGTAGAAGTCGAAGTCATAGGCGAAACCGTCGCCGTTGCGGATCTGGCGGCCGGTGTCGTACACTTCGTTGAACTGCATGATGGTTTCCTCGCAGCGGATGATCCAGCAGGCGGCGGTATGCGGCCACCAGCCGTCCTTGCCCTCGTTCCAAGCCGTATCGCCGGGAAGGTCGAGGGTGCCGGAGCGCATGCAGGAACGGTGGATCTCGTTGAATTCGATGACGGCCCGGTAGGATCCGCTTACGATGATGCCGTCGCCGCCCAGGTTGTCCATCCAGTTGCGCCGGACTCTCAGGTTGCCCAGACCGCTGGTGGAGATACCTACCTTGTCGAACCGCTCGATCTTGTTGCCCTCGATGAGGACGTCGTCGAAAGTGGGCGGAACGAAGGCCGGCTGCCCGGCCTCGGGCCTTCTGCGCGGTCCGCCCACGCTGACCGCGATGGCGGTGTTCCTGCTGCGGGTACCGCCCATCTGCCCCCAGACATCATGGATATAGTTGTCCTTGATGCGCAGATATTTGTATGCGACACCTTCTCCCGTGGCGTTCACGACGATTCCGCTTCGTCCCACGCCCACTTCCGGGGGGTAGCCGCTGGTGATTTCAAGGCCGATGATTTCCCAACCCGAAGCGTCCGTCAGGGTGATGGCGTTGCCCTCTTCCCGGCCCATGTCGATGACGGGGCGGGCGGGTCCGCCGTAGGAGGAGAGACGGATCGGGTTCTCCGGAGTTCCGCTTCCCTTGAGGACGATCTTTCCGGGGAAGGTCTTGCCGGACTCCAGGAGAATCTTGTCTCCCGGCTGGAAGGTGACGGTATTGATCTTGTCGATGGTCTTCCAGGCGTCCTTGACGGACAGGCCGGAAGCCGAGTCGTTTCCGGACGGGGACACGTAGTAGGTTTTCTGCTGGGCTTGGAGTCCGGCGGCCAGGAACAGCAGGGAAGTCAGGAGAACGATTTTTTTCATAATGGAAATACTGGGGAAGCCGTTTTCGGACGACCTCCTGGTTATCAGTTCAGTGGTTATGGAAAAAATGGGAAGGCTCCGGAAGGAAGCCTTCCCATTTCAGGCAGGTCAGCGGCGGCGCCGCTGCTGGATTTCCTGAAAGGGCACCTCAAAGGACTCGGTAAAGGCACCGTTGTCGAGGTAAACCTTCAGGGTAGTGCTCTCGAGGGTCTCCTTGTCGGACTTAATCGGGAGGACGATCCGCTGGCGGTCTTTCGCCTTGGCAAGGTCCACGGTCGTAGTCTTTCCGTTTTTCGGATTCGTCCAAGAAAGGGTTCCCTTGATTGTGGGAGTGAGGGGCTCACGGAGCTGGACGACCAGCTGGGAAGGATCGTTGGAGGCGATGACCTTGGGGAACATCCACTTGGCCCATGCCATGTCGGAAGCCTTTCTGGCAATCTCATCCTGCTTGGCTTCTTCCACCCCGTCGGTGAAGACGCCGCTGCCCAGGAACTCGAAGGCACCGTAGTCCGGATGACCGTCGGAAACCGGCTGGCCGAAGAAGTCGCGGCCACCGTTGTTCGGGACATACATGCCGGTGTTGATGCAAGGGGAGTCCGCGCGGAGGGCGTAGCCGCCCAGGGTGCAGAGTCCCTCTCCGCCGGTACCCGGCGCAACGAACTTCGGATCCGCTACAAGGGCTTCCGGATCATCCGGAATGCCGTTCTTCCACGGACCGAAGTAGCAATTGTGCAGGAACACGGAGCCGGCGGGGATGTTGGCCTTGAGTTCTTCGTCATACTTGCGGACGGCGGTGTCTCCGGAGGAGAACACACTGCGGAAGCGGCCCTGGCCGGTGGCGTAGAAGATGTTGTTGTAGAACTTCGCACCGAGTTCCTCCGGCTTGCGCGTGAGGAAGTAGTCGATGTCCGCCATTCCGTAGTCGATGTAGAACACGTTATTGTAGATCAGGCTCTTGTCGCCCTCGATGGGACCCTGCATCTGAACCAGGTGCGTGTGGTCGTTCTCGGAGATGTTGTACCGGGTCTCGTTCTCGAAGATGTTGTACATCAGGAGCATGAAACCGTGGTTGTTCTGCGAGTAATTATACTGGGCGATGCAGCGCTTGCAGTTGAAGTCGAAGTCGTAGGCGAACCCGTCACCGTTGTGGAGGTTGCGGGCGGTGTCGTACACTTCGTTGAACTGCATGATGGTCTCTTCCGTGTTCTGGATCCAGCAGGCGGCCACATGCGGCCACCAGCCGTCGTCGCCGGGCAGGTTCGGGTCACCGGAACGCATGCAGGAGCGGCGGATGTAGTTGTACTCGATCAGGCCCCGGTAGGGACCGTTGACGAAGATGCCGTCGCCGCCGATGTTGTCCATCCAGTTCCGCCGGACCGCCACGTTGTTGCGGGCGCCGCGGCACACGATGCCGCACTTGTCCACGCGTTCGATCTTGTTGCCCTCGATGAGGACATCGTTGATCACGACGGGCTCGACAGGGCCGGTCACAGCCATTCCGCCGGCCATCCGGGCGGTCTGCACCAGGATGGCGGAACTGTTGTAGCCCTGGTAGCGGCCGTTGCCGCCGAGCTGGCCCCACACATCGTGGATGTAGTTGTCCTTGATGACGAAATGGTCGGAGTTGCCCGGTTTGCTGATGCGGACGACGATTCCCTGGCGGCCGATGCCGATCTTGTACGGGGCATACGAAACGACTTCCATCCCGATGACCTCCCAGTGGTCCACGTCCTCGAGGAGGATGCCGGCTCCTTCCGCGTCACCGAAGTTGATGACCGGACGGCCGGATCCGCCATAGGACGACATCACGATGGGCGCCTCTTCCGTACCGGACCCCTTGGGCATCAGTTGCCCGAAGAAGGTCTTTCCGGCTTCGAAGAGGATCTTGTCGCCGGGCTGGAACTCGACGGAGTTCACCTTGTCGATGGTCTTCCAGGCCTGGGCAACGGAAAGACCCGTGGCGGCGTCGTTCCCGTCAGGCGAGACGAAATACGTTTTCTGCTGGGCCGCCGCCGTGAGGACGGCGGCCAGCAGGAAAACAATGGAAAGTGTCCGTTTTATCATACGGCCGGGGATTAATAGCCTTCGTTCTGGGTAAGGGTCTGGACACCCTGATACTCAGAAGCCTGAAGGGCCTGCGTGGAGATGGGCATATGGACGTGGTACGGCTGCACGAGCTTACCCTTGTCCTGGCTGGAATAGCCGGGGTTGCTGGGATCCTTCTCGTACTTCTCGTAGTAGGCGTGCATCACGTCATACAGACGGCCGGTACGGGCCAGGTCATAGTAGCGGTTGTACTCCATCGCCAGTTCGGAGCGGCGCTCCTTCCAGATCAACTCACGGAGTTTGCTCTTGTCCGTTTCGGTGATCTTGGGCAGCACGCCGGCGGCACCGCCACTGTTACGGGCACGGGCACGCACGAGTTCCAGCAGGCGGAGGGCCTCTCCGTTGTTGCCGATCTCGTTGGCGGCTTCAGCACCGTAAAGCAGGATGTCGGAATAACGCAGCACGATGAGGTTCATTCCGAGATTGTCCTCATTGGACAGATCGGAACGGTACTCCATCGGGCAGTATTCTTTCTTGGACTGCAAGCCGGACGGGCTGGACAGGTTGAAGTGTGTGAAGCCGTCGAACTTTTCGCCGCGCTCGATGATGGTGAATCCGCGGCGAGGGTCACCGGCCTCGAAACTGTTGTAAAGGTCCAGGGTAGGGCAGTGCAGCGACCAGCCCGTCATCCGCTTGTCATAGGCACGCGGTTCACCGGCAGCGTCCACAAACACGCCTTCTTCCTTCATCGTATTATACACCCAGTCGTGACCACCGGGGCCAAGGATGCCGTCAAGGATGGAAGGATCGGACAGGTCATCCGACTTGACGCCTGCGTCACGACCATAGAAGGACATCATATTACCGTCATTGCTGTCGCCCCATCCGGAAACCGTTGTCCAGAACTGGATGGAGAAGCAGATCTCCTTGTTGTTGCGGTTCTCGTACTTGAACACGTCGCCGTAGTTCGGGAGGAGTTGGAAATAGTTCCCGTTCTCAATTTCCTTGACGGTGTCGTAGGCGAGTTTCCAGGTCTCCTGACTATTGTTGAAGCTGGCATGATAGATATAGGTGCGTGCAAGCATCGCCAGTGCGGCGCCCTTGGTAGCACGTCCGGTGTTGGCGGAGTTCCAACTTGTGGGCAATCCTTCGGCAGCGGTCTTGAAACCATCTTCAATGAATTTCCAGGTATCTTCCATCGAAGCCCGGGGATTGTAGTACTCTTCGGCCTTGAGGATATGGTCGACCAGAGGCAGTCCGCCCAGCTGGGCAGCCATGTCAAAATAGACATAACTGCGCAGGAAGGTCGCTTCGGCGATATACTTGTCAGCGTTCGGAATATTGTTCTTCTGGACGTTCTCAATGATGTAATTAGCGTTCGTCACGACCTGCCAGTCCTGGTTCCAGGTATTGTTGCAGGCGTAACTGTTGTTGGGCAGGATGTTGAATTGTACCAGGGAGAAGGCGTTCCGAGCCCAGCGTGCACCGTCGGAACGGTTGTTGGCGAGCATGGAGTCATCTGAGGTGTTGTCGCCCACGTGAAGGTAATGATACAGGCCGAAATTTTCGGTCATGAACACGTGGTAAACACCGAGAATAGCCGTGTTGACCTCCTCTTCCGAGGTGTAATAGTTTTCCACCGCGAGGGAGCCCAGCGGGCTCTTTTCGAGCAAGTAGTTGCAGGAGCATGCCAGCATGAGCGTGGCGATGACAGCGAGGATTCTATAGTGTTTCATAAGGCTCATAGGACATTAAAAGTTCAAGTTCACACCGAAGATGAAGGCATGCGGCTGCGGGTATTGGCCACGGTCGATTCCATTGCCCGGAATTTCCGGATCCAGGCCGGAGTACTTGGTGAAGGTCAGCAGGTTCTGGGCGGAAACATACAGCCGGATGGACTGATTCTTGGCCATGAATGCCGGAGCGAAAGTATAACCCAACTGGATGTTCTTCAGGCGGAAGTAAGAGCCGTCTTCGACATACATCGTGGACTGCCACCAGTTCTGGGAGTTACGGGCGGCATCGCGGGAACCGGCGAGGGTGATCGGAACCAGGTTGGTCGACCCCTTGCCGCTCCAGCCTGCCTTGTAAGCGCTGGCGAGCACGTTCTGGGTGCCGTCGAACTTGTTGAAGTAGTACTTGGAGGCGTTGAAGATGTCCACGCCGGCAACGCCCTGCCACAGCATGGAGAGGTCGAAGCCCTTCCAGGCCATGTTGATGTTCAGGCCGAAGGTGGCAGCCGGATGGGGATTGCCGATGAACGTCATATCGTTCTGGTCGATCTTGCCGTCAGGAATGGGATTCCCGTCATCATCGAAGGCACCGCCGATGTCGGCGAACTTGGAGTCACCGGGCTTGGCGTTCGGCATGATCAGTTCGCCCTTGGCGTTCTTGTAGGCGTCGATTTCGGCCTGGTCCTGGAAAATACCGAGGAACTCATAGCCATAGAATGAGTTGAACGGCTGGCCGGGCTCGGAGCGAAGCACGCCGCTGAACTGGCCCTGCATATCGATCAGGGCATAGTCATAAGCAAAGGAGCTGGACAGGAAGCCGGACTTACCCAGGTTGGTAACCTTGTTCTTGATGAAGGATACATTTCCCTCTATGCCATAATGGAAGTCACCGATATCGTCCTTCCAACCCACGGTGAGTTCCACACCGCGGTTTTCCATACCGCCCACGTTCCGGGTGATGCTGGCCGTACCGGAGACTCTTGGTACGTTTTCACTGAGAAGGATGTTGTCGGTCTTACGGATAAAGTAATCGGCAGTCAGGGTAAGGCGGTTGCGAAGGAAGGCGAGGTCGACGCCGGCATTGAACTGCTCGGAGGTTTCCCACTTCAGGTCCGCGTTACCGAGAGTGCCGGTGGCGGCGCCGTTGGTACGGGTCGGCGTGTCACCGATGATGTAGTACTGACCCTGGCGGATGTTGGTCTGGTACGGATAGTAGGAACTCATTCGTTCGTTACCGATCTGCCCCCAACCGATGCGGAACTTACCGCTGTCGAGGAACTGCTGGTTCATATTCTTGAAGAAAGGTTCCTCGGTAAACTTCCAGGCAAAGGAGGCGGAAGGGAAGTAACCCCATTTATTGTTTCCGATGAAACGGGAAGAACCATCAGCACGGAAGGAGACGGTGAGCAGATAGCGGTTCAGCAGGGAGTAGTTGATACGGCCAAGGTAAGACAGCATGCCGAGGGCGCTGCCGGAACCGCTCACGCTCGGGGTCGTGTTGGTCGCGGCACTCAGGAAGCGGAGTTCCGGTTTTTCGGACGGCAGGTCCAGCCTGGAGGCGCTCCAGTTCTCCGTGTAGAAATCCCGCGCGGACATGGCGACCATCGCCGAGAAGTCGTGGGCCTTGCCGAATTTCCTGGCGAAAGTCAGCATATTCTCCCAGGTCCAGTCCTTGGAATAGGAGGTGCTGCGGCCCACGGAGTTGTTACCGCTGGCGATGTTGGAAGTCTCATAGTAAATCGGGCCGAAACTGTCACCGAAGGTGAAGTTGTAGCGGTAGCCGAAACGGGAAGTGAAGGTGAGGTACTTGAGGAACTTGATGTCCGCGCTGAAGTTACCGATGAGGTTGTTCCGCTGGTTGGAACCGCCGTCGGCGTTGCGGTAAACCACACCGGCCGGGTTTGCCAGACGGATGGCCAGAATGCCGTGATAGTAATCGGCGGCGTCATCCCACACCGGCACGTCAGGCGGAGCGATGAGGGAGGACAGCAGGATGGAAGCGTTGTTGCTGCCGTTGGAGCCGATGCTTTTGGTCTTGGCGAAGGAACCGGACAGGGAAGCCCGGAGGGTCATCCATTTGAACGGCTTGAACTGGGTGTTGGACGTGAGATTGATACGGCTGAAGCCGGTGCTCTTCACGGTACCCTGATTGTCATAGAAGTTGACAGAGAAGTTCTCGGCAACGGCCTCGCTGCCGCCGTTCAGGTTGAGGTTGTAGTTCTGGTAGAGGCCGGTCTGCATCACTTCATTGAACCAGTCGGTCGTCGTGGTGCCGACTTTATAGTCGGCGGCCAGACCGGAATTGGTGTTCGCAAGGTTGACCATCTCTCCATATTGCTGAGCTGTCAGCATAGCCGGCTTGCGCGGCGGAGCCGTGACGCCGAATTCAGCGGTCGCACGAACCCTGAGCGCCTGCGCCTTGGCCTGGCGGGTCGTGATCATCACGACACCGTTAGCGCCCCGGGAACCGTAAATGGCCGTCGCGGATGCATCCTTGAGGATCTCGATGGAGGAGATGTCGTTCGGGGAAAGGAAGTCGATATTGCTCATCGGGAAACCGTCCACGACAAAGAGCGGGTCGGTGTTGTTGGTGGTACCGGTACCGCGGATCTTGATCTGGGCCGTAGCGGACGGGTCACCGGTGTTGGTGACGATCGAAACACCTGCGGCGCGGCCCTGGAGGGCGGACAGTGCGTCACCCGTCGCGGCCTTGGTCATTTCATCGCCGCTGACGGAAGCGACGGAACCGGTGAGGTCACTCTTTCGTACGGTACCGTAACCGATGACCACAAGTTCATCCAGGAGGTTGGTGTCTTCCTCCATAAAGACATTGATGAGTTCCTGGGCACCCACGGTGATTTCGACGGTGGTGTAGCCCACGAAGGAGAACTGAAGGACGGACCCCACGGGAACCGAAGGGAGCGAGTACGCACCGTCCTGGTTAGTCATAGTTCCCACGGCGTTGCCGCCCACGAGCACGACGTTCACGCCCGGGACGGGACCGGTGGCGTCTGTGACGACACCCCGGACCGCATGGGACCGCTGTGCTGCGGCCGGAAGGGCCAAGAGCACGAGACATGCAGTCATCTGCAGGAATGCAAGAAGTCTTTTCATACGAAAAACGGTTTGTGTTAGTAATTAAAAGGGTTAATAGGTATGGATTATTTGCTTTGACTGAGGAAGTACTTGGCCCATACGTTGGACGGGTTGACTTCGAGGGAACGGGTGAAGTTCTGGCGCGCCTCGGCCTTGTTGCCCTGGGCCAGGTTCACGAGACCCTGCAGGTACAGGTTCCGGGCGGTGATGGTGGCGCTGGTGCCGTCCTCGCCGAACTTGGAGTAGATGTCCACGACGGAGGTGGCGCCGCTCTGGGCCAGCTGCCTGTTCACATATTCCTGGAGGTCTTTGATGGACTGCTCGCTCTGGGCGGTCTGTCCCAGATGCTTCTGGGCCATGGCGACGAAGTACTTGCTCTCGTCACCGGCGCCGCGGCGGCGGGAGAAGGCGTTGCCGCCACCAGCCGTGGTGATGCAGCGCTCGAAGGCCTCACGGGCCTTGTCCGCCTGGCCGAGGGCTTCGTAAGCGAGACCCTGGTGGTAAGCGACCTTCGCGACCACAGGACCGGTGGAGAGTTCGTTGGTTTCGAGGTTGCGCGGGAAGGTGCCGGCGGCGAGGAAGTCCTCAAGCGCCTTGGCACTCCTCTTCTTGGAAAGCAGGCCGAGACCTCTCAGCAGGTGGGCGTCCACAAACTGGGTGTAAACGGTCTGTCCGCCTTCCCAAACACGGAAGTGACGGTCTTTCAGAATATTGAGAGCATCGTCATACTTGCCGTTCTCCACATACAGGTACACCAGGCGGGAGGTAGCATCGTCAGACTTGAAGACAGTCTTGCGGTTCTTGTCCATGAGGGCGAGACGCTCCTTGGACGGAGTGCCGAGCGCTTCGGCGAGCACGTCGTACTCGGTGAAGAACTTCGGATCGGTCGGGTCGACGGCGATGGCCTTCTTGTACAGGTCAGCGGCGGCGGCCTTGTCGTTCAGGTATTTGTCGGTGGCGAAACCGAGGTTGCGCCAGGCCATGCCGTAGTTCGGATTCACCTCGGTGGAGGCCTTCCAGGCCGCGATGGCCTCGTCCTTCTGCTCATAGTAGTAGAGCAGGTTGCCCAGGTAGTAGCGGGCCTTGGCGTCGGACGGGTTCATGGCGATGACGTCCTCCAGCATGGCTTTCTCCTCCACGCGGGACGGGAAGCAGAAGTCGGGAGACATTGTGGCGGCCTTCTGGTAGTAGGCGAGGGCCTTGTCCTTGTCACCGGCGAGGGAGGTGTAGTAACCGGCCATGTAGTTCAGCAGCGGGGAAGCCGTGAAGGGCTCGACGGCGTTCTTCTGCATCGGGGTGGAGGCGTAGGGCGTACCGTGTGCCATGGCGTAGTCCAGGAGCCAGGTGGCCTGCTTGTAGGCGCCGACTCCACCGTAGAAGGTGGACACTTCGATCACCTCCTGGAGCGGAATGCCCATGTGGGTGATGGCGTGGTTCAGACCGGCGTCGCTGCCTTCCAGGCGGGCGAGTTCGATCTGGCTGAGGAAGTCGAGCGGGTCGAAGGCGATGTTCTCCCTGAGAAGGGCTTTCGCGTCGGCCGTGCGGCCCTGTTCGCTCAGGAAGAAGGATTTCAGGAACTTGGAGACGGTGCTCTTGCCGCTCAGGTCGATGGAACGGTCGATGGCATCCATCGCCTTGTCCTTCTTGCCCTGCTTCCAGTAGAGTTCGGCCAGATAGCGGTAGGAAGCGCTCTGGAAGCCCGGATACCAGGTGGATTTCCAGAAGTAGCTCTCGGCCTCGGAGCACTTGCCGAGGGCGGAGGAGACGACACCAAGGTAGTAGAGCATCTCGCCGTCCTTCGGGTTGGTCTGATACAGGATGCCGGTCTTGTCCACCTCAGGCATGAAATGGAGGCCGGTCAGACGCTGGTAGGCCGTCTGCAGATAGCCTTCGGCCTTTTCCCACTGGGCGTGACGGGCATACCAGATACCCAGGTTCACATTCACGCGGGAGTCTTTCGGGTCGCGGCGGAGGGCTTCCTCATAATAAGGAAGAGGATTCACGCGCGCGTTGTGGAATTCCTCGAGGCGCTGTCCGGCGAGGAGGAGTTCTTCCACGGATTCATATTCCGCGGGCTCCTTCGGACGGTCGGCCGGGTGCGGGCGCTCGATCTCGTCCTTCACCACAGGGCTGTAGCTGACGAGTTCGACCCCCTTGCTGTCATACAGGGCGGCGCAGATGTCCTTGTCCGGAACGGCGGAGGAAACGGTATAGTCCTTGAGGAACGGGGTGTTCGGGTCGATGGTGATGGTTTCCTCGGCAAGCACGGTGCCGCCGGCCTTCACCACCACCTTCGCGCCCTTGTACAGGGAAGTGGCGTTGAAACCCACCATGACGGAGGTCGGAGACTTGCGCTCTACGTTCACGGCCGCTTCGAGGGTCGCGTTCTTGGCACCGCCGATCTTCTTGATCGGATACCAGTACTGCTTGGTCACGCGGACCTCGTTCGGTCCGATCCAGCTGTAGTCCGGCTGGTTGTCGGAGAAGGTGCCGACCATCAGCTCGAGGTAGGCGCCGTCCTCTTCGGTAAGCATCTCGTTCCACACGCTCTCGGTGCCCCACAGGAAGAACTTCTTGCCGGGAACTACATGGTGGTTCGCGAAGTGGACCGTACCGGCGTCCTTGCCGAAGTCATAGCCGGCCAGGAAATCCTGTGTGTAATTCACGGCGAAGGTGGAGTTGGAACCCTTCCAGTTCTTCCACCAGCTGGTGTCCCAGGCGTCCTGGGCACCGGCCGCCGCGGTGAACGGCCAGTCGGAGTAGTTGGTCTTGCTGTGGGTGGTTCCGTAGACGGTCTGCGGGGGGAACTGCACCTGGTAGTTGTCGTTCGCGTGGACCGACACGTTGGCCCAGTACAGGAAGGACTGCATCATCGGGGTGCGGTTCTGCATCTGGAAGGTGGCCTCCACATAGGACTTGCCGGGATACATGGTCAGGCCGATGTTCCACTTGAGGCGCTGGCGGAGTTCGGTCTCGCCGATCCAGATGGTCTTGCTGCCGTCGGCGTTCTCGACCACTTCGTAACCGGCGTTGAGGGTGGAGGAAGCGCGGTGGTGGTGCGGGATGTTCCACTCCACGCCGCCGGAGATCCAGGAACCGATCATGCCGATCAGGGCCGGACGGATCACGTGCTGGCGGTAGAAGAAGTCGTAGCTGTTCCCCTTGTCGCGGGCGTGGAAGATACGGCCGCCGATTTCAGGGAGCACCCCGATCTCGGTGTATTCGTTCTCGAGGGTCAGGTACTTGTAGTCCCGGTCCACGCGTTCATCCGTCAGGATGTCGTAGATGGGATACGGATAGATGTGCCCGGCGGCACCCTGGTAGGTACGGCCGGTGAAGAAATAGGGATCCAGTTCCGGATCGCCGACGAGGTAGGTCGGGATCGTGGTCGTGGTCTCCTTGAGTTTGACTTGGGCGGAGGCAGCTGATGCCAGGAAAAGGAAGGCGGCGGCTGCCAGCAGGAAACGGATGGGTTTTCTCATATGGGTTGATAGTTAGTGTTATTGTCCAGCGGTCTCTTTTCTCTGACGCCTGGTCCTCCGGCAACGGTTTTACCGGAGGACGGCGTCAAACCAAATCAACCAACCATTTTTCGCCATAAAAATAGTAAACGAAACCCTGTGGAAGGGTCTGTTTCCGTTCAAAAATGGTCTTTTTCCGTTCAATGCACGGATTCCATACGATAAATGGTTTTTTTTGAATACCTTTGATACGGATTTAATCAGCGCCTTCATGAAACGCCCGTTATTCCTGCTTTTCCTTTCTTTCCTGGCCACCCTGGCCCTCGGGGCGGAACCGGTGATGCCCGTCCAGACCCAGCGCCTGACGACCGGACAGGGCCTCTCCAACAACTTCATCGTATCCCTGGACATCGACCGCTACGGGGCGGTGTGGATCGGGACAGAGGAGGGAATGAACCGGTTCGACGGGGTCTCCGTCCATAATTATACCCAGGCGTCGGGCATCATCCCCGGAAACAACCTGAACCAGGTGCTGGCTGACCGGAAGTCCGACGTCGTCTGGGTCGGCACCCAGCGGGCCGGGCTCGGCCGATACCACTATATGACAGGTGAGACGGACCTTTTCTATCCGGACGGGTCCGAAACGGGCATCTCCTCCCCGGAAATCACCCACATGGAACAGGACGGGGAGGGGAATGTCTGGATCAGCACCTACCTGGACGGCATCGACCGTTACAATCCGTCGACCGGTGCCATCGACCATTTCAATTCCTCCAATGTGGAAGGGATGCTGGACTACCGCATCCATTGTTTCACGCTCGGGGCGGATGGAAAGGTCTATATAGGTCATTTTGGAGAGGGCGTCACCGTCCTCGATCCGGCGAAGCGGACCGCGGTCCGGTATGAGGCGAATGGGCAGGAGAACGGTCTGCCTTCCAACATCATCGGCTGTGTCTACCGGGACCCGGACAACAACATCTGGTTCGGAACCTGGTCGGGGCTGGCTTTCTTCCGGCCCGTCACCCGCGATTTCCATGTCTTCAACCGGGCGAATTCCGGACTGCCGGACGGGGAAATCTTCTCCGTGATGGTCACCCGGGACCGGAAACTGCTGGTATCTCCTGATTTCCAGGGGGTCTGGAGGGCGGACCTGGATGCGATTTCCGGCCATCCCGCTTTCACCCGGCTTCCGCAGACGGAGGAGCTTTCCGACATCGGTGTCCATGCCATGTGCGAGGACGCCTTCGGTAATCTCTGGCTGGGATCCTATGGCCGCGGAGTCCTTTTCGTCAGCCGGCGGCCGAAGCCCTTCTCCGCCTATCTTTATCCCGACCCCCTGTCCAGTTCCAGCATTACGGCAGTGTCCTTTTCCCGTGACGGAAAACTGTTCGTCGGGGGAGAAGGCGGCCGTATCGACGTCCTGGACCGCAATTTCCGGCGACTGGACGATCCGCGGTCGGGCGATACCGGGAAAAGCATCCTTTCTTCCCTGGTCGACACGGACGGAAACCTTTGGGTGGGTTCCTTTACCGGAACGACGGCCGTTTACGACGCGGCAGGCAGGAGGAAGTTTCAGGTGCCTGTCGTCGAAGTCCGCTGCATGCTCCAGCAAGGAGATTCTTTATGGCTTGGAACCGGAACCGGACTCTATCTCGCAGACCGGAAATCCGGGAATCTGCTGCACCGTTTTTCCGCGCAGGACCGCCTGCCGGAGAACTTCCTGCGGTCCCTGGCCCTCGATCCCCAAGGCAGGCTCTGGGTGGGGACTTTCGGCCGGGGGGTCATCGTCTATGACCGGAACATGGAGACGGTTGCCCATTTCCAGACAGGATCGGTTTCTTCGGCCAACATGGTCCTGGACCTGCTGGCTGACCGGGAAGGAAGGATGTGGGCGGCGACCGGACGGGGACTGGTCCGGTATGACCTGTCAGGCCCTGTCCCTGTCGTGGATTCCACTTTTTCGGTCCGGACGCCGCTCCGGTCCGAATTCATCCGCGCCCTGGTGGAGGACCGGGACGGTGACATCTGGTTCGCCACCAACCTTTCCATCTGCCGGTATGACAGGAACGACGGGGAAGTTACGGAATTCGGCTATCGGAACAATATCGCCCCGGGCAATTACCAGAACGGGGCCGCCGCCATCCGGGATGACGGCTATCTCTGCTTCGGCTCCACCGAGGGCATCACCGTCTTTTACCCCGGGAATGTCAAGCGCGGGGATGTCCCTCCCCGGGTCCATTTTTCGGAACTGGGCATCTTTACTTCCGTGTCCCAGGAACAGGACCGGCAGACCGTCTTTCTGGGGAACCGGAAGGAAATCGTCCTGAACCACCGCCAGAACAATTTCTTCATTTCCTTCGCTCCCGACGACTTCGGCCTGATGGACCAGACCGAGTTTTCCTGGCGGATCGGCAGCGGGGACTGGTATCCGGCGGAGAACAGCCATGTGCTGAATTTCCGTCAGTTGCCTCCCGGCAAATATCTCCTCCAGGTCCGTTCCCGCCTTATCAATGATGACTGGAGCCGCGATGTGGCTTTCCTCCAGATCCGGATTACGCCCCCTTGGTGGCTGTCGAAGGTCGCCTTGATTCTGTATGCCCTGTTTGCCTTGCTCCTGGCTGGAATCGTGGTCGCCGCCCTCTTTGCGCGGGCACGCCGGAGGAACAACCTGAAGCAGGAACAGGCGGCCGCCCGGATGGAACAGGAAGCCAATGAGGAACGCTTGCGGTTCTATACCAACATCACCCACGAACTGAGGACCCCGCTGACCCTGATCATCAGCCCTGCCGAGGACCTGAAGAACGACCCTTCCCTGTCGGAGAAGGCCCGGGCCAAGGTACGGGTCGTCCAGCAGAACGCCAACCGGCTCCTGGACCTGATCAATACGTTGTTGAATTTCCGGAAGACCGAGACGGAGAACATGCAGGTCCACGCCTCCTTCGGCGATCTGAGTTCCATGGTGGAAGGCGTTGGCCGCGGGTTTGTCGAGGCCAATACCCATCGGGAAACGGCCATCGTCCTCGAAGTGGAGAAGGGCATCCTCACCGAGTTCGATCCGGACATCGTGACCTCCATCCTGAACAACCTGATGTCCAACGCCTTGAAGTATACGCCTTCCGGGACGGTCACGCTCCGTCTTTCCACCACGGAGGACGGCAGAACCGCGGAAATGAGCGTTTCGGACACGGGTTATGGCATCGCCCGGGACGAACTGGACAAGATTTTCCAGCGCTACTACCAGATCCGCGGGGACCATCTCGCCCAGGGTACCGGTATCGGCCTTGCGCTCGTCAAGAACCTCGTACAACTTTCCGGATGGCAGATCCATGTGGACAGCGAACCCGGAAAGGGCAGCGTCTTCACGGTCTCCATTCCCCTGGAGGAAAGGGGGGCCGGGGAAGAAACGCCCGGACAGGAGTCCCTGACGGATCCTAGGCAGGATTCCAAACCCATCCTCGTGGTCGTGGAGGACAATGAGGACATCCGGAACTATATCCGGGAAACCCTCGGAGAGGAATATACCGTCGTCCTTGCCAAGGACGGCGCCGAGGGCTGGTCCGCCATCCTCAAGGCGGTTCCGGACCTGGTGATCAGCGATATCATGATGCCTGTGATGGATGGGATCGAGCTTTGTTCCCGTATCAAGAAAGACGTCCAGGTGAGTCATATCCCGGTGGTCCTCCTTACGGCGAAAGACACGGATGAAGCCCGGAGCGAAGGCTATGAGGCGGGTGCCGATTCCTATTTGACCAAGCCTTTCACCGCCAGTATGCTCCGGAGCCGTGTCCGGAACCTGCTGGAATCCCGCAAGCGCCTGGCCGAACAGTTCGGGAGCGCCATCCAGGGCCGGGAGGAACAGGAAGTTGCGGCCACATCCTTCCTGGCGATTGACAATGAATTCGTCCGGCGGATCACCGAACTCATCGAGGAGAATCTCTCTTCCGAGAACCTGGACGTGGCCTGGCTGTCGGAAAACCTCCACATGAGCGTTTCCACGCTCTACCGCAAGATGAAATCGCTCCTGGGGATTTCCGCCAACGAATACATCCGGAAGATCCGGATGCGGAAGGCGGCCGAGATGCTGGCCTCCGGGAATTTCAACGTCTCCGAGACGGCCTGGAATGTCGGTATCAACAGTCTCATCTATTTCCGGCAGTGTTTCCGGGAAGAGTATGGCTGTTCCCCGTCCGAATACCGGCGCATGAAGAATCCTTCCTGAAATACTTAAAAGAGAATGAAGCATTTGATTCTGAAAACGTCGGCCTTCCTGCTCCTGGCCGGCACCCTGGCCCTCCGGGCCGAAGAGATTCCCCTTGTCGGAATCATTCCCGGGCGGAACACCGTCTCCCTGGGGGGAGAGTGGAGCTACATCGTGGACGTGCAGGAGGAAGGCTATTACGACTACCGGATGAATCCCACCCCGTGGGGCTTTTTCCAGAATGCCAAGCCCGAGACGCCCAAGGACCTCATCGAATACGATTTCGACAAGTCCGACAAGATGATGCTTCCCTCCGACTGGAACACCCGCGACCAACGGCTGTTCTTCTATGAGGGCACGGTGTGGTTCAAGAAGGATTTCACCTGGCATCCCGCGGAAGGGCGGCGTACGCTCCTGTATTTCGGCGCTGTGAACTATGAGGCCCACGTGTGGGTGAACGGCAGGAAAGCAGGACATCATGTAGGCGGCTATACGCCTTTCAACCTGGACATTACGGACCTGGTCGTGGACGGGACCAACTTCGTGGTCGTGAAAGTGGACAACAAGCGGCACGCCGAAGACGTCCCTACGCAGATCTTCGACTGGTGGAACTACGGCGGCATCACCCGGGACATCCTGCTGGTGGACGTGGCCCCGGTCTATGTGGAGAATTACAGTCTCCAGCTGGACCGGAAGGATTACGGTCTCATCCATTGGAAAGTCAGGCTCAACGCCCCGGTGGCAGGGAAGAAGGTCCGGCTTACAGTGCCGGAACTCAAGGTGGACAAGACCGTGGTCACCGGTGCGGACGGCACGGCTTCGCTGGACGTGAAGGCCAAGCCGGAGCTTTGGTCTCCCGGGAGCCCCCGGTTGTATGAGGTCTGTGTCGATATGGACGGGGAGACGGTGAAGGACGCGATCGGATTCCGCAGCATCGAGGCGCGGGGGAAACAGATCCTGCTGAACGGGAAGCCCATTTTCCTGAAAGGAATCAGCATCCACGACGAGAAGGCCTTCGGCGGCGGCCGGGCGAATTCGGCGGAGGATGCCGCCGTCCGGCTGGGATGGGCCCGGGAGATGGGCTGCAACTTCGTCCGTCTGGCGCATTATCCGCACAACGAATACATGGTGCGGGAAGCGGAGCGGGAAGGCTTCCTGGTCTGGTCGGAGATCCCGGTCTACTGGACCATCGCCTGGACGAATCCGGCCACTTATGCCAATGCGCAGGCACAGCTCCGGGACATGATCGAACGGGACGTGAACCGGGCGAACGTCATCATCTGGAGCATTGCCAACGAAACGCCGCATTCGCCCGAGCGGGACAGCTTCCTGGGGCGGCTGGCCGCGTATGCGCGTACGCTGGACGATACCCGGCTCATCAGCATGGCCATGGAGGTGACGTCCGCTTCCAACTTCCATAACCGCCTGCAGGACAACATGCACGAGTATGTGGACGTCGTGAGCTTCAACCAGTACATCGGATGGTACCGCGATGTGGATGACGCACCGAAGATGACCTGGGAGGTTCCCTACGAGAAACCGGTGATCGTGAGCGAGTTCGGCGGCGGTGCCAGGGCCGGCCTGCACGGGGACAAGGGCGAGCGCTGGACCGAGGAGTTCCAGGAGAACCTGTACATCCAGAATACGGCGATGCTGGACAAGATCGACGGTCTCTCCGGCACGACCCCCTGGATCCTCAAGGACTTCCGTTCCCCGCGCCGCGTCCTGCCCGGCATCCAGGATTACTACAACCGCAAGGGCCTCGTCAGCGATGACGGACGGAAGAAGAAGGCGTTCTACGTCATGAAAGCCTGGTACGAGGGGAAATGACAGCCCCTGAAGGTATTGCAAGTCCGCGATTCTGTGTGTAACTTTGTCCTGTATCGACCATACAGGACATGAAAGAGTTCGGCTATTTCGACGACGCGCACCGCGAGTACGTCATTACGGATCCCGCCACCCCGTGGCCCTGGATCAATTACATGGGGACGGAGGACTTCTTTTCCCTGATTTCCAACACCACCGGCGGCTATTGCTTCTGCAAGGACGCCAAGTTCCGCCGGATCCTCCGGTACCGCTACAACGGGGTGCCGATGGATGACGGGGGGCGCTATTTCTATATCAAGGACGGCAATACGGTCTGGAATCCGGGCTGGAAGCCCTGCAAGACCGCCCTCGACGCCTATGAGTGCCGTCACGGCATGGGCTACACCCGGGTGACGGGGGAGAAGGACGGTCTGAAAGCCGATGTCCTCTTCTTCGTTCCCATCGGCCATCGCTGCGAGGTGCACCGGGTGAAACTCACGAACACGGGCTCGGCGAAAAAGACCTTCCAGCTCTATTCCTTCGTGGAATGGTGCCTGTGGAACGCCTCCACCGACATGGAGAACTTCCAGCGGAACCTCTCCACCGGCGAGGTGGAAATCGACGGGAACGTCCTCTATCACAAGACCGAATACCGCGAACGCCGCGACCATTACGCCTTCTTCGGCGTGAACCGTCCCTTCGACGGGTTTGACACGGACCGGGAAACCTTCATCGGCCTGTACAACGGTTTCGAGGCGCCGCAGCAGGTCCTCGCCGGCACTTCCGGAAACTCTGTGGCCCACGGCTGGAGCCCCGTCGCCTCGCACCGGTTCGACCTGACACTGGAGCCGGGAACTTCGGAGGAACTGGTCTTCGTCCTTGGCTATGTGGAGAATGCGCCGGAGGAGAAGTTTGTCGCCCCTGCCGTGATCAACAAGGCCAAGGCGCGGGCGATGATGGAAGCCTTCGCGACCGGGGAGCAGGTTGATGCGGCCTTCGCGGCCCTGAAAGCCTATTGGGACGACCTCCTGGGGCGTTTCTCCGTGGAATCCGACGTGCCGGAACTGGACCGGACCGTGAACATCTGGAACCAGTACCAGTGCATGATCACCTTCTTCTTCAGCCGGAGTGCCAGCTATTTCGAGAGCGGCATCGGCCGGGGCATGGGCTTCCGCGATTCCAACCAGGACCTTGCCGGCATCGTCCATCTCATCCCGGAGCGGGCACGGCAGCGGATCATCGACATTGCCTCCACGCAGTTCCCGGACGGCGGCTGCTACCATCAGTACCAGCCCCTGACCAAGCGGGGCAACAACGACATCGGCGGCGGTTTCAATGACGACCCGCTGTGGCTCATCTTCGGCACGGTGGCTTATATCCGCGAAACCGGTGATTTCGGCATCCTGCAGGAGCCGGTCCCATTCGACAACAAGCCCGGGACGGAGGTTCCCCTGCTGGACCACCTGAAAATCAGTTTCAAGCACGTGACGGACAACCTGGGCCCCCACGGCCTCCCGCTCATCGGCCGGGCCGACTGGAACGACTGCCTGAACCTCAACTGCTTCTCCGACAATCCCGACGAGTCCTTCCAGACTACGGAGAACAAGACCGAAGGCTCGAAGGCGGAATCCCTGATGATCGCCGGCCTGTTCGTTGCCGAGGGACGCGATTTCGCGGAGCTCCTCTCGCATCCTTCCGTGGCCGAAGATCCCGAGTATGTGCTGGGTATCAAGGAGGCCGTGGCGGCGATGGAAGAGGCTGTGAAGAAGTACGGCTGGGATGGTGAATGGTTCCTCCGCGCCTACGACTATTACGGCCGGAAGATCGGCTCCAAGGAGTGTGAGGAAGGAAAGGTCTTCATCGAAAGCCAGGGCTGGTGCACCATGGCCCGGATCGGGGCCGATGAGGGCCTTTGTGAGAAGGCCTTGGACTCCGCCGTCAAGTATCTGGAATGCGAGCATGGCCTGGTCCTGAACAACCCCGCTTATACGCGCTACATCAAGGATTACGGCGAAATCAGCTCCTATCCGGAAGGCTACAAGGAGAATGCCGGCATTTTCTGTCACAACAATCCCTGGGTGATCATCGGCGAGGCCATGGCCGGCCGGGCCGACGATGCCTGGCGGCATTATAAGAAGATTACCCCCGCTTTCTGTCAGGACCAGGGGCTGCGTAAGGTGGAGCCCTATGTATTCTGCCAGATGGTGGCCGGCAAGGACGCCGCCCGGCCCGGCGAAGGCAAGAACAGCTGGCTCACCGGCACGGCCGCCTGGACCTGGAAGGCCGTGAGCGAGGCCCTCCTCGGCATCAAGCCGCAGTTCGACGGCCTGCTTGTCGAACCCTGTATTCCTATCGGTAACTACCGCGTCTATCGTCGTTTCCGGGATGCGGAATACGATCTGACCATCCGCCAGACAGGCAAGGGCGGAAAGGTCTTCATCCCCTACAAACCTGGAAAGCAAACCCTTGAAATAACTTTGTGATGACGGTCAAAACGGCTTTTTCCTGCTGCTTGCTGGCTTTGGCGCTTCCCGCCGGCGCACAGTCCTATCTGGACCGGCTTCCCGATTACATCGAGAACACGTCCGTTTTCGAGGAAAACCAGGAGCCCGGGCGGGCGTTCCATCTTCCGGAGCAGTCCCTTTCCCTTAACGGAACCTGGAAGTTCGGCTATTACGAGTGTCCATCGGAGGTTCCTGCGGATTTCTTCAAGCCGGCTTTCAATGACCGGAAGTGGCGCACCATCGAAGTCCCTTCCAACTGGGAGATGCAGGGATACGGCCAGGCCGTTTTCCGCAATGTCACCGCTCCTTTCCCGCTGCTGCCGCCTAAGGCGATGCGGGAGCGGTTCCTGGCGGCTCTGGAGACTCCGGATCTTCCGGCCAATGCCCGGGAGTATTTCCTATCCCGTCTGGGGGGCAGCGTGACGCCGCCACCCTTCGCCGTAAGTGTCCCGGAGGTTCCCGAATTCAATCCTACGGGGGCCTATCGGACTGTTTTTACCCTGCCCAGGGACTGGAAGGACCAGCAGGTGTTCCTCCGTTTCGAGAAAGTGGCATCGGCTTCTTTCGTATGGGTCAACGGGCAGGAAGTGGGCTATAACGAAGGTGCCCAGGAACCTGCGGAGTACAATGTCACGAAGTATCTCAAGCCCGGAAAGAACACCCTGGCCGTGCTGGTGCTCAAGTACTGCGACGGCTATTACCTGGAAGGTCAGGATTATTGGCGGCTGGCGGGCATTTTTGACGATGTGACCCTCTATGCCTCCCCGCAGGCCCGGATCTGGGACTGGCAGGTGATTACGGACTTCGGCCCGGATTTCGTGGATTCGGACCTGAGCGTCGCCGTCGATCTGCGGGGCTTTGACGTGCAGGGGAACGGATACAAGGTCGAAGCGACTGTCTCCAAGGAGGGGAAGAAGGTCGCGGAAATGGCTGGCGGCCCTGTTTCCATCGGACCGGACAGTTTCCAGACCGTGAAGCTGGCGGCGAAGGTGACGGCCCCGGAGAAATGGACGGCGGAGACCCCGGCGCTGTACCGGCTGGACCTCGTCCTTACGGATGCGTCCGGAAAGGTCGTGGACAAGGTCGGCAAGCGCATCGGTTTCAAGAAGACGGAGATCCGCGACGGCGTCTTCTACCTGAACGGGCAGCCCATCAAGGTGAGCGCCGAGTGTTCCCACATGCAGCATCCTACGCTCGGACACGCGATGACCGAGGAGGTTGTCCGCCGCGATATGGAAATCCTCAAACAGTTCAATTTCAATGCAGTACGGACTTCCCACTATCCGCCTGTGAACGAATACCTGGACCTGGCCGACGAGTATGGCCTCTACGTCATCGACGAGACCGGGGATGAGTCCCATGCTTCGGAATATGTGTCCGACTGGCCGGAATTCACCGAAATGTACCGGGAAAGGGTGCGGCGGATGGTCCTGCGGGACCGCAACCACGCCTGCGTCCTTTTCTGGAGCGCCGGCAACGAGAGCGGCGAAGGAAACAACATCACGGAGGTCGTCAAGGAAGGCAAGCGCCTGGATCCTACCCGTTTCTGGATGTATGGCGGCAATGCGGCCAAGCATCCGGCCGAGGACATCGTCGGCCCCCGTTATCCCATTCCCCTCGAACACGAGATCGGCTATGGGCTGGACCGGGAGGACCTGCGTCCTTCCTTCATGGACGAGTATCTGTCCGTCGCCGGCAACGGCGGGGGTGCCATGGACGATTTCTGGGAGGTAATATATGCCCATCCCAAGCTCCTGGGCGGCGCCATCTGGGATTTCGTGAGTCCGGGCCTGGAAGAACCGGTCCGCGCGCTGAAAGACCGGTCGCCGAATGCGGTTCCGGCCCATATCATGGGCAAGGCCACCCTGGTCAATGGCCCCACGGGAAAAGCCATCGACCTCGATAAGCAGGACCAGTGGGTCCAGGTGTACCGGGCCGATGCCGTGGAAATCGCCGGCGACAGGCTCACCCTCACGCTGGATGTCCTTCCCCGGAAATACAATGTGTCGGGCGGTTATCTCCTGACCAAGGGCGAGAACCAGTACGGTCTGCGGCAATATCGCGACGAACGGCTGGATTTCTACCTGGACACGGGCAAGAAACAGGTGCTGTCCGCCGCCCTTCCCGCAGATTGGGAAGGCAAGTGGCACAATGTGACTGCCACCTACGACGGAGCCTCCATGAAACTGTATATCGACGGCTCGGAAGTCGCTTCGCAGCCTATGCAGGGACGTATCCGAAACCTTCCGCTGGCCGTCTGCATCGGCCGGAATGAGGAAACCTGCGGGCAGGAGACGGGCGTCTATACCTGTGATGCCGTCATCGACAATGTCGGCATCTTCGCCGAGGCCTTGCAGCCGGGCTCCTTCGATCCGTCCAGAGCCTCCCTCTGGCTGGACTTCGAGGAGGAGTCCGTGGAAGGTACATTCTGGACCTATGGCCTCGGGGCGCGGACCTATGGCAGTATCTGGCCGGACCGCACGCCGCAGCCAGAGATGTGGCAGATGAAAAAAAGCACCCAGCCGCTGTCCTTCCGGCTCCTGGATCCGGAACAGGGAACTGTGGAGGTGTGGAACCGGAGCCGTTTCCTGAACGCCTCGCACTATGCGACTTCCTGGACGCTGACGGCCGATGCGGATGTGGTCGCTTCCGGTGGAATGCCGCTGGACGTGGCTCCGATGGACCGTGCCGTCGTCCGCATTCCGATGCCGCATCCGGAGGCCGTTCCCGGAAAGGAATACCGCCTGACGGTCAGTTCGGTACTGGCAGCGGATGAGGTTTGGGCCCCGAAAGGGCACGAAGTATCCTGGGACCAGTTTGAGCTGTCGTCCTGGAATGTGCCCGCTAAGCCTGTTCCCGCTTCCGGCAAAGCGAGGCTGGGACGGGATGGAAGCGGATTTACGGTTACCGGCGAAGGCTTTGCCTACCGATTTGATGCCGCTTCAGGTGAACTGGTGTCAGCGGTCGTGGACGGAAAGGAAATGCTCTCCGCACCGCTCCGGCTCAATGTCTGGCGGGCGCCGCTCGCGAACGAATTGGACGGTTGGAACAGCGGAAGCGGCGGAAGGATTGACGCAAACGGATACGGAACGCTCGGTTCCGGGATGGTGCTGGCCTCCCATTACTATGTGGCGGGTCTGGACCGGATGTCTGCGCTGCCCATCCGGGTGGATGCCCGGGAAGTGGGGGACGAGGTGGTCGTCAATGTCCGCGACCTGGCTTTGCTGGGCAGTGAGAACGTCCAGTTGGACGCCTATATCAGTGGTAATACGTATAACGGGTTTGACGAAACGTGGACCTGGCGTGTTGCCGGCGACGGTACGCTGACTGTGTGTCACAAAGTGTGCCCGCAGGGGAACATGCCAGCCTGGCTCCCGCGCCTGGGCGTCACCCTCATGCTGGACAAGTCCCTGGACCGGGTTGAATGGCATGGAAGGGGGCCGCAGGCTTCCTATCCGGACCGCAGAAGCGGTTACCGGCTGGGAGTCTGGCAGTCGGACATCGATGCGATGTACGAGCCCTACCTGATTCCCCAGGATTACGGCCTGAGGATGGACAGCCGCTGGGTCCGGATGACGGACGCGGCCGGCACCGGCCTGGAATTCTCCATGGACCAGCCGTTCGCCTTCAACGCGTATGACTGCACTACGGACAACCTCACCAAGGCCCTGTACCAGTTTGACCTGCAGCGGGGAGGTGACATCACCTTGAACCTGGACTACACCACCTCCGGCGTCGGGGATACTGCCCGGGGAATCCTGGGTGCTTACAGGGCTTACCCGACCGTTTATGAACGGACCCTCCGGATCCGGCCGCTCCACCGTGGAGCGGAATGAAAAATGACTATCTTTGCACCTGTGGAATAAATTGAACCAGATAAACTGAACTATGTACGATCTTGCCATCATCGGGGGAGGCCCGGGCGGCTATGTGGCCGCGGAACGTGCCGGTGCCGCCGGCCTCTCCGTCATCCTTTTCGAAAAACGTGAACTGGGCGGCGTATGCCTGAACGAAGGCTGCATCCCGACCAAGACCCTGCTGTACAGCGCCAAGGTGCTGGACTATGCCCACCATGCCGACAAGTACGGCGTGTCCGTGGAAGGCGCGTCCCTGGATTATGCCAAGGTGTCGAAGCGCAAGGACAAGGTTGTCAAGAAACTGGTCGGCGGCGTCAAGGTCAAGATGCGGGAAGCCTCCGTCGAGGTTGTGAGGGGCGAGGCGGTGATCCAGGGAAAGACCGGAGACGTCATCACCATCGTTTCCGGCGACCAGGCTTTCGAAGCCCGTAACCTCCTGGTGTGCACCGGCTCCGAGGCGGCCGTCCCGCCGATTCCCGGTCTCCGGGAGGGCCTCGGTGATACGGTGCTGACCAACCGGGAGATCCTGGCCCTGGAGCAGCGGCCCGAGAGCCTCGTCGTCATCGGCGGCGGCGTCATCGGAATGGAGTTCGCCAGCTTCTTCAACTCCATCGGCACCCAAGTGACGGTGGTGGAGATGCTTCCGAAGATCCTGGGCCCGATGGACGACGAAATCAGCGCGATGCTCCAGGCCCAGTATGCGAAGAAGGGCGTGGAGTTCCATCTGAGCTGCAAGGTGACGGCCGTGGAAGGGAACGATGTCGTCTATGAGGACCCGGACGGGAATGTCTGCCGCGCCACGGGGGAGAAGATCCTCGTTTCCGTCGGGCGCAGGGCGAACATCCAGGGTTTCGGCCTGGAGAACATCGGCGTGGAATTCGCCTTGAATCCCGCCGGCCGTCCTTACGGCATCAAGGTCGACGACCACATGCGTACGAACGTTCCCGGCGTCTATGCGGCGGGCGATGTGACCGGCTTCTCGATGCTGGCCCATACCGCCTCCCGCGAAGGCGAGGTGGCCGTGAACGGTATCCTGGGCAAGGCCGACCGGATGCGCTACAACGCCATCCCGGGCGTGGTCTATACGAATCCTGAGGTGGCGGGCGTGGGCGTTACCGAGGCCGAAGCGGAGAAGAAGGGGTTGGATTGCGTCGTCCTGAAACTCCCGATGGCCTATGCCGGACGCTTCGTGGCCGAAAACGAGCGGGGCGAGGGCCTCTGCAAGGTCATTGTCGGCCGGGAGGACCACAAGGTGCTGGGCGTCCATATGCTGGGCAATCCCTGCTCCGAGATGATCCACGGTGCCTGCATCGCCATCGAGCAGGGGATGACTGTCGAGCAGCTGAAGGAAGTCGTCTTCCCGCACCCGACTGTCTCCGAAATCCTGAAGGAAACCGTTTTTACGCTGTAGGCGGGTTTACCGCTTGTAGATGTTGAACCGCCAGGTGATCCCCACGTCGAAGTTGTTCACCCGGTCGTGGTTGTCCCTGAAATAGACGGCGTGCAGGCGGAGGTTCTCGTTTCCGAGCGGGAAATACTCCACCCCGGCGCCCCCATACAGATAGTCGTTCCCGGCTGGCAGGACCAAATCGTAGGAAATGCCGTCGGGAGCGACGTTTTCCGCGTCATTCCGTTCATAGCCTACCTTGGTGCAGAGGTTCCACTTGCCCAGGGTAAGGATGGCCTTGCTGATGATGGTCCAGTCGGAGAACAGGAAACGGGGCTGGCCGAAGGCGGCGCGGTTGATGTAGTCCACGTCCACGACCAGGTCTCCGAACGAGAACTTGTTTCCCAATGCGATCCAGTTCATCTTCCGGTGCAACTCGTCTTCCACGTAGTTGTAGCTCCAGGTAGTGCGCCAGATGCCGATCTCTCCGTTCCAGTACAGATTGTAGGAATAGGCGTCCTGCGTGCCCGGCGAAATGGGGGATGGACAGAATTCCACGGAGATGTGGTGCCCGGGGGCGGGGGAGTAAGTGGCAGTGGCGCCAAAAGCGTAATACTGGTACAGCCGGCTGCTGAAAGCCCCGTAATAGTAGACGTCGATCGGAGGGGAGTCGATCTCATAGCCGCCGATGAGGATGGCCTGTTTCCCCGCGGTGAAAGACCACTTGGGCGTGGCCTGCCACTTGAGCCAGAGGAAGTCGGTGGCGTTGAAGGGGTTCAATTCGTCGATTTTCTTGTTCAGCCGCTGCCGCACCCGGAACGTGAGATTATCCGCCAGTTGTCCCTTGATGTGGAGGTTCAGGTAATCTCCCTGGAAATGGGAGTTGTATACCCCGTCCATGGTCTGCTCGTGGAAAGTGGCGCGGGTGTCGATGGAAACTTCGTCCACGTGGGTCTGCTGGGCATGGAGGAACGAGGCGGCCAGCAGGAAGCCGAGGACTGTCAGAAAGCGGAACCGCATGGATTACATCCTCCCCTGTTCTCCGAGGTTGCTGTCCTTGAAACCGAGGAAGTACAGGACGCCGTCCAGGCCGATGGTGTTGATGGACTGCCGCGCATTGGCCGCGACGCGGGGCTTCGCATGGAAGGCGATGCCAAGTCCTGCCTCCGAGAGCATCGGCAGGTCGTTGGCGCCATCGCCGACGGCGATGGTCTGCGCCAGGTTCACCCGTTCGGTCTGGGCGATGAGTTTCAGCAGGTCCGCCTTCCGGCGTCCGTCCACGATCTCGCCCACATAGCGGCCGGTGAGTTTTCCGTCCTCGCCGATCTCCAGTTCGTTGGCATAGACATAGTCGACTCCGAACCGGTTGCGGAGGTATTCCCCGAAGAAGGTGAAACCGCCGCTGAGGATGGCGATCTTGTAACCGCAGGTCTTCAGGACCGACATCAGACGGTCCGCTCCCTCGGTGATGGGAAGATGCTCGGCGATGTCCTGCATGACGCTCACGTCCAGGCCTTTAAGCAAGGCGACCCGGCGCGTGAAACTCTCCTTGAAATCGATTTCCCCGCGCATCGCGGATTCCGTGATGGCCCGGACCTCGGCCCCGACGCCGGCCCGGTCGGCCAGTTCGTCGATGCATTCGGTCTGGATGAGGGTGGAGTCCATGTCAAAGCAGATGAGCCGTCGCATCCGGCGGTACATGTCGTCCCGCTGGAGGGAGAGATCCATCCCCATTTCGGAAGAGAGCCGCATCAGGCTCTTCTGCATCGCCTCCTTGTCCTTGGGAATGCCCCGGAGGGAGAACTCGATGCAGGACCGGGTGTTGCGCTCAGGGTGGGCGATGCTCAAGCGGCCGGTCAGGCGTTTGATCGAGTCGATGTCCAGGCCCTGGTCGGCAATAACCTTGGCGGCCGCGCCGATCTGGGCGGCGGAGAGGCTCCGGCCGATCATCGTCAGGATATAGCGTTTCCGGCCCTGGCGGCTGGCCCACTCCTCGTAATCGTCATCCGGAACGGGCTCGAACCCGACCTGGACGCCCAGTTCCGTGGTTTTGAACAGGAGTTCCTTCATCACCTGGCCGGAATGCTGGTCGTCGATCCGGAACAGGATGCCCAGGGACAGGGTGGAATGGATGTCGGCCTGGCCGATGTCCAGGATCTGGGCGTCGTAACGGGCCAGGATTTCGGTGATGGAAGCGGTGAGTCCGATCCGGTCCTTGCCGGTGATGCGGACGAGTATCTGTTCGTAAGCCATGGGGCGTTTTTACTTGAAGAATCTGTCGACCTCCTTGACGGTTTCGGGAAGGGCGAAGACGGCGACGCGGTCGTAGGGTTCGATCCGGGTGTCGCCCACGGCAATGAAGGATTCGCTGCCGCGGATGATGCCGCCGATGATGGCGTTGCGCGGGAATCCGATGTCCTTCAGCGCGCCCTTGGTGACCTTGGAGTTCGGTGCCGCCGTATATTCCAGCACTTCCGCGTCCGTCCCGCTCATGTAGCGGACGAAGCGGACCTTGTCGGACAGGGTGAACTTGAAGATGCGGCCGGCGGTGATGAGTTTCTTGTTGATGACCGCGTCTACGCCCATATCCTCGGCCAGACGCAGGTATTCCAGGTTCTCCACCTGGGCGATCGTGCGCGCCACGCCGAACTTCTTGGCGACCACGCAGGCGAGGATGTTGGCCTCGTCGTTGCCGGTGACCGCCACGAGGGCGTCGTATTCGCGGATGCCTTCCTCCACGAGGAAGTCGGAATTCCGGCAGTCCCCGTTCGCGACAATGACGTCGGAAGGCAGCTTTTCAGCCAGTTCCCGGCTGCGGTCCTTGTCGATTTCAATCAGTTTGACGGCCTCCAACTGCTGGCTGGATAGCTGGGCGGCAACCATCTCGCCGATTTCGCTGCCGCCGAGGATCATCGCCTTGTTCACCTCGATGTTGTCCTTTCCCAGGAACTTCATGATGGTGGGGACGCCTTCACGCTTGGCGATGATGTACAGATGGTCGTTGTAGTTGAACTTGGTGTCGAATTTCGGGATGATGGTCTCACCCTTGCGGGCGATGGCGATGATGCGCAGCTGGGCCTGTGCCGACGCCGCCTCCATCGCCGCGGTGAACTCGGCGACCTTCATGTCCAGGATGGGAGAGTCGTCGTCCAGGCGGAAGACCACGAGTTGGAGCTTGCCGCGGGCGAAGTCCATCGAGTCGGTGGAGGCCGTGTGCTTGAGCATGTCGATGATCTCGTCGCTGGCGATTTTCTCGGGGTAGAAGAGCATGTCAATGCCCATATCCTTGAACATCAGCTTGTTTTCCGGGAGAAGATAGGCTTCGTCCTCGATGCGGGCGATGACCCGCTTGGAGCCCAGCCGCTTGGCGAGCAAGGCGCTGACGATGTTCACGGTCTGGGTGGTGAAGGGGTTGACCGCGATGAAGAGATCGGCCCGGGCGCAGCCGGCGTCGCGCAGGACCCTGACCGAGGACGGATCCCCTACGACGGTGACCACGTCTGCGGTCGAGTTGAGCTTCTGGAGCCGTCCCTCGTTGTCGTCGATGACGGTGATGTCGCCGCCCTCGTGGCTGAGCATCTTCGCGAGGTGGGAACCCACCTGGCCGGCCCCTTCGATGATGATCTTCATACGCCTTTGTTTTTAACGTCCACAAATATAGTCAATTCTTCACAAATTTGTTTATATTTGCGGTATGATGAAACGACTCCTTGCCTTTGCAGCCGGCGCGCTGTTGCTCGTCTCCTGCTCCGAAACCTTCAACGCGGCCCGCGCCCTCCAGGGCGGAATGATCGCCGCGCAGGCCCTGTCCCTTTCCGACGAACAGGTCCAGGCCTATGTCCACCAATACATTACCCAGCTTGATGCCCAGAGCCGTGTCCTGCCGGAGAGCAATCCCTACACCAAGCGGCTCCGCAACCTGACGAAGGGGCTGGATGCCGTGGACGGCGTTCCGCTGAACTTCAAGGTTTATCAGGAGGACCAGGTCAATGCGTTCGCCTGCGCCGACGGCAGCGTCCGGGTCTATACCGGGATCATGGACGTCATGACGGACAACGAACTGCTCGGGGTCATCGGCCATGAAATCGGCCATGTCGCCCTCAAGCACACCAAGAAAGAGATGCGCACGCAGCTCCTGACGAGCGCCGCCCTCGAAGGGCTGGCCTCCACCAGCGAGACGGCCGCTGTCCTGACCGACTCCCAGCTCGGCGCCATCGGAAATGCCGTCCTGAACGCACAGTATTCCAAGAAACAGGAGAGCCAGGCCGACGATTACGGCTATGAATTCCTGAAGGCTGCCGGCAAGAACCCCTGGGGAATGGCGATGTCCTTTGAGAAGCTGCAGATGGTAGCCGGAGGTTCCGGTGCCCAGGCAGGTGCCGTACAGAAGCTGTTCTCTTCCCATCCGGATACGGAAACCCGCATCAAGCGGATGGCTGCCAGGGCTACCCAGGAAGGGTACAAGCGCCCGGCTAATTGAATTTGATTTTCCGGCCCGTCAGGGCCCGGATCACCATCCAGCGGGGATACCACCCCTGGATGGTGGTTCTTTTTTGTGCCGCCACCTCCTCCGGGGCCGGCTCCCGCCGGAGTTTCCGGTATTCGGCATGGGCCTTGACGACAGCCTTGTAGGAGGCCCATTTCTTCGTGGCGAGATAGCTTGCGGCGGAAGCCCCGTCCAGCAGCATCCGGACAAAGATGCGGCGACGTGCCTTCCCCAGGGCTCCCTTGACGCTGGCCCCCTGGGCCCTGAAGGTCTTGGCGAGGTTGTTTTCCAGCATCAGGAGGTTGTTGCGGTAGTTGAGCCGTAACTTGAAGGGGGAATCGTTCGGGAGGGTCCCGCCTCCGATGTGGTACACGTACGACTCCGGTACTACGCTCACCCGGTATCCGGCCAGCTGGATGCGCCAGCACAGGTCGATTTCCTCCATATGGGCGAAAAACCGGTCATCCAGGCCGCCGAGTTCCTTCCAGAGCCGGCTGCGGACCATCAGGCAGGCGCCGGAGACCCAGAAGACATCGGCGGGCGTATCGTATTGTCCCTCATCTTTTTCCACCATGCTCATGATCCGGCCGCGGCAGAAGGGATAGCCGTAGCGGTCGATGAATCCTCCGGCCGCCCCCGCATATTCGAAAGCGTTCCGGTCATACAGGGAGCGCAGTTTGGGACCGCAGGCGCCGCATTCCGGGTGGTTGTCCATCCAGTCCAACAGCGGCCTGAGCCAGTTCTTCGGTACTTCGATATCCGAGTTGATCAGGACATAGTATTCGGCCTCGACCTGGGCCAGGGCCCGGTTGTAGCCGCCGGTAAAGCCGTAATTGTCGTCCAGGAGGATCCGCCGGATCTGCGGGAATTCCGCTGCGAGCATTTCCGGGGACCCGTCTGCGGACGCATTGTCCGCAACAATGACTTCGGCATCCAATCCTTCCGTGGAAGCGATGAGCGCCGACAGGTACTCCCGGAGGTAATCCTTCGTATTCCAGTTCAGTATGACGACGGCTGTCTTCACCTATTCTTCTTCGTGATGACAATGGCCGTGGCCGCAGCATTCGCCGTCACCGTGATCGTGATGGCAGCATTCGCCGTCTTCCTGCCCGTGATGATGGTGGCAGTGCCCCTTTCCCTTGCCGTGGCAGCAGTGGTGTTCTTCCTCCAGCGGGAGGAATTCCCCGTGAAGGCCTTCGGTGAGTTCCTTTTCAGTGGCATCGCGCACGGAGAGCACTTCTCCCTTGAAATGCAGGACTTTCCCGGCCATCGGATGGTTGAAATCCATGGTCACCCCTTCCTCTTTCACTTCCACCACGGTGGCGTTGGCGATGGAGCCGTCGGCGCCGACCATCGGCAGGATCCGCCCGATTTCCATCAGGTCCTCGCGGATTTCGCCCTGGATGGTGAAAGCGCTCTTCGGGAGGAGGATGCGGCGTTTTTCGTCGTAGGCCCCGTAACCTTCCTCGGGCTGGATGGTGAAGGCGAAGGCGCCTCCCTCTTCCAGGCCTTCCAGTTCAGCTTCGAAACGGGGGATAAGCATATGCATGCCCTGGATGTAGTCCAGGGGCTGGTCCTTTGTCGCGGCATCCACCACTTTTCCTTCCACTTCCAGTTCGTAGGTAAGGGCCACCACTTTGTTTTTCTCGATTTTCATCCGTTACAGTCGATTTTTTCGAACGCTAAGGTCGGGATTAATTTTGACATGCACAAACGGGCGTCGTCGGCGACGGCGATGAGGCGGCTCCACAGGTCCAGGAAATTGCCGGTAACCAGCATCTCCCGCACGGGATGGGTGATGCGGCCGTCCGCGAAGGCAAAACCTTCGATCCCGTAGGAAAAGTCTCCGGTGGAGGAATTGGAGTTTCCTCCGTTGAAACCGGTGATGAGGATGCCTTTCCCGACTTTCCGAAGTACGTCATCCCGGGTCTTGCATCCGCCATAGGGCATGACTCTCGGACGGGTGGCATCTTCGATGGTCGGGGCCATCCCGGTCTTTCCCGCAATATAAGTGTTGACGAAATAGCGTGTGGGAACGCCTTTTTCGATGATCGGAAACTCCTGTGTGGCAACCCCTTCGCTGTCGAACAGGCGGGCTCCGGTCTCTCCCGTGCTGCGTGGACGGTCCAGGACGGTCAGATGCTCGGAAAAGACCTGCTGTCCGACCTTGTCCAGCAGGAAGGAATTCTTCTGCTGCACGGCATAGCCGCCGAGGGCGTTCAGCACCGGAGTCAGGAACTTGGAGGCACATTCGCTGTCCACCACGATGTCGCATTTCCCGCCCGGGTGGTCCTGGGGACCGATCTGGGCGGCCGCTCTCCGGATAGCCTGTTCGCAACAGGTTCCGAGAGAAGGGAGGATCTGTTCCAGCTTCGGGGTCGCATCCCACCAGTAACTGGCGTACCGGTTGCCGGAGGGATCCTCCACGGTCACTTCGTAACCGATTTCGAAGGATGTCTCCGTATGTCGGGCAAAGAGTCCGTTGGAATCCATGACGACGCTGTCGAAAAGGCTGTCCGAATACTCTCCTTCCTCGGAGAGGAGCCTGAATCCCTGTTCCAGGACGGCCTTTCGTTGCCATACGGAGGTTCCGAGGGCCATCTCCCTCCTTTTTTCGGAGGTAAGGGTTTCATAGGCCGGATCATACAGGTCCAACTCCCGGCCGGTGGATGCGTCCCGGACGGTCCGTTCAGGAGCCGGAAGGTCACGGGCGGGATCGGGTTCCAGGTTCCGGACGGTGTCGATGGCACCGAGGATGAACCGTTCCAGTCCTTCCCGGTCCAGCCGGTTGGAGGAGAAACTGCCGAACCTTCCGTCTACGAACAGGGACAGCTGCAGGCTGCGGTCCAGGGCATGGGTGACCTTGTCCAGCTGCCCGTTCAGTATCCCGAACAGTTCCATCAGGCTCTTGTTCAGCGTTACGCGTACCTTCTGCGCTCCGTTTTCCAGCGCGAAGTCCATCGAGGCCCTGGCGAGGGCGATTTCCTGGTCTGTCAGCATCTTCATTCCCCTCCTACGGTCAGGTTTTGGATCAGCACGGTGGGGATGCCGCAGGAGACGGGAACGCTCTGCTCCTTGCCGCAGGTCCAGGTGCCGGGATCGATGGCAAGGTCGTTGCCCACGGCGACCATGTTCCGCAGGGCTTCCGGCCCGTTGCCGATGATATTGATGTCTTTCACGGGGGCGGTGAGCCGGCCGCCTTCGATCAGGTAGCCGCTCTTGACGAAGAAGGTGAAGTCGCCTTCTCCGATCTTGACCTGCCCGTTGGCGAACTCATCGACATAGATCCCTTGCGGAACCGAGGCGATGATGTCTGCGGGGGAGGCCTGTCCGCTTTCCATATAGGTGGCGCGCATCCGGGGAATGGGAGCATAGCGGAAGGACTCCCGGCGTCCGTTCCCGGTGGGGGAGACCCCGTAGTGGCGGGCGCTGATGCGGTCGTGCAGGTAGGAGGTCAGGATTCCGTCCTCCACCATGTAGGTCTTCTGCCCCGGAACGCCTTCGTCATCGAAATTGAGCGCGCCGCGGTTGCCCTTGAGGGTTCCGTCGTCGATGATCTGGATTCCCTGCGCGCACACGCGCTGTCCCATCTTGTCGGAGAAGATGGAGGTTCCCTTACGGTTGAAATCGGCTTCAAAGGCGTGTCCCATCGCTTCGTGGAGAAGGATACCGGAGGCACCGGCCCCCATCACCACGGGCATCTGTCCGCCTTTGGGACGACGGGCGGCGAACCGGTCGTCGATACCCTGTACCGCCTGGGCGGCCATTTCCTCGATCAGGGATTCCGTGAGCATCTCCACCCCGGTCCGGTAACTGCGGGAAACCGTCTTGTTCTCCACCTGGCCGCCTTGCTGGAAGATGACCGTGACACCGACCGACGCCATCGGCCGGGTTTCGTACTTGAGTTCCCGGAGGGAGTTGTACATCAGCACGTCCGTGACCTGCCAGGCCAGCATGACCATCACCTTGACGATACGGCTGTCCCGGCCTTGGACGGCCTGTTCCAACTTCTGGAGGAAGGGAATGAGGGCGGAGGCTTCCGTTTCCCGCCAGTGGACATGGACCGGATACCGGTCGGCGGCGGGGTTGGGCTCGCCGCGGAAACGGCGGCCGACCAGACGGGACCCGTTGGCGTCAGCCTGGACGGAATGTTCGTAGAAGGCGGAAGTACCGTCGGCGATGGCTGAAGCCGCCCGGGCGCTTTCCAGCATATCGGGCATCGCGGTGCTTTCCGCATAGGCATAGCCGGTCCTTTCACCGTTGAGGACGCGGATACCCACGCCATAATCGATGTGCCTGCCGCCTGCGGTCACCGCTCCGTCCCGGAGGGACAGGTTACCGTAGGTCGTATTCTCGAAATACAGGTCGCAGTAGTCTCCGCCGTGCTTCAGGGCTTCGCCCACGAGGGTGTCCAGCTCCGGCTCTCCGACCCGGAAAAGCTCCAGATAGTGAAGTTTAGGGTGAATCATAGGAGGATTTGATCTGTTGGTAGAGGTCGAAGTCCCGGACCGTCATCCCCTTGCGGGTCCCTTCCGCGACCGTGTCGAAGGTGCCGGAGGTGTTGTCCACCAGCATCCATTTGTCGCAGGCGGGGGCGTATGCTTCGAAGAAATAATGCAGGCCCGTATGGTACCGGCGCCGGATGACGTCGGCCGGAACGTCGTGGCCGCCGGCCGCCACCCGGGCCGCCACCCGCTGGATGGCGATTTCGGGGGAGGCAAGCCACAGGTAGACGACCGTGACGAAGTATCCCTGGTCCTGGGCCCGGCGCACCGTTTTGATCAGCGACCGGGTGGCGAGGGTGGTCTCGATGCAGAAATCCGCCCGCCGGGTGAATAGGTATTGCAGCTTCCGCAGCATGAACCGGCTGGCGGTCACATAGGCCGTTTCCGGATGGAAGGGGGCCAGGCTCTTGGCGAACTCGTCGGAATTGACGAATTCGGTACAGTCGAGCAGCTCCGGAAGGAGGGCGTACGAAGCCGTCGTCTTTCCGGAGCCGTTGCAGCCCGATATGATGTACATCCTCGGCACAGGATCAGTGCCGCAGGGTTATTCGGCCGTAGCCGCGTTGATCTTCTTGAGCATCGAGAACATGATGATGCCTGCGATGACGCACAGGGCCATCAGGATCGCCCAGTTGGCCCACAGGGGAACGCGTTCCCACAGGAGGCCGGGGATGGAGCTCAGGTAGTTTCCGACAGCGGTGGAAGCGAACCAGAGACCCATCATCAGGCCCTTCAGGCGCGGCGGAGCCACCTTCGTGACGAAGGAAATGCCCATCGGGCTCAGGAGAAGCTCAGCGAAGGTGAGGACGAGGTAGGTGCCCATCAGGTAGGTCGGGACCACCGGGTCGGGAGAGACGGTGCCGGCAAGGGCGGCCGGGGAAGCCTGGCCGCGGGAGGCAACGATCATGATGAGGTAACCCAGGGCCGCGACGAACATGCCGAGACCGATCTTCATCGGAGCGGAAGGCTCCCGTCCGTCGGGATGCTTCGCATCTTTCTTGTTCGCCAGGGCGCTGAAGATGGCCATCGAGACCGGCGTCAGGGCGACGACGAAGAACGGATTGAACTGCTGGAACAGCTGCGGGAAGATCTCGAGCGGATTGTCCAGGCCCTTGTAGATGCCATAGGCCCCGACCCAGAGGCCGGCGGTGATGAGGCCGCAGATAACCTTGGAAGTGGTTTTTTCACTCTGGAAGGTCGCAAACAGCGTATAGACGGAGGCGGCGATGAGGGCGAGCGCCCAGATGTTGAAGCCGATGCGGGTCCATCCTTCCGCGAAACTCTGCGTGTAGTCACGGGCGAACCAGGTCAGGGACTGGCCGTTCTGGTGGAACGCCATCCAGAAGAAGATGACCACGGCGAAGACCAGGATGAGGGCGACGACGCGGCTCTTCTCCTGCTCCTTGGTGAGTTCCTTGACGGGCGTGGCGCTGGCGGCGGCCTGCTTGGCGTTGACGTCGGCATGCTTGAACCAGTTCCTGCAGCCGAAGTAGATCGCGATGGATACGATCAGGGAGAGGCAGGCGACGGCGAAGCCCATGTTGTATGCGCTGGACAGATGGTCGATGTAGTACTGGCTGAAGGCGCCGAGGTCCATCGAGGTGACGGAAGCCTCCGGCATCTGGGCGGCCAGGGAGGTCAGTTTCTCCGTGTTTTCGGGGGTGATGGTCCCGCCGAGGAACTGGTGGGCGAGGGCGGGGATGTCTGCCTTGTAGATGAGGCCGGCCTTGCCCAGGAACCGGTTCGTGATGGCGGTGGCGGCTGCGGGAGCGAACATGGCGCCGACGTTGATGGCCATGTAGAACAGGGAGAAGGCGGAGTCGCGCTTGGCGGAATACTTCGGATCGTCGTACAGGTTGCCGACGAGCACTTGCAGGTTACCCTTGAACAGGCCCGTTCCGATGGCGATCAGGGTCAGGGCACCGAGCATGAGGGCGACGCCGAGTCCGTTGGCCGCTGTCGGGATGGAGAGGCACAGGTAGCCGGCGAACATGATGATGATGCCGGTCACGACGCATTTGCCGTAGCCGATCTTGTCCGCCAGCCAGCCGCCCACCACGGGCATGAAGTACACGGCAGCCAGGAAAATGGAATAGACTTGGCTGGCGGTGGCTCCGCCCCAGCCGAACTTCGCCTGGAGGAAGAGCATGAAGATAGCCAGCATCGTGTAGTAGCCGAAGCGTTCACCGGTATTGGCGAGCGCGAGGGCGTACAGACCTTTGTGTTGTCCTTTGAACATATCAGTGATGGTTAATAAAAATTATCGTGTCCGATTTCACAAATATAATAAAGTTTTTCTATAAAAATAGTATATTTGTAAAGGTATATGGATAAGAAAAGGACGTTCGGCGTCCGCATCGTGGAGGGCCTGATGCGCCTTCTCGCCCGGCGGCCGCTAAGAAAGCATTACAGGGCAGCGCGTTTCGTGACGTGGCTGGTCGGCGATGTGCTCAGGTATCGCCGGGATGTCCTGACGGCCAACCTGGCACGGAGTTTCCCCGATGTGGATTATGACGTCCTGGACGGGATGCGGAAGGATTTCTACCGGCATTTCGGCGAGATCCTGGCCGAAACCGTCTGGTTTGGCGGATGCCGGGGGGAAAAGGGGCGGAAGAGGCTCTATGAAAGCGGCATTGTGGAAATCGACAACAGCGACGAATTCAATGATTTCTATGACCGGTCCACATCCGTCATGCTGCTGAACTCGCATGCCGGGAACTGGGAACTGATGGGGGGCGTGGGGCAGTACGACCGCAGTGCGCCCGGCCGCCGGAACTGGACCGAAAAAGAGGTCGTGGTCGTGTACCGCGCCCTGTACAGCAAACTTTGGGACCGGGTCATCGCGGACAACCGGCTCGCTCCGGTGTCGGACCTGGACTACGAAGGCTATGTGGAGGGAAGTTCCATCCTCCGGTTTGCGGCCACCCATCGGCACGACAAGAAACTGTATATCTTCAACACCGACCAGTATCCCTATTGGAAAACGCAGCATTATGAGGTGGGCACCTTCCTGAACCAGCATACGGAGGCGATGGGAGGAGCGGCCGTTCTCGCCTGCAAACTCGGGATGTCGGTCGCCTATATCCGCTGGCGGCAGGTGGAGCAGGGCCATTACAAGATGACCTTCGTCCCCCTGGTGGAAAACGCTGCGGAATCCACTCCCGAGCAAATCCTGAAAATGTTTTACAAGCATCTGGAGGAGGATATCCAGGCCCAGCCCTGGAACTACCTCTGGACCCATAAGAGATGGAGGAAATAGCGATGAATCCCAAACTCCTTGCCTGCACCCTTCTTGTCGCGGCTACGTCCGTGATGCAGGCCCAGACCGTTACCTACAGCCTTCCGCAGACCGTCGTCACCGTGGAAGTGGACGCCGTTCAGGAATCCTTTTTCGCCGGCCCCTATGCCCCGTTCGCCAAGAAGTTCCTGGGCATCGAGGTCCGTCAGGCGGATGCCTCCCGTTCCTATGTGAAGGAGGTACGCCTGGTCACCCGTGCGGAAGGCGATCCCGCCGCCCGTTTCTCCACGGATATCAAGGGAGCCGAGGACCGTTTTCTCGCCCTGACCTCCCAGGGACTGGTTTCGTTCCAGGACAAACTGGAGGCCGGTGACCTGATCTGGCGCTTCAACCCGCAGCCGGAGGCCGACTTCGGGTCCAAAGGGATGACCTCGGCCACCCGCAGCGAGGTCCGTACGACGTGGAAGGAAGTCCAGACGGATACCGCTTTCACCCGGATTCCCGTGGAAGAAACCTACCAGGTCGAGAAAACTCCCGAGATGAAGGCGAAGGAGGCGGCCGACCTGATCCTGAAGGCCCGGCAGGAACGCTTCAACATCTCCACCGGAAACACCGACGCCACTTTCAGCGGTGAGGCGCTCGGAGCGGCCCTCGCCGAACTGGACCGCGTGGAGAAGGAATACCTGACCCTTTTCACCGGCTATACCGTCACCCGGGAGCAGAGCGGATCCTACGACATCGTCCCTTCCGCCACGGCCCGCAAGCAGCAGTATCCGGCTTTCCGCCTGTCCGGCCGGGAAGGGCTCATCTCCGACGGTCCCGGAACGGTCTATAACCTGGAATTAGAACCCGTGGAAGTCGCCGACGGCCAGTCGGCCGCCAAGGATTCGAAGAACATGGTCCATTACCGGATTCCTGCCATCTGCAATGTCCGGCTCACCTCGGGCGGCAGGACGCTTTTCAGCAGCCGTATCCCGGTCTATCAGCTCGGACGCGAGTGCCTGTATCCCCTGAAATAACACACTAAAACGTTAATTATATGAGCATCAAAGATTTGGAACCCAAGGTTGTTTGGGGTAATTTCTATGGTCTGACCCAGATTCCGCGCCCTTCCAAGCATGAAGGGAAGGTCATCGAATATCTGTTGAACTGGGGTAAGGAGCACAACGTGGAGGTCTTTAAGGACGAGACCGGCAATGTCATCTTCCGCGTTCCGGCCACCCCGGGCTTTGAGAACCGGCGCGGCGTCATTCTCCAGGGCCATATGGACATGGTTCCGCAGAAGACGTCCGACTCTTCCCACGACTTCCTGAAAGACCCGATCGACGCCTATGTCGACGGCGAATGGGTGACGGCGGACCGCACCACCCTGGGTGCCGACAACGGAATCGGTGTCGCGATGGGCCTTGCCGTGCTCGAGGACCCTTCCGTCCAGCACGGTCCGGTGGAAGTCCTCGTGACCTATGACGAGGAAACCGGCATGACCGGCGCCACTGCCTTGAAGCCGGGCATCCTCCAGGGCGACATCCTCATCAATCTCGATTCCGAGGAAGAGGGCGAACTGTGCGTGGGCTGCGCCGGCGGCCTGGACGTCTCCGCCGAATTCAAATACCGCAAGTATAACACGAAGCCCGGTTACAAAGGCTTGAAAATCACGGTGAAAGGTTTGCAGGGCGGGCATTCCGGCATGGACATCTCCCTGTATCGCGCCAATGCGAACAAGGTGATGGCCCGTATCCTCCTCCCGCTGATGGAGGTGTTCGGTGTGCAGGTGGTCAGCTTCACGGGCGGATCGCTGCGCAATGCCATCCCGTTCGAGGCCGAGGTAGAGGCCGTCGTTCCCGGCGAGAACCTGGAGTCCGTGAAGAAGCTCATCGGCAATATCTTCGACGAGATCAAGTCCGAGTTCATCGACAGCGATCCGGGTGCCGTCCTGTTCGTGGAGGATGTCCCCGCGGCGCCGAAGTATATCCAGGGCAGCGTGATGCTGAATGCCGTGAAGGGTCTCATCGCGTGCCCGTCCGGCGTCATCCGCATGAGCCAGACGATGCCCGGCCTCACCGAAACGTCCATCAACATGGCCATCGTCCGCACTGAGCGGGGCCGCATCACGGTCCACTCCCTGATGCGCAGCGCCGTGGATTCCGCCAAGGCCTGGCTTGCCCAGCGCGTCCGCTGCATCTTCGAGATCGCCGGTGCCGACGAAATCGAGTTCAAGGGTGGATACAGCGGTTGGACACCGCGTCTGGACACCCCGATGAACCGGGTGATGATGGAGCAGTACGAGAAAGTCTATGGCACCCCGATGAAGATCATGGCCACCCACGGCGGACTGGAATGCGCCCTGCTGGGTGCCAAGTACCCGCATTGGGAAATGGTCTCCGTCGGTCCCACCATCAAGTACCCGCACTCCCCGGACGAGCGGGTGAACATCGCTTCCGTCGGCCGTACCTGGGAGTACCTGAAGGAGGTCCTGAAGAACGTGCCGGAGAAATAGCGCTGCTTCCGTTCCACGCATATGAGAAAACGCTCCCGGTAGCCGAAGTCGCCGGGAGCGTTCTTCGTGCCCTGGAAGGGCGCGGTGGGGTGGTCGTGACCGCTCCGCCCGGTGCGGGTAAATCCACGCTGCTTCCGCTTTCCATCCTGGAAGGGGTCGAGGGGAAAGTGCTGATGCTGGAACCCCGGCGGGTGGCCGCCCGGCAGATTGCCGAACGGATGGCATACATGCTGGGGGAGCCGGTGGGCCGGACGGTCGGGTATCGGATGCGGTTCGAGCACTGCGTGGAAGCCTCGACCCGGATCGAGGTGATGACCGAAGGGGTCCTGGTGCGCCGGCTGGTGGACGATCCGGGGTTGGAAGGCGTTTCCGTCGTGATTTTCGATGAGTTCCATGAGCGGAGCCTGACAACGGATGTGGCGCTTGCGCTCACGCGCGAGGCTCGGCAGGTTCTCCGCCCGGACTTGAAACTGGTCCTGATGTCGGCGACCATCGACGCTTCGTCGCTATGCCGTGAACTGGACCTGCCGCTCGTGGAGAGCCGCGGAAAGATGTTCCCGGTGGAGATTGTCCGTGGCAGGGGAGAGGCAAAGCCTGAGAATGCCGCGGAACTCGTTTCCCAGACGATTCGGATTGCGTATCGGGAACACGAGGGAGACATCCTCGCCTTCCTGCCTGGCGAGGCCGATATCAGGCGCTGCGCGGAACATCTCGGGAGTTCGTTGGGGACAGCGCAAGTCTTCCCTTTGTATGGCATGTTGTCGGGCGCTGAGCAGCGCCGGGCCATCGCTCCCAGCGCACCGGGGGAACGGAAAGTGGTCCTGGCTACGCCCATCGCCGAGACTTCCCTGACGATTGAAGGCGTCCGTGCAGTCGTGGACAGCGGCTTGTGCCGGAAGATGGTCTTCGATCCCCAGCGCGGCCTGAGCCGCCTGGAAACCGTGCGGATCAGCCGGGACATGGCGGACCAGCGCACCGGTCGCGCGGGGCGCGTCGCTCCAGGTATCTGCTATCGGCTCTGGAGTACGGCCACGGAGCAGCGGATGCTTCCGATCCGGGTCCCGGAAATCCTGGAGGCCGATCTGGCTCCCACCGTCCTGGCTATTGCCGCCTGGGGTGAATCCCACCCTGAGCGGCTTCCCTGGCTTTCTGCGCCCCCTGCGCTTTCGCTCGCACATGCGCGTGAACTTCTGCAGGAGCTGGATGCCGTGGATGAATCGGGCCGGATCACCCCGCATGGACGTGAACTGGCCGCCTTGCCATGCCATCCACGTGTGGCGCAGATGCTTTTGAAAGCGGACACACCGGCCCGTAAGGCTCTGGCGGCCGATGTTGCGGCCCTGCTGGAGGAGAAGGATCCGCTGGATACGGTCGAAGCGGGTATCTATCTCCGCCTCCGGGCGCTCCGCGACGCCCGCCGTTCCCGGCGGGAAGGCCGATGGAACCGGATAGCACGCATCGCCGGGCAATACCGGAAAATGGTTCGGGTTCCGGAGGACAATGCGGATCCGGATCCTTTCGAGGCTGGAGCCTTGCTCGCAGCCGCCTGTCCTGAACGGATTGCCAAGGCCTGGAAGGAAGGGGTGGGACGTTTCTGCCTTTCGAGCGGGGACCTTGCGGCCGTGGACCCGTCCGATCCCATCGCTGCCAGCGAATGGCTGGCCGTGGGCAGCCTGCATGCCGTTCCAGGCGGTGTCGGACGTATCTTCCTGGCTGCCCCGCTGGGCGCATCGGACTTGAAACCCTTTATCCGTCAAAGGGATATCGTCGCCTGGGACAGCCGGCAGGGAAGTGTCGTCGCCCGGCGGGAATTCCGGATCGGTCAGCTTCCGGTGCGCACGCAACCGCTTCCGGACGTGCCCCGGGAGGAAATCGTCCGTGTGATTTGCGAAGCGGTGCGGAAAGAAGGCCCGTCCATGCTGGAATTCTCCGAGGAAGTGGGCAATCTCCAGCGTCGCGTCGCGGCCGTCGCTTCCTGGCATCCGGAACTGGAGTTGCCGGATCTGTCGACGGATGGCCTGCTGCAGCGGGCTCCGGATTGGCTACCGCCTTTCATCGGCCGGGCTTCGACCGCCCAGGAACTCCGGAAAATTAACCTTTCGGCAGCCTTGTGGGCCCAATTGACCTGGGCCCAGCAGCAGGCGGTGGACCGATTGGCCCCTTCGCATATCACCGTTCCCACCGGAAGCCGTATCCGCGTCGAGTACAGGTTGGGAGCGGAAGCGCCGGTCGTCCGCGTGCGCCTGCAAGAGTGCTTCGGCCTGGCGGATACGCCGCGGGTGGATGACGGTCGCCGTCCCGTCCTGCTGGAACTGCTTTCTCCGGGCTTCAAACCGGTCCAACTCACCTCGGATCTCCGCAGCTTCTGGGAAGGAACTTATTTCGAGGTCCGGAAGGAATTGAAGCGCCGGTATCCCAAGCATGCCTGGCCGGACAATCCGCTGGAGGCGGATCCGGTAAGGGGTGTCCGGAAAAAGTTTTGATTTTCAGGAATTTATTCGTATCTTTGCAGTCCTTTTTGGGGCCTTTGCGCCTCAGAAAGGACTTAAGTATTTAATAAACAATTAATTAACAAACAATGGTTAACCAGTACGAGACCGTATTCATTGCAACTCCCGTTTTGTCTGATTCCCAGATGAAGGATGCGGTTGCCAAGTACACCCAGCTCATCCGCGACAATGGCGGTGAGGTTGTGTACGAAGAGGATTGGGGCCTGCGTCAGCTCGCTTATCCGATCCAGCACAAGACCACAGGTTTCTATTACCTGATCGAGTTCAAGGCCGACTCCCAGTTCGTTGCCACCCTCGAGACCCAGTAT
>CACYWN010000014.1 GCA_902778105.1 uncultured Bacteroidia bacterium
GCGCCAAGATCATGGTTCCCCTCTTCATCGAGACCGGCGAAGTCATCACTGTCAACACCACCGACCGTTCCTACGGCCAGCGCGTGAAGTAAGGTTTTCCGCTTTCAGACACCCAAAAAGCCGACCCATGCGGGCCGGCTTTTTGGGTAGGGGCGGGACGGAGCCCTCTCAAAACACATAATCCTCGATATCCTTCACGCTCACGGGGTCGCCGCCGAGGATGAGGAGGCGCTCGACGACGTTACGGAGTTCACGGATGTTGCCGGTCCAGGATTTCTGCACCAGCATGTCGACGGCCTCCTTCGAGAACTCCTTGCGCGGCATGGCGGTCTCGGTGCAGATCTGGTCCAGGAAGTGATTGATCAGCAGCGGGATGTCATCCTTTCGCTCGTCCAGGGTAGGGACCTTGATGACAATGACGCTGAGGCGGTGGTAAAGGTCCTCGCGGAAGGTGCCTTTCTTGATTTCCTCGGCGAGGTTCTTGTTCGTGGCGGAGACCACGCGGACGTTCACGGTGATGTCCTTGTCGGAGCCTACGCGGGATATCTTGCGCTCCTGCAGGACGCGGAGGACCTTGGCCTGGGCGGCGAGGGACATGTCGCCGATCTCGTCCAGGAAAAGGGTACCGCCGTCGGCCTGTTCGAACTTGCCCTTGTGCTGCTTGATGGCCGAGGTGAAGGAGCCTTTCTCGTGACCGAAGAGTTCACTTTCGATGAGCTCCGAAGGGATGGCGGCGCAGTTCACCTCCACGTACGGCATCATGGACCGCTGCGAGAGCTGGTGCAGGCTGCGGGCGACGAGTTCCTTTCCGGATCCGTTGGCGCCGGTGATGAGTACGCTGGCGTCAGTGGGAGCGACCTTGGCGATCATTTCCCGGATATGCTGGATTCCGGCCGACTGTCCCACCATCTCCTGCCCGTAGACCTTCTTCTTGAGGATCTTGGTCTGGGTGACGAGGTTGGCCTTGTCCGTCGCGTTCTTGATGGTGATAAGGATGCGGTTCAGGTCCAGGGGTTTGCCGATGAAGTCGAAGGCGCCGTCCTTGATGCACTTGACGGCGGTGTCGATGTCGCCATGGCCGGAGATCATGATGACCGGAGTCTCGACCCCGTCGGCAACGAGTTTCTGCAGCACTTCCGTTCCGTCCATGCCGGGCATCTTGATGTCGCAGAAAATGGCATCGTACTTCTCCTTTTCGGCCAGATCGCAGGCCGCAGTGCCGTTTTCAGCTGTATCCACCTGGTATCCTTCCATCTCGAGGATCTCCTTGAGGGAGTTCCGGATGGACCGTTCGTCATCGACAATCAGAATCTTCATAGACAACATTCGTTTATGCAAATATCGGAACTTTTTTCTACATTTGCATTCTTGAGAGAGAAAGATTATGAACGTTCCTGATATCATCATCGCCGTGGACGGCTTCTCAGCCACCGGCAAGAGCACCTTCGCCAAGATGGTGGCGAAAGAATTCGACTTCCTGTACCTGGACAGCGGCGCCATGTACCGCGGCGTCACCCTCTTCGCCATGGAGAACGGGCTGATCGCGGAGGACGGCACCATTGACGAGGCTGCGCTGAAAACGGTTATTGATACGCTGGACCTTCATTTCCGGAACGAGGAAGGAAAGACGCTCCTGTACCTGGGCGAACGCTGCATCGAGACGGAAATCCGCACGCTGGCCGTGTCCTCGTACGTGAGTCCCGTGTCGGCCATCGCCTTCGTGCGGACCTATGTGGACGCGAAACTCCGCGCCTTCTCCGAGGGCGGCCGTGTCATCATGGACGGCCGGGACATCGGCACCACCGTTTTCCCGAACGCCGAACTGAAGGTGTTCATGGTGGCCGATGCCAAAGTCCGCGCCCAGCGCCGCTATGACGAAATGGTGGAAAAGGGCGACACGCCCGTCTTCGAGGACATCGTCAAGAACCTCGAGGAACGCGATTACATCGACTCGCACCGCGAGACCTCTCCCCTCCGCCAGCCGGAAGACGCCTATGTGATGGACAACACCCACATGACCCTCCACGAGGAGCTGGTCTGGGCCCTCGGCGTCATCCAGGGCAAGTTCGGCATCCTCGAGGCGCCGGCCATGTCATGGTAACGGTCGAAATCGACCCCCGTTCCGGTTTTTGCGGCGGCGTCATCCGTGCCATTTCCAGCGCGGAACGATTCCTCTCGGACCGCGACCATCTTTATTCCCTCGGTGCCATCGTCCACAACGAAGCCGAACTCGAACGCCTGGGCGCGAAAGGCCTCCGGACCGTTGCAACCCTCTCTGTCGTCCCCGAAGGCGAAACCGTTCTCATCCGGGCCCACGGCGAACCGCCGCAGACATATGCGGAAGCCCGGAACCGCGGCCTGAAGGTCATCGACTGCACCTGTCCCGTCGTGCTGCAACTGCAAAAGCATATCCGGGAAGCCTATGCCCGCCTGCATGCGGACGGGCTCCACGGGACACTCATCATCTTCGGAAAAATCGGGCACGCGGAGGTTCTGGGCCTGCTCGGCCAGGTGGGCGGCGACGCCCTCGTGGTGGAGAACCGGGCCATGCTGGAATCCCGTCTCGGGGAAATCGACTTCTCCCAGCCCGTCGAGATCTTTTCCCAGACGACGAAGAGTCCCGCGGAATATGCGGAAATCTGTGACCGGGTGCGTTCCCTCGGTGTCCACGTGACGGTCCATGACACCATCTGCGCGCAAGTGGCGAACCGGCACGAGCACCTGGAAGCCTTTGCCCGGGCGCACGACCTCATCCTTTTCGTCGCCGGAGAATCCAGCTCCAACGGCCGTGTCCTCTTCGACCTGTGCCGTCGCGTAAACCCGCGCTCCCATCGCATCGGCTCCGTCTCCGACATCGATCCTTCCTGGATCCAAGACGGCGACCGCGTCGGCATCTGCGGCGCCACATCCACGCCCAAATGGCTGCTGGAGGAGGTTGCAGCAGCGGCAAGGGAAGCATAGAAACAATAAAGGCGGGCCTTGCGCCCCGCCTCTACTGTTCCTTATTAACCAAACCAACTTAAAACTAACCGGCTTAGTCTATAGCAAGGGGTGTGCCAAACTATTCTTCGGTCACCGTTTTTTCAGCAGCCATCGCTTCCGCCTCCGCTTCTTTGCGGGCGCGTTCAACGCTCTTGGAACGCTTCAGGACGAAGCCGGAACCGAGGTACTTGGTACGGACGTCCTCGTCGGCGGCCAGCTCCTCCGGCGTACCCTCCTGAAGGATCGTACCTTCGTACAGCAGGTAGGCGCGGTCCGTAATCGCAAGGGTTTCACCCACATTGTGGTCGGTGATGATGACGCCGATGTTGCGGTACTTAAGCTTGGCGATGATGTACTGGATGTCCTCTACGGCGATGGGGTCGACGCCGGCGAAAGGTTCGTCCAGGAGGATGAACTTCGGGTCCACGGCCAGGGCACGGGCGATTTCGCAGCGACGGCGCTCACCGCCGGAGAGCTGGATGCCCAGGGACTTGCGGACCTTGGAGAGACTGAATTCGTCGATCAGGCGCTCCAGCCGGGCGTTCCTTTCTTCCCGGGTCATGCCGGTCATCTCCATCACGGACATGATGTTGTCCTCCACGGACATTTTCCGGAAGACGGAAGCCTCCTGCGGCAGATAGCCGACGCCTTTCTGGGAGCGTTTGTACATCGGAAGGTTGGTCAATTCATCATCGTCGATGAAGATACGTCCCTCGTTCGGGACGATCTGGCCGGTGATCATGTAGAAGCTGGTGGTCTTTCCGGCGCCGTTCGGGCCCAGGAAGCCCACGATCTCACCCTGGCTCACCTCCATCGAAACGCCCTTCACGACCGTGCGGACGCCGTATTTCTTAACAAGGTTTTCTGCGCGTAGTTTCATGGCGGAATTATTTGGTATCGAGGCCCAGGTCGGCCACGAAGGCCCTTACTTCGGGATTCTTGTCCATCAAGTCCCGGGCCTTTTCTTCAGGCATGTAGGGAATCTTCTCCCCGGGTTCCTCCTCGGGGATTTCGTCCACGTGGAGATTGACTTTCACGCTGGAAAGGATCTCCCGGAAAGAGTTCTCCAGCTCACGGAGGAGTTTCTCCTCGATCCACTGCTTCTGGGCAGCGTTGGAGACCGTGAAATAGACGGACTTGATGCCGTCTCCCTCCTCGATCCGGAGCCGGGTCTGCGCCAGGGCGTTGGCCAGGCGGGGACGGGAGGAGTACTTGGCGGCCAGTTCCTTCCACTTGCTTTCGACTTCCTCGTTGGAAGGAAGGGCGCCGGGGACCTGACCGGCCGGAGCATCCTCTTCCGGTTTCTGCTCTTTCTCTTCCATGATGGCGTTCATCGACAGGGATGATCCCGTCTTGGGAACACGCTTGCGGCGCTCCGGAGCGGAAGGTGCGGGAGGTACAGAAGGCGTGGAAGGTACAGAGGGTGCAGGAGGTGCAGGTTTCGGAGCCACCGCGGTCTTGTCGGCAGGAGCCGGTTGTTCCTGAGGAACAGGCTTTTCCGCCGGAACGGGTTTGGGAACCGCGACCGGACGGGGGGCCGTGGAGACGCCGGCGGCGCCCGTGAGGAAACTGAGCTTCATCAGGGCGAACTCGATGTGCAGGCGCGGATTGACCGCAGCCTTGTAGCCCGTTTCGCAGGCGGTGGTAATGTTCAGGGCCTCATAGAGGAACTGGAGCGGACAGCGGGCAGCTTGCTCCTGGTACCGTTTCTTCAGGGAATCCGGCAGTTCCAGCAAGGAGTCCAATCCGGCGGTCCGCGCAACGACGAGGTCCCGCAGGTGCGAACTCAGGGCGGCCACGAAATGGAGGGCGTTGAATCCCTTCCCGAGCACCTCGTCGAAGGTGGTCAGGGCAGCACCGTAGTTGCCGGACAGGAAGTCCTCCACCATGGAGAAACTGTACTCGTAGTCCAGCACGTTCAGGTTGCGGATGACATCCCCGTAATGGATGTCGGTTCCGCAGAAGGCGACCGTCTGGTCGAAGATCGTCAGGGCGTCGCGCATCGCGCCGTCGGCCTTGGAGGCGATGACGTGAAGGGATTCATCGTCGATGGAAACCCCTTCCTTGGCGGCGATGCCCCGGAGATTCCGGACCATGTCGGCGATGCTGATGCGGTTGAAATCGTAGGTCTGGCAGCGGGAGAGGATCGTGGGCAGGATCTTGTGCTTCTCGGTGGTGGCGAGGATGAAGATGGCGTGTGCGGGCGGTTCCTCCAGGGTCTTCAGGAAGGCATTGAACGCCGCCTGGGACAGCATATGGACCTCGTCGATGATGTAGACGCTGTACTTCCCCACCTGCGGCGGAACCTGGACCTTCTCCATCAGGGACTTGATGTCCTCCACGCTGTTGTTGGAGGCGGCATCCAGCTCGTGGATGCAGTAGGACCGGCCTTCCTGGAAGGAAACGCAGGACTCGCACTGCCCGCACGGCTCCATCTCCGGCCCGGGATGGGCGCAGTTGATCATCTTCGCGAAGATGCGCGCCGTGGTGGTCTTCCCTACCCCGCGCGGGCCGCAGAAGAGATAGGCGTGGGCGAGCTGCCCCCGCTTGATGGAGTTCGACAGGGTCCGGGCGATGTTGTCCTGGCCGAGCAGGGTCTCGAAAGAGTCCGGTCTGTACTTGCGTGCCGATACGATATACTGACTCATAGCTTACAAAGATAAGAAGTAATTTTGAAAAACCGGACCGGAAGCGTATCTTTGTCTCGAAAAGAAGCAAGGAACATGAAACGATTGACCACCCTCATATTGCTGCTGCTGGCCGGCACGTGCCTCTTCGCCCAGCAAGGGAACGTCACGACCCGCAAATACCGGTTTTCCGACTTCACCGACAAGATCACCAAGGTCGTGATGGGATCGGGCGAGGTGCTCGACGCCGCCATCCGCCAGGAAGTGGTGGATGTCTGGACCGCCTCCCCCTTCGAGTTCTGCACGGCCGATGAATACGGGAAACTCCGCCAATCCGACGAGTATTATTTCCTCCTGGTCACCGAAGGGAAGGCCAAGGGAGAGGAAGAGCCGATGGTCCGGTTCCTGACCCTGGAGAAGGGCGGGGCCGACGAAGGGGAGAACATCGCCCTGCGCACGGAGGTCATCTCCCTTCCGCTGTGCCCGGTGGAAGACGGCTCCGGCCGGGAACTGGTTTTCCTGCCGGCCCTGATCCGCGGCATCCAGGATTTCGCCCTCAAGGCCATGGAATCCGAGAAAGTCGCCTACTCCGGCATGAACTGGTTCAACGAGAATTTCGACAAGAAGGGACGCATCAAGCGGATCTACCTCGCCCAGGAGGACCTGTCCGGATCGCTCACCGACAAGGACAAGGAAAAGTATCTGGACGAAGACATCATCCTCTGCGAAGAGGACGATGCGGACAAGGTCTATACCGACAAGACGTTCAATACGCTTGTGAGTTATACCGTTTCCGCCGGTACCTGGAGCTACAAGATGCTCCTGGAGGCGGATACGAACACCCTCTACTACATCCGCAAGCACAAGATCACGGGCAAGAACGGTCCCGGCTTCCTTGCCGAAGACCTTCGCAGGATAGCCAAGGGCAGGTAATGCGGAGCGGAACGGCACCTTGCGGACTTCGCTACGCCGTCCGGCGCAGCGGTTCCGCCGTCGGCTACTGCGCCCTGAGCATCCGCTGCGGGACGCGGGACGAGGCAGGTTTCCCGGGCGGCATCGCCCATTTCACGGAACATACGATCTTCCGGGGGACATCCCGGAAAAGCGCCTCGGTCATAGGCAGCTACCTGGATCGTCTGGGCGGCGAGCTCAATGCCTACACCACCAAGGAGGAAATCGTCCTGCACGCCACCGTGCTGAAGGAGGACCTCGGCAAGGCCGCCCGGCTTCTTTTCGAACTCGCGACAGAACCCACTTTCCCGGACGACGAGATCGAAACCGAACGGGGCGTGGTCCTGGACGAGATCATCTCCTACAAGGACAATCCGGTAGAGGACATCTATGACAAGTTCGAGGGCAAGCTCTTCGAAGGGCATCCGCTGGGCAAACCCATCCTGGGCACCTCCGCCTCCGTCAAGCGCATCACCCCGGAGGACCTCCGCCGCTTCGTCCGCACCTTCTTCACCCCGGACCGCATGGCCTTCACGGTCGTCGCGGATGTCGATGAGAAAGTGCTGGAGAAACGGGCACTGCGGCTGGCTGAGAAATTGTTCGGGAAAGAGATTCCTTCACCGGCTCCGCCGGTTCGGAATGACAATCGCACTGTCATTCCGGGCGAAGCCACTTCTGTCATTCTGAGCGAAGCCAATTCTGTCATTCCGAGCGAAGCGAAGGAATCTGCCTGCGCCGCGCCTTTCGACAAAACCGTGGACAAACGCAACCACGAGGTGAATGCCGTGATCGGCAACCGGGCGCCGTCGCTGTATGAGGAGGAGGACCGGATCACCGCGGCAGTGCTGTGCAACATCCTGGGCGGACCGGCATCGAACTCACTTCTCAACAAAGAGTTACGGGAAAAGAACGGCTGGGTGTACGGGGTGGAATGTTCCTACACCCAATATGCCGACACCGGCATCTTCGCCATCAGCTTCGGCTGCGACAAGCCCAACCTGGAACGCTGCCTCTCGGCCCTGGACAAGATTCTTGCCCGCATGCGTGAAACGCCGCTTTCAGAACGTACCCTGAAGGCTGCCAGGAAACAGCTGCTCGGGCAGCTTGCCATCGCCTCCGACAATGGTGAGGCGCAGTGCCTGTCCATGGGCAAGTCCCTCCTCTCCTGGGGCCGCATCGATTCCTCCGCCGAAACCCGCGCCCGCATCGAGGCCGTGACGCCCGAAGCCCTGCGGGCCATGGCCCGCCGGCTCTTCGACCCGGCGGTCCTTTCCCGCTTGATCTACCTGTAAACGATTCCATCGTCCCAAAAACCGGGACGATGGAATCAAAAATGGCCAAATTTGCTTCTTCCGTCCCAAATTCCGGGACGATAGGAACACCTCTCTACTTGCTCAGGTTGATGAACGGAAGGGCGTTGGACCCATTGTAGGTCGGAAGCTCGCCGTTCCACTTCTCGATGGCATACTGCTGGACGATGAGTCCGTTCAGGGAGGCCGCGACCACGCGGTTGTAGTAGGCCTCGCCGTCACCCTGGATCTTCAGGGCTTCGGCCTCACCCTGGGCCTTGGCGATGGCGATCTTCGCCTCAGCCTCGGCTTCCTTCACCTTGTTTTCCGCCTTGAGGGCGTTCTGGACGGCCTCGTTCTTGGCGTTGATGGCCTCGGTCAGGGAGGCCGGCGGATCGATCTTCGTCGTGAACTCGCGGACGATGAACCCTTCGCGGTTCATGGACTCGTCCAGGCGGGCGCGGACCTCAGTCTCGAACTTGGCGCGGTTCGCCATGAGTTCGTCGGACGTGTAGTTGTTCGCGCAGGTACGGTAGGCCTCGAAGATACAGGTGTTGATGTAACCCATCTCCAGTTCCCGGACCGGCTTGCGGTACTTCACGAAGATATCGACAGCCTTGTTCTCATCAATCTGATACGCCAGGGTCGGAGTCATCGAGAAGATAGCCGCGTCCTTCGGGTTCACCGTGAACGGATCATAGGTAACGCGCTGGATGTAAGTGGGATACTCGAAGATGCTCTCCGTAATGGGATTGTACCAGACCCAGCCGCGGCAGGTGCCTTCCACACCGCCCTTGAGCTCGGAGTTGGACGACCACTTCTTGAAACGGATACCCACCGACGCGGAGTCGATGGTCGTGCAGCAGGATGCCATCAGGATGATGGCAAGGACAGTGACGCCCAGGGAAATCCAGGTGGCCTTTCCCAGTTTGCTTCCCCTGCGGGGATTGACGGTTTTGGTGGCTTGCATATCTGAAGGGGATAAAGGTTAGCCGATGACGGCGCCGTTGGTGACGGCCTCCTGCGGAGTGATGAACCGCATCTTGCCGTCGCCCTGCTTGGCCATGAGGATCATGCCCTTGGACTCGATGCCGCGGATCTTGCGCGGAGCGAGGTTCGCAAGGATGCAGATCTGCTTGCCCAGCATGTCCTCGGGGCTGTAGTATTCGGCGATGCCGGAGACGATCGTGCGGGTGTCGATGCCCGTATCGATGGTGAGTTTCAGCAATTTGTCCGTCTTGGGAACGCGCTCGGCCTCCAGGACGGTGGCGGTGCGGATGTCCATCGCGCCGAACTGGTCGAAGGTAACCTCGGCCTTCTGCGGCTCCACCTTCTTCGCGGCTTCCTCGGCAGCCTTGGCGGCCTCGGCCGCTTCGCGCTCGGCCTTGATGGCCTCCAGGCGGGCGATCTGGGCGTCCACGACGCTGTCCTCGATCTTCTGGAACAGCAGCACGGCTTCGCCGAGGGCGTGTCCGGCGGGCAGGAGTTCGGGGGTGCCGAGCATGTCCCAGCGCAGGGTCAGAGATTCCTTCGCTTCGCTCGGAATGACAGAGGAAACTTCGCCCGGAATGACAGAGGAAACTTCGCCCGGAATGACAGAGCCACTGTCATTTCGACCAAGGCCGTCAGGCCGCGCGGAGAAATCTCGCGTATGCAACGCCTTGCCTTCACCGCTCTTGTAGAAGTTCTCCGTCGGGGTGCCTTCGCCGGCACGGTGGTCGGTCCCGGCGTCGAGGCCGACGCGGAGGATGTCGCGGAGCTTCTCGGCGCTGAAGGGGGTGAAGGGCTCGAAGGCGATGGCGAGGTCGGCGCAGATCTGGAGGCAGGTGTAGAGGATGGAGGCGGTGCGGTCCAGGTCCGTCTTCGCCACCTTCCAGGGCTCCATGTCGGAGATGTACTTGTTGCCGATGCGGGCGATATTCATCGCCTCCTTCAGGGCCTCGCGGAAGTGGAAGGTCTCCACGTATTTCTCCAGGGCTTCCTTGCAGGGAACGATGGAAGCAAGGGTCTCGGCGTCAATGGCTTCGGGCTTCCGGTTCTCCGGGACGACACCGCCGAAGTACTTGTGCGTGAGGACGACGGCGCGGTTCACGAAATTGCCGAACACGGCCACGAGCTCGGAGTTGTTGCGCTGCTGGAAGTCCTTCCAGGTGAAGTCGTTGTCCTTGGTCTCCGGGGCGTTCGCGGTGAGAACATACCGCAGGACGTCCTCCTGGCCCGGGAACTGCTCCTCGTACTCGTGGACCCAGACGGCCCAGTTGCGGGAGGTGGAGATCTTGTCGCCCTCGAGGTTCAGGAACTCGTTGGCCGGGACGTTCTCCGGGAGGATGTAGTCGCCGTAGGCCTTGAGCATGGACGGGAACACGATGCAGTGGAAGACGATGTTGTCCTTGCCGATGAAGTGCACCAGCCGGGTTTCCGGATCCTTCCACCATTTCTCCCAGCTCTGAGGGAGGAGCTCTTTGGTGTTGGAGATGTAGCCGATGGGGGCGTCGAACCAGACATAGAGGACCTTGCCCTCGGCACCCTCCACAGGCACCGGAACACCCCAGTCCAGGTCACGGGACACGGCGCGGGGCTGCAGGCCGCCGTCCAGCCAGCTCTTGCACTGGCCATAGACGTTGGTCTTCCACTCCTTGTGCTGCTCCAGGATCCAGTCGCGGAGCCAGGGCTCGTACCGGTCCAGCGGGAGATACCAGTGCTTGGTCTTCACCTTCTTGGGCGTGGAACCGGACAGGGCGGACTTGGGATCGATGAGTTCTTCCGGGCTCAGCGTGGAACCGCACTTCTCGCACTGGTCCCCGTAGGCGCCGGGATTGCCGCACTTGGGGCAGGTGCCCACGATATAGCGGTCCGCGAGGAAGGTCTTCGCCTCCTCGTCGTAATACTGCTCGGTCTCCTTGGTGATGAATTTGTCGTCGTCGTAGAGCTTGCGGAAGAACTCCGACGCATTCTCGTCATGCACCTTGGACGTCGTCCGGGAATAGATGTCGAAGTTGATGCCCAGGCCCGTGAAGGCGTCCTTCATCATGCTGTGGTACTTGTCCACGATGTCCTGCGGGGTAACCCCCTGGGCGCGGGCCTTGATGGTGATGGGCACGCCGTGCTCGTCGGAGCCGCAGACGAAAACGACGTCCTCGCCCCGCATCCGGAGGTAGCGGACGTAGATGTCACCGGGGATGTAGGCACCGGCCAGATGGCCGATATGGACAGGACCGTTGGCGTACGGGAGCGCGCAGGTCACGAGGGTTCTCTTGTGGTCGCTCATTTCAATCTTCCGAGTTTTATATTGATTCTTTTCTTCATTTCATTGATCCGCTCCAGGGCGGACAGGATCTCCAGCTGGCGTTCCGGGCCGGCCGTGGCCAGTTCCCGGGTCAGGGCGAGCCGTTCCGACTGCAGGCGCTTGTCGTGGAAGGCCAGGATGGCCTTGGGCACAAAATTCGTCAGCCAGGAGTCACGGGTGGTAAGCGCTTCCTGGAAATGCTTGACTGTCAGGGCATATTTGACATCGGAAAGCTGGGAGGTCACGAAACGGACGGTGTCGTCCGCCCCGTTCAGCAGGTCGCGGATGATCTCATCCTGTGTCTTTCCTTCGTCGTACAGGGTAAAATACGCGTCATAGGTGCGCCGATAGCCTTCATTGGCGAACTGGATGTCATCCCCGGAAAGTGCGCCGTCGATGAATTCGGCGACGGTCTGCGACCCTTCCGGGTCGTAGAATTCCGAATCGCTCTCGAAAACCAGCTGCGTACAGCCGTCGGTGAGGATGAAGCCCAACAGTTCGCGTTCGGAGGGCGCTACCAGCGGATTCTGCGTTTCCAGCGCACCCAGCTCATTGACAGGCGGTGTGTAGAGGGCCGGCTCCGGTTCCTGCGAGGGAGTCTCCGCCTGACGGGCACGGGCGGCCTCACGCTGGGCCTGCGTCCGTTCCTCACCCTGGACCTTCTCGCGGGTGCGGCGGACCCGGTCGGTGAGGATGTCCGCATCGATGCGGAATTTGGCCGCGATGGAGTCGGTATAGACGGACCGCTTTACGGCGTCGGGGATGCCGGCGACCGTGTCGGCGATGTCGTTGATGAGGTTCGCCCGCTTCAGGGGGTCGTTCCCGGCCTCATCCAGCAGGAGGTCGGCCTTGAAGGCGATGAAATCCTGTTCGTGGGAGGCGATGAATGCCTCCACCTCCTCCAGGGTATGCTTCCGGGCGTAGGAATCCGGATCGTCGCCGTCGGGAATGAGGACGACCTTCACGTTCATCCCTTCCTTCAGGATCAGGTCGATACCGCGAAGGGCGGCGTGGATGCCGGCCGAGTCACCGTCATACATGATGGTGACGTTTTCGGTGAACCGCTTGATGAGGCGGATCTGCTCCACGGTGAGGGAGGTGCCGCTGGAGGCCACCACGTTGGTGATGCCCAGCTGATGCATGGACAGGACATCCAGATAACCTTCCACGAGGTAGCACTTGTCGGCACGGGAGATGGCACCCTTGGCGAAATAGATGCCGTACAGGGAGCGGGATTTGACATAGATCTCCGACTCCTTGGAATTCACGTACTTGGCGACGGACTTGTCGGTGAACAAGGTACGTCCGCCGAAGGCGATGACCCGGCCGCTGACCGAGTGGATCGGGAACATCACCCGGTCGTAGAAACGGTCGTGCAGGGCACCGTCCGTATCCCACTGGGCGCAGAGACCCGTTTCCAGGAGGTATTCATCCTTGTAACCCTCCTTCTTCGCCGCTTCCGTGAAGGCGCTTTTGGACTTGGGGGCCCATCCCAGGCCGTACTTGGCGATGGTCTCGTCCTCGAGGCCGCGGGAATGGAAATACTGGACGGCGACGGCGCGGCCTTCGTCCGTCGACAGCTGGTCCTTGTAGAAATTGAAGGCAAACTCCGAGACGGCGAGGAGGCTCTCGTTGCGCTGGCGGGCGGCGATGTCCTCGGCCGATTCTTCCTTCTCCTTCACCTCGATGTGGTACTTGCGGGCGAGGTACTTGAGGGCTTCCGTGTAGGAAAGCTTCTCGTACTCCATCACGAAGCCGACGGCCGTGCCGGACTTGCCGCAGCCGAAGCACTTGTAGATGCCGCGGGAAGGCTCTACGTGGAAGGACGGCGTCTTCTCATTGTGGAACGGACAGCAGGCCCACAGGCTGCTCCCGCGGCGCTTCAGCGTCACGAAATCGCCCACCACGTCTTCGACGCGGGCCGTGTCCAGAATGAGTTGTACCGTCTCCTGCGGAATCATGTCCTATTCCTTCTCGAAATCCACTTCCTTGGCGCCGGAAAGGTCCGTCACCTGGATCTTGCCGTCATCGATGATGGGACCGTCCTCCGGACGCCGGGTCTCGGAAGGCCGCTCCACGTTGTCGCGGACGGGAGCCGCGGACGGGAGGACCGATTTCACCCGGTACCAGAAGTCCCTGCCGTACCACAGAAGGGCCAGAACGCCGATGACGGCGCCCAGGAAACGTCCCTTCACAATGAGGAAAAGCGCCACCAGGATGAACAGAAGGTCCTTGCCCAGGGTCAGGAGGATATGTTGTTTCTGCGTCATATTTTCTCGATCAGTAATAACTTGCAAATATACGAAATCTTCCCTACTTTTGTGTTCCTAATCCAGTTTTGATCATGTATAATCCCAAGTCCGCCCACGCCGAGGAATTCATCGACCACCAGGAAGTGCTCGATACCCTCGAGGAAGCCGCCCGAGAAAGTGGCAATCACCAGCGTGTGCTTGAAATCCTGGAAAAGGCCGCCCAATGCAAGGGACTGACCCACCGGGAAGCCGCCATCCTGATGGACTGCAACGAACCCGGACTGGAAGAGAAGATCTATGCGCTCGCCGCGTCGATCAAGCATCGTTTCTACGGCAACCGGATCGTGCTTTTCGCGCCCCTGTATCTGTCCAACTACTGCATCAACGGGTGCACCTACTGCCCCTACCACGCCAAGAACCGCACGATTCCCCGTCGGAAGCTCTCCCAGCAGGAGATCGAGGAGGAGGTCCGCGCGCTGATCCGCATCGGCCACAAGCGCCTCGCGGTCGAAGCCGGCGAGGACCCGCGCCACAACCCGCTGGAATACATCATCGACAGCATCCATACCATCTACGGTGTCCGCGAAGGCGGCAACAGTATCCGCCGTGTCAACGTGAACATCGCGGCCACGGACGTGGACTCCTACCGCAAGCTGCACGAAGCCGGCATCGGCACTTACATCCTGTTCCAGGAGACCTACAACAAGGAAAACTACCAGCGCCTGCACCCCACCGGCCCCAAGAGCAACTACGAGTGGCACACCGAGGCGATGGACCGCGCGCAGGAAGGCGGCTGCGACGACGTGGGCATCGGCGTCCTGTTCGGGCTCAGCAGCTACCGCTACGAGCTCGTGGGCCTGCTGATGCACGCCGAGCACCTCGAGGCCCGCTGGGGCGTCGGCCCGCACACGATCAGCGTCCCGCGCATCTGTCCGGCCGACGACATCTCCGTGAGCGACTTCGACGCCCTCCCGGACGCGATTTTCCACAAGCTGGTCGCCGTCCTCCGCATCGCGGTCCCCTACACCGGCATGATCGTCTCCACCCGTGAATCCCAGCGGATGCGGGAGCAGCTCCTGAACTGCGGCATCTCCCAGATCAGCGGCGGCTCGCGCACCAGCGTCGGCGGTTACACGACTGAGGAACGGCACGACGAAACGGCCCAGTTCGACGTCTCCGACACCCGTCCGCTCGACGACGTGGTCCGCTGGCTACTCGAGCAGGACCACATCCCGTCCTTCTGCACCGCCTGCTACCGGGAGGGACGCACCGGCGACCGCTTCATGTCGCTGTGCAAGAATGGCAAGATCCACTACTGCTGCACGCCGAACGCCCTGATGACCCTGAAGGAGTACCTGATGGACTACGCCTCCCCCGCCACCCGCGAAGAAGGCGAACGGATGATTGCGAAGAGCCTGACGGACATCCCGGAAGGCCGCATCCGGGAGATTGCCATCGAGCGGCTGAAGCGCATCGAAAACGGCGAGCGGGATTTCCGTTTCTGACATGGACCGGCTGCAGATCGCTTTCTTCGGGGCGACGAACAGCGGAAAATCCACGCTGGTGAACGCCCTGGCGGGACAGGAAGTCTCGCTGGTGAGCGAACTGCCCGGCACGACCACGGACCCGGTCCGGAAAGCCATCGAGCTTCCGGGACTGGGTCCTTGCGTTTTGGTGGATACGGCCGGCTACGGCGACCCGGGAGCACTCGGTGCGGAACGGGAACGCCGGAGCCGCGCCGTGGTCGATTCCACGGACATCGCCGTGTTGTTGCGCTCGGGGCATCCGGAGGATGACCGATGGGTCGAAATGCTGCAAACCGCCCAGATTCCGGTGGTTGAACTCCAGTCGCGCGCGGGGAAGGCGCCTGTCGAAGATGTCGTTCCGGACCTCCTCAGGAGCCTCCAGGCTGTCCGTCCCGACCGTAAAGAGCGCCTCCTGACCGGCGGCCTCGTGGGCAAAGGCGATCTCGTCGTCCTCGTGATGCCGCAGGACAGCGAAGCCCCGAAAGGCCGCCTCATCCTCCCGCAGGTCCAGGTCATCCGCGAACTCCTCGACCTCGGCTGCATCCCCGTCTGCTGCCAGCCGGACGGCCTGAAGCGCGCCCTCGATGGCCTCATCGGGCGTCCCGCCCTCACGATCACCGACTCCCAGGCATTTGCCCGGGTCAATGCCATCCTGCCGGCGGACTACCCCCTCACGAGTTTCTCCATCCTCCTCGCCGGTGCCAAGGGCGACATCCGCACTTTTGTGGAAGGGGCCAAGGCCATCGGTACGCTGCAGCCCGGCGACCACGTCCTCATTGCCGAAGCCTGCACGCACGTGCCTGATACAGAAGATATCGGCCGTGTAAAGATTCCCAGTCTCCTCCGGAAGAAAGTCGGCGGAGACCTCGAGGTAACCATCGCCGCCGGCAACGACTTCCCGGACGACCTCACTCCCTACCACCTCATCATCCAATGCGGCGGCTGCGTCGCCACCGAGCGACTCCTCCGCTCCCGCATCAAAAAAGCACTCCTCACCGGAGTGCCCATCACCAATTACGGCATCGCCATAGCCGCGCTTACCGGAATCCTGGACCGCGTCCGGATTCCGGATTAGTTTCCTTGGTCATTCTTCGATGACCGTTCCATTAGGCCAGGTATCGATGGTTACCCGTCGTGTCGGGAATGCGATTTCGTAATCGACTGCCGCTTCGACGGACACGAATCCGATTCCGCCTTTGACATTATTCGGGAAGACGAATTCCTCCGTCAGGTAGGTTTCGCTCTCTTTCGAGTTGGAGAATTGATATCCCGAAAGAGACAGATAATCCTCCCGGGAGATATTGAACACCCGCACGACGGCGGTGGTGTAAACGATCATGGAATCACCACTATCCATCGTTTTGGGACCGTTTTTGAACCGTTCGTTCGTAAACACGCGCATCGTGTATTCTCCATCCCTGAACAAAAGGTCCGTAAACAAGTTCTCCTCATTGTCAAAAAAACTGGCCTGGCTTGAGCCCTGATCTCCCAGGATTCTGGCTCCTGTATTGAGCAAAGGCTCTCCGGTCGTAATGATGCGGATTTCTTTTTCCTCGCGGTCCAGGATGTCTCCCGCTTTATACGAGGAAAAAACGTCGGCCTTCTCGATAAGGACATGAGATTTTTCCAGGATCCGGAGATAATGGTAATTCAGGACATCATGCTGGTCCTGGATACGTATTTCTAAGCCGTATGGGCCGAACTGCCGGTCGGAATCCGTCTCGCTCGGGAAAGCGCGGGCCTCGAGGATTGTGGGCGCCGGGAGGACATCCACATCGGCCCGGCAATGATGTTTTCCGGCCTCGGCCTGGATACTAACATGGTCCCCGGGCGCAATCCGGGCATCCAATAGGTATCCGGCGGCGCCGAAATACTTCTTTCCCTTATCTTCTTTCTCATGGACCTCTGATACCCTGTCGACAGTAGCGACCAGTTCTCCGTTCACGAAGCAGGAAACAACCCCGTCCAGTGCGGAGGACACCCCGTGCTGGGTGCCATAGGCCAGCCAGATGACGTGACTGGTATCTGCAGTACTCATCCGGGCGTTCATGATCAAGACTTCTCCCTGCCCGTCCTCTCCCATCTCAATCGTCGATTCGCAGGACGGAATCACGGCAATGGCCAGCAGCAGTGCTGTCAATAGTTTTGTCTTCATCTAGAAACTGTATGTATAACTGATGGACGGCAAGAATACGAGAAGGCTCCTTTTGGAGAGCCGGTAGGAACTCCCTATCCGGCCGTCGTTGTCAATGGTAAGGATGCTGTCTGTAACCACCCAATCCGGATTCTGAGCGCCATAAGCGTTGCAAAGGCCGAACGACCAGACGCGTTCACCATATCCCTTCTGCTTTTTGAAATCAACGGAAAGATCCAGACGATGGGTGGGAGGCAGGCGGAAATTGTTCCTCCCGCTGATGTAAGGGACGTCCTGTATGGACTCCCCGTCGGAGCCCAGAACAAAAGTGGACCGCCAGGACGCCGTGACCATGTTCCCGGAATAGAAACACCAGGAGGCGCTTGCGCTGATCCGGTCATTGAATTTATAACGCACAAAACAATCAAGGACATGCCTCCGGTCATACGTGAAAGGGAACGGTTTCCCGTAATTGATCGTTCCGTCCGGAAAGACCCGGTCCGTCTTGGACAGCGTATAAGCGACCATTCCGGTCAGATTCCCCGCCGTTTTCTGGACAAGCAGTTCCAGACCCTTACTTGTGCCCTCGCCCATTTCCACAGTCTGCTCCCAGTCTGAGGCGCTTGTGAAAACGAGCTGTCCTTCTTTGTACTCGAGAACATTCTCCTCTTTCTTGAAATAGGTTTCTATGGAAACTTCCCACATGTCATCCCAAGAATAAAACAGTCCGGCGGAATAATGGGTGGAGAAAACAGGCTTGATATCCGCGGTAATGGGCACCCAAAGGTCAGTCGGCATCGCCATCGCCCCGGAAGCCAGCAAGTGGACATACTGGGAGATCCGAGAATACGCCGCCTTGGCAGACAGACCGGGAAGGATGCTGTATTCGGCCGAAATCCGGGGTTCGATCGAAGGATAAGAACGGCCTTCCGTCGTAAACAGCGTCGCACGGAGGCCGACGCTGGCGTTGAAAGAAGCGGAATTGAACTGATCTTCCAGATAGACGGCCGTCTCGCCGCCGACCATATTGATATTCTTGTCGCTGGAGAAAGAAACCTCCTTCGAAGAGCTTTCGTCGCGCTGCGACGTGCGCTGGGAATAATCCTTCTCCGGGGAGAAGGCATGCATCGTATGCGCCAGCCCGAAGGATAATTTCTGGTGCGTTGAAAGCGCCGCCTCAAAATCCCAGGAGACGTTCAGGTCCGAAATCGCCGAGGCGTTGACATGTTGCTGAGAAAAGCCGGCAGGGGTCTCAAAATCGACATAGTTGCTGTCGAACGAGAACTCCCGCATCCGATAATCGCTCCAGGAAACCGCCAGGTCAGAAAACACATGGCCGCTGAACCGATGGTTCCACCGGACGGAGGCTGACGTGTTGCCCCATTTTAAATCATATTGTTCCTTACTGGTCTGCGAAGCGAACTGGTCCCGACCAAGTTCATCTTGATAATGGAACGGCGAGTTTTCCGACGTGGCATATTTGAACTGATCGTGGCCGCGGAAAAAAGAAAGATAGAGGCGGTCGGAGTTGCCGAACCGCTGCGTCAGTTTACCCGTAACATCGTAGAAATAGTAGGAGTACGGAATGCGGAATGGCAACAGGATCAATGAGTTCGTGCCACGGACGGAAAGGCTGAAGGAAGTCCGATCCTTGTACAGAGGTCCCTCGACATGAAGGCGGCTGTTCAGCAGCCCGACACTGGCCGTACCGCTGACTTTCTGGAGATTGCCTTCTTTTGTCCGGATATCGATTACGCTCGATGTCCTGCCGCCGTATTTTGCCGGGAAGAATCCTTTGTACAACGTTATCTGCTTGATGGATTCCGGCGTGAAAGACGAGAATAAACCCAGCAGATGGGAAACGTTGTACATCGGACATCCGTCGAGAAGCATCAAGTTCTCTTCCGCGCCGCCTCCTCGCACATAGATACCGGCGAATGCGCTCATTCCGGGCTGCACACCGGGCATCTTCTGGATGGATTTGATCGGGTCGGGCTCACCCAGCACCGTCGGCATCTCCTTGACATAGGACACCGGGATGTCAATCACGCCCATATAGGCTGAGGGCAGCTCCGGAGTGGAACGGGCTCTGACGACCGCACCGTCAAGGAGTTCGGCGGACATCATGGCGATATTGAGCAGCGTGTCCTTCCGTACGGAGATTTGCAGATCGTCGGCATGCATGCCAAGATAGGTGCAACTGATGATTCTGTCCCCGGACTTCAGGTTCAGGGAATAGAATCCGTATTCGTTGGTAACCGCCCAGTCCTCGCCGGAAAAAACGACCGCACCGATAAGGCACTCCCCGGATCCGTTCTCCGTCACGTACCCGCTTACCCGATGGGTCGTTTGCGCATAAGTGCTGCTCCACATAAAACAGAGCAGCACTACGCACAAGAGTTTCATCCGAGAAATGATCATGATTCATTTTTCGTATAAGAATACTTGATAATCCCGCTGACAAGTTCATCATTCAGGCGGTCGTAGAAGGTGTAGCCTGCCTCGAAATACAGGTTATTCCCGTCGTCAAACCATACCTTTCCGTCGTGGATGTATTTGATCTCCACGCGCTGCTCGTATTTAGGGATATCAAACGAATCGAAGTGCCCGATAGAAAGAAACCCATCAGCATCAATCTCGTACGGTACGCTCACGGAAAGCGCACCCCCGGTCATAAAGACTGTCGGATATCTGCCATCATAAGTAGAAGAGGAATTCTGGATGGGGAAACGAATGCTGATAACACCTTCCCGATGGTCCGGTAATGAAGGTAAAACTTCAGCTAAAAACCGAGTATCGACATTCATTGACAGAGACATCAACTCTGTATAAAGCTGATTGCTGGCGACACCGTCACCATTAACATCGATTGGATTCCCGGACCAGGAAATACCGGACAGAAGATAATCTCCTTCTATCCTGACAGCCATTGAAGGAGACGGTCTGTCCTTTTTACATGAAATAGGCAGTCCTGCCAAAATAATTCCTACCAAGGAAAACAACTTTCTACGCGAAATAGATCGAAACATTTGTTGTAATTGTTTAATAACTCACCGGCAGTACCATGATATCAATTGTGCCAGTCGTAATAGTATTAATCTCGTATCCCCATTTACCGTTCTTGTTTACTCGCTTCTCTACGATAGGAGTAATGTATTCCCAGTAAGCAGTCCCGAGATCGTCAATTCCTCCTTGACTACGTGTAAATTTCTCTTCTACGTTTGTGTCATGTGTATCAGTACCAGAATAACCCACATTAATCTTCGCTTGCGCCTTGCCACCGAGGGGTATTCCTTCGACTCCTCCGTCGATTTTAAAGTTGTTCGTCCACTGCCTCTTCGTTATATATCTCAGTTCGTGATCTCCCTTTTCATCAAACTCGCCAACGGCGATGGTTATCATAGTTCCATCTTTAGAAATGTCCCATGTCGTAGATAGCTTCCAGTTCAACTCACACCAGCGCGGTTTAATATAATTTCTATTGATAGTATAGACATACCAATCTTTAACGAATAAAGTTCTGTGTCTATAATCCAGATCGACATGATCAATTGCAAACACATCGCCAAATGAAACCGACTTAACTTTTTTATCTATGAAAGCATCTCCACTATATTTGTTAGGGATGTTGATTAAGAACACGAGATCCAAATTTCCTTCTGCATAGAAAGCGCTCTGTAATTCACTTACAGTTTTGTCTCCTTTATTCTTTTTGTAGTCTAACTTTTTGTTTTCCATTGCTAGATCGCTTTCGAAGTCCGACCATAATACACCAGGAATGCCAGCTCCAGGTAATTCAATTAATGTATAGTCATCATGTATGAAAGAACTACTATAATTCTGGATCTGGACAATTATGTATCGCAAAACTAATCTGGTATGGTATTCGTCTGTTTTAATTGTATGCAAAGATGCATAATAAGAAAGTAATCATAAAATAATCTTTGGTAAACATGACATTTTTGTCCTTGAATCTACATCTCCGGAAAACCAGACTTTTTGGGGGAGGGAGGAGGGGACCTTAACAATAAAAGCAGTATCTTTGCAATAAGAGTAATTCAGCTTATGGCGATAAACAATTTCGATTCGAACGAAACACCCAAACGTGAGATGCATCTCGATCATGGAACGATGTTGGGGCTTGCCATCGCGTTCAGTTGGGTGTTATGGTCTATTGTCAATTTCCCCGAATACGCCAAGATGAGCGGCTGGCCTCTGGTTTGGGAGGTTTTCAAGGATTTCGGAGAACAGTTCCTTGAAACGACCATTCTCCTTGAATTGTCCCTTGTTTACATCCGCTTGATAGTAAAGGCCTTCTGGGCCAAAGAGAAGAATTTGAGGAATTTGATTCTTCAGGTAATGTTTCTTGCCATTTTGAACTGCATATCATCGGTTGTCTGCGCAACTGTTTACTATTATCTCTATCCTTTAAAGGAGGGGCTATTTGCTCGAATTGCATTTACGGATTGTCTTAATCTTTCTGTCCTTACGACAGCTTATCTGGTCATTTTCTTGATGAATCGATACCGTAATGAGACAGAAGCAAAGGTTGAGGCGGAAAAAAGGCTGAAAGAGGAGGAGAACATTCTTCTCCATTCTAAACTGAAGAACCTGTCATTACAAACGAATAATCACTTCGTATTTAACAGTTTTAGCACTCTTTTCGGGCTTATAAAGACATCTCCGGAAGATGCAGAAATCTTCCTCCAAGGGTTATCACGTATTTATCGTTATTTAGTATCGAACGGAGCAAAGAGCATTGTCGAGTTGAAGGATGAGCTCTCGTTCGTAAATGATTATGCTCGCTTAGTTCAGTTTAGGTATACCGGGATTTCTATTCATATAGATCCTCTTCTGTTTTCTGTTGACGGATTCGTCTGCCCGGTTTCTATTCAGGGGCTTGTTGAGAATGCCGTAAAGCATAACCGTCATGGTAAGGAAAACCAACTGACTATCGACATCCATCAGAGAGTGAACTCTATCGTTGTTACGAACAATATTCTCCCACGGGAGGATCAAGTATCCAGCACAGGAAGCGGCCTTACTAATCTTAAAGAACGATACTCCTTGTTGACTGAGCAAGAAATAATGATTTTTGATGACGGTGGCCGATTTGAAGTATGCATTCCTATTCTTTTTTATGAAGACTTGAAAGATGAAAGCATTGATTATTGAGGATGAGCAGCCTATTGCGATGCTTCTCGAGAACATGATTCATGAATTACGTCCCGATTTGAGCATATTGGGCGTAACCACGGACATAACAAGTTCGATGAACGCAATCTCCTCTCATCCAGATATAGACATTATTTTTTCAGATATTAAGATTGATGACGGCCTATCCTTCTCTGTTTTTGAGCAAGTTCAGACCACGGCAATGATTGTGTTTACAACAGCATATGACGAATTTGCGTTGAGAGCATTCGAATACAACTGTGTGGACTATTTGATGAAACCCATCTCCAAAGAATTGTTAGAAAGGGCCCTAACAAAATGTGAACAAAGGATACCCCACGCCGATATGATGATTATCCGTTCTGCTGTCAAAGAAATACGGCAGCAAAAAGTGATAACTAGGAAACGACTCCTTCTCCAAAGGGGACAGGATACCATGATTTGTAATGTCAATGATATTTGCTATATTTTCACAGAGAAAGGAAATACCCGTGTTTTTCTTAAGGATAGAATCTGGGGCGATATTGACATTTCTCTCATCGAACTATCCAAAAGTCTTCCAGATAATCAATTCTGTAGAGTCAACCGTCAGGCAATTGTAAATATCAGCTTTGTTGGTGGTGTAGCGCCCGGTCCTGGAAGAGACTCCATCATCTCATTAATCATTCCTTATGAGGGGCGACAATTCCAGATTACTCAAGACAGGAAAAAAGAATTACTAAAGCATTTGGGAGTTTAATTCCCGACTTCGGATAATACTCCGGCGAGGTGTATCGTTCCTCAATCCCAAATTACACCTACACCTAAAGATGGGCGCACCTGCGCCATATCAAGTAGCCAATTCCCATAACTAGGGAGTTATTCCAAAGGAGGCAGATGGTGCCTGGGTCGGGAGAGGGCCAACGGATAGCATGTCGCCGGAAGAACATGTACAAGTCTCACTTGTACACGTTTTTTACACTAGATTGCCTTCTTCTTGCTCAAGTCTCCGATCAGTGCCCGTTATTAACCCCTTTTCGGAAAGACTTGTACACGAAAAGTGAGGTCTCTCTGCGTTTTTCTGTACAAGCCAGACTTGTACACTTGATATGGCCTGCAATTACTTGGAGAAGAGATATGAGGAAACCTTCCTACGAACCGATATTCTCGTGGATGAGCTCTGTGAGGCTCTTGATGATTTCCCAGTCGTTGAGATTCATCCCTTCAAAGACTTCCTTGACCTCGGCGGTGGAGAGTTCAAAGGTGCCCTCATCCGTGATGTAGCGGATGATGAAGTTGATGTCCTGGTACTGGCAGATGAAGTTCGCGAAGCAGCCGGAGAGGTCGCCCTTGGGCTGCAGGTCGATGTGCGAACGCTGGTAGGACTTCAGGTAGAAGTTACCGTTGCACATCTCGGAATGGAACTTCAGGAGCGCAATGCCCATGCCGATCTTGCGTTCCTTACGGCACGAGTAGAACCGGTCGTTGATGGCCTGGATCATGTCTTCCGGCATGCCGCAGCCATTGTCGATGATCTTGATGGAGAGAAGGTCGCGCGCTGCGCTGTCCTCCATCTCAATGGTGATCTCGGTAGCACCCGCCCGGATGGAATTGTGGGTGATGTCGATGATGTGGAGATCGAGACTTTTCACGCTAAAGAATCACTGGCTCTCCCTGGCGGAGGGCATCCTTGAAATTGTCGAAACTGAAAAAGGGCATCTCCAGGACACTGTGGATCTTGGCGATGTCCTCGGTGTAGTGGGCGTCGCTCGACTGGATGAAGTTGAAGTCGCTGAACCAGGGGCAGTCGTCCAGGAACTTGTAGCCGTCCCGCTTGCAGTAATAGCTGAGTTCCATCGCATGGAACTTGAGCCCTGTCGGGACGAATCCCAGCTGCGAGCTGAGGCTGAAGGAAGGGCGGTCGATATGGGCCGGGATGAAGATACCTCCCATTTCATAGACTTTCTGCTGCAGTTCCAGCATCGGAAGGTCGAGGGCGTTGATCAGCAGATGGGGCACCTGGTCCAGCACATTCTCATCCTCATCCACCACCAGCTGCCAGCCGAACTTGTCCACATCGTTCTCGAACCAGATGACGCGGGAATCCAGAAAGGCCTGGAATTCAGCGAGTTTCTCCACTGTGGGCATGAAACTCAAGCAATGGACCTCCTCCTTCGTCGTCACCTCGGCGCCCATCAGCACATGAAGCCCCACTTTCTCCCCCAGACGCCGTGTCACATCGGCATTCAGGGTGGAGTTGTGGTCGGTCAGGCCGATGATGTCCATCCCCCGCTCCTTCGCCTTCGCAACGATGGCGGAGGGGCTCATTTCGATGTCCCCGCAGGGGGAAAGCACCGAGTGGATATGCATGTCGGCCCGGAACTGCATGGAAGCTATCCGATGAGTGCGTAGAGCTTGCCGCAGACCTGGAACGTAGCGTCCTTGCTGACGAGGATGCAGATGCCCTCGTCCTTGGCATGCTCGAGCATGTCGATATCCGGCACGCCGCCACGGACCAGGATCACGGCCGGGATATCCTTCAGGGAGGCGATGGCCGTGACGTTCTTATGGGTCTGCATCGTAATCCAAATCTGGCCGGAACGGGCATTGCCCATCACGTCGCTCAGCAGGTCGGAGGCATAGGCCCCGGTCACTTCCGTATCCAGATTGACCTCGTTCAGGCACTGCAGATCCAGTTTTTCAATGATTTCCTTGACTGTCATATCAGTTGTTTTCTTGGTTGTTCTTGTTGATTTCCTTGGTTTTGACCCGGTCGCCCCAGATGCTCCGGATGGCGTCCTCGGAGGCCTGGGAGTGACGGTTGATGAAGATGCAGGTGTCGATGCCGGCGTCCCCGCGGACGATGTCCTCGGCCAGGGCGGCGCAGGAAGGCGCCCCGCAGGCCGAGCAGTTCACGCCCGGAAGGGCTTTCTCGATCTTCTTCATCCGCTCGGCCATCTTGAAGGCCTCGGCGAAATTGTCGTTGAGCTTGAAGATGGACCGGGGTTTGATCTCGGGGATGGTCATCACGTCGATCATTTCCTGCGTCAGGGTCTTGTCGTCCCCGCTCGTATCCCGGAGCTTGCTGCGTTCCAGGCGCTCGAAAAGCCGCGCCCGGTATTCCAGGCGCTTGCGGGCCACGAAACGGTTGTTGATGGACAGCACGCCGCCCACACAGCCCTGGTCGCACATGCGCATCTCCACCAGCCCCGGAGCATCCACGGCATCGTCCTCCAGTTTCTCCAGGAAGTCCAAGACGTTCTTGAGCCCGTCCACGGCGTAATGCGCGCCCCTGAAATGAGGCGCTTCCCCGCCGGAAAGGGACCAAAGGACATCCCGCGACGTGAGGGCATGGTTGATGGGCTGGGCATTCTTGTCCGAATCGTGCAGCATGAGCAGGACCTTGTTATACAGGAAGTCCATGTTGATCACGCCGGAGACATAGGTCTCCTTTCCGCTCACCGGATACTTGACCGCAGCGATCTTGGCCGCACAGGGCGTCACGTAGAAGACACCGATGGAGGGCCGGCTGGCGCCTTCGTCCATGAGGCGCTTGGTGATGACGCGGGAAGCAAGCTCCAGCGGAGCCCGCACATGGATCACGTTGTCCACCAGCGAGGGGAACCGCACCTGGATGAGGCGTGTGACCGCCGGGCAGTACGGAGAGATGAAGGTCGTGAGCTCGGGATGGTCGTCCATGTACATGTTGTAGAGCTGGACCATACGGCTCATCTCGTGTTCCACCTCGTAGATATGGGTGAATCCCAGTCTCTTGAGACAGGAATAGATCGCCTTCGTGTTGTACTTCTCCTCGAACTGGCCGATGAACGTGGTGGGCACCAGGCACACCCGGTACCGGTAATTGAACAGCCGTCCGAAGTCATCCTGCTTGATGTAGATGGCCTTGTGCGGACACACTTGCATGCATTCGCCGCAGTCCACGCACTTGTTGTCGCTCACGACCGCCTTCCCGTTCCGGATGCGGATCGCCCCGGTCGGACAGGCCCGCATGCAGGTGGTGCACCCCTTGCACAGGTAGTCGTTGACCTTGAGCGAATGTCTGAAATAAGGTTCTCCGGAAGCCATGGTGTCAAGTCAGGTAAACGGTCATGGTAACGGTGGTTCCCACGCCCACCTGGGTGTCGATCTTCAGGTCGTCCGTGTTCTTCTTAATGTTGGGCAGGCCCATGCCGGCACCGTAGCCCATCTCCCGCACCTTGGCGGAAGCCGTCGACCAACCTTCCTGCATTGCAAGGTCCAGGTTGGGAATGCCCGGGCCCTCATCGGCAACCACCATCACGATCTTCTCCCCGTCGATTTCCACGTCGATCGTGCCGCCGTAGGCGTGTGCCACGGCATTGATCTCCGCTTCGAAGAGGGCGACGACCGTGCGTTTGATGTTCGCAGGATCCACGCCCAGCTGCTTGAGGGTGCGCTTGACGCTGCTGGAAGCCTGTCCCGCATCGGTGAAATTGCCTCGTTCTATGTTGAAGGTGTAATGCATAACTAATAGAGGGGTGCTATTCCGGCGCCATAGAGTATTCCACTGATCTTGAAGATACTGTATTTGCACTTGATGATGGTGATGCCGCTGTCCTCGGCCAGTTCCAGCATATCCTCGTCCGGCTGCTTGTCACGGCCGATGACGACCACGCGCAGGTCGGCCATTTCGCTGGTGCGCATCGTCTGGTTGTTGCAGAGTCCGGTGATCAGCACGGTCTCCTCCATCGAGAAACGCAGCACGTCGCTCATCAGGTCCGAGGCGAAGGCCTTTTTTACTTCGTAGAGTTCATCGGCGGGAGCTCCCACGATCTCGCCGTTGACAAGGGTTGCAATCTCCTTGATGGTCATTGTTCAGGAATTCTAATCGGGCCGACCCTGATGAGCCGGCCCGAAACGTTGTCGTTCAAAGGGGTCTTATTCCGCGTACTCGGCCAGGATTTCCTTGACGTGTTCGGGAACCAGACGTCCGTAGGTCTTTCCGTTGATAGTCATGACCGGCGCCAGGCCGCAGGCGCCCACGCAGCGGAGGACATCCAGGGAGAACTTGCCGTCTTCGGTGACACCGCCTTCGGAAATCTTGAGTTCGCTCTTGAGCGCATCCAGGATCTTCTCGGCACCCTTGACATAGCACGCCGTACCCAGGCAGACGGAAATCGCATACTTGCCCTTCGGCTTCATGGTGAAGAAGCTGTAGAAGGAGACGACCCCGTATACCCGGCCCACCGGGATACCCAGACAGTCGGCCACGACCTGCTGGACTTCCTCGGGAAGATAGCCGAAATGGCTCTGCGTCTGGTGGAGAACGTTGATCAGCTCACCCGGATTGTTATTGAAGGACTCGCAGATCTCCTTGATTTTCAAGTAGCTGTCCTCGGTAATTTTTATTTTGGGTCCAACCATGGTTCAAAGATTTAGTCGATGTCAAACTTGATTTTCTTGTCGAAGTAAATGGTGTGCAGCAGGTGATGCGACTTCTCGGAGCAAGGTTTTCCGTAGAACTCCTTGTAGATCGCCTGGATCTCGGGGTTCTCGTGGGACTTGCGGATGGGCATGTTGCGGTCCGCCTCGTAGATGGCGGCATGGCGCGCCTTGACGATGGAGGCGTCGCCATGGTGATAAGGCTGACCGGCGCCGTCGATGCAGCCGCCGGGACAGGCCATCACTTCCACGAAGTGGTAAGGGCACTCCCCTGCCTTGATCTGCTCCATGATGGTGCGGGCGTTCTTCAGGCCGTAGACGACGGCGACCTTCAGGTCAGCGACACCGGGAACGGGGATCGTAGCCTCGCGGACACCGTCCAGGCCACGGACCTCCTCGAAGTCGATACGGGGAAGCGTTTCGCCGGTCAGGACCTCGACGGCCGTACGGAGAGCCGCCTCCATCACGCCGCCCGTGACGCCGAAGATGACGGCGGCGCCGGTCGATGCTCCGAGCGGAGAATCGAATTCGGCATCGGGAAGGCTGTTGAAGTCGATGTTGCAGATCTTGATGAGGCGCGCGAGTTCGCGGGTGGTGATGGAGTAGTTCACGTCCGGATCGCCGTTCACACCGAGCTCCTCACGCTCGCACTCGTACTTCTTCGCCACGCAAGGCATGACGGAAACACAGATGAGATTCTTGCGCGGGATGCCGATCTTGTCGGCGAAGTAGGTCTTCACCGTGGCGCCGAACATACCCTGCGGGGATTTCGCCGTGGAAGGATAGTCGCGGAGTTCCGGATAGAATTTCTCGTAGAAGTTGACCCACGCGGGGCAGCAGGAGGTCATGATCGGGATCTTGACGTCCTTGTCGCCGGCGAGGTAGGCCTTGAGGCGGCCGATCACTTCCGTGCCTTCTTCCATGATGGTCAGGTCGGCGGACCAGTCCGTATCGAACACGTAGTCGAACCCGATGGCCTTGAGGGCGGCGGCAATCTTGCCGGTGACGATGCTTCCCGGAGGCATGCCGAATTCCTCGCCCAGGGCCACGCGCACGGCGGGAGCCACCTGGACGCAGGTCTTCACGTCCGGATTCGCGATGTCGCGGAGGATCTTGCCGGTGTTGTCCACCTCGGCGAGGGCGCCGGTAGGGCACACGGCGACGCACTGGCCGCAAAGGACGCAGTTGGTGTCCGTGAGGTTCTTTCCGAAAGCGGTGGAAACCACGGCCGGGAATCCCCTTTCAACGGCTCCGATGGCACCGACGCTCTGGTACTCGTGGCACACGGACTCACAGCGGCGGCACATGATGCACTTGTTGGCATCCCGGACGATGGAAGGCGAGAACTCCTTCGCATACTGGGACTGCTGGCCCTTGAAGGGAATCTCGCGGATACCCATGTCCGCGGCCAGGGCCTGCAGCTCGCACTTCCCGCTCTTGGGGCACTGGAGGCAGTCGTTGGGATGGTCGCTGAGCATGAGCTCAAGGACGGTCCGGCGCGCATTGAGCGCCCGGAAAGAATTGGTCTTCACGACCATGTCCGGCATGCATTCGGTGATACAGGCCGGCGCCAGATTCCTGCGGCCGACGACCTCCACCACGCACACGCGGCATCCGCCGGGGCGGTTTTCGAGGGCGAGGCCATCGAGTTCGAAATGGCAGAGGGTAGGAATCCTGATACCCATCTGCTCGGCAGCTTTCAGAATGGTCGTACCGCGCGGCACTTCCACTTCCCTGTTGTCTATGGTCAATTTGATAGTATCCATGTATTGTTCCTCCCTTATTGAATGCTGATTGCTCCGAATTTGCACTTCTCGATACAGGTGCCGCACTTGATGCAGTCCAGCTGGTTGATGACGTGCGGGTTCTTGACGGTGCCGCTGATGGCGCTGACGGGGCAGGCCCGGGCGCAGGCCGTACAGCCTTTACACTTGGCGGGGTCGATGACGTACTTCTTCAGGGCCTTGCACTGGCCGGCACGGCATTTCTTGTCGACGACGTGCTCCACGTATTCGTCCCAGAAATTGCTGATGGTGGACAGAACAGGGTTCGGGGAGGTCTGGCCCAGGCCGCAGAGGGCCGTGTCCTTGATGACCGCAGAGAGGTTCTTGAGCTGTTCGAGGTCCTCCATCGTGCCCTTGCCGTCCGTGATCTTGGTGAGGATCTCCAGGAGGCGGCGGTTGCCCACGCGGCACGGGGTGCACTTTCCGCAGGACTCGTCCACGGTGAAGCCCAGGTAGAACTTGGCGATGGCGACCATGCAGTCGTCCTCGTCCATGACGATCATACCGCCGGAACCCATCATGGAACCCGCGGCCACGAGGCTGTCATAGTCGATGGGGGTATCCAGGTGCTTTTCCGTAAGGCAGCCGCCCGAAGGACCGCCGGTCTGGACGGCCTTGAACTTCTTGCCGCCCTTGATGCCGCCGCCGATCTCGTAGATGATCTCCCGCAGGGTGATGCCCATCGGGACCTCGATGAGGCCGACGTTGTTGATCTTTCCGGCGAGGGCGAAGACCTTCGTTCCCTTGGACTTCTCGGTGCCGATGCTGGCGAACCAGTCGGCGCCCTTGTTGATGATCACCGGGATGTTCGCATACGTCTCCACGTTGTTCACGTTGGTGGGCTTGCCCAGGTAACCGGACTGGGCGGGGAACGGAGGTTTGAAGGTAGGCTCGCCGCGCTTCCCTTCCATGGAATGGATCAGGGCCGTTTCCTCGCCGCAGACGAACGCACCGGCACCATAGCGGAGTTCGATCTCGAAATCGAAACCGGTTCCGAAGATGTCCTTGCCCAGCAGACCGTACTCTTCGGCCTGCTGGATGGCGACCTGGAGACGGTGGATGGCGAGGGGATATTCGGCACGGATGTAGATGAGACCCTTGCTGGCCCCGATGCAGTAGCCGCAGATGGCCATGGCCTCGAGGATGGAATGGGGATCACCTTCCAGGAGGGAACGGTCCATGAAGGCGCCCGGGTCACCCTCGTCAGCGTTGCAGACGACGTATTTCTGCTCGCCGGGACGGCTCTTGGACGCGATCTCCCACTTCAGGCCCGTGGGGAAACCGGCACCGCCGCGTCCGCGGAGGCCGGATTTCTTGATCTCGGCGATCACCTGCTCCGGGGTCATCTCGGTCAGGCACTTGGCCAGGGCGGCATAGCCGTCACGCGCGATGGATTCCTCGATGTTCTCGGGATCGATGAAACCGCAGTTGCGCAGGGCGATGCGGAGCTGTTTCTTGTAGAACTCCATGTGCTTGGAGTCGGGGACGCTCTGGTTGGTGTCGGGGGCCACATAGAGCAGGCGCTGGACCTTACGGCCCTTGATGATGTGCTCCTCGATGATTTCCTTCGCATCGGACGGCTTGACCCGCGTGTAGAAGGTGTTGTCGGGGATGATCTTCACGATGGGGCCCCGTTCGCAGAATCCGAAGCAGCCGGTGACGACCACCTTCGCGAAATCGGTCAGGTCGTGGGCCACGAGTTCCTTGTTGAGTTCGGCAACAATCTCATGGCTGGCGGATGCGGAGCAACCTGTTCCACCGCATACCAGAATATGCATTTTTACTGCCATAATCGCGCTGTAGGGAGGTTAAGGTTAGATGGATCTGTAATTGGCGGGCAGGATGCCTTCTATCAGTTCACCCCCGATGATGTACTTCTCAATGATTTCCTGCGCGCGCGGGATCTTCACGTCCCCGAAAACGACGGGGTCCTTTCCGGGGATGGTGACTTCGACCGTGGGCTCCGCATAGCTGTAACCCATGTCGCCCACCTGCATGACCAGGGCCTTGATCTGGCGCTTGTCCAGTTCGGTGATGAGGTAGCTCATCGTTTCCTTCGCGCCAGAGGCGATACCGCTGGTAGCCATTCCGACCTTGATTTGAATGATGGCATCGGGGGAATTGCTGTTCTCACGCAGCGACATCCTCGACTGCATACCCTCTTTCATCTTGCGAAGATCCGCAAGATTCCTGATTTTATCCATAGGATTCCTCCAGTTTAATAGTGTTAAATAATGATAATTATTGTTGGTTAATGAGTCTCTTTTTCTTGGCTAATATACATAATAGTTTTCAAAATACAAAAAAAAGGAGCCGGCTCATCACTGAGTCAGCTCCTTGTGCCTTGATTCCGCGTTCCTAGAACGGGAGGTCTTCCTCGCCCTGGGATTCCGCGGGCATGTCCTCGAGGGTGGGGGCCGGTGCCTGCTGGAATGCAGGGGCCGCCGCCTGCACGGGTGCAGGAGCGGCCGGCTGGGCGCCGGCAGGGGCGATCTTCCAGATCTGGAGGTCGTTGTACCAGCGGCCGTTGTATTCACGGCTCTTGAGGTTGAAAGACACTTTCACCTTATCCCCGACCTGGTACTTGGAAAGCTCCTGGACCTTGTCCGAACCCCAGGCCGTAAAGCAGGCCTTGGCAGTGTAGTTGCCGTCGGGATACTCCAGGATGAACTCCTGCTTGGCCCAGGGGCCGCGCGCGGAGTTGCCGGATGCGACCGGGAGTTTCTGGAAGAGGGTTCCCTCGATCTCGAGTGCCATAGGTTACTTCTTTCCGGGTTTGGCGGACTTGGCAGGCTCCTCGGCGGGGGCGACGAAGGTGCCGACCTTGTTCAGGGTCACGTCGAACACGAGCGTGGAGTTGGGCTCGATGCCGCGGGTGCCATACTCGCCGTAAGCGAGTTCACCGGGGATGACGAGCTTGACCTTGCCGCCTTCGCCGATGAGCTTCATGCCCTCGCTCCAGCCCTTGATGACACGGTTGAGGGTGAAGTTGATGTTCTCGTTCTCGTCGAACACGGTGCCGTCGAGCAAGGTGCCCTTGTAGTCGACCCAGACGGTATCCTGGTCGGCGACGGCCTTCTTGCCGTTACCGGCTTCGATGATCTGGTAGGCGAGACCGCTCTCGGTCTTCTGCGCGCCCTCTTCCTGGAGGAACTTCTCGATGTACGCGGCACCCTTCTCGTTGTTCAGGGCGCCGGTGTAGGCACGACGCTTCTGGATGAAGCCGTCGAGGACCGTGTTCATCTCGTTGGGATCGATCTTGAACTGCTTGAAGAAGGTGGAATCCTGGGGCGTGCCCTCGGCCTTCATCCAGTCCTTGATACCCTTGATCATCTGGTCGTAGTTGACCTCACCGAAATTGTTGCCCTTGATCCAGGAACCGAAGTTCACACCGATCAGGTAGCTGGCGGAGTCGACCTGGGCCTTGCTCGGAAGAAGGTCACGGACTTCCTGGCTGCCCTCGACCTGGGAGGTGCCGCATGCCACCATCAGCACAGCGGCCGACGCGATGGCGAAAATCTTGGAAATTTTCATCTTATAAATTTTAACAAGTTTCAAGTCCAGAGGCTCACTATGAGCCGCTATCCTGCAAAGATAACGTTTTTTCTTGAAATAACACGAAATAATGTCAATGTTCGAAAGATTGCCACAAAAATGAAACTATTTCTGCAGGATTTTTCGGGAAAAGGAAGCGACAAATTTGGTTTTTTCCTTCCTATTTGTTAAATTGTGGCACTTAACACGCGGACTATGGCCTTCGACTCCTCCATCCTTCAGTCCAAGTTGAAGCAGTTTTTCGGCTTCGACTCCTTCAAGGGTGACCAGCTGCGCATCATCCAACATCTGGTTGAAGGGGGAAACGCATTTGTCCTGATGCCCACCGGCGGCGGAAAATCCCTGTGCTACCAGCTCCCCGCCCTGGTGATGGAAGGGACCGCCATCGTCATCTCCCCCCTCATCGCCCTGATGAAGAACCAGGTGGACGCCATCCGCGGATTCGTGGAATCGAATGACGGCATCGCCCATTTCCTCAACTCCTCGCTGAGCCGCCAGCAGGTGGCCGACGTCCGGGAAGACCTCCTGAGCGGGGTGACCAAACTCCTGTACGTCGCCCCCGAATCCCTGACCAAGGAGGAAAACATCGCCCTCCTGAAGGAAATCCACATTTCCTTCTACGCCGTGGACGAAGCGCACTGCATATCCGAATGGGGACACGATTTCCGGCCGGAATACCGGAAGATCCGTTCCATCATCGAGGAAATCCAGCCGGCCCCGGTCATCGCCCTGACGGCGACCGCCACACCCAAGGTCCAGAGCGACATCCTCAAGAACCTCCGCATAACGGACGCCACCGTGTTCAAGTCCTCCTTCAACCGCCCGAACCTGTATTACGAGATCCGGGACAAGGTGGAACCGGAGAAGGACATCATCCGCTTCATCCGCCAGAACCCCGGGAAGTCGGGCATCATCTACTGCCTGAGCCGCAAGAAAGTGGAGGAACTCGCCCAGCTGCTGTCCATCAACGGCATCCGGGCCCTCCCCTACCACGCCGGACTGGATGCGAAGGTCCGCGCCGAGAACCAGGACCGCTTCCTGATGGAGGACATCCAGGTGATCGTCGCCACCATCGCCTTCGGCATGGGGATCGACAAGCCGGACGTCCGGTTCGTCATCCATTACGACATTCCCAAGAGCATCGAGGGCTATTACCAGGAAACCGGCCGCGCCGGCCGTGACGGGCAGGAAGGGCTGTGCATCACCTACTACAGCTACAAGGACATCCAGAAACTGGAAAAATTCATGCAGGGGAAGCCGGTCGCCGAACAGGAGATCGGCCGCCAGCTGCTGGGAGAGACCGTCGCCTACGCGGAATCCAGCCAGTGCCGGAGAAAACTGCTGCTCAATTACTTCGGAGAAGACTACCCGCAGGACAACTGCGGCTGCTGCGACAACTGCCTCCACCCCAAGACCCGGTTCGACGGCCGGGAGGAGATGTCCCTTGTGATCGAGCTTATCGGCTCCTTGCGCGAGCATTTCAAGATCGAGCACATCGCCGGGATCCTCGCCGGGGTTCCCAACGCCCTGATCAAGTCCTACCACCACGACCAGCTGGAGCTCTACGGGGCCGGGAAGGACCACGACGTCCGCTTCTGGTCGGCCGTCATCCACCAAGGACTGGTGCTGCATTTCCTGGACAAGGACATAGACAATTACGGCCTCATCCGGGCCACCGACGCGGGTCTCGACTTCTATGTCCACCCGCATGAGCTGATGCTGGTGGAGGACCGCACCTTCACCGGGGACGGCGACGACGAGGAAGACGACCCGGCGGCGGTCCGGGGTGGCGGAGGCGGCGACCAGACGCTCCTCGCGATGCTCAAGGACCTGCGCAAGGACGAGGCCCGGAAACGCGGGCTCCAGCCCTGGATCATCTTCACGGACCCGTCCCTGGAGGACATGTCCATCCTCTACCCCGTCACCGTGGAGGAACTCCGGGGCTGCCAGGGTGTCGGCGAAGGAAAGGCCCGCAAGTACGGAAAACCGTTCCTCCAGCTCATCGCCCGCTATGTGGAGGAGAATGATATCCTGCGACCCGACGACTTTGTCGTCAAGTCCGTCGCCCCGAAATCCGGAAACAAAGTCTACATCATCCAGAGCATCGACCGGAAGATGGCCCTGGAGGACATCGCCGCCACCAAGGGCCTGGACCTCCCCGACCTCCTGTCCGAAATCGAAGGCATCGTCGCCACGGGGACGCGCCTGGACATCAACTACTACATCAGGGAGAAACTGGACGGGGATGTCGTGGACGAAATCTACACCTGGTTCAAGGAAGAAGCCACCTCCGATTCGCTCGAGGAGGCCCTCGCCGCCCTCCGGAACGACTACGAGGACCTGGAAATCCGCCTGGTCCGCATCAAGTTCCTCTGCGAAGTGGCGAACTAGCGCAGGGGGCCGGGTTTACCATTTTGAAGAGAATACACTGGGGGATATGGCCAGGGAGAACCAGCCCCAGCGGGCCTGTTTGCTGTCTCCCTCCTGTTTCAGGCGGGCCATCGTGTCGGTTCCGGACATCTGGGTATAGCCGGCGGAAAGGGAGATGTCCTTGCTGATGGCATAGCTCAGCTTCAGTTCCACGCTGTGACCCAGCGTGCGGCTCAGGTCTTCCAAGTGGGTGGCCACGGCCAGATAGTGGTAGGTCAATCCGCAAGTCAGAGAGGAGAAAGGCTTCCCGAAAGCGCCGATGAAAGCATTCTGGAGGCCGGGCGTGAAACCATTGGTGTAAGCGCTCGCGTAGAAATAGTCCATGATCCCGTAGAATTTGTTCCGGGAACCGTACATTGGCGAGAATCCTCCTTCCACCTCGTGCCGTGGCAGACCGAACTGGCCGCCGTAGGTCACCGGCACGTAGTCGTCACCGCTGAGGTAGTCGTAACCCAGCTCGAATCCCCATCGTTCACCGGGCTTGACGGTCGCCTTCGCGCTGGCCATCCAGGCCTTGATCGGCATGGCCTCCTTGTCCGTGTTCACCACTTGGCCGGTCTGCCGGTAATAGGAGGCTTCGAACGTCAGGAATTTGGGATGATAGTTCAGATAGCCGCCCGTCATCTGCTGATACTCGATGCGGGCGGGATCGGCCTCGCTGTCCGGCTGTCCGGCCTGCTGGCCGATGTTCATCAGCAGCAGGGACGCCCCGAGCGGGAACTTGGGAATGTCATAGTGGTACCACACCGTCTGCATGGCCTTGTAATACTGTGCGCCGCCGTCGTAATAGGTGCCGGAATACATGTTGTCCGCGTTCTGGTTGTAGGCCAGGATGGCGTGGAGCTTGTGACCATGCCCCTCGTAACCCAGGCGCAACACATCGTGGGAATAGGCTGCCGTAGCAAAGTCATTGGTGCCGATGATGCGTTCGTCGTCATAGGAAAGCGCCACCCGGCCGGCCTGGGCAAAAAGGCCATGCCGGGAACACAGCTTCACCCAGCCTTCATAGAGGTTGACACCCTGGTTCCCTTTCATGCCCCAGATCGCCGTGTTCTGAAAGACGGTATGGACCTGCAGGGCCGAGCGCTCGTACCCGACGATCAGGAGGTTTCGCCCGTAAAGAAAGTGGGACACGTCTTCCGTAGAGGCGGCGGCCCTGGGCATACCGCCGCCGCAGGTTTCTCCGTGCGTGACGGACTGCAGCCGGATGCTCAGCTTATTCTCCAGCGTGTCGGTCTGGGCGCAGATGCGACCATGCACCAGAAAGGAGACTGCGGTAAGAAGGATCAGAGGAAAAAAACGTCTGTTCATGGAAAGCTGTATCACAAGTTGTTGTAAAGATACTAAACAAATTGGTTTCCCGCGTATTGCGAGGGAATTCCAGGCATCCTGTTCCTCTGCGCCAGCGCCAGCAGGGAATCCTCCCACGCCGATGTGATGGAAGACGGCATCTACAACGATGCCAACTACGGGAACGTATACCGGAACACCCTGAAGGAGTTCCTGCAATAACTCATTCGAAATCGAACAGGGATACAAATCCGGTCAGATCAAACACTTCGCGGATATCTTCCTGGACATTCCTGAGCACGACGCCGGACCCATTGGCCTTGCAGTGCTTGAGGATACCCAGCAGGATCCGCAGTCCACTCGAAGAAATATACTCCAGGGTAGCGCAGTCAATGATGACAGGTCTTCCTTCACTGTCAAGAAGCGGCTGGAGAGCCTGTTCGGTTTCACGGGCGGCAGCCGTGTCCAATTCTCCGGACAAGGTAACGACAAATTTGCCGTCCTGTTCCTGGATCGAGGTTTTCATCATATTTTTTTAGTTAAAGATAATACATTCTGCCCGTCTCGGCGGGTATAGGATATGGAGTCCATGAGCTTGCGGGTCAGCAGGATGCCCAGTCCGCCGATCGGCCTGTCCTGGGCGTCCAGGGTCGTATCGGCCTCCAGGACAGTCGTGGGATCGAACGGCTTTCCGGAATCGATCACCGTGAACCGCAACTGCTTCCGGTCGCTGTCTGCCAGGACCGTGACATCTCCCCGCTCACCGGGAGCATAGGCATAATTGATGACGTTCACGACCGTTTCCTCCAAGGCAAGCCGCAAGCCGGACGCCGTCTTCCCTTCCAGGTGCAGTGCCCCCAGGAACGCCTTGACAAAGACATTCAGCCGCTCCACCTCATCAATCTCATTGACAAGGGTGATCCTTTCGCGCAGAACCTCCCCCGGAGCGAACTGAACGACAAGCAAAGTCAGGTCGTCACTCTGGGGTGCCTGTCCGGCAAATGCGTGCGCGGCCCTGCTCAGGGAGGACACCAGGGAGGCCGGCGTCCGATCCCCGGACTTGACAAAGGCTTCCAATACCTTCAGCACCCGGTCGCGCCCGAACTGTTTCCGTTGGACGTCCTTGGATTCGGTCAGGCCGTCGGTATAGAGGAGGAGCGAGGTCCCGGGAGACAGGGTGCAGCGCTGCCCTTCAAAACGCGTATCAGGGAACACGCCGAGCGGGAGATTGGCTTTGGCGGGCATCATGGACACTTCGTCCGTGAGGATGAACGGCTTGTCGTGACCGGCTGTCGCATAATCCAGTTCTCCGGAATACAGGTCCAGACAGCCGACAAAGAAAGTCACGAACATATTGCTGTCATTGCCGCGGCAAAGCTCCCCGTTGAGCAGGGACAGGATCTGGGACGGAAGCTCTTCCGTCCTGGACACCATCCGGAACAGGGAATGGACAACGGACATCAGCATCGCCGAGGGGACGCCTTTCCCGGCGACATCGCCGATACAGAAGAACAGCTTGCCGTCGCGGATGAAGAAATCGAAAAGGTCTCCGCCCACTTCCCGGGCGGGCTCCAGGGATCCGTACACGAACGGAGGGAAGGACGTGGGCAGCATTTCCCGCTGGATGCGTCGGGCGACAGAGAGTTCTCCACTGATGCGGGCCTGTTCTTCCGACGCCTTGTGCAGCTTGGATTCACTGCGGGCGAACCGCTCGATCATAAAGGCCAGGATGGCAAGGCCCAGCAGGACCAGCAAGACCTGCTGCCTCCGCATCCTCCAGATACGGGCGAAGATTTCCTGGGTGCGGTACACCTGCACGACCTGCCAGTAAGGTTCCCGGACCATTTGCACACTACGGATGGAAATACCCTTCCCGTCAGCGTCCGGCCCTCCCTGACGAATCAATTCCAGCGCAGTTTCAACATCCTGCCGGGAAGCCCGGCTTTCCGGCGGAGCGGCCACCAGCATCCCTTCCTGCGTAAGCAGGAGGCCGTATGAGGAAGGAAAAGGCTGCCGGGCATTCAGCGTGTCACCCAGCCAGGAAACATTCATGTCCAGTCCGCAGATGGCGACGATCCTCCCCCGCCCGTCCAGAACCGGGGTGGCATAGGTAATCAGGGTTTCCAGCGAATCCGCCGCATCGACATAGGGCTCTGACCAGAATGGCCGCTTGGTATCCATCGCACGACGGAAGAACTCATTCTCCGTATAGTCATGGTCCTGGCCGGCAAACTGCGACAGGCTGACGGTTCCGTCGACCTTCTTGGCATAAGGTTCGAAAAGGCGGCCCTTGGAAGGGAAGTAATCCGGGACAAACGTGAGGAAGCCGCCCACCACATGCGGGTTGCCGTCTACCAGGTAGCGCAGGGAGACATAGGAAGAGTCGGGATGGGCCAGATCCTGTCTCACTTTCCAAAGGTTCTCCTTCATGGTGGCTTCCGTAAGCTCCATCATGTGCCCGACCTCGGCGTCCATCGCACCCAGGACCACCCGGGCACGGGCGTCCATCTCATCCTCCATGGCCGTCTTGACACGCTCGTACTGGATGATGGAGATGACCTCCACCAGCAAGGCGGCCAGGACGACGACTCCCAGGCGGAACAACCTTCTCTTTTTGGCAGAATCCATAAAGGCGAAACGGTGCTATTCAAAGAAGCCGAAGGCCGCGATCTGGCGGATCATCTGGGTAATATACTCACTGGAGGTATCACTCCAGCTGAAGCCCAGCCGGTGCAGCACGTTGCAGGTATAGCGGTTGTCCCGTTCGATCGTCAGGGCACGCTGCCCATGCGCCACGTCCTGATAGGCCAGCATGGCGGCCAGCAGCTTCGCCTTCTCCGGATCCTGTCCGGCCATGGCCACGGCCTGCTGGAACTCTCCGACCTCCACGAAACGCATGGACCCGCCCTCTTTCTCCATCACCGTCAGCACGTCGCCCAGGAGCTCCGTATGGTTGTTGAAGGGCTGGAACACCGTGCAATCCTTCGGCGTGGAGGCGAGGAGCACCACTGCCTTGGCCGTTTCGTCAATCGGGGACATTTCCGTGGGCTCGTCGTAGCTGTCGACGGGGCAGCAGCCCAGGATGTGGAATACCTTGAGCCGGCCCATGTAGCTGTTGGAGTTGAAGTTGGCCTGGAACTCTCCGTCGGAGCTGCGCGGGGCGAGGTTGCCCACGCGCATCACCTTGGCGCTGAGTCCATGGTGAGCGACGGCTTCCAGGATCAACCGTTCGGCCAGGAACTTCGAGTGGATATAGCGGTTGTCCAGGAACTGGCCGAACCAGAGCTTCCTCTCGTCCAGCTGGGGAACCGGGCTGCCGTCCCCGCGGTCGATCCAGATTTCGCCCACGGAGGTGGTGGAAATGTGCACGAGCCGGGCGTGGTTGCGCAGGCAGAATTCGACGCAGCGCCGCACGCCGCCGATATTCACGTCCTCAATGTCGGTTCCCTTGGAGAAATGCTTCACGTTGGCCGCCGAATTGAACACCGTGTCGATGGCCGGATACCCTTCCGGGATGGCCTTGCCGAAATCGGCCGTGACATCACCGCAGACGACGAAGAGGCGCTTGCCGAACAGGTCCGGGAACGACGTCTCGAAATAGTAGAAGAGGAGGTTCTTGAGCCGACGCTCGGCCGCCTCCTGGCTCTTGGACCGCACCAGGCAGGTAATCGTCGTCGCATCAGAGTCAATGAGTTCGCGCAGCAGATGGATGCCGAGGTACCCTGTCGCACCGGTCAGGAGGACATTGCCCAGCGTCTGCCTTTCACCTTCCAGGAAGGTCTTCACGTTGTTCCGCGGCAGGATGGCGTCGATGCCGCTGTAGTCGAAGCTCTCCACGACGGTGTCGGTCTCCACCGACGGGGCCTCTCCGCTCACGAACTGCGCCAGCAGGCGCGGCGTAGGATGGTCGAAGACCTCGCCGTAAGCCACGTGCTTGCCGGCCTTGTCGGCCTCGATGATGACCTTGGTCACCATGAGGGACGTGCCGCCCAGCTCAAAGAAGTTGTCCGTGGCGCCCACCTTGTCCAGGGAAAGAATGCCGGCAAAGATGTCGCAGAACAGCTTTTCCACCTCGCCCTCCGGGGCAACATACTCACGCTCTTCGACCTGGATCTGCGGGGCGGGCAGGGCGCGCCGGTTCACCTTCTGGTTCTGGTTCAGCGGAATGGCGTCGATCTGCATCGTCGCGGCAGGGACCATGTACGGCGGCTTGCGCTCCTTGATGAAGGCGTTCAGCGCCTGTACGTCCACCTTGGAGTCGCTGACGATGTAGGCGGCGATGAACTTTCCGCCGTTGGGGTAATCGAAGGCCTGGACGGTGGCGTCCTTGATGCCCTTGAATTCCCGGATCACGGCCTCCACTTCCTTGAGTTCGATGCGGAAGCCGCGGATTTTCACCTGGCCGTCGCTGCGGCCTACGAACTGGATGTTGCCGTCCGGGAGATAGCGGACCACATCGCCAGTCCGGTAGCAGCGGAGGCCGTTCCAATCAATGAAGGTCTCGGCCGTCTTTTCCGGAAGGTTCAGGTAGCCGCGGCTCACCTGGGGTCCCGATACCAGCAATTCACCCACGGCGCCGAGCGGGAGGCGGTTCATATCCTTGTCCACGATGTAGAGGCGCAGGTTGTCCAGCGGCTTGCCGATGGGGGCGTTCTGTTCGAACTCCTTCATCGGATAGGTGGTCGTGAAGATGGTACACTCGGTCGGGCCGTAACCGTTATGGAACTGATAATTCGCCGGAGGGGTGAGCGGCAGCACCTTCTCTCCGCCCACGGAGAGGTGGCGGAGGGAGTGGTTCTCGCAGTTCATGGCGAACTGGCAGCCCACCTGCGTGGTCATGAAGGAATGCGTAACCCCTTCTTCGTCAAAGTATTTATTCAAATCCGGGAGGTTCAGGCGGATGTCGTCGCCGACGATGACGACGGCCGCGCCCGTGGTGAGCGCCGGATACATGTCCATCATGCAGGCGTCGAAGCCGAAGGAGGCGTAGGCGGCCACCTTGTCACCCGGCTTGAGCCCATAGTAGCGCCGGTACCAGTGGCAGAAGGCCACGAGGTTCCGGTGTTCCAGCTGGCAGCCCTTGGGCTGGCCGGTGGAACCGGACGTGTACAGCAGGATGAAGAGGTCCTCCGGCCTGGGTTCGCGTCCCGTCGCACCGGGCTCCGGCCGGACATCGGCCAGTTCCCGGGTCAGCAGCACCGGTCCCTGGTAATCGACCTTCTCCAGCAGTTCCTCCTCGGCGATGAGGAGCTTGGCGGAGGCGTCCTGCATCATGAAGTTCAGACGCTCGGCGGGGTAGCTGGGATCCAGCGGCTGGTAGGCGCAGCCGGACTTGAGCACGCCCAGGGCGGAGAGCGCCATCCATTCGCTGCGGCCGATGAGGATGGACACCACGGTCTCGGGGCCCTCGCCGGCGATCTTCCGGACCTCGGCCGCAATGGCATCGGTCTTTTCATCCACCTCCCTGTACGTGAGCCGCACGTCGTGATACACGACGGCCAGGTTGTCCGGCGTTTCGGCGGCCTGGGCACGGAACAGGGAGACGATGGTCTGCGCGGCGTCATAGTCCACATCCGTGGCGTTGAAGCCGTCCAGCAGGGCCGCCTGCTTCCTGTCCACCAGGGACAGGCTGCGGAGCGGCGCCCCGGCATCGGCGGCAAAGGCGCTGACGGCCTTCACCACACTCCGGGCGAGGCTCTGCATCATGGCCTCGCTGTACTTGCCGTTGTCATACTCGATGGCGACGGAGGGTTTGCCCTCCACCTCGGTGATATAGAAGGCGATCTTGAACTTGGGAACGCCCAGTTCCATGGTCTCATCAACCTGCACCGGTTTTCCGCCCACGCGGTAGTCGCTGAGGACACCGATCTGGTAGGCGAACATGATGTCGGCCTTGAGGTCGTAGTCGGCGGCGATGCGGGCGAAAGGATAGTTTTCATGGGCAAGGGTCTGCTCGAAGGTGGCGGCGCTCTCGTGCAGGAACTCCTCCACGCGCTGGCCGCCGATCTTCGCCCGGAGCGCCAGGGTGTTCACGAACATGCCCATGGTATTGGACACCTTCAGGTTGCTGCGCCCGTTGGAGATGGTGGTGATGCACACGTCGTCACTGCCCGAGAAACGGGCCAGGCTGTAGAAGACGGCGCTCAGCAGGACGGCGGAAGGGTTGACGCCCTGGGCCTTGGCCAGCCGCTCGGCGTCTTTCCACACGAGCGGTTCGAACACGCGGCCGTTTTCTCCCTGCGGCCGGGGATTGGTCAGGTCCGGCGAGATTTCCGTCACGCTCTCCACATCGGCGAGGCGCTCCTGGAAGAAAGCGGCGGAGGCGGCGAAGTCTTCGCCCCCTTCGGCAGCCTTCTGCTCGGTGACGAACTGCGCATAGCTGCACATCTCGGGCTCGATTTCCTTGCCGTCCAGGAGGTCGCAGAGCTCGTGGATGAAAAGGTCGTAGGAATAACCGTCGCACACCAGGTGATGGATGTCGCAGTACAGGTACAGGTCCTTATCGGTCTTGACGATGGCATAGCGGAAGAGGCGCTCCTTCGCGAGGTTGAAGGGACGGACGAAGCCCTGGCGGAAGGCGATGGCCTCCTCTTCGGTCATCGTGTACTCCTCCACCTCCACCGGCGCCTCGCGGTCGCCCATGACCTGGACGACGCCCGTTTCGTCGGTGACGAACTGGACGAAGAGGGCCGGATGGTTCGCCACGGCTTTCTGCACCGCCGTGCGCAGGGCATCGACCGTGACGCCCTCGGGAAGACGCAGGCACATCGGCGTGTTGTACAGCGTGGACATCGGGTTCTTCATGCACTCGAAATACACGCCCGTCTGGGAGTAGGACAACGGAACGGCGGTGGGAACTTCCGGCGCGGCGGCCGCCTCCCGGGATGCGCCGGGGGCTGCGGCGGCCCCGGCCAGGACGGTCTGGGCGAGAATCTCATTCTCGATCGTCTGGATGCTTCCGCCGCCCGCTAGGAGCTTGGAATCCAGCTGGACGCCGAAGCGCTTGTAGATCTGCGTGGCCAGCTTGATCGCCAGGATGGAGGTAAGTCCGGCCATGCGGAGGTCCGTCGTCAGGCCGAAGGCGTCGGTGTTCACGACGGAGGCGACCATGTCCTTGAGCTGCTGCTCCAGGACATTGAGCGGGGCGTTGGATTCCTCCTCCGCCTCGATGCCGGCGCCGATGACCGGTTCGGGCAGGGCGCGGCGGTTCACCTTCTGGTTCTGGTTCAGCGGGATGGCGTCGATCTGCATCGTGGCCGCCGGGACCATGTAGGGCGGTTTCCGGTCCATGATGAAGGCGTTCAGGGCCTTGACATCGACCTTCTCGTCGGACACGACGTAGGCGGCGATGTACTTGCCGCCGGTCGGATACTCGAAGGCCTGCACCGTGGCGTCCTTGATGAGCGGGAACTCCCGGATGACCGCCTCCACTTCCTTGAGTTCGATGCGGAAACCGCGGATCTTCACCTGGCCGTCCTTCCGGCCCACGAATTCGATGTCCCCGTTCCCGCGGTAGCGGACGACATCGCCGGTGCGGTACACCCGCTTGCCGTTCCAGTCCACAAAGGTCGCGGCCGTCTTCTCCGGCTGGTTCAGATAGCCGGCGGCCACCTGCGGACCAGCGATGATCAATTCGCCCGAGGCGCCCCAGGGAAGCTGCTTCCCGTAGCGGTTGACGATGAACAGCTGCGCGTCGGCATTGGGTTTGCCGATGGGGATGTTGGGTTCGTTCCTGTCGACATAATGGCTGCACACGTACACGGTCGTTTCCGTGGGTCCGTAGGCGTTGAGCAGGGCATAGGACGGCGGATCCAGGCTCATGAGCTTCTCTCCGCCCGTTCCCAGCCACTTGAGGCCCGGGATGTCGGGGAAATTGAGCGCCAGCTGGGTGGCCATCTGGGTGGTCATGAACACGTGGGTCATCCCTTCCTTGACCAGATAGTCGTTCAATCCCGCGAGGTCGAAGCGGATGTCGTCCTGGATGATGTAGATGGTCGCACCGGCCCAGACGCAGCTCCAGAGGTCCATCTGGAAGGCGTCGAAGCCGTAACCGGCATAGGTGGCGTAGCGCGAGCCGGCCTCCAGGCGGATGTTCCGGGTGTTGAAGTCCACGAAGCTGCGGAAATTCTTCTCGGTGAGCATTACGCCCTTGGGCGTCCCCGTAGTGCCGCTGGTGTACAGGATCACGAGGGCGTCGTCGCCGTCATAGGCCGAGGCGTCCTCTTTCATGAAGGAAAGCCGCTCCTCGGGATAGCTGCTGTCCAGGGGAAGGGACGTGAGGCCCGCCTTGGCGATGGCGATGGGGGCCAGCACCATCTTTTCGTCGCGGGGGACGGAGAATCCCACCACGTGTTCGCCGCAGCGGACAGTATAGGACGGGTCGATGCTGTCGGTAAGCCGATCCACCTCCGCGAAGGTGAGCCGCTTGTCGCCGGCCACGCAGAAAATGTCATTCGGACGCTCGGCGACATGCTGCCGGAAACGCTCCACGAGGGTCGGGAGGGCGTCCGGAGACTGGAGTTCGGGATTCAGGCCATTCAGCCAACGGACCTGCTCCGGCGTGGCGTATTCCAGTTCCTTCACCTTCTCCGCCGTCATCATCGAACGGAGGACGGCCCCGTAACTCTTGGCCAGCTCTTCCATGAACGCATCCGCGTAATCGGCGCTGTCATAGGCGAACTTGAGGGAAAAGACGCCGTCGGTCTCGAACAGTTCGGCGCAAAGCTTCCAGCCCGGTGCCGGCTGCCGCAGATCCTCGTAATGCACGGGATCCTCCCCGAAGTGCAGGCCGCGCTTGCTGTTCAGGACGGAGCCCTGGTACACGAAGGCGACCTGGTTGTTCAGGCCGAGGTCCTTCACGGCATCCTGATAGGCGTAGAACTGCAACTCCTGGGTCTTGTTCATCTGGGCGGAGAGGGCGGAGAACACTTCACCCAGCGTCAGGTCCCCTCCCGCCTGGACGAACACGGGCAGGGTATGGACCATCATCGTGACGGTGGACAGGGTCCGTCGCTCGCCGCGGCCGAAATAGACGGTGCACCAGGAGGCCTTGTCCTCGGCGCTGTAGGCCGCGAGGAGCAGGCCCCAGGCCGCCTGCATCAGCGTGCTTTCACCGACATCCCACTTGCGCATGATTTCCTGGATGTCTTCCTTGGCGATGTCCAGCGGGAAGTGCGTGTAGTTCATCCGGGACGGCGTACCGGCCTGCGTGCTCTGCGGCAGCGGCAGGGAATCCGTCTCGACTGCATCGCAGAAGGTCTTCGCATACCAGTCCCGCGCCTCGGCCATCCGGGCCTCGTCCGCGCGCAGCGCCTCTTCCTCGAAGGCGAGGGTCCCGCCGTCCACCCCTTCGCCGGAGGGTTTCTTCCCGTTGAAGCAGCGCTCGATCTCCCGAAGCATCAGCACGAGGGAGAATCCGTCGCAAAGGACATGGTGGAAATCGACATAAAGCCAGGATTTCCCTTCGGCCCCCTGATAGACGGCGCAGCGGTACAGCCGCTCCCCGTAGATGTCCATGGCGGCGCCCAGGGCGGGCTCCACCTCGTCCAGCGTACGGACGGAGATCACCGGAACCGCCTCCTCCTTGGACGGGAAGCTGCCGCTCTCCACACAGGGTGTTCCCTCCCCGTCCACGACGATGCGGGAGGCCAGGGACGGATGGGCGCAGAGAGCATCATAGACAGCGCTCCGCACTTTTTCCAGGTCCACGTCCGAGGGAAGGTCGAACAGAACTGGGTTCTGATAATTCGCCGGGGTGTCGGAAGACGTCACACAGGCATAGTAGATGCCCTGCTGGCTTTGGGAGAGGGGAAATCTCATGATTATCAGTGTCTAAAAAAAAGCAGGTTATTCGTTGCGATATATTATGTAAATATGTAAATGTAGAGATAAATTTTTATTTTTGCAATGTGATTTACCTGAAAGAACACCCGGAAGATCTGAATATCACCCTGGCACTCAACCAAGTAGGCCCGCAGCGTCGCGATACCGCCTTGCGTTATGTGCGCGAAATCGACCGCAAGCTTTCCCTCGCCGCCTTCCTGCTGCTGATGGAAGGGCTGGAAAAGGAGTACGGCATCACGGAGCCGCCGGTCCTCGCCTTCGGCCCCCATGGGAAACCCTTCCTCCGGGATGAGCCCCGGATCCATTTCAACCTGAGCCACTGCCCCTGCGCCGCCCTCTGCGTGATCGGCGATGCCCCGGTGGGCTGCGACATCGAGCGGGTGGAAACGCCCCTGGACATGGATTTGCTCCATCATTGCTGCAGCCCTGCGGAACAGGCGTCCATCCTGGCTTCAGAACGTCCCGAAATCGCTTTCTACACGCTCTGGACCCGCAAGGAAGCCTTCCTCAAATGGACCGGAGAAGGGCTCACCGACCACCTTCCGGAACTGCTCTCGTCCCCCGGAGCCGCCTCGGCGCATTTTGAAAGCTTCCTCTCGCCGGACGCATCCTACGTCTATACCCTCTGCCGGATGACACAACAACCCCTGTTTTCTCCGGGTACTGACCGTACACGGTGAAAACAGGGGCGTGCGTGCAGAGTCAGGCTACACCAGTTCGTGGATGGCCAGACCGCTGCGGAGCTTGGGCTCGAACCAGGTGGTCTTGGGCGGCATGATGTTGCCGGTGTCGGCGATATTGATGAGCTGCTGCATGGAGACCGGGTACAGGGCGAAGGCGACCTTCATCTCGCCGGAGTCCACGCGGCGGGCGAGTTCGCCGAGGCCGCGGATACCGCCGACGAAGTCGATGCGCTTGTCGGTACGGAGATCCTTGATGCCCAGCAGTTTGTCCAGCACGAGGTTGGACAGGATGGTCACGTCCAGGACGCCGATCGGATCGTTGTCATCGTAGCGGCCGGGCTTGGCGGTGAGGCTGTACCACTTGTCACCCAGGTACATGGAGAAGTTGTGGAGGGCGGTCGGGGCAAAGGGCTTAGCCGGACGGCCGCAGCGTGGTTTGGTGGCGAGGCTCACTTCGAAATCCTCTTCCAGGGCCTTCAGGAAGTCTTCCGGCGTGTATCCATTCAGGTCCTTCACCACGCGGTTATAGTCGATGATGGCGAGTTCACTCTCCGGGAAACACACGGCCATGAAGTAGTTGTACTCCTCGTTGCCGGTATGGTTCGGGTTCAGGGCCCGCTTTTCTGCTCCCACGCGGGCGGCGGCGGCAGTGCGGTGGTGGCCGTCGGCGACGTAGAAGGCATCGACCTGGGTGGTGAAGATTTCCGTGATGCGGGCGATGGTGGCATCGTCGTCGATCACCCAGAAAGTGTGGGTGAACTTGTTCTCGTCCACGAACTTGTATTCGGGTTTGCCGGCGGCCGCCTTGGCGACGATGGCGGCGAGTTCCGCATTATCCTTATAGGCGAAAAAGACCGGTTCGATGTTCGCATTCTGGATGCGGACGTGGATCATGCGGTCGTCTTCCTTGTCCTTGCGGGTAAGCTCGTGCTTCTTGATGATGCCCTCGGCATAGTCGTCGGTATGGGCGCACAGGACAAGGCCGTACTGGGTGCGCTTGCCCATCGTCTGCGCATAGACATAGTACATCGGCTTCGGATCCTGGACCAGCCATCCTTTGGCACGCCAGGCCTTGAAGTTCTCCACGGCCTTGTCGTAAGTACGCTGCTCGTGTTCGCCGGCGATGGGGGTGAAGTCAATCTCCGGTTTGGTGATGTGCAGGAGGGATTTTTCCCCGGCCATCGCGAGGGCCTCTTCGGAATTCAGGACGTCATACGGCGGGGCGGCCACTTCGGTGACCAGGTTTTTCGGCGGACGGATGGCCGCAAAGGGTTTTACTCTTACCATGTCGGTTTCGGTTTGTGTTTGGTTATTAGTTTTCAAAGATAGCCTTTTTTCTGCAATAATATGCGGTTTCCGCTGAAAAAAAGGAGGCCCCATCCGCCCTCTGCGCAGCCAGGATGGCGATTGGGAACCTTATCCGTCCGCTTTTTGCGTAAACGGCTGTTCCTCCTTACCTTGCCCCGTCACCTGCTGACCGGGGAAGCGGCGCCCCGCCATTCGTCCGCATTAACATTAAGTATCTGTCTATGAAGAGCTTTTTCCTGACACCCGAACAGTACGGGACCCTGAAAGCCCGTTATGCCAAGTTCAATGAACCCTGGACGGCCGACGAGGTCGACGAACTCCGCCGGATGGCGGAAGACGGGGTATCGCGCGAAGAAATGTCGCAGCAACTCGGCCGCACTCCCAACGCCGTGAAAATGAAGCTCCAGTCCCTGGGGCTTTACGTGCCGAAACCTGCCGCCAGGCCGTGGACGGAAGAGGACGACGCGTCGCTTGTCCGGCAATACATCGCCGGCACCCCCTTCTCCGAACTCGCCGCCGCCTTCGGCCGAACCGAAAACGCCATTATCTCCCGCCTCGTCCGCCTCCGCGCCGGACTGCGGACGGAAAGCGCGCCAGAGGAAGCGCCGGGCAGGGTCCCTGTTGCGGAGTAACTGATGCCTCCGGGAGGGTCTGCTTCGGAGAGTTCTATAATGCACTATAAATCAATGAGTTATATTTTATCTCCCGGCAGACCTCCTTTTTTTCCGGCAGGTCTGCAAAACAGTGTTTTATAACCATCTATCAATCAATTATTTCCAATAAACACCCCTGCAGACCCCAAAAGCGCAGGAAGAAGTATGCTCATACGTTATTTCAAAGATCACATCCCCGGACGGGAAGGAGTTTTTATGTTCACTTCCGACCATCAGCTCAGGCAGTTGATTTTCCGGTCGGCGAGCGATTTTTCCTATGGTGTAAATACGCTGGCAATCGGGACGCTGAAATACAAAGTCCGCGTCCTGTGCTATACCCTGATGAACAACCACCTGCTTGTCTTGGGGCGCTACGAAGAATGTCTGGCTTATTTCCGATGGATTTTGCTCCGGCTGGCACAGATGCTGAAGGCCCGATACGGAATCAACGGCGTCCTGAAAGCGGACGCAGCCGATGTCCAATATGTCACGGACCGTCAGATGCTTTTGAACGAAGTGGCCTACTTGCTCAGAAACTCCTTCAAGGCACAGATCGACAGTCCTTTTTCATACCCCTGGGCTCCCTTCGAAGTGTATTTCAATCCCTACCTGGACAGTATACGGGGCGAACGTTTTCCCAGTACCGACGTCGCCAAAAGGATTTTGGGGACCCATGCCCTCATACCGGAGGACTGGGAACACAGAAATGGAACGATTCTGAACAAATGCTTTGTTGATTACCGGACCGCCGAACGCTTGATCGGTTCCGGTTACGCACTGTTCAACCGGATCCGAAAGTTCGACACCGAGTCCATCATCGCCCAATCACATGGCATTGAAGAGTCGTTGACCTTCACGGACAACGAGTTGCAGGAGAAGATCCGGTCAGTCTGTCAGAATGAACTGCATGTAGACTCTCCGCATCAGTTGGGACGCAAAGACTTGCTCCGGCTGGCCCGGACCCTGGCCAACCGGTTTTCTGCCACAAAGAAGCAGATTTCCCGGCTGCTTGGCATCGCCTCTGACGTACTAGACAACATCCTGTGAAGAGGCCCGCGGAGTGACCTCTCATAACCCACTGATTCCCAACCGATTGCAAAACAGCCATCCGCAAACCCCTTGAAATAATGGCAGATCTGCGGGTTAGCCTTTCGTACTCATTTGATTTACAACGAATTACAAAAAGACCGTCCGCAAACCCCAGAGAAGGAGCGAGCGGACGGTCATAATCAGGCAGAGGGCGGAACTACTTGTTCACCTGGAACTTCGTGCAGCCGGTAGCGAAGAAGTCCACGATCTGGCGGGCGGCGGCGAGGCCGGCATTGATGTTGGCCTCGGAGGTCTGGGCTCCCATCTTCTTGGGCGTGGCGAAGACGCGGTAGCCGAACTTCTTGGTGAGCGTGTCGTAGTTGTCCGGCATCACATCCGTGACGTACTTGAGGTCCTCACGCTCCTCCAGGGCCTTCAGAAGGCCTTCCTCGTCGATGACTTCCTTGCGGGCGGTGTTCACGACCGTCGCTCCCTTGGGCATCTTCATGAGGAGGTCATAGCCGATGCTCCTGATGGTGGAAGGAAGGGCCGGGATGTGGATGGACAGGTAGTCGGAGTTCGCGTACAGCTCCTCCACGGAATGGACGGGCTCGGCGCCGCCGGCGACGATCTGTTCGTCGGTGAGGAACGGGTCCAGGGCGTGGATGGTCATGCCGAGGGCCTTCGCCTTCTGGCCGACCAGCCGGCCCACATTGCCATAGGCCTGGACACCAAGGCGCTTTCCCTGCAACTCGCTGCCGGTCGCCGGAGTGAAGTGCGTACGCGCCATGAAGATCATCAGGCCGAGGGCGAGTTCCGCCACGGCATTGGAGTTCTGGCCCGGGGTGTTCATCACGACGACGCCATGCTCCGTGGCCGCGGCGAGATCGACATTGTCGTATCCCGCGCCGGCACGGACGACGATCTTGAGTTTCGGGGCGGCGGCGATGACCTCGGCCGTCACCTTGTCGGAACGGATGATCATCGCTTCCACGTCCGCGACGGCGGCGACCAGGTCGCCCTGTTCCGCATATTTCTCGAGTTTCACGACCTCGTGACCGGCCTCGGTGAGGATATTCACGATCCCTTCCACCGCCTTGGCGGCGAAAGGCTTCTGGGTAGCAAGTAAAACTTTCATGTCAATTTATGTTTTGATGAAGAAATGTGAAGTTCCGGGACCTGTGTATCAGAAACCTGTGGCCACCCTCGGCCGCATAAGAGGGAGGGGCCCATCGAAGATGGGAGGGGTCGCAAAGCGACGGTTTCTGATACTCAGGTCCCGGAACGGAATCATTTCTTCAAAGCTTCAAATTCCTTCATGCAGTCGACCAGGGCCTGGACATCCTCGACGGAGCAGGCATTGTAGATGGAGGCGCGGAAGCCGCCGACGGAGCGGTGGCCCTTGATGCCCACCATGCCGCGTTCCTTCGCGAAGGCGAAGAATTCGTCCTGCAGGTCCTCATGGCCGGGAGCCATCACGAAGCAGACGTTCATCAGGGAACGGTCCTCCTTCACGGCGGTGCCGACGAACAGGGAGTTGCGGTCGATCTCGTCGTAGAGGATCTGCGCCTTCTTCTTGTTGATCTCGTACATGGCCTCGACGCCGCCGATGCCCTTGAGCCACTTGAGGGTTTCGGTCATCACGTAGATGGCGAACACCGGCGGGGTGTTGAACATGGAGAGCTTGTCGATGTGGGTGCGGTAGTCGAGCATCGTGGGGATGTAGCGGCTCACGCGGCCGAGGGAATCCTTCCGGATGATGGCGAAGATGACACCGGCAGGGCCGACGTTCTTCTGCGCACCACCATAGATAAGGTCATACTTGGAAACGTCCACCGGACGGGACATGATGTCGGAAGACATATCGGCGATGAGCGGACACGGGACGTCCAGGTCCTCGTGGATCTCGGTGCCGTAGATGGTATTGTTGGTGGTGATGTGCAGGTAATCCAAGTCCGCCGGGACTTCGAAGCCCTTCGGGATATAGGTGTAGTTCTTGTCTTTGGAGCTGGCGATGGCATAGGCGTCGCCGATGCCCTTGGCCTCCTTGAGCGCCTTGCTGGCCCAGACACCGGTATCCAGATAAGCGGCCTTTTTCTCCAGGTAGTTCATCGCGACATAGAGGAACTGGAGGGAGGCGCCGCCACCGAGGAAGACGACCTCGTGGGTATCGGGAATATGGAGAAGTTCCTTCCACAGGGCGCGGCACTCATCCATCACGGCGTCCCACTCCTTCGTACGGTGGGAAATGGAAAGGACGGAAATGCCGGTGCCGCTGAAATCCTTCAGGGCCTCGATGGCATGGTCGATGGCAACCTGCGGAAGAAGGCAGGGGCCAGCATTGAAAACGTGGACTTTTTTCATTGTTTTAAATTGTTATCAATTCACTTCCGAAAGATAATGATTTATTATTGATTTTCCTATTTTTCCTCAATAAAAGCAACGTTTCCCAGCTTATTCCGAAAATCCTCTTCCAAAGCGAGCCGGACGCGGACGTCCAGGGCGCACTGCAGGCCGAAATCCTGTCCGGACGGGGACAGGCCCATCTCCTTCAAGGCCTTCATCACATCGTTCATCGCCAGGTAGTCGAAGGAGAGGCGGAACTGCTTGCCGGCAACCTTTTCCACCACTTCCGCACGGGAAAGGGCGTCGGCCGTGGAGGTCTTGTACGCCCGGATGAGCCCCGGAATGCCCAGTTTGATGCCGCCGAAATACCGGACCACCACGACCAGGATGTCGCTCAGGCCCATCGAGTCGATCTGGCCCAGGATGGGACGCCCCGCCGATCCGGACGGTTCCCCGTCGTCGCTGGAGCGGAAGCGGTCGCCCTGATAGCCAAGACGATAGGCATAACAGTGGTGCCGGGCATCGTGATACTCCTTTCGCAAGGCCGCAAGGATTTCCTTGATCCCTTCCTCCGTTTCCACGGGATAGGCCAGGGCGATGAAACGCGATCCGTTGTCCTTGAACAGGCCTTCGCTGCGGGCGGCGATGCTCCGGTATGTGTCAAAATTATCCACGTCTACGAATGTAGCGTTTTTTGCGAAATTTTGCAATCGGGACGGATTTTTATTGTATCTTTGACTACCCGAAACAAGACTGACTATTTGATTATGGTATTCCGACTCAGAGTGACCTTGACCGGCATCAAGGGCTTTTTCCGAATCTACCACGTGAACGGCGCTACGACGCTGTACACCCTCCATAAACAGATGCGGGCCGACATGGAGTTCCCGCAGGACCAGCTCATCATGTTCAAGGCCCTCGACCCCGAGGGCGGTGTCGTGGGGCGCTACGGCCTGTTTGACCTCGGCTGCGGCACCGTGGACGAGATTTCCCTGGAAAAGGCCGTCAAGGCCGGCACCGGCAGTTTCGTCTACTTTTATGACGTCACGAACCGCAAGAGCGTGAACATCACCGTGGAAGGTGAACTGGAAGGGGCCGTCGTGAGTCCCGATTACCCGCTCCTCGCGGAAACCAAGGGCCCGAACCCCATCGAGTTCGAGAACGGCTATGTCGCCTATGAGGACCTTCCCGACGAGCAGCGCCACCTCCCTGGCGAAAACAAGGGCGGGATGGACTTCGACGACGAGGACCTGGATGACGAAGACCTCGAGGACGAGGAGGAAGAAGAAGACGACGACGAGGACGGGAAGGAAATCTACGACGAGAACGAATGACGGATGGGCAGGCGGCTCCTGGTGATCCTCGGACCGACTGCCGTCGGAAAAACGGACTACAGCATCGAACGGGCGCTGGAGTACGGAAGTCCCGTCATCTCCTGCGATTCACGCCAGCTATATAAGGAAATGCGCATCGGCACGGCCGTTCCGTCGGAGGAACAGCTCGCGCGGGTGCCCCATCATTTCATCCGGGACCACTCCGTGACGGCGAATTATACCGCCGGGATGTATGAGGTCGAGGCCCTTTCGCTCATCGACCGGCTGTTTGCCGAAGGACATGAGACCCTGGTGGTGACCGGCGGGTCGATGATGTACATCGACGCCCTCTGCTACGGCCTGGACGATTTCCCTGAAGTGCCCCTGATGCTCCGGGAACACCTGATGGAATGCCTCCGGGACGAAGGTGTGGAAGTCCTTGCCGACCAGCTCCGGGAACTGGACCCCGTCACCTACGACGAAATCGACCTGTCCAACGGGCAGCGGGTCATCCGCGCCCTGGAAGTATGCCTGTACACCGGCCAGCCTTTTTCCTCCTTCAAGACGCGCTCGTTCAAGGAGCGGAACTTCGAAATCGAAAAAATCGGTCTCCAGCGCCCCCGCGAGGACCTTTACGCGCGCATTAACGCGCGCGTGGAGAAGATGATGGAGGAAGGGCTGGAAGAGGAGGTCCGAAGCCTCCTCCCCTATCGCGGCCTCCCTGCCCTCCAGACGGTGGGCTACCGGGAGATGTTCGACTACTTCGACGGCAAGCAGGACCTCGGGGCCACCGTCCGTCTGATCCAGCGCAACACCCGCCACTACGCCAAGCGCCAGCTCACCTGGTGGCGCCGCGATCCCACGATCCGCTGGATCGACGCGGAATAGATTCCTTCGTCGGCCTATGGCCTCCTCGGAATGACAATGGGGCGCCCTTTCGGCACCCCATTATCTTTGTCTGTCATTCCGAGCGAAGCGAAGGAATCTATCTTTCCACAATGTAGATCGCGAAGGTGAGCGGTTCCACGGTGGCGGAGAGGGTCTTTCCCTCGCCGGTGAAAGCGGCCTTCACGGGAGTGATGAGGTCCGGAGTATCCAGGGTATTGTCCTCATAAAGGAGGTCGGAATGGAACTTCACGCACTCGACGGCCTTCACGGTCTCTTTCTTCTTGAGACCGGAGAAGGCGAATTCCACCTGCCGGGGCTCCTCTGACGTGTTGATCACCTTCACGTACACCTTGTCACCGTCCTTGACGGCGCTGGCAAAGAGTCCGTCCTGGCCGGCAGCGCCGGTAACGTTGGCACCGTCCATCTTGAGCGTCAGCGCATTCTGGCCCTTGTACTGGCCATAGAGCTGCTGGACATGCCAGCTGGCGGTGCGCATGGAGCGGAGGTTGTCGTACCAGATGAGGTCCGGACGCCACTGCCAGCCCTCGATGTGGGCGAAGAGCGGAGCGTAGGTGGCCATGTGCACGATGTCGGCGTTGCGCTCGATGGTGGTCATGAAGGCAGCCTCGAGGAGGGAGGCGTAGAAGTGATTGTACTTCCGGCCCTTGGCATGGCAGGCATACTCGCCGGCGAAGACCTTCGGGCCCTTGCGGTCGTAGTTGTCATAGCGGGCGCCCTGGGCGAGGAACCAGTCGTAAGGACGGTAGAAGTGCTCGTCCACGAGGTCGGCGCCGAGGCGCTTCATCTCGGGCCACAGGTAGTCGAACTGCTTGCCCTCGGAGTCCGGGCCGCTGGTACCCACGATCTTGATTTCCGGATACGCGGCGCGGATGGCCTTCACAAAGGGCTCCAGGTGCTCGGGATAGATGGCGTCCCACTGCTCATTGCCGATGCCGATGTACTTGAGGTTGAAGGGAGCCGGATGGCCCATGTCGGCGCGGACCTTGCCCCAGGTGGAGGTGACGGGGCCGTTGGCGAACTCGATGAGGTCCAAGGCATCCTGGATGAAAGGCTGGAGCTCGTCCACCGGGCAGTGCGCCGCGGGATCGTCATTCTGGAACTGGCAGGCGAGACCGCAGCTGAGAATCGGAAGCGGCTCGCTGCCGATCTCTTCGGAAAGCTGGAAGAACTCGAAGAAGCCCAGGCCGTAGCTCTGGAAATAGTCCGGATAGAAGCGGTGGGGGAAGGTGTATTCCCAACGGTTCTCGTTGATCGGGCGGTTCTCCACCGGACCGACGGTGTTCTTCCAGTTATAGCGGGTGGCGAGGTCGGCCCCCTCCACGATGCAGCCGCCGGGGAAACGGAAGATGCCGGGCTTGAGGTCGGCGAGGGCCTGTGCCAGGTCCTTGCGCATGCCGTTGCGATGACCCATCCAGGTGTCGGTCGGGAACAGGGAGATGTGCTCGAGGTCCACGGTCCTGCGGTCTCCCACCAGGAAGATGCGGAGGGTGCTCTTCGCCAGGGTCTCGGTGGGCGTGAGGATCACCTCATATTGCTTCCAGTCGGCGCCAGAGACCTTAAGGGGCTCCTGGCAGAGGGCCTGCTTCTCGCCCATGGAGGCGGTGTTCACCAGTTCGAGGCGGAGTTCGGAGGAGCCGCCGTCCGGGACGCGGGCCCATACGGTGAACCGGTAGGTTTCCCCGCCCTTCACGCCGATGCCGAAGAAACCTTCGTTGTCCAGGCCGGTCCATTTCTCCTTGTGACCGGGATTGACAAGCCGGACATAGTGCGGGCAGCGCTCGAACGGGCCGTCCTCCCGCACTTCCACCTTGCCGAAGGCCTTCCAGCCCTGGAGGGGGTCCTGCGGAAACTCGAAAGAGCGGTTCTTCACGAGCTCGGCGTACAGGCCGCCGTCGGCTGCGAAGTTGATGTCCTCGAAGAAAATGCCGTACATCGTAGGCTGGATGGGTGCGCCGACCTTCTTGAGGTCGATGTCCATGCGGTGGGTCTGCGCAAAGGCCGCCGCTCCGACAAGGAGGGCCGCCGCCGTGAGAAGAACTTTATTTCTGGTCATAGATACGGTTGAAATTAGCTTTAGATTTTCAAATGTACGCAAAAATACGTAAGTTTGGAAAATGTTAGGTGGACAAATGTACTTTGGAGGTGTAAAATCCTTTTTCATCCTGGCCGCAGTCGTGGGCGGTCTGACCCTGTCCCTCCCCTCCCGTGGACAGGAATCTTTCACCGACCGGAGCCTCACCACGGTCCTGTCCATGGAGGAGGGTCTCCCCTGCAACTACATCGACGACCTCTGCCGCGACAGCGCCGGTTTCCTGTGGATAGCCACCTCGGGCGGCGGTCTGTGCCGATATGACGGTTACCAGTTCCTCACCTTCAGTTCCACCTCCGCCCGTCCCCTCAAGAGCAATTTCGTCCGCAACGTCTGCGAAGACCGCTTCCATCGGCTTTGGATCGGTTCGGAAGGCGGACTGGACCTGCTGGACCTGAGGACCCTGGAACTGCTGCCGCTGCCCCACCCCGACCTCGAAGAGGACGGCGGGAAACTCTGTTCCTTTCTCATGGCCGACGCGGCCGGGCATATCTGGTACAAGACCGGGAAAACCCTGCACCGGATCGGCTTCGACGGAGAAGGGAATGTCACGGAGGTCATCTCCTACAGCCACGACGGGCTCTCCCCCGTCAACCTCGTCTTCCAGGACGTGGACGGCGACGGAACGGTCTGGGTGGGGCTGCAAGGGCGCCTGTACAAGATCCGGGAGACCCGTCCCGGCGTCCTGGACGCGGAGGAGCCCGTTCCGGGTTTCCGGTACGGCGAACGGACCTACCTGTCCGATTTCCTGCCCACCGGACAGGAACTCTGGATTTCCACGGAGGACGGCCTGTATTTCCTGAACCGTCCCACGGGGCAGTGGAAACATTATACCTATTCGGCCACCGACCCGCATTCCCTGACCCAGAATTTCGTCACGAGCCTGGCCCGGACCCCGGCGGGGCAGCTGATTGCGACCACCCTGCACGGCTACAACCTGTACAACCCGGTCACGGACGACTTCGCCCGTGTGGGCGGGGACGTCATCAACTGCGTCCGCGTTTTCGGGACAGACGTGCTGCTGGGAACCGAGACGGCCGGACTGCAGATTCTCTCTCCCAAACAGCTTTCCGTCACGAACCATGCCCACGATACCAAGAGCCCGGAGTCCCTTTCACCCGGAGCCGTCAATGCGGTCCTCGAGGACCGGGAGGGACGCCTTTGGGTTGGGACCGTGGAGGGCGGCCTGAATATCCGGAAGCCCGGGAGCCGGGACTTCCGGCATCTCACCCACGAACGGGGCGGGCTGTGCCACAACAGCGTCAGCGCCCTCTGCGAGCTGCCCGGAGACCGGATGGCGGTGGGCACCTGGGGCGGCGGCATCGACATCGTCTCCCGCAAGGGTTCCTACCCGGTCCTGAAGCACCTGCAGCCGGGAAATCCCCGGCTGGACTATATCGGATCGCTGGATTATGACGAAAGGAACGGCCTTCTCTGGGTCGGGTCCAACCTGGGCGTTTACTGCTACGATTCCGAAAAGGATACGTGGTCTCCCGCCCTGGAGGAACAGGCCAGCGGGTGCATCGGTTCCTGCCTGGACAGTCGCGGAAACCTTTGGATCGGCTGCCGGGAAGGGCTCTATGTATTTGACATTCAAACCAATTCCCGGAAAATGGATGGGACTTTCCCCTTCCGGCACTATCCGTACCGGCTGGACGCCCCGGAATCCGGCGTCCGGGAAATGGTGTGCTTCATCATCGAGGCTTCGGACGGGGCCGTCTGGCTCGGGAGCAACGGCGGCGGCGTGTACAAGGCCGCCCGGGAGGAGGACGGATCCTACACGTTCCAGGCCTATACGAGCCGACAGGGGCTGTCCAATGACCGCGTACGGGGTCTTGCGGAAGATGCGGAGGGCAACATCTGGATCAGTACCGAGCATGGGCTGAACCGGTTGAACCCTGCTTCCGGTCTGATCTCCGCCTACTACCGGGAAGACGGTCTGGCCAGCACCCGATTCCACTGGAACAATGCCTGCTCCGGCGCGGACGGAATGCTTTACTTCGGCCAAGCGGAAGGACTTTCCGTCGTAGACCCCGCCAAGACGGGCAGTGACTCCTCCGAAAAGCCGTTCCGTTTCACCCGGATCAGCGTGGATGACCGGGATTACCGGGATCCTTTCCTGCAGGAAGTGAGGATCCACGAACGGAACCGGTCCGTCGACTTTGAATTTGCCCAACTCGCGGCCACCGGTTCCCGGCCGGCCTTCAAATACCGGCTGGAAGGGTTCGACACCGGCTGGAAGACGCTGCCTCAGGGTCGCCACGAAGCGACTTATTCCTCATTGCCGCATGGGAATTACCGATTCGTCGTACGCACGCAGCAACTCTCCGGTGACTCCTCCGAAGTCCTTTCCCTGGCCGTGAAGGTCGCTCCTTATTATTATAAGACCTGGTGGTTCCTCCTGCTTTGCGTGGGACTGGCTATCCTTACCGTCTATCTGGTTTCCACCTGGCGCACACGCGCCCTCGTCCAACGGCAGGAACTGCTCCAGCGGACGGTGGAGGAACGCACGCGGGAAATCTCCCAGCAGAAAAAGCTCGTGGAGCAGAAGGCCGAGGAACTGGACCGGCAGAACCGCATCCTCCTCCGCCAGAACGAGGAACTGGCCGGGCACCGGCTCCTGTCCGCCCAGGAGCCCCAGCAGGAAGACCCGTTTGCGACAAAGGTCATCGACACCCTGCGGGCGCAGTACAAGAAGCCCGACCTGGACGTCACCGCCTTCTGCGCCGCCATGGGCATGAGCAAGACCCTCCTGAACAAACGCATCCAGGAGACCTTCGGCCAGCCCATCGCCCAGTTCATCCGGACCTACCGTCTGTCCGTCGCCCGGGAGATGCTCCTGAACAACCGGGGCAGCAAACTCATGAACATTTCCGAGATCGCCTACGAGGTCGGATTCAACGACCCCAAGTATTTCAGCCGCTGTTTTACGAAAGAATTCGGCGTCTCCCCCAGTTCCTTCCCTGAATAGGGGTGGTCAAAAATCCACCTTTTATGGCAAATCGTACACCTCGCGCGTGCGATTTGTCCGTATTTTTGCACCCGTTGACACATTTTCGCGAATGACACTTGGACATTTATCAACTAACCAATAAAAACCAACATTATGCAACTACGGAAATTGATGCTTTTCGCGCTCGGCGCGGCTGCTGCGGCAGCGGTATCAGTCGGATGTTCTGATGTGTCCCTCTACAAGATCGACGCCCCGGACGACCTCCAGGCCCGGATCGACGAGATTGCGGAGCGGAACAAGCCGGTCGAGACGGACGGCAAAACCTCCGTCGTCGTCACGAAATTCGAGATCGGCGCCAGCGACTACTCCACCGGCTGGTGGGGCGACCACTCCCAGTCCTTCGAAGTGGCTCCCGGCAAACTCCTCCACATCGAATTCGACAACTACGGTGCCCGGGTGAACAACTGGAGCAACTGGAACCTCGCCCTCGTGACCGTGGGCGGCGGCGCCCACAGCGCCGACGACGACGCCAGCTATGCCGAGTACTTCGTCATGCGTTCCGACCTGTACGGCTGGGGCAACGGCGACTACGACGGCGGACTGATCTCCTCCGACTACGCTGAGGTAATCGGCGAGGTGGACGACATGTGGGCCGTGTTCCGCGACCTCATGTACGGTGCCCACGTAACCATCGAACTGGACCATTCCTCCACCGGTTACACCTACATGACCGCCACCGCCACCAGCGCGGACGGCGCCTATACCATCACCGAGACCTACAACCACCCGACGCCTTCCACCGCCAGCGTCTATGCCTTCCTCATCACCGACAACAGCTACATGGTGATGGACGCCGACCACTGCTGGACCGAGGACTCCAAGGTCACCGCCATCGTGGACTATGACGCGGAATCCATCTCGGTCACCGGCACGCCCGTCTCCATCGAGCTCGGCAGCGAAGACTTCTGGGGCAACGGTGTCGCCACCGTGACCTTCGCGGACGGCTCTTCCACCGTCGTCGACCGCGAAGACATCGAGTTCGTCGCTCCGGACGTGACGACCGTGGGCACCAAGACCGTTGTCTATTCCTACAGCAAGACCAAACTCGGCAATTACGGCCGTTCCGTAGCCGGCTACTACACCATCGAGGTGACGAACCCGATCGTCGCCATCGAGGCCGAAGCCAACGCCTACCTCATCGGCGGCGCCAAGCGGATCGCCCTCTCCAAGCAGGCGGTCAAGGTTACCGGCACCTATGCCGACGGCACCACCGCGGTCCTCCATGGCGGACAGTTCGAGATCGCCTTCACGAACGACCAGGTGGTCTATGACGGCGTTCCCGGCACCTATGAGGACGCCTTCACCGTCACCTACGCCAGCGCTTCCGGCGAAGCGATCACCGCTTCCGGCGACCTCGTGATCGCCGAGAGTTCCCTCCCGGCCCAGACCGAGCCCGTGGGCGCTCCCGACTTCACCAACGGCTGGTGGCTCACTTTCTCCCAGGACTGGAAGGTCGCCCCGTACGAGAGCCAGACCGTCTCCCTGACCCTGAGCTCCGACAACCTCGGTAACTGGCACAGCCCGTGCACCATCCTCCGCAAGGCCGACCTGAGCGAATATCTCGTCGTCCGTCAGGACCACTACGGCTGGGGCGGTTCCTATGATGCCTGCGACAAGGCCAGCAACTGGAACTGGGATACCTTCGCCGGTGCCCTGAACGGCTCGAAGATCGCCATCACCGTGGCAAACGGCGGCGACGGCTTCGCCAGCATCCGCTATACCGTGACCGACGCCAATGGCGAGGAGCACTTCCAGTACTACGACCACATCGCGGTGGACAGCGGCGACCTCCAGTTCGCCCTCGTCTGCGAAGAGTCCTACCTTGTCTTCGACTAACCTAACGACCGAAAGCATATGAAAAAGATATTTGCATCCCTCGCACTTTGCGGCCTGCTCCTCACCGCCCCCGCTGTCCTTTCCGGCAGCTTCGGCCTCGTCGCCCAGGCCCAGAACGACGTAACCGTGAGCGGTACCGTCGTGGATGAGAACGGCGAGCCCATCCTGGGCGCCGGCATCGTGGTGAAGGACACCACGATCGGCACCACCGCCGACTTCGACGGCAACTTCTCCCTGACCGTTCCCGCCGGTTCCGTCCTCCAGTTCATCTCCGTGGGCTTCGAGACCGTGGAGAAGACCGTGGACGTGGGCGGCGCCCTCGGCACCATCACGATGCCCACCGAGCACACCCTCCTGGACCAGGTGGTCGTCATCGGTTACGGTTCCCAGAAGAAGGTGGACCTGACCGGTTCGGTCGCCATCGTCGATGCCGACGAAATGAAGAAGGTCTCCAACTCCAACATCTCCACGATGCTGGAAGGTAAGGTCGCCGGTGTCCAGATCACTTCCGACGGCCAGCCGGGTGCCGATCCGGCCGTGCGCATCCGCGGTCTCGGCAGCTTCGGCGACACCAGCCCGCTGTACGTCATCGACGGCGTGCCGATGGGAACCTCCATCCGTGACTTCTCCCCGAACGACATCGAGACCATCCAGGTCCTCAAGGACGCTTCCGCGGCGGCCATCTACGGATCCCGCGCGGCGAACGGCGTCGTGATCATCACCACCAAGGGCGGCAAGAAGAACCAGCCCATGAAGGTGGACTACCGCGGCTATGTGGGTGTCGACAAGATCCGCAAGGGCGTGTATGACGTGATGGACGCCGCCCAGTACGGCGACTACGTCCGCACCGCCTATGCAGCCAGCGGCCAGAATATCCCTGCCGGCTATATCCAGGGGGATCCGAACTACCTCGATCCGGCCACCAACAACACCGACTGGTTCAACGAAATGTTCAAGACCGGTATCCGCCAGAACCACAACGTGAACCTCTCCGGCGGCGGCGAGAACAACACCTACAACATCGGCCTGGACTACTTCTCCCAGCGCGGCACGATGGTGGGCGCCGGTCCTAACTACGACCGTTTCACCGCCCGTGTGAACAACACCATGGACACCAAGTTCATCAAGTTCCGCACCGGTATCGTCTACTCCCACAGCAAGCAGGACAACATGGCCCTCTCCAACGCCAACGAGTATGTCCAGGGCCTGTACGGCGGCCAGTACCCCGTGATGGCTTCCGCCCTGATCATGCCTCCGACCTACAAGGCCTATGACGATCGCACCTGGGTCCTCGACGACATCATCCCGATGGCCAGCGAGTACAGCTACGACTCCTTCGGCTTCGGCACCTATTATAATGACGTGCACGGCGACCTCCGTCTGGCGAACCCGCTGCTGTACAACAACCTCCTCACCCGCAACACCACGGTGGACCGCATCGTTGCGACCGGCACCGCCAACGTGGACCTGCTGGGCATGGTGGGCGTCAAGTCCTCCAATCACAGCCTCAGCTACAACCTGAACCTCTCCTACAGCCGCACCTACGCCAAGGACTTCACGTTCGTCCCTTCGTTCATCGCCAGCAACTTCAACTACCTGGACAAGAACAACGAACGTCTCAGCGAAGGCTACCGCAGCTACTCCGACGGCCTGGTGGAGAACTACCTCACCTATGACGGCAAGCTGGGCAACCACCACCTGAACGCCGTGGCCGGTATCACTTACGAGGTGGAAAACTACCACACGCTGACGGGCGTCGGCATCAACATGCCGGAGCCGTACTACCTCCAGGTGAGCAACGGCAACACCCGCGACGCCGGTTCCTACGAGAACGAGCACAAGCTGGCCTCCTACATCGGCCGTATAAACTACGACTACGACAGCCGCTACCTGTTCCAGGCCACCGTCCGTCGGGACGGTTCCTCCCGCCTGAGTCCCGAAGACCGCTGGGAGTGGTTCCCTTCCGCCTCCATCGGCTGGCGCATCGACAAGGAGCCCTTCTTCGCCGTGGACCCGCAGCTGGTGAGCCTCCTGAAATTCCGCGCCAGCTATGGCGTACTCGGTAACGAGAACATCGGCGAATACCAGTACATGAGCACCATGGCCCGCAACAACTACACCTACAGCTTCGGAGGCACCAAGGTGAACGGTTCCGCCATCGTGGACTTCGTCAACCGGAAGATCCGCTGGGAGAAGAAGAAGACCCTGGACGTCGGTTTCGACTACGCGATGTTCGGCGGCGCCCTCGAGTTCACCGCCGACTGGTACAACGCCAAGTCCGAGGACCTGCTGTTCGGCGTCGCCGTTCCCGCCGAGGCGGGCGTCCGCAACACGACCGTGACCATGAACGCCGCCACGATGGTGAACAGCGGTATCGAACTCTCCGCCTCCTACCACAGCTACGAGCATGCGCTCAAGTACGACATCTCCGGCAACGTCACCCTTCCCCGAAACAAGGTGACCTCCCTGGGCATGACCAACGAGCCGTACAGCGCCGCCTTCACCCGCACCGTCGTGGGCCAGGAAGTGGGCCGTTTCTTCGGCTATGTCTATGAGGGCATCTTCCAGAACTACGACGAAATCAACGCCCATGCCACCCAGGGAGCCGGCGCCCAGCCGGGCGACGTCGCCTACAAGGACATCGCCGGCTACGATGCCGACGGCAATATCGTGATGACTCCGGACGGCCTGATCACCGACGCCGACCAGACCTTCATCGGCAGCGGCATGTCCAAGGTCCAGTTCGGCCTGAGCTTCCGCCTCGAGTACAGGAACTTCGACCTGTCCGTCGCCACCTTCGGCGCTGCCGGCTTCAAGGTCCTCGACTATGTGGACATGACCCTGCGCAGCTCCTACGGCGCCCTGAACAAGAGCGTCGAGCTGGTGAATGCCTGGACGCCCGAGCATCCGAGCACCACCGTGCCGCGCGTGGCCTACTCCACGGGCAACACCATCACCAACGACCTGTTCAGCTCCCGCTACCTCCAGAACGGCACCTATTGGAAGATTTCCAACGTCGAACTGGGTTACAACCTGCCCGACAGCATCTTCGGCGGCTATGTGAGCGGCGTCCGCGTGTATGTCTCCGGACAGAACCTCGCCACCCTCACCAAGTACCGGGGCTACAACATCGACTTCGCAGGCGGCACCTTCACGCCGGGTTACAACTATTGCTCCTACCCGACCCCGATGACCCTCATGCTGGGTGTCAACCTTTCCTTCTAGTCCAACCTGTCAATAGAGAAGATCATATGAAAACCATACAGAAAGTTCTTGCAGCCTTTGCGCTTACGGGCGCCTTTGTATCCTGCAACAACATGCTGGACGTGCAGAACCCCAACAACCAGACGACGGAAGAGTTCGGCAACACCGAAGCCGACCTGGAAGAGGCCCTGATCGCCTGCTACAACCACACCCGCATGGAGGGTACCACCTCCCGCGTAGGCTATATGCTGGACGTCGTCCGCGGCGACGAGGTCTGGAACGCCTCCCAGGTCTGGTACCTCCCGTTCGACAACCTGAACGCTCCGAACACCGACGAAATCGGCCAGTGGAGCTGGCGTGACTGGTTCTACACCATCAACCGCTGCAACTTCGTGCTCAGCAAGGTGGGCGACAACGCCTCCGTTCTCGGCCTTACCGACGCCGCCTACAAGCGCATCAAGGGCCAGGCCCTGTTCCTGCGCGCCTTCTCCTATTATGAGCTGGCCACCTATTACCAGACGGTTCCCCTGTTCACGGACTACAGCCAGTACGCCACCCTGGAGACCATCTTCGCTGAAAACGCCTCCCAGGATGCCATCTTCGACCAAGTGGAGGCCGACCTGAAGGAAGCGATGGAGATCCTCCCGTCCCGTGACAGCGGCGGCGAGTTCGCCCGCGGCCGCGCCACCAGCGGCGCCGCAGCCGGCTACTATGCCCGCGCCCTGATGTTCCGCCACAAGTACAGTGAGGCCCTCACCGTCCTGAAGGACATCATCGCCGGCACCTACGGCCACTATGAACTGATGGCCGACTATGGCGACAACTTCCGTGAAGGCACCGCCTACGAGAACAACGCCGAGAGCCTCTACGAGGTCCAGTACCTCGATTACGGATCCCAAGGCACCGATGACGAGTGGACCCCGGTCAACGTCTCCTCCAACGCCACCAACGGCCACGCCGTGGAGTCCAACTTCGCCCCGGCGTACTTCGGCGGCTGGGCCGACCTCTCCATGGCCCCCTGGCTGTACAACCTGTTCAAGAGCGAGACCTGCACGGACGGCACCCTGGACCCGCGCCTGTACTGGACCAGCTCCGCCTACGAGCCCGATTACAATTTCTACAAGGGTGCCCGTACCGCCGCCTATCCGAACGGCGACGTGCGCGAAAACGTCGTGTACATGAAGGAAATCACCGAGGAGAACGCCGATGCCATCTGCACCAACACCGCCAACGGCGGTATCCCCGTGGCGAAGCACACCTACGCCCGTCTGAATACGATCTCGAGCGTCGTAACCGGCCTGCACTGCGGTGTGAACCTCCGCATGATGCGCTACAGCGATGTGCTCCTGCGCGCCGCCGAGTGCATCAACGAAGTCAGCGGACCCAATGCCGAAGCCATCGGCTACATCAACCAGGTGCGTAACCGTGCCGGTCTCGCCAGCCTGAACCTTGCCGATTTCAACACCGCCGACAAACTCTTCGAGCAGATCGCGAACGTAGAGCGTCCGAAGGAATTCGGGTGCGAAAACGGCCGTGGAATCGACCTCATCCGCTGGGGCTTCTTCTACGACGAAGGCCGTCTGGCCCAGCTCCGCCAGCACGGCTCCTTCCTGAAGGTTCCGCGCGTGGACACCACCTACCCCGTGGACGAGTCCGACCCGTCCTACGACTCCTCCTTCAACTACTTCCGTCCGGGCCACGAGTACTTCCCGATCCACCAGGGAACGCTCAATGCGAACCCGCACCTGACCGGCAACTCCGCCAACACCAACACCGACAACGGTCCCGCGTGGAAGGAGAAGTACGGCAGCGTGCATCCGGTGGTCGAACTGTAAGGTTCGGGGATAGGATATTACCGCTGATTTGAGTATATTTGCAGGCGGTCCACCCGGGCCGCCTGCCTATTTTAACAGAGAGAAAGCGCATGAAGATGAACAGATTCCCGGGCGTCGCCCTGTGCCTCGCGGCGCTCCTCGCCGCGGCCTCCTGCGAAAAGGACGAATACCCCTCCGAAGGGACCGGCATCACCACCGACCCGAACGCCGGCAACAAGCCCGATCCCGGCTCCGGCTCCACGTTCAAGCCCTACAGTACGGGCAACTGGAGCGGCACGGCCCAGGAACCGGCCGTTTCCGACGGGAAGACCATCCCGGATTTCCGGGACGACTACCGGAACCTCTCCGGCTGGAGCTACAAGGACCAGTGGAACCTCGCGAATGTCCATGACCCGTCCATCGCTTACTACAACGGGTACTACTACATGTTCAACACGGACGCCTCCTACGGCAACGAGCATCTCAAGGGCCCCAACCACACCCATTTCCCGGGCAAGCGGTCCAAGGACCTCGTGAACTGGAGCTACGTCCCCGGGCCGTTCTCCAATGCGCCGACCTGGGTCGCCGGCAAGCTGAACGAAATCCGCAAGGAGATGGGCCTGGAGGAGATTCCCGCGTCCAACATCTCCTACGGCTACTGGGCCCCGGTCATCCGCACCGTGAACGGCAAGCTCCGGATGTACTACTGCATCGTGGTGGACAACTACATCAAGAGCGGCAAGCGGACATCCGAACCCTTCGACGGTTCCTGGACCGAGCGCGCCTTCATCGGCATGTGCGAGACCACGACCCCGGAGACCGGCAACTGGACGGACTACGGCTTTGTGACCTGCTCCTCTTCCGACAAGGGCAAGGACGGCTGGGCGCGCGCAAGCGCGAACAACTGGGACGCCTACTTCTACTACAACGCGATCGACCCGACCTACATCGCCGGTCCCGACGGAAAGCACTGGCTCATCCACGGTTCCTGGCACAGCGGCTTCACGCTCCTGGAGATCGATCCGGCTTCCGGCATGCCTGTCAAGACCTTCGGCGACCCTTGGGCCAGCGATGCCAACGGCCTGGCGGCGAACGGATACGGCGTACGCATCGGCGCCCGCAACACCTCCCGCTGGCAGGGCAGCGAAGCCCCGGAAATCGTGTACAAGGACGGTTACTACTACCTGTTCATGGCCTATGACGGCCTGGATGTTCCCTACAACACCCGCGTCGTCCGCTCCCAGAATATCCAGGGACCGTACACCGACATCACCGGGCGCAACTTCACCAATGCCCGCGGCGACTGCTTCCCGGTCGTGACCCACCCGTACAAGTTCTCCAAGGGCGCCGGCTGGGTGGGCATCTCCCACTGCGCCGTCTTCCAGCAGGAGGACAGCGGAGACTGGTTCTACGCCTCCCAGGGCCGTTTCCCGAACGAAGCGGGCGGCAATGCCCCGAACGCCGTGATGATGGGTCATGTGCGCCGCATCGTCTGGTGCCCGGCCGCGGCCGACGACCTGGACAACTTGTGGCCGGTCTCCCTCCCGGAGCGCTACGCCGGCCTCACGAAGACTGCCGTCAAGGCCTCCGAGATCCCGGGGAAGTACGAGCACATCAACCTTAAATACGACTACGCAAAGCAGGACACCTCCAACGAAGTCACCCTGAACGAGGACGGAACCATGACCGGTATCCTCTCCGGCACCTGGAGCTTCGACGAGGCCAGGCAGTTCCTGACGCTCACGGCTGGCGGCAAGACCGTCGTCGTGGTCGTCGCCCACGAAGTGGACTGGGAAGCCAGCCCGCGTGTGGAGACCGTCGTCTACGCCGGCACGGAGAAGTCCCTGAACGCCACCTGGTGGGGCAAGAAAGTCAATTAATCCAAACACACTGATATGAAAAAAGCATTGACCTTCCTCGCGGCGGTCACCGTCGCGTTCATGGCCACGGCCCAGGTCAAAGTCTCCGTCCATGAGACAGCCCAGGACCAGCCTACCATCCCGGCCGAAATCTACGGCCAGTTCTCCGAGCACCTCGGAAAGTGCATCTATGAGGGCATCTGGGTGGGCAAGGACTCCGCCATCCCCAACGTGGACGGCTACCGCACCGATGTGCTGAACGCCCTCAAGGAACTGAAGGTTCCCGTACTGCGCTGGCCCGGCGGCTGCTTCGCCGACGAGTACCACTGGATGGACGGCATCGGCCCGCAGGAGAACCGCCCGAAACTCGTGAACAACAACTGGGGCGGCACCGTGGAGGACAACTCCTTCGGAACCCATGAATTCCTGAACCTCTGCGAGTTGCTGGGAACTGAACCGTACATCTCCGGCAACGTAGGCTCCGGCACCGTGGAAGAACTCGCCAAGTGGGTCGAGTACATGACCGCCGACAACGGCACCATGGCCGAGCTCCGCGCCAAGAACGGCCGGAAGGAGCCCTGGAAAGTCAAATACCTGGGCGTCGGGAACGAATCCTGGGGCTGCGGCGGCGACATGACCCCGGAGTATTACTCCGACGTGTACAAGCGCTATGCCCTCTATGCCCGCAACTACAGCGACAACCGCCTCTACAAGATTGCCTGCGGCGCCTCCGACTACGACTACAACTGGACCAAGGTGATGATGCAGAATGCCGGCTCCAAGATGCGCGGCCTCTCCCTGCACTATTATACCTGCAAGGGATGGTCCGGCAGCAAGGGTTCCGCCACCCAGTTCACCAACGAGGAGTACTACAACGTCCTCGCCAAGTGCTGCGAAGTCGAGGAGGTCCTGAAGAACCACTTCGCCATCATGGACGCTTACGACCCCCAGAAGCGGGTCGCCCTGATCCTGGACGAGTGGGGTACCTGGTTCGACGTGGAGCCGGGCACCAACCCGGGCTGGCTCTTCCAGCAGAACACGATGCGGGACGCCATGGTCGCCGCCCTGAGCCTGAACATCTTCCAGAAGCACACCGACCGCCTGAAGATGGCGAACATCGCCCAGATCGTGAACGTGCTCCAGGCGATGGTCCTCACCGACGGCCCCCGCATGGTCCTCACCCCGACCTACCATGTGTTCCGGATGTTCAACGTCCACCAGAACGCCACGTTCGTGCCTTCCGACTACAGGACGGGCAGCATCGTCTCCGCCGAAGGCCGCATCATGGACGACTTCAGCGCCTGCGCCTCCTGCGACGCCGCCGGCAAGCTTCACGTTTCCCTGGCGAACCCGTACCTGGACAAGCCCGTCACCGTGGAACTGAACTTCGACCAGCTCAAGCCCAAGAGCGTCACCGGTGAGATCCTGAAGGCCGACCGCATCGACGCCTACAACGACTTCGGCAAGGCTCCCGCCGTCGCCCCCGCCGCCTTCACGGGCGCCAAGGCTTCCGGCAAGAGCGTGAAGCTCACCCTGCCCGCCGCCTCGGTCGTCGTGCTGGAAATCCAGTAAGATGAAACACAGTCTGTTACTGCTCGCAGCCTGCCTCGTACTCGCGGCAGGCTGTGTTGCGTCCCGTGAGACGCAGACCGCCGTGAATCCGCTCACCTACACGGACATTCCAGACAACGACGTCATCCGGGTCGGAGAAGACTATTACATGGTGTCCACCACGATGTACTTCTGTCCGGGGGCGCCCATCATGCATTCCCGCGACCTGGTCCACTGGGAGATCGTGAGCTACATCTACGACACCCTCGAAGACGACGACATCTACAACCTCCGGGACGGGAAGAACGCCTATGGCAAAGGCCAGTGGGCCACGACGCTCCGCTACCACGACGGAACCTACTACGCCCTCTTTGTGGCCAATGACCAGCATAAAACCTACCTGTACCGGACGCAGGACATCGTGAACGGTCCCTGGGAGCGGAACGTGATCGAAGGGTACTTCATGCACGACGCTTCCCTGCTGTTCGACGAGGACCGCCTCTGGGTGGTCTGGGGCAACGGAGACCTGCACCTGGTTGAACTCGAGCCGGACGGGAGCGCCGTCAAGACCGGGGCGGAAGCCCGCACCATCATCCAGGCTCCGAAGGAAGGCATGGGCCTCCGGGCGGAAGGATCGCATTTCTACCACATCGGCGATTACTATTATATACTGGAGATTGACTGGCCGCAGGGCAAGCCCCGGACGGCTACGGTCTGGCGGAGCAAGAGCATCGAAGGGCCGTACGAGTCCAAGGTCGTGCTCCAGGGCACACTGGGCGGCCGGACCGACGGTATCGCGCAAGGTCCCCTCGTCGAGACGCAGTCCGGCGACTGGTACGCCATCCAGTTCCAGGACCACGGCGCCGTAGGACGGATTCCCACCATCCAGCCCGTCACCTGGGTGGAGGGCTGGCCGATCATGGGCGAAAACGGGGTTCCGCTGGAGGAAGTGACGGTGAATCTGCCGCCGAAGGGCCGTGACTATGTCTGGGACAATGACGAATTCGACAGCGACAAGCTGGCCCTCGTCTGGCAATGGAACCACAAGGCCCCCGAAGGGTGGTCGCTCACGGAAAGGCCCGGCTGGCTGCGGCTGCGCGCCGCGCAGGCCACCGGACTCGCGGACGCCCGAGGTACCCTTACCCAACGCACCGTCGGCCCCCGCTGCGTCAGCGAAACCCTGCTGGACGCATCCGGGATGAAACCCGGTGACGAAGCCGGCCTCGCCGCTTTCCAGAGCCGGAGCGGCCGCGTAGGCATGCGGATCGATTCCGACGGAAGCCGGCAGATCGTGGTCCGTTTGGGTGAGGAAACCGTTTCTGAGGTACCGGTGGATGCGAATGAGGTTTATCTCCGGATCCGTTACGTCTTTACGCCGCAGGAAGAAGGCGACGAGCCTGATACGGCTTTCTTCGGCTGGTCTTTCGATGGAGAAAGCTGGACGGAAGCCGATTGCGTGCTCTCCATGCGCTTCACGCTGGACTACTTCACCGGCTATCGCAGTGCGCTATACAACTATGCCACCCTCGGGGAGGGCGGCATAGCGGATTTCGACTGGTTCCACCAGCGAGTGTATTAGCGCGTCATCTTCCACCAATCCCAGCGGAAACCGCCGGACTTGAAGACGAAATAGAGGTCGTGGACGCCAGCGGCGCCTTTCAGCCGGCAGGAGGCTTCCTGGAAGCCCTCGCCGGCTTTCGCCGTAAGAACCCCGCAAAGCGGACCGTCCACCGCGTCCAGCCGGACTTCGATGGTCGCAGCGCCTTCGACTGAAGCCGTTAACTTGCGGGCTCCCCGGCCGAAATCGACCCCCTTGATCAGCAGATGCTCCCCGGCATCGATATCCCGCAGCACGATGCCGCGTCCTTCCACGACGTCTGTCTTGAGGCCATAGCCCCAGGCCATCGTCTCGGCCTCCACCTTGTGGAAGGGGTTGAAAGTCCCGACCTGCTCCAGGACATTGTCCAGCCAATACGGGACTTTCCGGATGGAGCCGTCCGGCTCGTAGTACATTGGCGCTGCGGAAACACTCCGCTGCTCAGCGTGTTTGAAGGTTTTCAAGTGCATCAGGTCGTAATTGAGACCGAACACGTACGACTGTCCCTTATACTCGATGATGCCGGGATGGTTGCCCCGGGTACGCCAGGTGCGGTCCATGATGGCGCCCATCGACTTCCACGGCCCGACCGGTGAATCACTCATCGCATAGCCGATGCCCTCCGGGCAGCAGGTAGATGCAAAAGCAAGGTAGTACTTCCCATTGTGCTTGTAGAACCAAGGCCCTTCCTGGTAAGTGTCGATGGGATAGTCAATCCGATGGATCTCTCCGTCGACGGAAACCATGTCCTCGTTCAGACGCACCCAGTACACATGCGGATTCCCCCAGTACATATAGGCCTGGCCGTCATCGTCGATGAACACGGACGGGTCGATGTCCTCCCAGTGCTCCTTCTGCCACACGAGCGGATGCCCGAGCGGATCCTTGAAGGGCCCGAAAGGCGAATCTGCCACCAGGACGCCGATTCCATGCCCGTGGATGGGGCAGTACATGTAAAACTTGCCGCCACGCTCCACGTGATGTGACCCCCAAAAGTTGGACGGTTTAACATTAATTAGGAAGCCTTCGATTGGAATAGAGCTCGGTATTGCACCGGGCTCTTTCCTTTTAGCCTCA
>CACYWN010000015.1 GCA_902778105.1 uncultured Bacteroidia bacterium
CAGAACAGCTGATACTTCTGGCCGTTCTCTTCGCCCTGGTCGTTGAACTTGCAGTTGTTCCACTTGTTGGACCAGAACTTCCACTGGAAGGTGATGGCGCTCGGATTCAGTTCGGGACCGTCCTGCCAACGGAAGGTGGAGTTGACCTGCCAGTTGGACATGTCGAAGACCTTGTCCCAACCGGCCGGGGTGTACGGCTCCAGTTCGGGAGCGGGCTCGCCTTCACCGGCCTTCTGGGCGATGGTGATGGTCTGGAGGACCTCCTCGGTGCCGGCGCGGACGATCTTCACTTCACCGGTACGGATTTCCTCGGTGGGGTTGTCGTCGACCTTGAGGACGATGGTGTAGTTCTGGGCGCGGGTCTCCACGAAGTGGATCCAGTCCACCTGCGGCTTCACCTCGAAAGCGAGGTTGGAGACGGCGTGGGCTTCCACGACGGCGTCCTTCGCCTCGGCGATGTACTCGATGCTCTCGTCCGTGATCTCGAAGGTGTCGGGCTCGGCTTCACCGCCGAAGGTGAGTTTGACAATGGAGGTCAGGCCCACCTGGGAGTCGGCGTAAGCGAGGGCGGAACCCTTCGTGACGGCGAGCGGGGTGACGGTGATCTTTTCGGCGTCGACCGTGGCGTCAAAGTTGGCGTCGGTGAAGACGTCCACGACGGTGTTCGCGGTCTTGTTCTCCACGGTGTAGGGAATCTCGATCGGATCGGTGGTGGTTACGGCATACTGGGTCTTCGCGATGACGAGCTTGAAGGCTTTCGCGAAGGGGATCTCGATGGTGGAGTTGTCGTCCAGGGTCAGGACCACAGCCTTGTCGGTGACCTGGATGTCCTTGAAGATGGCATCGCCCAGGCCGCCGCCCATGGCGCCCACGTCGGTCTTCTTGCCGTCCACGGTGACGAACAGGTGCCCGTTCTCCACGGAGAAGGACGGGGTCTGGCCCACAGGGAGATCCTGGCCGTCGACCTGGATGATCTGGCCGTTCAGCGCCCAGCAGAGAACGCCGGCGGCGTTGCGGACGACGGAGAGGTTGGTCTCAGCGCCGGCACCGGAAATCTGGAAGGTGACCACCTTGTTGGTGGTATAGGTGACGGTGATGCCCACCACCTTGCCGTCTTCGACGAGTTCTTCGACCTTCTGGACGAACATCCCGTCAGCCGTTGCGCTCTGGATGGCCAGCATGTTGGCTTCCAGGTTGCCTACCTTGGTCTCGAGCGTGGTGACCCGGTTGCGGAGTTCGGAGTCATCGTACTCGCGGGCGCATCCCACGAGGAGGAGACCCATTGCAAAAGCTGCAAGTAATTTTTTCATTGGATTATTGTTTTGATATTATTGTGCACACTTGTTCTTTTCGTCCTTCACCCAGACGATGGAGGCCCCGGCTTCGGGGGTGGTGACGTAGTTGTTCTCGTCCTTCTGGCGCTCGGAGGTGTCCCAGTCCATGTCGTTGCCGGCCACGGAATCGTGGAACACATGGCCTTCGCCCTCGTTCATCTTCCAGTAGCCCACGAGACCATCGGACTTGGGATCCACGGAGCACTGGGTGGAGGCGATGTCGCTGGCGCTGCGGGCGATGTTCCAGATACGCATCTCGGCCATGCGGCCGGTGTAGCTCTGGGCGGAACCGTAGCCGCCCCAGGACATGCCGATCTCGAAGCGGTTCAGGTGGAATCCCTGGTTGCCGGAGACGGAGTTCTCGGACGGAGAATCCTTCTCACCGTTGACATACACGCTCATGTTGGAGCCGTCCCAGACGATGGAGATCATGTACCACTGGTTCTGTTCGAAGGAACCCGTGGCAGGGTCGCCGGTCGCACCGGTGACGTAACGGCCGGAGGGGGCCACGATGTCCAGGGTCTTCCAGGGTTTTCCGTTCTCGTTGAAACGGAGGAGCACCTGGCCGCCGCCGTCTTCGTTCCAGCAGCAGAACCGGCACAGCTGGTCGTTGCCGCGGGACTTCATGTTGTACGGGTGGGCCTTGATCTCGAGGGTCCAGGTGTTCAGGTCATATCCGTTGCCCAGGCTGTGGGTGGAGTACACGCCGATGCCGGGGATGTCCAGGGAGAAGGTCTCCATGGTCTTGCCGATCTTGATGAACAGGTTCTTCGAGGACTCCAGGATGCCTGCCTTGCCACCGTTCATGTAAGCGACGGCCAGGGGAATCACGTAATTCACGCCTTCCTGGATGAAAGCGTTGGTACGCAGGGTGACGGAAGTCATCGGAGAAGTGGCGGTTCCCTTCTTGATGGTGACATATTCGTCGTTGATGACGAAGGTGTTGCGGGGAACGGCCGCGTAGTTGGTCTTGTTCAGGTCGTTGTAGCGGACGACGGCAAGGCTGTCGTAGGCGATGTGCACGTCCACGTCCTCCTCGGCGATGCCCGTCAGGGACACGGAGAAGTTGTAGCTGATCGGAATCTCGTCCGCCAGGATCTGGTCCTTGGAAACCGGCGAAGCGTCGGTCCCGGTGATGAGGGCGATCTCCTGGTTGTAGTCGAACTTGTCGGCCTTCTGGGTGCACGCGGCCAGGCTCAGGGCTGCGGCGCTGAAAATAAGGATATACTTTTTCATAAGGCTTCTCTCTTACTGGGCGGGGTTCACGATCTGGATGGCGCGGCGCAGGAAGGCGTAGTTCTGGTAGGTGCCGGAATAGCCCTTCTTCTGGAGCGCGTCCACTCCGTTGTCATAGTCGTTGTCGATGTAGTAGGCACCGAAACCGCCTTCACCCTGGCCGGCCTCGTTGGCATAGCGGGCATAGCGCTCGAGGGTGTACATCGGCGCGCCGCCTTCCGTGGTCATGCCGGCAGGATAACCGCCGTTCAGGTAGTTGGGACCTTCGGAGGAGGACTGCTCGTACTGTTCACAGTACACCATCTTGGATTCAGGGCACCAGGAAGGGCCGCCGACACCGGAGCCCTGCATGGAGTAGGCCTGTTTCACGAGATAGTCGATGTAGGGCTCGACATTGGCGTCGGGATAGCCGCCGAAGTAGTCGATGATCAGGAGCTTGGAAGGGTCGGAGCCCTTCGGCCCGAAGTACTTGCCCACTTCGTCGATGACCCAGAAAATCTGCTGGGAACCCCAGCCTTCATAGTCGAAGTCCACGCCGTCCAGGCCGTGGGTGTTCACGATGTCCACCACGAGACGGCCGTAGGCGCGGATGCTTTCCTCGTTGCCGCCCTCCACCTTCCAGTACTTGCCGTCCAGTTCGAACTCCTGGCCGTAGTGGGAGGCGTCGGCGTGCATCACGAAGCGGGTGCCCTTCACTTTCTGGCAGTACTCAAGGTCCGCATAGGCGTTCGGGGAGTAGTCGTAGGTGTGCATCGGGGCGCGCTCGATCTCGCCGGTTTCGGGGTTCTTCACGTTGCCGTAGAAGCAGGCGTCGGTGTACTCCTCCTTCATGGGCGTACCCATCCAGAGGTTCACGATGTCCAGCGAATCCGGTAGGGCCATCAGGCGCGGACGCATGGTCTTGTATTCAATGAAAAGGCTCGTGGCGCCTTCCGGCGGGGCCCAGCGGGCGAAATACACGTAGGAGATGGTGTGCTTGGACTGCTTCCACTCGCGGAGGCCCTGGTAGTAGGGATCCTGCGCGTCCTTGTCGAGGTCGTACGTGTTGAAATGCTGGATTTCGAGCTTCTCCACCTTGGTGTCGCAGCTGGAGGCCAGGAGGGCGGCCGCCAGGGCGATCGGGAATAAGGTCAATATCTTTTTCATCATTCACGCATCATTAATTGTTGAACGGCTTGGCATCCCACCACAGGCGCACGCCAGCGTTGTCCGCACCGCCCAGGGCCGCGACGCCGGAGGCATAGCCTTCGGGGTTGTCGGTCTGCTCGGAAACGGGGTAAGGGACGCGGCGGATACCCTGCTCGGTATTCACGACACCGTTGGAGAAATTGTTGGCCGGGGCGATGAGGACCGGATAGTGGAGGCGGCGGTACTCCGCCCAGGCCTCGCAGCTGTTCGGGAAGAGGGCGATCCACTTCTGGGTGGCGATCTTCTCGAGTTTCTTCTCATCGGAATCGGCGTTGCTCCAGGCGATGGTCACCTGGGAAGGAGCGGAGGCATGGGCACGGGCCACGTTGTCGCGGAAGTCGGCCGGCTTGGCGCTCGTGTTCGCGATGTAGGCGGCGGCGCCGTCGGCACCCCATTCCTCGAAGGAAAGCTTGATGCCCTGCTCGTAGAACTCCTGGGCGGTTCCGCCCATATTCCAGCCCTTCAGGGCGCCCTCGGCACGCAGGAACGCGACCTCGGCGGCGTTCAGCCAGCAGATCTTGTAGATGGAGGCGTTCGGGGCGGAGACTTTCGCGGCGGTGTTCTTGTAGTTGGTCCAGCTGGACGGGGAGATGCCCGGACGCACACCATGGAGTTTGCCGTCAGCGGCAGGCTTGGCGATGAGGAACATGCGGGGATCGTTGTATCCGTTCAGGTAACTGTCCAGGGAAGCGCCCATCTGGGTGTCGGCGTCGTTGAACTCCACGTTGATGGTGTAGATCGGATGACGCACGCCGGCCTCGGCGATGACGGCGTTGCCGCTGTTGGCGACGACCACGCCGAACGGGCTGGCGATGGACTTTTCAGCCTCTTCCCGGGCGAGGCCCGGATCGGCGTAGCTCACGCGCATCGCAAGGCGCAGGCGCAGCGAGTTGGCGAACTGGACCCACTTGACCGCATCACCGCCATAGACGAGATCGTAGTCCTCGAGGAGCTTGGCGCCGGAAGCGGCCACCTTTTCGAGCGTCTCGATGGACTCGTCGAGTTCGTCGAAGAACTGGAGGTAGACCTGGTCGAGCGGATCGTAAAGATTGGAGAGATCACCGGTGTGGGAGTAGGCGATCGGGCCGTAGTAGTCGGCCACCTGGTGCATCGAAGCCACTTTCAGGACCTTGGCGAGCGCCAGTTCGTTCTCCATCCCGTACTCGAGGGCGGATTTCTCGAAGTTGGTGTAACCGCCCATCGCATACTGGTATTTGACAGTGAACATCCGGCGGTGCCAGCCGTCGTTCACGTCCCAGCCGGCGTTATGACCGTCGCCGAGGGTGGGGGCCATGTAGCCGCACCAGGTCTCGGCGCACAGGTTGTACATGATCTGGTAGTCGGAATCCAGCCAGGTTCCGTACCGGTAGATGATGACGGAACGTTCGAGCTGCTGGAGCATACCGCCGAGGGCGAGACCGTCCTGGGCCATCTGCTCGTCGCTGACGCCATAGACGTTCTTGGCCAGATTTTCAAAGTTCTTGGTGCACCCGGCAAGGACGGCCAGCGCAGCGGCCGCCGCAAGCATATATTTGAAAAAATTCTGTTTCATAGGGCACATGCTTATTTGACGATACATACGGCGACACGGTTGGATTCGGGGGTCTTGGACGCATCCCGGTCACCGGCGACGGAACCCGAGGTGATGCGGCCGCGGTCGATGCCGGCCTTCACGAGCATGTCGACGACCTTGGCGGCGCGCTGCCGGGAGAGTTCAGCGTTGATCTCATCGGTGCCGGTGCCGCTGTCGGCGTAACCGGTGACGGAAATCTTCGCATCCGGATTCTCGGAGAGCACCTGGACGATTCGGCCCAGTTTCAGGGCTTCCTCCGGACGGATTTCGGCCTTTCCGATGACAAAGAAGAGGTCGTCATTGTAGGAGTCCACGGTCCCGGCGGGAACCTTGACTTCCTTCACGACTTCCTTGACCACTTCCTTTTCCACGACCTTTTCGACCACCTTGGGCTCGGAAGGGATATAGACGGGCGTACTGGCGGCCGGAGCGGCCTTGGAGGCGGTGCTGCCGCCGAAGCGGAGTTTCACGGCGAAGCCGAGACTCCGGGTGGAAGGCTGCATGAAGTAGTCCACCCCCTGGTTGTAGGTGCCCACGTTGGAAGTCATCTCAGGATCGAACGGAGCCTTGAGGTACAGCATGGCGAGGTTGTTGCCCACCACGGAGAGGGTGATTCCCTTGACCCAGGAGCCGAGTTTTTTGATTGGAAGGTCGTAATTGAGGGAAAGTTCGGCGAGACGGGCGTTCGTGGCGGAATAGACATACTGGCTCATGATGCCGTCGCGGATGCCGAGGGTCTGGTAGTACCCCTGGACGTCGGAAGTCTTCATTCCGTTGAATTCGAAATACCCCTTCTCGCGGGCGTCGGCGGTATCCTGGGACACGCCGTAGTAGTCGAGGATGGCCTGCGTCTTGGAGATGGCGATACCGCCCAGGCGGGCAGTGAACAACCAGTTCAGGGTAAGGCCGTTCCAGCCGAGGTGACCGCCCCAGGAGAGACGGTGCTTGGCGTCGGTGGAACCGGCGAAGATCATGTCCTTCTCGTCGCGGTCAGCGACGATCATGCCGTCGGCGTTGAGGCGGTAGAAGCCGTGTTCGTCGGTGGCGATGGTGGTCACATAGACATCACCCAGGGTGCCGCCTTCGTACAGGAAGTTGTTCAGGCCGCCGAAACCGCCCATGGGCATTCCGTTGGCGCTGCTCGTCGTTCCTTTCTCCGGATCCGTGAATTTAAGGTCCACGATCTTGTTCTTGTTCCAGGTCCAGGTAAGGTAGGTGCCGTAGTTCCACTTGCCGCGGTTGTCGTCGAAGCGGAGGGACATCTCGATACCGGTGTTGTCCACGCGGCCGCCGTTCAGATACATGTCCGTGTTGAGGGAAGTCGTGGTGATACGGGGATCGAAGAACTGGTTGAAGGTCTTCGCGTAGTAGTAAGTCGCATCGATCTGCAGTTTGCTGTCGAAGAAATGGATGTTCGTACCCAGTTCCCAGGACTTCGTGCGTTCGGGGACGAGCTTGGTATTGCGGCGGCGGGCGCTGGTCGCGACGTTGCCGCTCACCTGCTCGTGGCGGGGATCCAGCAGGAACAGGGCCGGATCCGGAGCGTTACCCACTTCGGAGTAGGAGCCGCGGACTTTCCAGTAAGGGAAGAAGGAGCTCTTGAGACCCGGGAGGAGTTCGGTGAGGATGCCGGAAAGGCCCACGGTCGGATAGGTGATGCCGCCGGCCGTCCAGAGGGCGGAGTTCCAGTCCACCCGGTAGGTCATGTCCAGATAGACCTTGCTGCGATAGCCCAGCTGGGCGTTCGCGAACACGGACTGGTTCTGGTAGCGGTAACCCGCCGAGGAAAGCAGCGTATGGGAACTGTTCTGGTCGATGTTGGTATAGTCGAACTTGTTGTTGACGCTCTTCAGCGGACCGGAGACGTTGTCGGTCCGGAAGGTGATGTCGTCGATGTTGGCGCCCACCACGCCGGTGAGGTTGAACACGTTGTCGCCGAAGTACTTGTTGAAGGTGGCGAGGACTTCGCCGAACTTCTGCTCGGTGTATTGGTTCACACGGCCGTAGAAACCGTGCTTGGAACCTTCGGTGAAGAGGGTGTTGGTGGAAGCGTCGAACTTGCGCTCCTGGACTTCATCCGTGCGGTCGTACTTGGCGCGGGCGCTCAGGGTCAGCCACTTGACAGGCTTGTAAGAGAGCTGTCCGGAACCCATCAGACGGTTCTTCTGGTTCTGCCACTTCTGGTGCTCGGTGATCCAGTAGGGATTCTGCATCGAGTGCTCGGAGTCGTAGGGCCAGTACTGGGTCTTGATGTTGCGGCCGGCGTCATAACGCTCGTACACGCCCACCTTGGAGAAGTCGTCTCCCGCCGGGAACAGATACACCGGGACGATCGGGTTGCCGTATTCGCCCTGGGCGATCATGTTCTGCTCGTTCACGCGGCCGTAGGTCATGTTCACATCCATCGTGAGGACGTCCTTCACCAGGTCGGTGGTGTTGCGGAAGGAGAGGTTGTAGCGGCCCACGTTGTTGTTGTGGACGATACCGCGCGCATTCGCGACGGCGGCGGAGACATAGGTCTGGCTGCGTTCCGTACCCGTGGAGAGGGAGAGGGAGTTCACCTCGTTCACACCCGTCTGGAAATAGTCACGCGGGTTGTAGGTGGACGGGGTGTCCAGCTTCGCGCCCCAGCTATAGTAGGAACCGGGGGAGGAAGGACCGTAGGTGTTCTGGAACTGCGGCATCACGTACGCACGGGAGAAGGTGGTGGAGTTCGAGTAGTCGATGTCCAGCCGGTCCTTGCCGCCCTTCTTGGTGGTGATAATGATGACACCGTTCGCTGCATTGGCGCCGTACAGGGCCGCCGCGGACGGACCGGAGAGGACGGAGATCGACTCGATGTCGTCCTGGTTCAGGGAACCGAGTACGTCACCGGTCTGGCCGGCGCCGGCATAGACGCCCTCGGGCTGGGCGCCGCGCAGGGACTGCATCGGGATACCGTCGATCACATACAACGCATTGTTGTTGTTGGAGATGGACTTGGAACCGCGCATCACGATACGGGATGCGCCGCCCGCGCCCGTAGAGGACTGGCTGATGGATACGCCCGCCACCTTGCCGTTGAGGCCGTTGACGAAGGAACCCACCGGGCTTACCGTCTCCACTTTGGCTTGCTGGACATTGTAGGAGAGGGATTTTTCCTCCTTGCGGATACCCATGGCGGTGACGACCGTCGCGTTGAGCGCGATGTTGTCCGACGCCAGGGTGACGTTGATGACCGAACGGTCTCCGATCTGCTCCACGGCGTCTTTCTGGCCGATGTAGGAGAAGCGCAGGGCCTGTGCCGATGCCGGGACGGTAATGCTGTAGCGACCGTCCAGGTCGGTGATGGCACCTGTCGAGCTGTCCCCCTCCACAACGACGCTGGCGCCGATGAGCGGTTCACCGTAGTCATCCGTGACGGTACCCGTAACGGTCCGGTTCTGGGCCAGGGCGAGTCCGCCTGCGATGAACAGCCCCAGCATGGCCGCAAAGGCGTTTGCCAGGACTTTCTTAAGGTAGAAACTCATAAGGTTTTGTTAGTTGGTTGATAATATGTTGGTTACTGTTTTTTTACAAAAAGGTGTCGCAAAAAAGCCGGTAAAGATACTTTTTTTTTCTCAATTACCGAGAGGAAGCAACTCTTTTTTTTGCGCTCTAATCCGAAGGACTTCCTGTGTCGGTTTTCCATCCACGCGGGGCTGCAGGGAGAAATCCACCGAGTCCAGCCCCTCGGGCATCGTGAATTTCACATGGATGGTGTCGCGTTGGTCCGCCTTCATCTTTCCGGGCTGCCGCATCCGGACATAGGGTTTCCATCCGTCCGGGATGTCGAAGGTGACGGTGGCCTTCCGGTCGTTGCCGTTTCCGTGCCGGAAGAAGAAATCGCCGGTTTCTCCGGGACGGAGCCGCCCGTAGCTCAGTACTTTATGGCTCATGTACAGACCTTCCCCGTAGGCGTAGGGACGGTCCTCCTCGATGGGGTGGTTGAAGCCGATGACTTCGCCCTTGATGACGAAGGAACGGACCTTGACCGGGGAATCCTGGTACTGGACCTGGATCTCTTCCCGCATGGGCCCGGGCCGGTAGGCGGGATTATAGGTGACTTCGAGGACTTCGTCTTGTCCGGGGGCAACCGGTTTCCGGTCGAACCGGACCTGGGTGCATCCGCAGGGCGTATAGAGCTGAGCCGGATACAGCGTGTCGGCGTAGTCGTTCTTCACGACGAGCCGGAAAGTCACGGGACCGTCGATCTCCAGGATCTTTCCCAGGTCCGCATCACGTCCTTCCGTGGTCCGGATGGTCCGGACTCCGTCTTTGGGGGTGCAGGCTGCCGCCAGGAGCAGCGCCGCCAACAAGGTTTTTTTCATCATAATCCGCTTACCGTATCGTGATAGAGACCGAATCCGTTGAGGACGGGGCAGGCGAGGGAGGACTTGATCCTGACGCGTACGCCGTCGGCCGTTACGGAACGCCCCAGGATGATGCGCTTGTGGCCGATGGTGGTCTTGGCGCCGTCGCCCCAGGATTTCCAGTTGCCGTCGGTGCGGACCTCGATCTCGAAACTATCCACGCGCTGTCCCAGGGGAATATACTCCTGCAAGACAACGCGGTTGAAGGTCTTGCTGCCGGAAAGGCTGAATTCGATGTCCACGGTCCTGATGTCGTCGTCCGTAGCGAAATAGGTGTCATAATGGCCGTCCAGCATCTTCTCCGGGCCGTATTTTTCCGGAAGGTTTCCACGGACGGACGTTGCCGTCGCGGTGGCCCCGTCGGCGAGGTTGACGGCGAACACCGCCTGCCGCATCTTCGTGAATTCTTCGATGATTTTCACCTCCTTGGCATCGATGACGCCCCGGTCGGACGGCGGAACGTTCATCAGGAACACCGAGTTGCGCCCGACGCTCTTGTAATAGAGGTCCATCAGTTCCTTCGCGGTCTTCCGGCTGTCGTTCGCGCCATAGAACCAGCCGTTGTGGTCGCCGATCTGCTGGATGGAGAAATCGCTCTCGGCCGGGCACCAGGAGGCGGCGCCCTGGTCGCCCGACCCCAGATAGGACTCGTAGTTGCCGGGAAGGTTGCTCGGGGAGAGCCTCCGGCCTGCGATGTCCAGGGTGGCCCAGTCGGTCTCCCCGGCCACGCCGGCCTCGTTGCCTACCCACCGGCAGCCGGGACCGCCGTTGGAGAAGATCACGCACTCCGGATTGATGTCAAGGACGGTCCGGTTTACCGCTTCCCAGTTGAAATGGCCGGCGTGGTTGCCGTCGAACCACATTTCCACAACAGGGGCGTATCGGGTCATGAGGTCCTTGAGGGCATTCTTGTACATGGTCTCGTATTCCGCCGTGCTCTTTCCGGAGACCTCGATCATCCGGTCCCAGGGAGAAAGGTAGATGCCCATGTTCACGCCGTATTTGGTGCAGGCTTCCCGGAGGGCCTGAAGCACGTCCGTATGGTTCGAGCATCCGGGATTGGCCACGTCCGTGGTACTTTCGGGATTGTCCCAGAGGCAGAATCCGTCATGGTGCTTGGCGGTGATGATGATTTCGCCGAAGCCGTTGTCCCGGGCGGTTTTCACCCATTGGTCCGCGTCGATGGTTGCGGGTTTGTAGTTCTGGAGCAGCAGGTCCTCGGACCAGGGTTTCCCGTTGCAGTCGGCATTCTCGCCGTCCCAGCCGGAGAAAGTGGCCTGCCCGTAGTGGTAGAACATGAGCAGTTCCTGGCGCTGCCAGGCCAACTGGCCGGCAGTAGGCACGGCGCCGTAGGCGGCAGGGGTTCCGGGATCGGACGGAGTGGGTTCCGGCGGCGTGTTTCCGCCGGAGACGGTCACCGGGCAGGTGTCGGTGAATCCGCCGTCCACCGTCGTGACGGTGATGACGGCCTTGCCTTCCGCGACCGCCTTCACCTGACCGTCCTCCTTGCCCACGGTGGCGACGGCCTCGTTGTCGGAAGACCAGGTTACCCGGGGATTGGTGGCGTTCCTGGGCGTGATGCGGACACCGAGGCGGAATCCCTCGCCCACTTGGAGTTCCAGGCTTTCCCGGGTGACGGCCACGCCGGTTACGGCGATGGTCTTGTCATCAGTACCGGGTGTCTCCGGCGTCTGTTTCGAAGTGCAGGTGCAGGCGGTCGTGAGGGCGATGGCCGCCCAGAGGAATTGACGAAGTTTAATCATGCAAAGCAGGTTGATAAAGGTATTTGACGGCCCTGCGGGCCTTCATGGCCCGGGCGGGGACAAGGGTGAAGCCGAAATCCAGGCTGTCGGTGGACCAGACGGTCCGGGAAGGCTCGGGGCGGGAGCCCCAGCTGTCATAGCCGCCCACGCCGGAAGCGGCGCCGTCGATGCAGATTTCGGTGAAATCGCGTTCAGGGACATCGCTCAGGTGCGTCTGGTGGCGTTTGTGATATTTCTGCGCATCCGCTTCATCGTGGATGGGCGGGGTGTCGAAGTTAGTCCACTGGAAGGGCTGGCCGGATTCTTCGCTGTCCAGGTCTTCGACGCTGTGCCGGAGGGCGTTGAATTCGAAGGGCGTGTCGCCGACCACGGTAAAGGCTTTCATGGAAAGCCACTCGGTCTCCGTGTGGTGGCCGGTCTCCTGCGGACGGACATACGGATAGAATTCCCGGGAGGCAGTCGTCGTGAAGATAGACTTGAAAGTGCTGCTGTTCCGGTCGCGGTAATTCTCCACCGGTCCGCGTCCGAAGTATTGGAAATCATTGCCTTTCACCCGGAAACGGAGGCCGATGCGCGGAATGTCCACGGGCTTGTTGCCGGCGCCTTGGAAAGCGGCGGAGACCTGGAGGAGGCCACCGGACAGCAGCGTGTAATCCACCGCCATGGCACAGCCGCCCGGGAGGGCGTAGACGGCGTGGATCGACCCGTCCTCGACCCTCACCTCGGCCTTGAATGCCTGGGAGGCCTCTTTCCAGGCGTAGGCCCGGTAAGGCTGGTTGTTGCCGTAGTCGTTGTCGGTCGGACCGCGCCAGAAATTCGGGCGGAGGCCGAAATCCGGATCGAACAGGTCGGAATGCCCGTAGGTATAGCGCTTGACGATTCCTTCGGCCTTGTCGAAGACCAGCTCGCCCCGGCCGATGGAAAGCCGTATTTCGGCCTCGTTTTCCTCCACCTCCGCTTTCCTGCGAACCTTGTAAATCTTCCGGGTTCCGGTGTCTTTCAGGAGGATTTCATCCGCGGCCACGATGGCGCCCTTGCCGATCAGCGGCAGGGCCCGGGCGGTTTCCGTCTCGAAGAAGATCCGGTATTCGCCTTTTTTCTTCATTCTCCGCTCCGGCAGTTCCACGGTGAATTCCTCCGTTCCCTGGGCCGGCGTGGAGAAAGTCAGTTTGCCTTTTTTCACGGTCTTTCCGTCCCGCTCGATCCGCCAGCGGACGAGGTAATCGGTCAAGTCCTTGAAGTAGAACCGGTTCGTAATGGAGAACCGGCCTTCTTCCGGGGCGACGGCGCTGATGGCGATGTCCTGGTAGACATGTTTCACCTCGTAGTATCCCGGATGCGGATCGCGGTCGGGATTGACCAGGCCGTTGCACAGGAAGTTGGCGTCGGACGGAGCGTCCACGCCGTAATCCCCGCCGTAGGTCCATCCTTTTTCCGGATCATACAGTCCCTGGTCCACCCAGTCCCAGATGAATCCGCCCTGCAGGTGCGTGTGGGCGTAGATCTGGTTCCATTGGAGGTCCAGCGAACCGGTGGAGTTCCCCATCGCGTGGGCGTATTCGGAGGGAACGACCGGACGGCCGCTTTCCTTCTCACCCATCCGCTGGAACCATTCGGCCCCGGGGTACTGGGGAACGAGCATGTCGGTATTCCATTCCCTCTCCGCCCTTTCGTAGCAGACGGGACGGTTCTGCCCGTCCTTCTCCAGGGCCTTGAGGACGCGGTAGCCTTCGTAGAAGTTCACGCCGTTTCCGGCCTCGTTGCCCAGCGAGAGGATGGTTACGCACGGGTAATCGGCCGTCCGGTAATACATGTTCAGGATCCGGTCGATGTGCTTGGCCTGCCAGTCCGCGTTGTTGCCGAGGGTCCGGTCCGGCTTGTATCCCATCCCGTGTGATTCGATGTTGGCTTCGTCGTAGACATAGAAGCCCAGGCTGTCGCACAGTTCATAGAATTCCCGGGGTTGGGGATAGTGGCAGGTGCGGATGGCGTTGATGTTCGCAAGCTTCATCAACTTCAAGTCCTCCAGGATGTTCTCCCGGGTGACGTAGTGGCCGGTGTAGGGATTGTGTTCGTGCAGGTTCACCCCCTTGAACTTGACCGGCTGCCCGTTCACGAGAAGGGCCTTCACGTCCCGCTCGCCATCCTTGACCGTCGTGATTTCAATGCGTCGGAATCCTACGTGGAAGCTCGTGTATTCCCCATCCACGCGGAGGAGGAGGGTATACAACTCCGGCGTTTCGGCGCTCCATTTCCGGACGTCCGGGATGGTGTCGGTCACGGTCTCGAGGTCGCCCCGGAATTCGTAAACGGCATCGGCCACCGTTTCTCCGTTGCGGTCCAGCAGTTCGTAGGACACCTTGACCGGGGCCTGCGACCGCATCTTCAGCCGGAAGATTCCCTTGGTGAGCGTGGGGTCGATGGTGGACACTACGCTGAAGTCGAACCGGGCGGGCGTCTTCTCGGAGGAAAGGTACACGTCCCGCTCGATGCCGCTGATGCGCCAGAAATCCTGGCATTCCAGATAGGAACCGGTGGAGTATCGGTATACTTTGAGCGTCAGGTCGTTTTCTCCCTCTCGGAGGGCCTTGGTGATGTCGAACCGGGCCAGGCTCTTGGAATCCTCCGAATAACCGGTCTCCTTCCCGTTCACGAGGACATACGTCCCGGACTTGATGCCTGCCAGGTTCAGGTACACGGTCCTTCCTTTCCATTTCTCCGGGACGGTGAACGTCCGGTGGTAAACCGCCGCCGGAAATACCTCCGGCAGGGAAGGCGGCTGCGGATCCTTCGGGGCGAAATCGTAAGGGATGTTGGTATAGATTGCCACCCCGTGTCCCTGGACTTCCCAGTTCCCCGGTACCCGGATGCGGTCCCAGTCCGTTCCCCGGTACCGCTCCATCTCGTGGTAATCGTCGAAATACTTGAAGTCCCACGTCCCGTTCAGGTCCACATAGTTCTCACTTTGACGGAACCCTTTTTTCAATGCGTCGGACCGGTTGGCGAACCACACGGCCTCCGTCCTCCGGGTCTCGGCGCCCACGGAAGTGACGGCCATGTTTTTCCACGAGGGGAGGGACTGGGCCGATGCCAGGACCGGCAACGCCAGGGCGAGGAGAATGGTCATTCTTCTCATATTATCAGTAGGTTATCGTTTCTTTCAGGCGGATGTCCCCGGAGGAGGCGCCCACTTCCAGGATGAAGTCACCGCGCTCGACGACGGTCTCACCGGCCGCATTGACCAGCGAGAATGCTTCCGGTCCGAGTTTCAGGGTGACGGGGACGGTTTCGCCAGCCTTGATGAAAACGCGGTCGAATGCCCGCAACTGCTTGCGCGGACGGACCGTCGAAGCCAGAGGGTCGATGACATAGAGCTGGACCACCTCGTCGCCGTCCCGGGAACCGGTGTTCCTGACCTGGACGGTCACCTCCACCTCCGGAACGCTTCCTGAGACGGAGAGGCCGGAATACTCGAATGTAGTGTAACTCAAGCCGTAACCGAAAGGATAGAGCGGGTCGGCGGACATTTCGACATAGTCGTGTCCGCGCGGATTCTTCTTGTTGTAATAGACCGGAAGCTGGCCCGCGTCGCGGGGGACGCTCACCGGAAGGCGCCCGGCAGGGTTGTAATCCCCGAACAGGACATCGGCGAGGGCCGTGCCGCCTTCACCGCCGGGGTACCACATGGTCAGGAGGGCGTCGGCCTTTTCGGAAGCCCAATCCTTGTCCAGCGGACGTCCTTCAACGTACACGACGACGACGGGTTTCCCAACCGCGCGCACCGCCTTCAGCAGTTCGCTCTGCAAGCCCATCAGTTCCAGCGAAGCCCGGTCGAACCCTTCACCGGCCTCCATGTCGGAGACGGAATCTTCGTCCACGACGGCGGCGCCGGTATCGATGTACTTGGTCTTGAAATCCCGGGCGGAAGAGCCTCCGACCACGACGACGGCGACATCGGACAGCATCGTGGCGACGAGGGCCTGGGCAATCTGGCTGTCCCGTGTGTCCCGGATGGCGCAACCCTTGACATACCGGACGTTGATTCCCTTGGCCTCGAGGCCTTCCCGCATCGTTACCACATGGTCCTCTGCCTGGGGGGCCGTGTAGTCGCCCAGCTGGTTGTACTGATTGTCGGCATTCGGGCCGACGAGGGCGACCGTCATATCCTTCTTCAGCGGCAGGATGCCGTTATTCTTCAGGAGGACAACCCCTTCCCGGGCGGCCTGTGCGGCTGTTTCGATGTGCTCGGGGGTCCGTACCAGACCGGCGGCCTCGGTTTCGTCGATATAAGGGTTGTCAAACAGACCCGCTTCGAATTTCCGGATCAGCACGCGCTTGACGGCCAGGTCCAGGACGGCCATGGACAGGCGACCGCTTTCCACGGATTCCTTGAGCAATGCATAGCAGTTCGCCCCCAGGTCCACGTCCACGCCGGCCATCAGCGCCATTTCGCCGGCTTCCTGCTTGGACGCGGCGACCTTGTGGTCGCGCGCGAGGCCGTCGATACTCTCCAGATCGCTGACTACAAATCCATTGAATTTCCACTCGTCCCGCAGGACGCCGGTCAGGAGATCGGGGTTGCACGTTGTCGGAATGCCGTCGAGGGAATTATAGGAAGTCATCACGGACAAGGCGCCTGCGTCGATGGCGGCCTTGAAGGTCGGGAGGACATTCTCCCGGAGGTCACGCATCCCGATGATGGACGGATTGCCGTTGTGGCCTCCCTCCGGAACCCCGTAGGCGACAAAATGCTTCAGGGTGGAGATGACTCCCCGGGAAGAGGTTCCCCGCACCATCGCGGAGGCCATCTCCGAAGTCAGGCAGACATCTTCTCCGTAGGTCTCTTCCACGCGGGACCAGCGCGGCTCCCGGGCCAGGTCGATGACCGGACCATACCCGATGGTCGCCCCCTGCGCCTGCAGTTCGGTGCCGATGATGCGGCCCACTTCCTCCACCAGTTCCGTGTCCCAGGTGGACGCCAGGCCGATCGAGGTGGGGAATACCGTCGTTCCGATGGCCATATGCCCGTGCGGCGCCTCTTCGGCCAGCATGATGGGGATGCCCAGCCGGGTGGAGTCTATCGCATACCGCTGCAAGGCGTTGTATGCCTTTGCCGCCAGGGTCGGGTCCAGGCCCGTCTCCAGAGTCTTCTTCGTCCACGGGTCGGCCCGGAAAGTGGCCCATAGCATCCCCCCGTGCTGTTGCTGGATGAATGCGCGGTACTGGTTGGAAATGGTCACGCTGTCGGCCGACACCTTGTCGTACATGGGCCAGCCCAGCGGGCACAGAAGCTGTCCAAGCTTCTCGTCGACGGTCATCTCTTTCAGCAGGGCGTCCGCACGGACCTCCGCGCTGCGGCCAGCCTCCTTGTAGGTGGGCGTATGGCCGCTACACGAGGGGAGAACCATGGCGGCGGCGAGAAGATGAGAGAATAAAATGCGTTTCATCGTGGTTGGATCGATTTCGCAAAGATAGTCAAAAAGAATGATTATCTTTGTAAATTCAATAAAACAAGGAGTATGTCCAGAAGAAAGAGCCATGGCGGGAGAATCGCTCCGCCCAGGGGTAAGAAAAAGAAGATCCGGATCGTTCCCGAATATGAGGGAACGGCGATGATGTCCCGGGAAGGATTTGTGTTCGTGCGCATCGAGGGGCAGGAGGAGGATGTTTTCGTCAAGGCCTCCAAGACGCGGGGCGCCCTGCACGGCGACATCGTGCGGGTCGCTGTCACCCAGGAGAAGGAGGGCAGCGCCAAGCGGCGCAGCGGTGAGATCGTCGCCATCGTGGAGCGCAGCAGGAAACCTTTCGTGGGCATCCTCCATATCGTCGGTAAGCAGGCCTGGGTCCTGATGTCTTCCAAGACGATGCCCTATGACATTTCGGTGCCCATCCCGGAGGGCGGCGTGCGCGGCATGAAGGTCGCAGCCGTGGTGGACGGCTGGGAACGGGGCGAAACCTGCCCCCACGGGCATGTGGTGGATGTCCTGGGCATGCCGGGCGAGAACAATACCGAGATGCATGCCATCCTGGCGGAATTCGGCCTGCCCTACAAGTTCGAAAAGGCTGTGGAGAACGCGGCCGACGGGATTTCGGATGTCATTACGGACAAGGACCGTGCGGGCCGCAAGGACTTCCGCAAGGTACTCACGTTCACCATCGACCCCGCCGACGCCAAGGACTATGACGACGCCTTGTCGTTCCGCCGGCTGGACAACGGCAACTACGAAGTGGGTGTCCATATCGCGGATGTCTCCTACTACGTGAAGCCGGGATCACCGGTGGATGCCGAGGCACAGGCCCGCGGCACCTCCGTCTATCTGGTGGACCGCACCGTCCCCATGCTTCCGGAAAAACTCTCCAACAAACTGTGTTCCCTGCGTCCGAACGAGGAGAAGCTCACTTTCTCCGCCGTTTTCGAGATCACCCCGCTTGCCAAGGTCATCAATCCCTGGTTCGGACGGACGGAGATCATCTCCGACTACCGCTTCTCTTATGAACTGGCCCAGGCTATCATCGACGCCGGGGACAACGCGATGGTCGAGTCCTTCGGTGAAGGTTCCGAGTGCGGCATTGTCCCGGACGAGGTGAAGGAAGCCGTCCTCATCCTGAACAAACTGGCCCTGAAACTGCGCAAGAAGCGTTTCGCCGCCGGTGCCGTGAGTTTCGACCGGCCGGAGATGAAGGTGGAGATCGACGAGTACGGAAAGCCTGTTTCCGTACATCAGAAATACTCCAAGGAAGCCAACTGGCTCATTGAGGAGTTCATGCTCCTGGCGAACAAGAATGTCGCGGAGTTCGTCGCTTCGGACGGCAAGATGGGCGGCAAGGCCGTGAAGAATCCCAAGACCTTCGTCTACCGCGTCCATGATGAACCCAACCTGGAAAAGGTGACCGGTCTCCGCGAGTTCGCCGGCAACCTGGGCTACAAGATGGGACCTATCGGCAGCGGCAAGGATATTGCGTTGTCTCTCAATAACTTACTCTCTGACGTCAAGGAGAAGCCCGAACTCGGCGCCATCCAGATCCTGGCGCTCCGTTCGATGGCCAAGGCCTGCTACAGCACCGACAACATCGGCCATTACGGCTTGGCGTTCAAGTTCTACACGCATTTCACCTCCCCGATCCGCCGCTATCCCGACCTGATGGTCCACCGCCTGCTGGCGATGTATCTCCACGGGGCGGATTCCCAGTCGCTGGACTACTATGCCGCACAGTGCAAGCACGCCTCCGAACGTGAGGTCGTCGCTGCCGAGGCTGAGCGCGAGAGCATCAAGTACAAACTCGTGGAGTTCATGGAGGACAAGGTAGGCCAGGAATTCGACGGCCACGTGTCCGGCGTCACCCAGTGGGGTATCTATGTGGAGATCGAGCCCACGAAGATAGAGGGCATGATTCCATACCGCACCATCCGGTCGGACTTCTATGATTTCGACGAGGAGCACTACTGTGCCGTCGGCCGCCGCCATCACGGCGTCATCAAACTCGGCGACCCGCTCCGCATCCGCGTGAAGGGCACCAACCTGGAACAGAAGCTGCTTGATTACGAGCTTGTTGAGCCTGAGCACGAAAACGACCCCGTCCCCTCGGAGGACGAATACATCGAATCCCTCACCGATGCCCCGATGCCTAACCGTCCGAGAAAGCCCGGCCGGGCATCTAAGGCACCCCGGAAGGGGGCCCTGAAGGCCGAACGCGAGCGGCTGAAAAAGGACCGGCGCTCCTGAACAGGAATGATCCGTCGAATAGAAATGATTGATATTTAATACTTTATTGATTATTGCCTAGTCTTTTTGGACTAGGCAATATTGATTAAGTCGCAGATTTACAGGTATTTCCATTTTACGGTAAAATGAATGTCTTCATGCCTTTTTCAGCGTAAGATGGAGAAACTTGGCTATTTGTTCCGGAGGGGCATCGATTGAGCGCTGGAGGAAGAGAAACAGTTCGACTTTCTCGTCAATGGACAGAGCGAGGAGGTCGTGGATGTCCTTCAGTTTCCCTTCCCGAAGCAGAAGGGCGGTCATTTGGTTATAGCATACGTCGGACCTGCCGACGAACTGTTCTTTCATATCGTATTCGCCGCCCGTAGTCGAATGTACGGCGGTCAGCAGTTTTTCGTAACTTCCAAAGCACTTGATGGTGGACTGATAATCAATCACGTTGTAGGTGGTGATGATGAAATCGGTCAATTGGAGCCTTTCTTTTCGGTCGAGCGGCTGGAACAACCGCTCCAACTGAGGGTAGCCCATCGGCTTTCCCGCCCTGAATTGAGCCTTGACTTCCTTGACGGCCTTTTGGAGCGGCCAACGGGCCTCCCGGATGACCAGTTTTTCGGAGAAAGGGTGGTCGGACCCGGCATAAGCCAGGTAGTTCCAGCGGTATTTTTCCGCCTCCTTGACCAGTTTGCGCTCGACGGGATTGTTCAGCACATAGACGAGGTTGGAGCGGGCCTTCTTCTCCTCGAATTTGGGTGCCCGTCCATAGGGTCCTTCGAAAACGGCTCCTTTCCTATGGAAACGTTCGTTATGTTTCCGCGAAAAAGAGGTGTTCGTTTCGCACTTGAACCGTTCAAGGTTTTCCTTTCGGTCCGTCATGACGGAATCGTGGACATGGTCCGGCATCTGACACATCGCGAACACCTTGACATGGTGCTTCCGCGCCACCGTGCAATAATGCGTGAAATAAACGAGATGATCGCTGTATGTATAGAACAGGACACCGTCGTCTTTGGTTCTCTGATAACAGTGGGTCAATGTATTCTTGTAAAACTTCCGACGCTTCATACCTCTCGACTGCTTGTGGGATCAGGATAGGATCCTATTGCAAATGTCGGTAGGTTTAAGAGAAAAAGCAAGGGAAAAATGGCTGAACTACGAGCGCATGGCCGTTGAATGGAACTGCTTGACTGTCGGTTATTTACGTAATATTGCCTAGTCCCAAAAGACTAGGCAATATTGTTTAACGAATTGACTATATGTCACTTCCATTCGACGTGCGGATGAAAGGCAAAAGAGGTTGCGGTTACTTGAACGCGTTCTCGCTGAGGCCGGAGCCGGCGAGGCCCAGGTCGGCGAAGAAGGCGGGGACGGGACGTCCGAGGAGGGTATCCACGTACAGTTTGGCGATATACTGGCTCAGCATGAAGCCGTGGCCGCGCATGCCTACGAACAGACCGGCGGCCGGGTCCACGATGTAGCGCGGTTCCGTATAGTAGCCGCACCAGGTGGCCTGGAGGCTCATGCCGCGGAGCTGCGGAATCCATTCGGTGAAGACTTCGGTGGCGATTTCCAGGAAGGCCTGTGTGTTGACCTTCAGGTTTTTGCCGGCCTCGGCCGCGTCGGTGGCGGGGGAGGCGCAGCCGATGATCTGGCCGGTGGAAGCGAGCTGTTGGCCGTACACGGCGGAGAATCCTTTGTAGTGGCGGCGGTCAATAAGCATGTCCAGCGAGTCACCGTCCTTTCCGATGAGCGGTAGGCGCTTGGTGATGAAGGCCTGGTGGCGGACCGGGAAGAGTCCGGTGTCAATACCCAGCATCCGGGCGAACTTCTCCGCACCGGCGCCGAGGGCGTTCACGAAGATGGCTGTCTTGAACTTGCGGTACCGTCCGTCGGCTTTACGCACCGTAACCAGATAGTTCTTACCGTCTTTCGCGACATCCACGAGTTCCGTATCCTCCATCACCTGGCCGCCCAGGCCGATGCCGATCTGGCGGACCGTGTCGATGGTCTTGCCGGGACTGGCCTGCCAGCAGTCATTGGAAATAAGGGCGTGCGAGTAGATGTCCAGATTCGGGTTGATGTACGGGGAAATCTCGCGGGCGAAATCCTTTTTCTCGATCATGTAGGCGTCGGACCAGGCACGGGAAGCGTCCAGGCTCCTGTACGTGGCCTCGTCGTGGACGAAGTTCACGTACCGCGTCATCTTGAAGTCTATGTCGTGAGAGGCATTCAACTCTCTGAATATCTGTAGGTTGCCATTTGCGATTTCCGCGAGGGCGGGGACGGAGAAGGCGGGACGTCCGCCGGCGATGCAACGCCAGGAACTTCCGTGCTCCTTGTTTACGAGCACCGGCTTCAGGCCCGCTTCGGACAAGTAGCGGAACAGGGCCGTTCCGGCCATGCCGCCACCGGCGACGAAGGCGCCCACTTCCACGGGGTCTGTTTCGGTGAACTGCGGGGATGTGACGAGGGTATGGGCACCCTGGATATTGCACACGTTGCCGATTTCCACGAGATTCGCCATCGGTCCGCGCGGGGTGAATTCTCCGGTCACTTCGATGCCGTGCGCCCGCAGGACCTGCTTGGCACGCGGGAGGCAACGGGAACCGCGGCACGGGCCCATACCCAGCCGGGTGACATGCTTGAGTTCCTGTGCAGTGATGCTCTTGCGACCCTTCAGCGTCTCCAGCAACTCCTTGAGACTCACGTCCTCACAGTGGCAGACATAGGTTTCGGAACCGTCGGCGTCACAGGGGACCATCTGCAGCGGTTCAGGATAGTTCTCTTTCAGGATGAAGCCGCGGGCTTCGGTCAGGTCGCCGTCCAGCCGGGTGGCCTTGACCACGGCGATGTTCGTCTTGCCAGGCTTCCGCATCACGCGCTCAATCTCGCCTTCGCCCACCTTGGCGCCGTTGTCATCCACGAGGAAGACTTCCTTGGCGCCTTCCGGCAGGTTGAATTCCAGCGGGAGGAAGAGCTGGTTCCGGTCCTTCCGGTAGCCGAAAATGGCGAGACCCGGACACTGCGCCACACACTCCATGCAGCCGATGCACTTGTCGTAGTCGATGACCGGAGTGACGGAGGTGGAACTCTTGGTGATCGCGCCCTGCTTGCAGGAGAAGGAGCACGGGTTGCAGGCGAAGCCGTACAGGCAGTCGGCAATGACGAATCCCTTGGATGCCATCCTTTCGGCGGACGGCTTCCGGGGCTCTTCCAGCAGGCGGACAGGCCGCTGCTGGGAATCGATATAGTCCTTGGAGATGGTCAGGTAAGTGTTGTAGTCGACACGTTTCCCGAGTTCCATCATCACTTCGTAAGCGCACTGGCGGCCCCGGAGGACGGCGGAGGTTCCTTCGCCGATCCGGACGGCGTCACCCACGCCGTGGCAGGCGCGTCCGAATACCTCGGCCCCCTTGCGGAGCAGCTGGTTGTCGGGCAGCAGGCCCGTGCAGATGTTGATGCAGTCGATTCCGTCGATGCGCACTTCCGTGCCCGGGATGGGCTTGAAGTTCTCGCACTTCGCGATGATGGCACCTACGATGCCGCTGCGGTCCTCGTTGGGAATGGCTTCCACGAGGGTATAGGCGGTCAGGATCGGGATGCCGAGCCGGCGGACGCGGTTCGCCTGGACAGGAAAACCGCCCTCGTGCGGCATGGCCTCGATGATGGCCTTGACCTTGGCCCCGGCCTGCATGGCCTGGTAGGACGTGAGATAGCCGATGTTGCCGGCGCCTACGGTGAGGATGTTCTTTCCGAGGAGGGTGAATTCCGTATTCATCATCCGCTGGACGACCGCGGCGGTGTAGACGCCGGGCAGGTCGTCGTTCTTGAAGGCGGGCATGAAGGGGAGCGCACCGGCGGCGACCACGAGCTGGTCTGCGTCGACATAGAAGATTTCCTGCGTGGCTACATTCTTGACGGCCAGGCGTTTCCCTTCCAGGATATCCCAAACGACACTATCCAGGAGAATTCCTTCCCGGGAGTCTCCCGCGAGGGTCTCGGCGATGTCGAAACCGCGCATGCCGCCGAACTTCTTCTCCTTCTCGAAGAAGAAGAACTGGTGCGTCTGCATCCGGAACTGGCCGCCGATGTGGCTGTTGTTGTCGATGACCAGGTTGTCCACCCCGGCCTTGCGGAGTTCTTCGCGGACGGCGAGGCCGGCCGGACCCGCGCCGATGATGGCGACGGTTGTCTTGTAGACCTTCCTGGGCTTTTCCTCCGCTTCGGCGGCGTCCACCTCGGAGAAACTATCGATACCTGCGCGGTGCACTTCGCGGACACCGTCCACCAGGGTGATACAGATCCGGCGGATGTGTCCGTCCACGACCATTTCACAGGCGCCGCACTTGCCGATGCCGCACTCCATCGTGCGGTTGCGGTCTTTCAGGCTATGGTGATGGACGGGAAATCCCGCCTGGTGCAGGGCGGCCGCGATGGTCTGTCCCTTCTGTCCGGTGACGGTATGTCCTTCGAAAACAAACGAATGCAGGTCCTCCTTCGGAATGTCGAGGATCGGATGCTCCGTGATCTTGTACATAATGCTGTGGTTAGATGGTTCCGTTTAATAATTGTGGATATAAAGATAACAATTCTAAACGGAAATCAGCGAAAAAACGATGGATTTTAACGGATCTCAGCTGAACACTTCCCGCAGCACCGCCAGCGACTGCACGCGGATGGCGGACTCGGTGTGATACTCCAGATAGCGGAGAATATCCTCGCAGAGGGCATTCCGTTCCTCGCCCCGCAGGGGAATGAGCATCGACTCCGAAAAACCGGTGCCCAGAAACGGTTTCAGCTGCTTCAGATGCTTTTCGGCAAAGGGGGCGATGTCTTCGAAAGTGGGCCGGAAGCCCAGGGCATCGGCGAACTCAAGCAGGAAACGGATATGGAAGTTGGAAAAATCGGTTTCCAGGCCGTCCAGGGTGAGGATACTCCTGAGGCACCAGGGGAACAGCCCGTCTTCCATCTGCCCGTCCTTGACGGTCCGCAGCAGCACCTCCGACAGGAACAGGCTCATCGTGTTCTTGTACAGGTTGTTCCGGATTCCGTTCAGGGGATCCCGCGCCGTCAGGTTCCTGGCCGACCACAATGTCGATTTCGGGTTCGGGACGATGTCCATCTCCAGGATGTTCATCGGCAGCAGCAGGGCCATCCCTGCCTTCTTGCCGACACGCACGAGGAAACCCCTCCGCCCATACTCCTCCGAGAGGGTATGGACTACCACCGAGTTCTCTCCGAACTTGGTGTACCCGAGTACGATGGCTTCGATACTTTCCGTCATGAATCAATTCTTTGGAAGATATGCCTCCTCCTTCCATCATTTCAGCGTTTTCAGAAATTCCGCCATGGCCCGGAGGGCCTTGCCGCGGTGGGAGATGGCGTTCTTTTCCCCTTCCGGAAGTTCGGCGTTGGTGATGTCGTAGCCGTCCGGGATGAAGACGGGGTCGTAGCCGAAGCCGCCGTGTCCGGAACATTTCCGGGCGATGCGGCCTTCCATGACGCCGTCGAAGAAATGCTTTTCTCCATGAAGGATGAGGGTGACGGAGGTACGGAAACGGGCCTTGCGGGTAGCATTGGGTGTAGGAATCCCGTACTCGCGGGCGACGGAGGCTTCCTGTTCGCGACGCGCCATTTCAGACAGCAGTTTGGCGATGTTGGCGGCGGGGTCGCGCTGGGGGCCGCCGTAGCGGGCGGTATGGACACCGGGATCGCCGCCGAGGATGTCCACCTCAAGGCCGGAGTCGTCGGCAAAGCAGTCCATGCCGGTCTTGTCATAAATGTACTGGGCCTTCTGCAGGGAGTTGGCCCTCAGGGTGTTCCCCGTCTCGGGGATTTCTTCGGTGATGCCTGCCTCGGCGGGCGTGACGAGTTCGAAGCCTTCGCCGAGAATGGCCAGTGCTTCGTGGAGTTTGCCGGGGTTGTTGGTGGCAAAAACGATCTTCATAAATCACAGTTCGCTGGTATGGCGCAAAGATACTCCATTTTTTCGTAACTTTGCGTACGCTGGCACGCCCTTTGCGCGTGAGCGCCCCGGATATGAAAAGAACAAGATATGCCCTGGCGGTCCTTGCTGCCGCCCTTTTAGCCACCTCGGCTGCATCTGCCCAGTCCAAGAGTTTCTCCCTGGGTAAATGGGTCGAACTCCACAACGCCATCCTCAAGGAACTCAACCGCTCCTATGTCGACTCGCTCGAAGTCGGCCGCATCGAACGGGAAGGGGTGGATGCGATGCTGGAGGCCCTGGATCCCTATACCGTGTATGTCCCCGAAGAAGAACAGGAGGACTTCCAGATGATGCTTTCCAACACGTATGGAGGCATCGGCGCCGTCATCTACAAGGCCGACGTGAACGGAAATGTCCTGATCAATGAACCTTACGCCGGTTCGCCGGCCGCGAAGGCGGGACTGGTGTGCGGCGATGAAATCGAGGCCATCGACGGGGAGACCACCCACGGCCTTACCAGCCAGCAGAGTTCCGACAAGATGCGTGGAAAACCCGGAACGACCGTCGTCTTCCGCGTCAAGAAACTGCGTGGAGGCCCCACCTGGAAGGCGGGAGATGTCATCGATGTTCCCGTGACGCGCGAGCGCATCGCCCTTCCCTCGGTCGAGTATGTGGGAATGCTCAATGAAAACGACGGCTACATTCTCATGTCCAAGTTTACAGAGGGGGTGGCGCAAAGTGTCCGGGATGGATACAATGCCCTGAAGAAGCAGGGAATGAAGCGGCTGGTCTTCGACCTTCGCGGCAATGGAGGCGGCTTGATGCACGAAGCGGTGAGCATCGTTTCCCTGTTCGTGCCCAGGGGGTCGGTCGTCGTTACGTCCAAGGGGCGTGCGGCCGGTTCGGGGCAGGTGTACAAGACCACGACCGACCCGGTGGACCTGGACATCCCCATCGTCGTCCTGGTCGATTCCGGATCGGCTTCGGCCTCGGAAATCGTTTCCGGCGCCCTGCAGGATTTGGACCGCGCCACGATTATCGGCACGCGCACTTACGGGAAGGGCCTGGTACAGAGCATCCGTCCGCTGCCCTATGACGGCCAGCTGAAGGTGACGACGGCCAAGTATTATACCCCTTCCGGGCGCTGCGTGCAGGCCATCGACTACAGCCATCGCAACGAAGACGGCAGCGTGGGACACATCCCCGATTCCCTGACGCACGAATTCAAGACGGCCCATGGCCGTACGGTCCGGGACGGCGGTGGCATCACCCCGGATTACGAAGTCAGGGGACATCGCTATTCCCGCCTGACCTATTCCATTGTGATGAACGGCATCGTGGACCAGTATGCGATGAAATATGTGCGTGAGCACGAGGCACTTCCGTCGGTGGAGGACTTCCATTTCACCGATTACGCCGATTTCGTGGACTTCGCGAAGGACAAGGAATTCGACTACCGTTCATCCGCCCGCGCTTTCTTCGACGAGATGAAGAAAGCCCTTGCTGAAGACGGCCTGACCGATGCGATGTCCGGTGAGATTGCCGCCTTGGAGAAATCCCTGGACATGGACAAGGTGACCTTCCTGAATCTCAAGAAGGACGAGATCATACCTTTCATCGAGGAAGAGATCGCTGTCCGCTACTGGTTCCAGGAAGCCGGCGTCAAAGTCCAGCTGCGCTACGACGACCAGTTGAAGGAAGCCCTCACGAAACCGGCGATCAGCTGGTAGGGGAATCCACCCACTTGAAAACCTTATCCCCGCGACGGGGGTGGATGCGTTCGTCCGCCTCTTTCGCGGGGTGCCCGTTGATGTGGTCCACGGGCTGGCCCTCAACGGGGACGGCAACCGAGCAGAAAACGCCCTTGGGGGCTTCGGAAACGGGTTGGAGGTCCACGCGCATGTCATCGACCGTCATCTCCACGCACCCCGTGGTCTTGCCGATGAAGCAGAGTTCGTCGCCGGTGCGGATGGCTCCGGTTTCGACGCGGATTTCGGCGACATTGATGCGGTTGAACCAGTTGGTGACCTTGCCCACGTATTCCCGGCGGCGGGTGGCCTGGCTGCCGTAGACGGCGCTCCACTGACCCAGGCGGGCACCCTGGTAGTAACCGTCCCAGAAGCCGCGGTTGAACACGCCGGCGAGTTCGTCCTTGAGCTTGGATGCCAGTTCCGGCGTATAGGTCCCGTCACAGACGGCATCGGCGGCCCTGCGGTAGCAGGAGGATACGCGTTTGACGTAATCGGCAGCCCGGGCGCGGCCCTCGATCTTGAACACTTTCACTCCGGCGTCGATGATCTTGTCCATGAATTCGATGGTACACAGGTCCTTCGGGGACATGATGTACTTGTTGTCCACGACGAGGTCGAAGCCGGTTTCCTCGTCCGTAACGTGGTAACCCCGCCGGCACACCTGCATGCAGGCGCCGCGGTTCGCGCTTTCTCCGTAGGCCGCCAGCGACAGGTAGCATTTGCCGGAAACGGCCATGCAGAAGGCGCCGTGGGCGAACATCTCGATGCGGACGAGCTGGCCGGAAGGGCCGGTGATCCGCTCGCGGACAATCGTTTCGTGGATTTCTTTCACCTGCTCCAGACGCAGTTCCCGTGCCAGGACGACGACATCGGCGAACTGCGCGTAGAACCGCAGGGCCTCCACGTTCGAGATGCTCAGCTGGGTGGAGATGTGGACCTCCAGGCCGATGCGGCGGGCGTAGAGGATGCAGGCCATGTCGGAAGCGATGACGGCATTCACGCCGGTTTCCTTCGCGAGGTCCAGCACGCGGCGGGCTTCCTCCAGTTCTTCGCCGTACAGGGTGATGTTCAGGGTGAGATAGGCCTTGAGCCCGTAAGCGCGGCAGATGCGCATCACCTCGGGCAGGTCCTCCGCCTTGAAATTGTTGGCGGAATGGGAGCGCATGTTCAGGTGGCCGATGCCGAAATAAACCGAGTCAGCGCCTCCTTCGACGGCGGCGGTGAGGCATTCGAAACTGCCGGCCGGCGCCATGATTTCCAACTCGTCCGGTCTCATCGGACACGGTCGACGAGGTCGTCGGCGAACTGCTTGAGCACCTCGTAACCGCCGATGCCGGTCACCTTGGAAGCGGCGGACAGCGCCTTTTCGTGGAAACGGGCGATGGTTTCGCGGGCGTCTTCGGCTACGTGGACGGAGCCGTAGATTTCCATCACGCGGTCGATTTTCTTGTCGGGGTCTTCGTCGGAGGCGAGGGCTTCCGTGAGCCCCTTGGCGCCCTTCTCCATCGCGCGGACGGTCAGCCAGGATTTCTTTCCGTTGACGATGTCACCGCCGATGGGCTTGCCGAACAGCTTGACGTCGCCGTAGGCGTCCAGATAGTCGTCGGCGACCTGGAAGGCAAGACCCAGGTTGTACCCGTAGTCATACATGCCGTTCGCGATTTCGGACGGGGCGCTGGCGACGAGGGCACCCATCTTGGCGGAACAACCCATCAGTACGCCGGTCTTGAGGCCGATCATCTTCAGGTATTCCTGCATGGTGACGGCTTTGACCTGCTCGTAATCCATGTCATACTGCTGTCCGTCGCACACCTGGGCGGCGGTGGTGGAAAACAGGTCCAGGACCGCTCCCAGGCAGCCGGAAGGGGCCTGGGCGATCCGTTTGTAGGCATCGATGCACATGACGTCTCCTGAGAGGATGGCCGTGTCCGGGGACCATTTCTTCCAGACGGTCTCATGACCGCGGCGCATCAGGGAGCGGTCCATGATGTCGTCGTGGATGAGGGTGAAGGTGTGGAAGACTTCCAGTCCGGCGGCGGGGCCGAGGATTTCGGGGCCGAGCGTGTCATTGAACAGGCTGTAGACCGTCAGGCACAGCCTCGGACGCAGCCGTTTCCCGCCAATGGAGACCATATAGCGGAGCGGATCATACAGTCCTTCGGGTTCCCGGGTGAATTCGATGGTGGAAAACAGCCGCCGTACGGCCTCTTCGATTTTTTCTTGTGCAATCATGGCACAAAAATACGAAGAATTCCCTACAACTCCAACGCCGACCCCCGGTAGAAATCCAGAAGACGCGACTGGAACAGGTATTCGTAGGTGGCCTGGACGCGGTCCGACTCGGTTTTCAGCAGCCGGTTGCGGGATTCGTTGAATTCCGTGATGGAGGCTTTCCCGTTCTCATACTTGGCCTGGACCAGGCGGAAGGCGTCTTCGGCGGCCGTCGAGGCCTCGGTGGAAGCGTGGTATTTGGCCTGCGCGGCCACGGCGTTGTTCCAGGCCTGCTGGATCTCCTTGAACAGGCTCTGGCGGGCCTTGTCCAGCTGGATCTGCTGGAGATCCTGGTTCAGCCGGGCGATCCGGATGTTGTTCCGGGTCTGGAACTTCGTGAAAATGGGGACGTTCAGGGAAACGCCGATATACGGGCTGAAGTTGTGGGACAGCTGGTCGAAGAACTTGTCCTGCGGGTAGGCCGCGTTGCTGGTCGTGTAATAGTTGGTGCCCACCCCGCCGCTCAGGTTCAGGGACGGATACTGGGCAGCCTGGGCGATCTTCAGCGACCGTTCCCTGCCTTTCAGCCGGATTTCCTCGGCCCGGATGGCGGGGCGGACTTCCACCGCATCGGCAAAGATGCGTTCGGGCAGGTCCAGGAGGATTTCATCCACTTCCACCAGAGGCCGCTCGATGGAAAATCCTTCGCTGGAAGGAAAGTCCAGGAGCTGGCCCAGGTCCAGCAGGGCAAGCCGGAGGTTGTTCTCCGCCTGCACCAGGGTGACGCCGGATTGGGCGCGGGTGGCCTTTTGCTGCGACACATCGGCCTGTGCGGCCTTGCCGCTGGCGGCCATCGCCTCCAGGCGGGCGACCTGCGCGTCGTCCAGTTCGATCTGCTTGCGGGCAACGTCTACGATTTCGTAATCGTAAAGTACTTGTACATAAGCCCTTGCGACGGCTACGCGGATGTCGTCCCGGGCGCGTTCCAGATCGGCGGTCGCCGCTTCCAGGTTCAACCGTGACAGGGCAATGTTGTTCGGAGTGGCCAGTCCGTCGAAAAGGTTCATCGAGCCGCCGATGGAGAAGCCGGTGGACGTCGTGTTCGCGGATGTGTAGGTGTTGTCCGCCGTGAGGCCGCGGCCGAAGCTGAGGCTTTCGTTCACCGAGCCGCTCAGGTTGGGCAGCCAGCTGTTTTCAGCGGTGTTCGTCTGGATTTCCTGCTGGGTTACGTTCAGTTCGCTCTGTTTCACCGTCAGGTTGTGTTCCAGGGCCCAGTCCAGGCATTCCTGGAGAGACCAGGGGTGACGCAGGTCCTGCGCCCCGGCCAGGGCAGGGGCGAGCAGCGCGAGGAAGAGGAGGGTTCTTTTCATGGCGCTACTTCTTCTTATCGTCGAGAATCTGGTTGCCGCGGACTTTCTCCCCGAGGGAGAGTCCTTCCTTGATTTCGATGTTCACCCCGTCGGAAAGGCCGGTCACCACGTCCCGGCGCTCGTAGCCGTTGTCCACGAGGACATAGACGAAGGTCTTTTCCCCTTCGAACTGGATGGCGCTTTCAGGAACGGTCATGACATTCTCTTCCCGCTGGAGCTCGATTTCAGCATTGGCGCTGTAGCCGGAGCGGATGGTGATGCCTTCGGGGACCTTGACGGTGGCCTTGATTTCGAAGAGGTTCGTCCCGCCGGACTCGGTGGCCTTCGGGGAAATGTACTCCAGGGCAGCGTCGATGGCGACGTCCTGCAGGGCACCCACCGTGATGCGGACGGGCAGGCCGATATGCACCCTGCCCACCTCGGTCTCGTCGATGTTGCCGTCGAAGATGAGGTCGTTCATGTCGGCCACGGTGGCGATGGTGGTACCGTCATTGAAGGTGTTGGAGTTGATGACGGTGTTTCCCACCTTCACCGGAATGTCCAGGATGAGACCCGCGACAGAGGAACGTACGAGGGTGGAACTTCCTGATTTATTGGACGATGAAACGCCGTCGCGGATGATTTCCAGGGACTCCACGGAGGCGTTGTACTCCTCCTTGGCCTGCCTGAGGGCCTGGGCTACCTGGTCGAAGGCCTCGGCGCTCACGAGCTGCTGGTCGAAGAGCTTCTTCTCCCGGTCGTAGTTGGTCTGCGCCTGTTTCAGGTTCACTTCGGACAGGCGGACCCGGCTCTGGGCGGAACTGAGCTGGCTCATTTCGGGGATGACCTTGAGTTTCGCGATGACCTCGTTCTTCTCGACCGTCTGGCCGGCTTCCTTGTACAGTTCGGCCACGATGCCGCTGATCTGGGCCTTCACGTTGACCTCGTCCCGGGGCTGGATCTTGCCCGTGACGACGGTGGATTTGGAAATGGTACCCATCTCGGGCGTCAGTTCTTCATACCGGATTTCCTGCGGACGCGAACGCTGGAACAGGTACGCGAAGGTGCCGAAAAAGACGGCGGCCGCGAGGAGGATGGTCAGGATTCTACCGATTTTTTTCATATGGTGTGCATTTATTATTCATCACGCATGGCGTCTACGGGTTTGATCTGCATGGCGCGGAGGGCAGGCATCAGGCCGGCCAGCACGCCGAGGACGGTCAGGAGGAGGGCGGCGAGGACCGCGGTGCTGAAAGGCACCTGAAAGGGCGCTTTCAGGATTCCGTCCGTGGTCATTGCGAGTTCTACGCCCGCGAGGATGACGACGCTGAACACGATGCCCAGCATGCCCGCCACGAGGGTGAGGAGGATGCTCTCGGAGATGATCTGGCCGAGGATCTGGCGGGGGGTGGCCCCGATGGCGCGGCGGATACCGATTTCGGTGGTCCGTTCCTTGACGCTCACCATCATGATGTTGGACACGCCGATGACACCGGCCAGCAGCGTTCCCAGGCCGATCAGCCAGATCAGGAAGTTGATGCCCTTGAACAGGTTGTCCACGATGCCGAAGATGAGCTGGGTGTTCAGCAGGAACATCGCCTGCTCGTCCTTGGGGTCGATATAGTGTTGACGGGCAATGATTTCCCTTACGCGCGGCGTGATGTCGCTCATCGTCACGCCTTCCTTCGCCGTAAAGCAGAGGAGGTGGAAGGTATTGCCCAGGTTGTAGGCCTTGCGGGCCTGGTTGATGGGGATGGTGACTGCGTCGGAAGCGCTGCCGTTGATGCTGATGCCGCCGCTGTCCCTCCAGTCTACGCCGATGACGGTATAGTAGCTTCCGTCGATGCTGATCCGTTCGCCGAGCGGATCGCCGCCTTCGGGGAAGAGTTCCTCGTACACCCGCTTTCCGATGACGCACACTTTCCGCTCCTGGAGGTTGTCGGCATCATTGATCCACCGGCCGTATCTGATCTTGGGCGTCTCGATCCTGGCATAATCGGCCCGGGTCCCTTTCACCACGGCGCGGGAGGCGGTATGCTCGTCCCGGGTGACGGTCTTTCCCCACAGGCTCACGGAGGGAGAGACGGTCTCCAGTTCGGGGACCATCGCCTTCAGGCGTTCCAGGTCGGCATATTCAAGGTTCCAGGTGCGGCCTTTCTTGAAGCCTTTGTAGGGCTTGGTGGTCGTGCTGGTGGCGACGATGCAGGTGTTCTGGGCGAACCCCTCGAAGTTCTCCACCAGGAGAGCCTTCAGTCCCTGGCCGCCGCCGGTGAGGATCATCAGCATGAACACGCCCCAGAACACGCCGAAACCGGTGAGCAGGCTCCGGCTCCTGTTGCGGAGGATGCTGTCCAGGATTTCCCGGAAGGTGTCTGTATCGAAATACCGTTTCATTCCGCGCGCAATGCTTCAATGGGTTTCACACGCGCGGCTTTCCAGGCGGGGATGGCTCCCGCGATGGTTCCGGCCACGATGAGCAGGATGGTCGCTTCCAGGGCGACGTCCAGGCCCACGGTGGGATTCACCAGCATCTGGATCTTCGTGATGCCGATGTCCACGGCTTCCTGACCCACGGTCTTGTCCATGATCTGGCAGGCGATCATGCCGAGGAACATGCCGATGTATCCGAACAGGGCCGTGATCGTGACGCTTTCGGCGATGATCAGTTTCAGGATCTCGGCGGGGGAGGCACCGATGGCCTTCCGGATGCCGAATTCGTGGGTACGTTCCTTTACGGCGATAAGCATGATGTTCGAAACGCCCACGATGCCGCTCACCAGGGTAAGCAGGCCCAGGATCCACAGGAAGGTGCGGATGATCCGCTGGGCGTCGTTCATTTCCATGTTGTCCGTATACCCGTTCCGGATCCAGATACCCCGCCAGTCGTCCGGCGCCACGTCGTGGCGGAGCCGCATCGCACCGGCGTATTCCTTCTCGAAGGCTTCGTACTCATCCCGGGTCTCGGGGCCGTTCAGCGTGAAGGTGATGCTTTCGATCCGGTCGCTGGTGTCGTAGATGACCTTGTAGGCCGTGTAGGGGATGGGGCAGGTCCGGTACATGTCGGACTCATCGGTATGGTAGATTCCTACTACCCGGAAGGAAACCGCTCCGGCATTCACCCATCGGCCTACGATGGCGTCGGGATCCTTCGGCAACAGTTCTTTGGCCTGGGCCAGGCTCAGGACGACCACTTTCCGCCGCTCCTTCAGGTCATCGGGATTCAGGAACCGCCCGGCGTACATTTTCAGTTTCTCCTGGTCCTTGTATTCGGGCATTACGCCGGAAATCTGGCCCGCCACGGTGTTTCCGTCCAGGCTGAAGGTGACCCCTGTCGATGCGGTCCGGCGGGTGACGTCGCCCACGGTAGGGGACCAGCGGGGGCCTTCCGTGTAGGTGACGTCCGACTCGTCCAGTTCGATCTCACGGCCTTCCTGGTAGCCCGCATAGGGCTTGGAGGTGCGCCAGCCTTCCACCGAGACGCTCTGGAAGATGTAGTCGGCCATGTTGCCCAGGAACGAGTTCATGAGGCCGTTTCCGGCGCCCAGCAGGCAGATCAGCAGAAAGATCCCCCAACTCACCGCAAAGCCCGTAAGGACCGTGCGCAGCTTGTTGTTCCGGAGGTTGCCGGCTATTTCGTGGAATAATTCTGTCATTTCGAACTTGTCGGGAAATCTATTTCATCATGGTTCCGTCCCAGGCCGTGTGGGCCTTGTTCTCTTCAATCTCGCCGATGATGCCGTCCTTGATGTGGATGATCTTGTCAGTCTCGTTGGCGACGCCGCTTTCGTGGGTGACCACGATGATGGTGATTCCTTCTTCCTGGTTGAGGCGCTTGAGCAGTTGCATCACTTCCACGCTGGTCTTGGAGTCCAGGGCTCCCGTGGGCTCGTCGGCCAGGATGATCTGCGGGCGGGTGATGAGGGCGCGGGCGATGGCGACGCGCTGCTTCTGGCCGCCGGACATCTCGTTCGGGAAATGGGAAGCCCAGTCCGTGAGCCCCAGCTTCTCCAGGTATTCCATGGCCATCTCGTGCCGCTTCTTCCGCGAAACTCCCTGATAATAAAGGGGAAGTTCCACGTTCTCCACCGCTGTTTTAAAGCTGATGAGGTTGAAGCTCTGGAACACGAAGCCGATCATCCGGTTACGGTAGTCGGCGGCCTGTTTCTCGGACAGGTCCCTGATCAGCTTGCCGTCCAGCCAGTATTCGCCCGTGTCGTAATTGTCCAGGATGCCGAGGATGTTGAGGAGGGTGGACTTGCCGGAGCCCGACGCGCCCATGATGGAAACGAACTCTCCCCGTTCGATGGAGAGGTCGATGCCCTTGAGCACGTGGAGCGGCTGCCCGTTATCGTAAGTCTTGTTGACGCCTTTCAGTTCGATCAGCATTTCGTGTGTATTAGTATTCTGTTACACTGCAAAGATAAGCGGTTTTTCCGCAACGGCCAAATTTTTCTGCAAATATTTGGCCTAAAACAGGGCTTTTCTCCCAAAAGTGTCGGAGATGTCCTGAAATCATGGACATCTCCATCAAAAACGGGGGTAAAATGAAGGAGATGTCCCCCAAAACGGGACATCTCCGACATGACAGGGAATGGAGTTACCCTATTCTAACGCCTTCAGGTTGCGGGGATTGACGATGTTCTTCCCTTCCGGCGTATAGAGGTAGTCCAGCAGGGAGGCATAATGCTCCTCCACCTTGCCGCGGACGATCTTCATCGTGGAGTTCATCATCTTGTTGGCGATGGTGAATTCCTCGTCGCAGATGCCGACGGCGGTCGGCAGCCAGCGCTCCGGGAACATTCCCTCGTGCTTGCCGCCCTTCTTGTAGGAATCGACCTCGGCCTGGAGGATGTCCAGCATGGCCTTCCGTCCTTCCTCGGAAGCGGCATCCAGTCCTTTGGCCTCCACGGCCTCCTTCAGGGCGGCCTTGTCGGGAACGATGAGGGCGACGCAATACGGGTTCTGGTTGTTGTGCAGAACGCAGGCGTTGACGAACTTGGAAACTTCCGTAAGGTTGTCCTCGAATCCTTCCGGCGAGTACTTTTCACCGTCGGAAGAAATGAGAAGGCTTTTGAAGCGGCCTACGACATACAGGAATTCCGGATCTTCCGGGCAGATGTAACCCATGTCGCCGGTGTGGAGCCAGCCGTCGATGATGGTGTCGGCCGTGGCCTTGGGGTTCTTCCAGTAGCCGGCCATCACGTTCTCGCCGCGGATGACGATTTCGCCGCGGGTTCCGTGCGGAACTTCCTTTCCCTCCGCGTCCAGGATGACGATATCCATGGGCTTCACCAACCGGCCGGAAGAGCCGAAGCGGGCATGGCCGGCGGAGTTGGCGCAGATGATCGGCGTGGCTTCCGTGAGGCCGTAGCCCTGGAACATGGGCATGCCCACGGCACAGAAGAAGCGCTGGAGCTCGATGTCCAGGAGGGCGCCGCCGCCTACGAAGAACTGCATCCTGCCGCCGAAACTTTCACGCACTTTCTTGAACAGTATCTTGTCGAACAGGTCCACGAGGGGCTTGCGCCAGAAGGTGCCTCCAGTTCCGCGGTTGTAGTATTCCTTGTTGTACTTGATGGCATTCTGTACGGCGAAGTTGAAGAGTTTCTCCACCTTCGGACCCTGCTTCTTGATGCCGGACTCGATGTTTTTCTTGAAGTTGCGGGCAAGGGCCGGAACGGAGAGCATCACGTGGGGACGCGTCTCGGCGATGGCGGCCGGTACGTTGCGCAGGGTGGCCAGGGCGTTCTTGCCGATGGGCACGAAGGCGATGGAACCGGCATAGCCCATCATCGTATACATACCGGCCACATGTGCGAAGCAGTGGTCCAGCGGGAGGATGATGAGCATTGTCGAGTCCGGACCGATGGAGATGACCGAGTTGCCCTGGGCCACGTTGGCCGTATAGTTGCGGTGCGTCAGAAGGATGCCCTTCGGATCGGCCGTGGTACCGGAAGTATAGGAAATATTGGCATAGTCATCCGGGCCGATACTCTTGAAGCGGGCCGTGAACTCGTCCATATGGGCTTTCAGGAAGGCATCGCCCATCTTCTGGATTTCGGACATCCGGATTTCCTTCTCGTCCAGCTTGTCGAAATCGAAAGCGGTATCGTCGAAGACGATGACCTTCTCCACGTTCGGGCATTCGGGAAGGATGGCGCGGATCCGGGGCAGGTGGTTTCCCGAGACCAGGATCCACTTGGAATCGGAGTGATTGATGCGGAAGACGAGGTCTTTGCCTTCACCGAGGTTCACGGAGAGGGGGACATCGACGGCTCCGGCGTACAGGGCGCCGATTTCCGCCAGGATCCACATGGCCCGGCTTTCGGACAGCAGGGCGATCTTGTCCCCTTTCCGGAGGCCCAGGGAGATGAGGCCGGCACCGATGCGGTAAGCCTCGTTGCGGGTCTGTTCCTGGGTGATTTCCTTCCACTTCCCGTCCACTTTCTCGCGGAGATACACGTGATCGGCGAACTGCCGGGTGTTTTTCTCCACGAAGTCGATGATTGTAGGTCTTTCTGTCATAGTCACGTCGTTTAAAAAGAAGGAAAACCCTGCCTTTATTCGGCAGGGAAGAGGCCGAACAACTCGGCGTCGATCTTGTCTGTGATGTACTGGAAATCCTCCGGCCGGTTCTCGAACTTGATCTTGTCCACGTCGATGATGAGCAGACGCGCCTTGTAGTCCTTGATCCAGTCCTCATAGCGCTGGTTCAGGCCGGTGATGTAGTCGATGCGGATGGAGCGCTCGTACTCGCGGCCGCGCTTCTGGATCTGGGCGATGAGGTTCGGGATGGAGCTGCGGAGATAGATCAGCAGGTCCGGCGGGTTCACCAGGGACATCATCAGGTCGAACAGGTCGCTGTAGTTCTCGAAGTCGCGGGTGGACATCAGGCCCATCGCATGGAGGTTCGGCGCGAAGATGCGGGCGTCCTCGTAGATGGTGCGGTCCTGGATGATGATGTCCTTCTGCTTGGAAATCTCCACCACATCCTGGAAACGCTTGTTCAGGAAATAGATCTGGAGGTTGAAGGACCAGCGCTCCATGTCCTCGTAGAAGTCGGCGAGGTAGGGGTTGAAGTCGACGGACTCGAACTTGGGGGTCCACCCGTAGTGGGCGGCGAGCATCTTGGTCAGCGTGGTCTTTCCGCTGCCGATATTTCCGGCGATGGCGATATGCATAACTCAGTATATTTTCACAAAAGTAGCAATAATTTCAGAACAATCCATACAGTTCCGCGTCGATGCGGTCGGTGATGAGGGCGAAGTCCTCCGGCCGGTTCAGGAAGTCCAGGTTGTCCACGTCGATGGTGATGAGCCGTCCGGTATAGCTCCCGATCCACTCCTCATACCGCTCGTTCAGGCCGGAGAGATACTCGATGGAAATGCCCTGCTCGTAGTCGCGGCCGCGCTTGGCAATCTGGGCGACGAGGTGCTCGATGGAACTTTTCAGGTAGATCAGCAGGTCGGGCTGCTTCACCACTTCCATCATCACGTTGTAGGAATCCATGAACGTGTGGTAGTCCCGCTCCGAGAGGTTCCCCTGCGCGTAGTTGTTCGCCACGAAGATGTGGACGCCCTCCATCACGGTACGGTCCTGGATGATGACGTCGTTGGACTTGCCGATCTCGATGACATCGTGCAGTCGCTTGTTCAGGAAGTACATCTCCAGTGCGAAGGACCAGCGCTTGATGTCGGCATAATAATCGGCGAGATAGGGATTGTACGTCACGGACTCGAACTTGGGGGTCCAACCGTAGTGACGGGCCAGAAGGGTCGTGAGCGTGGTTTTGCCGCTGCCGATGTTTCCTGCGATTCCGATGTGCATAGAGAGGGCTTGTTATCTTTACAAAGTTGGGAAAATATCCGTAAATTTGCAACCTAATCGTCACAACCGAATGCTGCAGATCAAGATTTTTCCGGCAGGCCCGCTCACGGCCAACTGCATGGTCCTCTGGGAGGATGGATCCGTCGCTTCCGACCCCGGCGCAGGTGTACCCTGCGTGATTGTCGACCCGGGATTCTTCCGGCCTGAAGAAGAAGAAATGGTCCTCGGCTTCCTCCGGGAGCACGCGCTGAAACCGGATGCCATCTTCCTCACCCACGGTCACTTCGACCATACGTGGGGCGTGGCATCCCTCGTCAGGAAACTGGATTGCCCGGTATATATGGGCGCGGCCGATGAACCCATCCTGCGAATGCATTCCTCCCTTCTGGAGCGCCTGCTCCCCGGCCAGCAGGTGGAGCCGTTTGCGTTCCAGCCGGCCACGGACGGACTGGAACTGCACTGCGGCGGGACATCCTGGCAAGTCATCACCACGCCCGGGCATTCCCCCGGCAGCGTGTGCTATTACTGTGCTTCCGCCGGCGTACTCGTCTCGGGAGACACCCTTTTCGCCGGAAGCATCGGCCGGACCGACCTCGACGGCGGCGACTATGACGCCCTCATCCGTTCCATCATGGACAAGCTGATGGGCCTTCCCGGCGACACCGATGTCATCCCCGGACACGGCCATCCCACCTCCATCGCCCGTGAAGCTGCTACCAACCCCTTCCTCATCCCCTTCAACGAGCCCGACACCGACTGGTGGAAGCAGGATGGGATAGAATTGGACGGGATGTAGTCGGAGCGCCCTGTTTTTTTCTTGCTTTTGCCGATAGTTTTGCTTAATTTTGTTGGACTATGGGCATCACGGAACGCAAATGGACCGTCCATGAGCCGGGCGATCCGGAGAAAGTGGGGCGGCTGGCGACGGAACTCGGCGTGGACCGGGTTCTGGCTGAACTGCTTGTCCAGCGTGGTGTCGAGACGTTCGAGCAGGCGCGGAGTTTCTTCCGTCCCTCCCTGGACGACCTTCACGACCCGTTCCTGATGAAGGATATGGACAAGGCCGTCGAACGCCTGCACGAGGCCATTGTCAAGGGGCAGAAGATCCTGGTCTACGGTGACTATGACGTGGACGGAACCACGGCGGTTGCGCTGGTCTACTCCTTTGTCCGTCGTTTCTCCAAGCGGGTGGAATATTACATCCCGGACCGTTACGACGAGGGTTACGGCTTGTCCTACAAGGGATTGGACTGGGCTTCGGACAACGGGATCGACCTCCTGATCACCCTGGACTGCGGCATCAAGGCCATCGAGAAGGTGGAGTACGCCCGGAGCAAGGGGATCGACGTGATCATCTGTGACCACCACCTGCCGGAGGACGAACTCCCCGGCGCCGTGGCGGTGCTGGACCCCAAGCGGGAGGACGACCATTATCCTTTCGACGACCTGTGCGGCTGCGGCGTGGGCTTCAAGTTCGTCCAGGGCTATTCCCTCAAATACAACATCGACTTCGAAACCCTGGAGCCGCTCCTGGACCTGCAGGTTGTGTCCATCGCCTCCGACCTGGTGTCGATGGTGGGGGAGAACCGGGTCCTGGCCCATTTCGGCCTCAAGCGGCTCAACGAGAATCCCCGCAAGGGGCTTCTGGCGATGATCAACCTCGCCAAGCTCGAGCCCGGCCACGTGACCATCGACGATATCGTATTCAAGATCGGTCCCCGGATCAACGCCGCCGGGCGGATGGAATCCGGCCGGCTCGCCGTGGAACTCCTGACGGCGATGGACGACCGCTCCGCCTTCCAGATCGGCGAAAAGATCAACGACAACAACAACGAACGGAAGAACATCGACCGGGAGATCACCCAGGAGGCCCTGGAGATGGTTGCGAACGGTACCGCCCTGGAAACCGAGAATGTGACTATCGTCTACAACCCCACCTGGAACAAGGGCGTCGTGGGCATCGTCGCCTCCCGTCTGGTGGAGGCCTATTACAAGCCCACGGTCGTCCTCACCAAGTCCAACGGCTTCGTCACCGGCTCCGCCCGCAGCGTCGCCGGCTTCGACCTGTATGCCTCCATCGAGAGTTGCGCGGACCTGCTGGAGAATTTCGGCGGCCACGTCTACGCCGCCGGCCTGACGATGAAGGAAGAGAACCTGGAAGAGTTCTGCCGCCGGATGAACCGCTTCGTCTCCGGCAATATCACCAAGCAGGAACTCACCCCGGTCGTGGACATCGACTCCCGGCTGGACTTCTCCCAGATCACGCCCAAGTTCTTCCGCATCCTCAAGCAGTTCCAGCCCTTCGGCCCGGGCAATGCGAATCCGGTGTTCCTGACGGAAGATGTCTACGATGCCGGCAACGGCCGCAAAGTGGGCGCCGGCGGCATCCACCTCAAGCTGGACCTCATGCAGGAATCCCAGCCCTATCGGCAAATCCCTGCCATCGGCTTCAACATGGCCGAATTCTACGACCACATCAAGGCCGGCAACCCCATCGACGTGTGCTATTCCATCGTCGAGAATTTCTACCGCGGTTCCTCGACCCTGCAGCTGAGGCTCAAGGATATGCGGGAAAGGGATGAGTTAATCTGAACCCTCCCTACTGCGCAATGAACAGATACGTAATCGTCCCCATCTGACGGGCGGGGGCGGTGGAGGAGGCGTTGAATTTCGAAAGGCGGGCGGCGCGGGTGGCGAAGGCTCTCAGGCAGCCGTCCTTGGAGGAGGCGCCGTCGTCGATCTTGGCATCCACGACCGTGCCCTGGTTGTTGACGGTGATGATGACGGTCACTTCGCCGGCACCGACGCAGCGGTAGGCGGGAATGGGGAGATGGGTGGCCTTGCGACCGTCCAGGCTCCAGGAAAGGACGGAGGGCCCGCTGTAGGCCTGTTGCTTGCGGGGCTCGGGCTTGGCGGGCTGGACGGGATCCTGCACATAATCATCCGGGTCATCCTGCACGCGGTTCTGACCGTCACGGAGCTCCTTCGCGAGCCGTTCGGCGTCGCGGTACAGCTGTTCGGCGTCGGTATTGCGGTCGTCCTTGAGCTGGGAGGAGCGGTTCACGGTGACGTTCCGGACGGGTTGGGTCCGCGCGATGGCGATCATGTTCTGCAGTTGCTCCATCGCGCTGCGGTGCAGTTCCTCCTGCTTTTCGATTTCTTCTTTCTCCTCCTGTTTGGAAAAATCCAGTACGAAGGTGTTTTCCCGCTGGACGGAATACCCGATCTGGCAGAGCAGCAAAACGATAATCACCGCGAGATGGACGATCGCGGTGATATAAAGTCCTGCTTTCTGGTCGGGCGTCAGTTTCATTTCTTGTGCCGGTTACGTTTTTCCAGGGCCTCCTGCACCGTGGTGGCGAGGACGTCGATCGCCACCTGGTTGTGGCCGCCCTGCGGGACGATGATGTCGGCGTAGCGCTTGGAAGGCTCGATGAACTGCAGGTGCATCGGCTTCACCGTGTCGCAGTAGTGCTCGATGGCCGTGTCGATGGTGCGGCCGCGCTCGGCGACATCCCGGACGATGATCCTCAGGACGCGGTCGTCATCATCAGCATCCACGAAGATCTTGATGTTCAGCTGGTCGCGCAGTTCCTTGCAGGTGAAGATGAGGATGCCTTCCACGATGATCACCTCGGCCGGCTCCACGGTGACGGTTTCCGTCGTGGAGCGGGAGCAGGTGATGTAGGAGTACACCGGCTGCTGGATGGTATGGCCCTGCTTGAGTTCCCGGATCTGCTGGCACATCAGTTTCCAGTCGATGGCATCGGGATGGTCGAAGTTGATGTTCTTGCGCTCCTCCACGGGAACGTGGCTGGAATCCTTGTAGTAGGAGTCCTGAGGAATGACGACGACTTTGCCGTTGAGCTGTCGCGTAATGGCCTTGACGACCGTGGTCTTTCCTGAGCCGGAACCTCCGGCGATACCGATGACAAGCATATGGGATGTGGTTAGACGGTTATTCGGTTAAAACTCGGCGTTTTTGGGCGTACGGGGGAAGGGGATGACGTCCCGGATGTTCGCCATGCCGGTGACGAAGAGGAGCAGGCGCTCGAAGCCCAGACCGAAACCGCTGTGCGGCACGGTGCCGTAGCGCCGGGTGTCGATATACCATTCGAGGTTCTTGCGGGACATGCCCAGTTCGTCGATGCGGGTCTCCAGCTTCTTGAGGTCGGCTTCACGCTCGCTTCCGCCGATGATTTCGCCGATCTTCGGGAAGAGGACGTCCATGCCGCGGACGGTCCGTCCGTCCTCGTTCTGCTTCATGTAGAAGGCCTTGATGTCCTTGGGGAAGTCGATGAGGATGACCGGCTTGCCGAAATGCTGCTCCACCAGGTAGCGCTCGTGCTCGCTCTGGAAGTCGGTGCCCCAGTGGACCGGGTATTCGAACTGCTTGCCGTCCGCAATGGCCTTTTCGAGAATCTCCACGGCCTCCGTGTAGGTCACGCGCTGGAAGGCGATGCCGAGGACGCTCTTCAGGCGCTCGATGAGGCCATCGTCATATTTGTCGTTGAGGAACTTGAGGTCGTCCATGCAGTGGTCCAGGGCGTACTGGACAAGATACTTCACGAATTCCTCGGCCAGTTCCATGTCGTCGTTGATGTCGTAGAAGGCCATTTCCGGTTCGATCATCCAGAACTCCGCAAGGTGGCGCGGGGTGTTGGAGTTCTCCGCCCGGAAGGTGGGGCCGAAGGTGTAGATCTCGCCCACGGCAGTGGCGCCGAGTTCGCCCTCGAGCTGGCCGCTCACGGTGAGGCTCGTCTTCTTGCCGAAGAAGTCCTTGGAGAAGTCCACATTGCCCTTCTTGTCCAGCGGGATGTTCTTCAGATCCATTGTCGTGACCTGGAACATGTCGCCGGCACCCTCCGCGTCGGATTCGGTGATGAGCGGGGTGTGCAGGTAGACGAAGCCCTTGTCGTTGAAGAACTTGTGGATGGCGAAAGCCATGGCGTGGCGGATGCGGAGGACGGCACCGAAGGTGTTCGTGCGAAGGCGCATATGCGCGACGCTGCGGAGGTACTCCAGCGAGGTGTCCTTCTTCTGGAGCGGGAAGCGCATCGGGTCGCATTCGCCGATGACCTCGATCTCCTTCGCCTGGATCTCCACATGCTGGCCGCTGCCGATGGAGGCGACAAGTTCACCCTTCACGGCGAGGGAAGCACCGGTGGTGATGCGCTTGAGAAGTTCTTCGTCAAAGCATTCGGCATTCGCTACGACCTGGATATTGTTGATGGTGGAACCGTCATTCAAGGCGATGAATTTCACCTGTTTGTTACCCCTCTTGGTCCTGACCCAACCTTTGGCCAGCACGTCACGGCCCGGTTCCATCCCGAGCATTTCCTTGATTTTGGTCCTTTTCATATCGAATAATCGTCTAAATCGTGCAAATATACGGAAAAGATACCAAAAAAGCAGTCCCGGAGGACTGCTTTCATGCAAATAAATTACTCGTGCGGATTATTTGTCTCCGCCGGCTTTTCTCGAAGCGTACATGATCTTCAGCGCAGAGCAGCGTCTGAGCTCCTGCTTGACATCCGATACGATACCCATTCTGACGTCTTCGTCCACGCGGAGGTTGACGGTCATCAGGGAACGGTCGGCCTCGGACATGGCGTCACGCTCGGAAGCGATGAAGTCGCGGATGTCGTCGATGGTCTTGAAGGAATCGTTGAGCTGGATACGGGCATCTGTACCGTACATGGCCTGGTACTGACGGGTCGGGCTTCCGATGTTGATGTTGGCGGAGAGGTCCTTGCGTTCGAGCTTGGCGGCCTCGGAGGCCTCCGGAAGCTTGACGATGACCTTGTTTTCCGTCTCACGCATCTGGGTCGTCACCATGAAGAAGAACAGGAGCATGAACACGATATCGGAAAGGGAACCCGAAGAAATGCCGGGAACGCTCTTATTGTTTCTTGAACCTCCGAATTTAGACATATTCCATTCCTCCTCTATTTTTTACCTGTATCCTTCGGCTCGGCCTCGGAAATGTTCTGGGGCACGGCCTTTTTGACGATCTCTTGCTGATCTTCCGAAAGACGGGCGAATTTTGCGCCGAATTCCCGCATGGAGAATTCGTCACGGAGTTCGTTCACGGCCTTCACGAGTTCATTCTGCACTGCAATATAGGCCTGGTAGCTGGTACCACGGTCATTCTGCAGGGAGATGACGCCCTTGGAGACCATGTAGGTCTTGCCCTCGATCTCCTTCTCTTCCTTTTCGGGGAGGTTCGGGTCGTTGGCAGGGTTCGAAAGGAACTCCTTCATCTTGTCTTTCAGATAGGCGATATCCATGGCTTCATTACCGGCAAAAAGCTTATCTGCAGAGTTGATACGCACGATAACGATGTTACGGCGGTTCACCTTCTGGTCCTGGGCCTGCTTGGAATCAGGAATCGGGGGCAGACGGCGCTGCAGACCTGACTGGTCACCCATCGTGGTGGTCATCAGGAAGTAGCAGAGCAGCAGGAACGCGATGTCCGCTGTTGAGCTAGAGTTGATTTCCGGTGTTTTCTTTGCCATAGCTTACGCTTTTTTGTTGAGAATGCCAGAAATAATCTCACCGGCGATGATGGCGACGATGGCGCCCGCACCGAGGATGTAGGTGAGGTTAAGGACGGTATCTGTGAGTTTCAGTTCACCCGCAGTGGGCGGGGTGGCGCCGGTAAAGCCGAGGGCCGGTTTTCCGGAAGCCAGGAAATAGGCGATCAGGCACAGGACGGCTGCCGCGGCGATGGCGATACCGATGCGCACGAGGCTCTTCGGATTGGTCGTCGCCGAAATGTAGAGACCGATGCACAGGACTGCGACCAGGGCGATGGCAAGCATCGCGTAGGCCCAGTAGAGCATTGTCTCCACGGCTGCGCCTTCGCCGCTGCCGCCGAAACGGGTGAAAGCCCAGACGGCGAGACCGACGCTGACGAGCAGGAGTGCCCAGCTGATCCACTTGAATATCTTGGCGTATAACGGATTTTCCATTTTTTACTTGGAATTAATCGGTTCGTTATTCAATTACTTGTTGTACTTGACCATCGTGTCGACGAAACGGATGGAAGCGTCCTCCATGTCGATGGTGAGGCTGTCGATCTTGGACAGGATATAGTTGTAGAAGAGCTGGAGGATAACGGCGACGATAAGACCGCCGACGGTGGTGATAAGGGCGACCTTCATACCACCCGCAACAACGTTCGGGGAGATGTCACCGGCAGCCTGGATGGCGTCGAAGGCCTGGATCATACCGATAACGGTACCAAGGAATCCGAGGGACGGGGCAATGGCGATGAACAGGGAAATCCAGCTCAGGCCTTTCTCCATGAGGCTCATCTGGACGGAGCCGTAGGAGACGATGGTCTTTTCGACGACATCGACACCCTGGTCGGCACGGAGGAGACCCTGGTAGAAGATGGAGGCGACAGGACCACGGGTTTCGCGGCAGACCTTCTTGGCTTCTTCCACACCACCCTTCTTGAGGGCTTCTTCCACCTTGTCAAGGAGCTTGGTGGTATTGGTCTTGGAGAAGGCCAGGTACAGGATTCTTTCGATTGCGAGGGCCAGACCGAGGATGAGGCAGATGAGTACGAGGCTCATGAAGCCGGCGCCACCTTCGATGAACTTGGTCTTGAGGGCCTGGTGGAGAGGAATCTCCTCACCGGAACCGGCGAAGAGGTCCGTCGGCTGCTCAGCGGCGGGGGCAACTTCCTCGGTCGCGGCCGGAGCGGCCTGCTCGTCCTGGGCGGAAGCGATGTTCGCAGTGAAGGTCATGAGACCGGCAACTGCCAAAAACATGAAAAACTTTTTCATAATCGTTTTTGTGTTGTTAGTAAAAATTCCAGTGTTGTCGTTATGTCTTGTGTTCAAAAGTCCGTGCAATTTAGGAATTTTATTTCAAACGGCAAAGGATTATTTGCTTATTTCGCCCGATAGGTCCTCCCCAAGCCATGCCTTCACCCATCCGTTGTCCTCGCTCCGGCCCATCAGGACGAATAATTTTCCGAGGGCGGCTTCCGTCGTGACGTCGTATCCGGACACCACGCCGGCCTCCTTGAGGGACTTCCCGGTGGCGTAGAGATCCATGTTGACGGACCCGGCCGTGCACTGGGTTACGTTCAGCAGGATTTTCCCCGTGGCGGACGCTTCGCGGATGATGTCGGTGAACCAGGGTTTGGTAAGGGCATTCCCCGATCCGTAGGTTTCGATGATGACTGCCCGGATTTCCGGGGCGCAGAGGAAGATGCGTACCATTTCCGGCGTAATCCCGGGGTGGATTTTCAGGATGGCGACGCGGGTGTCCAGCCGGTCGTGGACCGTGAGGGGCTGCGACCAGCTCCCGGGATACCGGATGGCGGACCTGTTGTACCGGATGTTGACGCCGGCCTCGGCCAGGGGAGGCCAGTTGACGCTGCGGAAAGCGTTGAAGTCCTCGGCGCTCAGCTTGGAAGTGCGGTTGCCCCGCATCAGCCTGGAATCGAAGTAAATGGAAACTTCCGGCACACGGGCATGTCCGTCCCCATCCTTGGCGGCGGCGATTTCCACGGCCGATATGAGGTTTTCCTTGCCGTCGGTCCGGGGGATGCCGATGGGAAGCTGGCTCCCGGTGAATATGACCGGTTTGGTGAGCCCCTCCAGCATGAAGCTGAGGGCAGAGGCCGAATAGGCCATGGTGTCGGTCCCGTGCAGGATGACGAAACCGTCGTACTGGTCATACCGCTCCCGGATCAGGCTTGCGAGCCGGGTCCAGAGGGAAGGCTCCACGTCGGAGGAGTCGATGAGCGGGTCGAAGGTGTAGGAGTCGATCCGGACGGCGAACTTCCTGAGTTCGGGGACTTCCTCCAGGATCTGGCTGAAATCGAAGGGCCGCAGGGTCAGGTCCTCCGGGTCCTGTTTCATGCCGATGGTGCCACCGGTGTAGATGATGAGGATGGCAGCGGTCATAGCTGGTAGAGTTTTTCGGCGTTTGAAGTGGTTGCAGCCTCCACCTCGGCGAAGGTCAGGCCCTTGAGTTCGGCGACCTTGGCGGCGACCAGCGGGAGGAAGGCGCTTTCGTTGCGCTCTCCCCGGTGCGGAACCGGTGCGAGGTAGGGGGCGTCTGTTTCGAGGACGATGTGTTCGAGGGGAATCCGCTTGACCGTTTCCGCGAGGGAGGCTTTCTTGAAGGTGACTACGCCCCCGATTCCCACGGAGAACTCGCCGCACCGCCGGGCCCGGTCATAGACCTCGAAACTGCCTGAAAAGCAGTGCAGGATGCCCCTGAGGTGCAGGTGGCGGGCGTCTTCCAGGATGTCGAGCAGGTCACCCCAGGCGTCCCGGAGGTGGATGTTGACGGGAAGGTCCCACTGCGAGGCCAGTTCCAGCTGGACCCGGAGCGCCTCCTTCTGGAGCGCCCGGTCCTCGTTCCCCTCGTGATAGTCGAGGCCGATTTCGCCGACGGCGACCACGCCCCGCTCCCGGTACGGGAGCATCCGGTCGATCTCCTCCTTCCAGTCCGGTCCGACGGAGCAGGGATAGAGTCCCACCATCGGGTACAGGACGCCGGGGTGCCGGTCGCCCACGGCCCAGAGGGCATCCCGCTCACGGCTGTCCACATCGGCCTGGACCATCTTGCCCACGCCCGCTTCCAGGGCGCGCGCCACGGCGGCGTCGGCGTCCGGCAGAAGCCATTCGTCATAAAAGTGGGTATGGGTGTCGACTAGCATCGGTCCGGTTTCAGCGGGTCCTGCAAATTTACACAATTTTTGTCGGAATTGTGCAACGCTGGAGGAGGTCGGTTTCCAGGAACCCTTCCGCTTCCAGGATTCCGGCCCGCTCCGTCACTTCCGGCCAGCCCCAGCCGGTTTCCCGGCAGATTTCCTCCAGGGTGATGCCCGGTTTCCCCTTGACGAGGAGCATCATTCTCACCAGGGGATTGTCCTGACCGTATTTCCTGCTCAGAAGGCTCTCCAGCGAGGCTTTCCGCCGTCGTTGGGACTTCCCGAGGCCCAGTCTTTCGACCAGGTCTTCCGGCTCGGTGATGATGTCCGCCATCCGCTGCCGGATGAGCGAGTTGCAGCCGGCGGAGCGCAGGTCGTCGGCCCGCCCCGGCAGGGCGTACACGTCCCGGTTGTAGTCGCAGGCGTACTTGGCGGTGATGAGGCTTCCGCCCTTGGTCTTGGACTCGATGACGACGGTGGCGCGTGCAAGCCCGGCGATGATCCGGTTGCGCCGGATGAAGTTCAATGCAACGGGGGAACTTCCTGATGGATAGTCCGTAACGACGGCCGAACCGGGAGTCCGGACAATCTGGGCGGCCAGTTCCGTGTGCTGCCAGGGATAGATCCGTTCAATTCCCGTCGCCATGACGCCGATGGTCGGCAGGCCGCTTTCCAGGGCGGTCCGGTGGGCGATGCCATCGGCTCCGAAGGCGAGGCCGCTGACGATGCAGGGCGGAATGGACGCTTCGCTCATCGCGAGGACCAGTTTGCGGCACCATTCCCGTCCGTACGGGCTGATGTCACGGGTCCCGACGAGGGCGACGCAGGGGTGCATTTCGAAAACGGAAGCGGGCGGGGAAGTCGCGTTATAGTAGAGTCCGAGCGGAGGGTCGGGACATTCGGAGAGCATCTGGGGATAGTCTTCCTCCCCATAGGCAATGAACCGGAATCCGGCGCTGGACACATGTTCCAGTTCCCGGGCGGCCCATTCGAGCAGTTCCGGAGTGATCTGGTCGGCAAAGCCGCGGTGCGGGCCGAGGGCCTCCCGCAGCCGGGCGGCATCCAGGTGGAAGACGGCTTCGGCGGAGCCGCAGGTGCCGACGAGGGCGTGTCCCACGGAGGGCAGGTACCCCAGCACCCGGTTCAGGGCGCACAGGGCGGTTTTTTCAGCAAGGTCCGGCATGGCGTTTTTTCCGCCAAGGTAGAACAGGAAACGAAAAAACAACACAAGTTGTTGATAACTTGTGTTGTTTCAGGGGGTAAATTAACGTTTTTTACGATTTCTACAGGATCAGCATGGCATCGCCGTAAGGACCGAACCGGTAGCCTTCCTCGAGGGCGACCTTGTAGGCGTTCATCACGTTCTGGTATCCACCGAAGGCCGCGACGCACATGAGCATCGTGGACTGGGGCTGGTGGAAGTTGGACACGGCCGCATCCGGGACGGAGAACTGGTACGGCGGGAAGATGAACTTGTTGGTCCAGCCGTCGAATACGTTCACCTCGTGGGTGGTGGTGACGTAGGTCTCCAGGCCGCGCATGACGGTCACGCCCACGGCGACGACCTTCTTGCCGCTGCGCTTGGCCTTGTTGATGTCGGCGGCGGCCTTCTCACTGATGATCAGGCGCTCGGAATCCATCCGGTGCTTGGAGAGGTCCTCCACGTCCACGCGGCGGAAATGGCCGATGCCCATGTGCACGGTGATAAAGGTCTTCTCGATGTCCTTGAGAATCATGCGGTTGAACAGCTCGCGGCTGAAGTGGAGGCCGGCGGCGGGAGCGGAGACGGCACCCTCGTTCGCGGCGAAGATGGTCTGGAAGTTCTCGGCATCCTCCGGCGTGACCTTTTCCTTGACCCAGCCCGGGACCGGCGTCTCGCCCAGGGAGAACAGGGCTTCCTTGAAATCCTCGTAGGGACCGTCGTACAGGAAACGGAGGGTACGTCCGCGGGACGTGGTATTGTCGATGACCTCGGCTACGAGGGACTCGTCGTCCCCGAAATACAGTTTGTTGCCGATACGGATCTTGCGGGCGGGGTCTACGATGACGTCCCACAGGCGCTGTTCGCGGTTGAGCTCGCGCAGGAGGAAGACCATGATGTCGGCTCCGGTCTTTTCTTTTTTGCCGTAGAGGCGGGCGGGGAAGACCTTCGTGTCGTTGAGCACGAACGTGTCACCCTTTCCGAAATAATCCACGATATCCTTGAAAAGCCGGTGCTCGATCTCTCCGGTATCCTTGTGGAGGACCATCATGCGGGCCTCGTCCCGCCAGCGGACCGGCGTCTGGGCGATGCGGTCCTGGGGAAGCTCGAAAGCGAATTGCGAAAGTTTCATACTACACGTCAACGTTGATACTATTATAGTACGTCTCCCGGCGGAAAAAAGTTTCACGCTGCCCTTCCTGACTTGTCCGGGGATCCGGACAGTGACTAGATCCTCGCTTCGCGGAATACCTCCAGGATAGAGGGATACGTGTTCTTCAGGAAGGGAGGAAGGCTGGATTTGGCGACCCAGGCGGCCTTGGTAATGTCCTCTTCCCGCTGCGGGGTGAGATTGGTGGGGTCCGTGTACAGCATGTCGTACCACCAGGTGTGCTTCAGGTGCCAGATGTCGTTCCGGAGATAGCAGTGGTCGGTGATGCAGATGAGCCGGCGGAGCTGGAGCTGGTCCACGCCGGTTTCCTCCTGGACCTCGCGGAGGGCGGTTACTTCGATATCCTCTCCCGCCTCCTGATGGCCCTTGGGCAGGTCCCAGAGCCCGTTCCGGGAGATGAGCAGGAAATCCCCGCGCCGGTTGGACACCAGTCCGCCGGCGGCGTTCACTTCCCTGAACTCCGCGCACAGCCGGCGGTATGTCCGTTCCGTGTCTTCGGAAGGGATATAGATCCGCGAAAGGGTATCCTGGACCTCGAACATCCGGACCAGGGAATGGATGTGTACGGTCTCTCCCACGTGGAACTCCACCGAATTGGGGTCGGAAAGCGCCTCGTCGTCCGGGGCACAGATGACGATACAGCGTTTCTCGAAGTAAATCTTGTGCATAATATTTGTATATTTGCAGACTGCAAAGTTAATGTATTATGACCGAAATTGAAAGCAAGCACGGAATCGTTTCCCGCCAGCCATACGAATTGTACATGTCCTTCGTGGACATGCGGAACTTCCTCCAGATGCTGCCTGAGGACAAGAAGCAGGGGGTCGAGGCCGACTTCGACACCATCACCGCGACGGTACAGGGATTCAACATCGGCGTGAAGGTCCATGAGCGGGTGCCCTATTCCCGCATCGAGCTGGTGGACTACGGTGCCCCCTTCGCCTTCCATATCGAACTGCATTTCGATCCGGCTTCCGCCGACCCGTACAAGACCGACTTCTGGATCAAGCTGGAGGCCGACCTCAACCTCATGATGAAAATGATGCTGGGCGGCAAGCTCAAGGACGCCCTGAACAAGGTGGTGGACGGCCTCGTAGACGCCTCCAACGGCAAGATGCCCGAAGGCTTCGACCCTTCCAAGTTCGGCCTGTGATGCTGCCGGAGGCATTCATCCGGATGCTGCCGGAGGAAATCGGCCCCGAGCGGGCACGGACGGTGCTTGATGCGCTGTCCGGCGATCCCTCCGTGTCCATCCGCCTGAATCCGTCCAAACTCACGGAATGCCCTTTTCCCGAAGCGGAACCCATTTTCTGGAGTCCCTATGGCTTCCTGCTGAAGGAGCGCCCCAACTTTACGCTGGATCCCCTGTTCCACGCCGGATGCTACTATGTGCAGGATTCTTCCGCCATGTTCGTCGGGGCACTTTTCCGCCGGGTACTGGACCGTTTCGGTGCCGGCGTCTCCGTCCTGGACCTCTGCGCGGCCCCCGGCGGCAAGACCACCGATCTCGCCGCCTCGCTCCGTGAAAGCTTCGGCGATGGTTTCTCCCTGCTTGCCAACGAAGTGATGCACAGCCGTTTCAGCATTCTCCGCTCCAATGTCCGCACGTGGGGCGACCCCCGTGTGGGCGTGGTGTCCCGCGACCCTTCCGCCTTTTCCGGCAAGCCCGTTTTCGACATCGTCGTCGCCGACGTACCCTGCTCCGGCGAAGGGATGTTCCGGAAGGATGAAAAGGCCGTAGAGGACTGGTCTCCGGAGACGGTGGATTTCTGTGCTGCCCGCAGCCGCCGGATCCTTTCGGATGTCTGGTCTTCCCTGAAAGAAGGCGGCATCCTGATTTATTCCACCTGCACATTCAACCGGAAGGAGAATGACGGGACCGTGGCGTGGATCGCGTCCGAACTGGGTGCGGAAATCCTCGACCTCGGTGACTTTTCCCCCGTTCTCCGCACGGAACACGGCTACGCCCTGCTGCCCGGATTTGTACCCGGGGAAGGCCAGTATGCCGCCGTCCTCGTCAAACACGGGACATCCGAAAACATCCGGCGTGCCGATGTGTTCTCCATCTTCAAGGCAGACCTTCCCGTCTCGCCTCCCGACCCGTATCCGGCCTGGAATCTGGACAGGAAAACCGCCCTCCAGTATCTCCACGGCGATGCCATCCGCATTCCGGACGCCCCCGTCGGCCTGCTTACCCTGAGTTATCAGGGACACCCCCTCGGCCCCGGCAAGAACCTCGGCAGCCGGTGCAACAACCTCTATCCCAAAGACCGAAGAATCAGAATGGATATCCGATGAAACGCATCCTCACCCTCCTTGCAGCGGTCCTGCTGCCCCTCTCCCTCCTCGCCCAGACCACTACGCAGGAGGAATACATCCGCCGTTACAACAACCTCGTTTCCCGGGTCGGCTCCGCCGGCGTGGGTGTCGAAACGCTCCTGGACAAGTGGGCTGCGGATTACCCCGACGACATCTCCCAATGCATCGCCCGCTTCTCCTTCTGGTTCACCAAGTCCCAGACCACCAAGGTTATCCAGCTTCCGCAAGACCGCTATCTGGGCCGGGATCCCTTGCTTCCCATGACCGATTCCCTCGGGAGGAAGAACAATTTCTTCGAGGACATCGAATATGACGACGAGTCGTTCGGGAAGGCACTCGAAGCCCTGGACCGGGCAGTCTCGCTGGCTCCGGAAAAGCTCGATGTCCGGTTCCTGCGGATCGACGCCCTCACCGCCTACGAGAAGGGAAGCCCGGACATGGCCCTCTCCGCCCTCAAGGCGCTGGTGGACGAACATTACCGGCAGCACCCCGCCTGGACCCATGAAACCGTGGAAAAGATCGACGACGAAGTCTTCAAGGCCCTCATCCAGGACTACTGCTTCACCTTCTTCCGGCTCGGGACCGACTCCTCGGCCGAAGCCTTCAAGAGCCTGTCGGAGCATATGCTCACCTACTGCAAGGACGATCCGCTGTTCCTGGACAACATCGGCTCCTATTGGCTGGTGTGCAAAAAGGACTACAAGAAGGCCCTCAAGTACTACAACCAGGTCCTCAAGAAGCATCCCGCCGACGTAACCGCCATCCGCAACTGCATCCTCCTCGCCCGGAACAAGAAGGATGTCAAGTTGGAGAAGAAATACCTCGCGATGATGGCGCAGTACGGCGAAACCGAGACGGACAGGGCTTCCGCTGCCGCCCGGCTGGAGGCGATGGGGAAAAAGTAACAGATTCCCGCCCAGTAATCTGATCGTCACCGATATAATTGTGCGGAACACCCCTGCTCTGCACAATTATCGGTCATTGCAACGGACAAATGTGCGAAACACCCATGTTTTACACAATTATCGATGAAAATCGATCATAAATGTGTAGAAGCGGTCGTTTTACACATTTTTCTTCTAAGAGACCCAACCGTATACGTCATGACCGGTCAGCCTGGCCATCGGGATGGGCATGTTCGTACAGCTCCCAGCTGTTGAACAGGTTCTGCCAGATCGCGTAGAGACCGCCGGCGACGGAAGTCACGGGGGTCAGATAATTGTATCCGAGCCAGATGAGGAAGCCGGTGTTCTTCTGGCCGAGGGACTGCCCGGCGGTGATCGCGTTGATCCGTCCCTTGCCGATCCGGCGGCCGGCGAAGAACTGCAGGAAGCAGGTGGACACCGAGACGAGGATGATCCCGATGAGGGCGCCGTCCCCGGGATAGTTCGTGAACAGGGCGTGGGAGGCGAGAACCATGGCCAGGGACAAGCCGAAGAACCAGATATAGAATGAGTTGGGTGCAAAACGCATCAGCCGGCGCTGCAGTTTGTGCGTCGTGTACCGGATGACCCAGGCCAGAAGGCCCGGAAGGACCAGGATCGGGAACACCTTCAGGGCGATCCTGAGGACATAGGCCCAGAAACCCAGGTCGGAGGCAGGCCGGATCATCGGGATGACCATCGGGATGAGGAAGGTGGCGGCCAGGTTGGTCAGGCACAGGTAGGTCACCGTGCCGGCCAGGTCTCCGTCCAGCTTCCGGGTGATGACGCCCGCCGCGGCCGCGCAGGGGCAGATCAGGCAGATCATCGCGCATTCCAGCAGGATGCGGACCGGTCCCTCCGGCGTGAGGGCCGACAGGGCGGCGAAGAGGATGAATCCCAGCACCTGGAACAGCAGGGCCCCGAGATGCCACCGGTGCAGCCGGATGTCATGCGGGGAAATCTGTACGAACTGGAAGAACAGCAACAGGGCGATGACGAGCCGCTGCCCCTCGGACGCAACCTTGTGAAGGACGGGTCCCCAGGGCTTCAGAAGGGGGGTGAAATGGTAGAAGAGGTACAGGCCGATGCCTGTCGCGATGGCGAGCGGCAGCATCCAGTCCTTGAACAGCTGAACGGCTTTATTCATGGAGCAGGGGCTTGAACAGCCTGTCCACCAGCGGGTCCGTGAGTTTCATGCACAGGCCGGTCAGGGCGGCCAGGATGAGAGTTCCCTCGCGGATGACGATCTGGTCGCCGTGCCCCCACGGGGAACCGAAGCAGATCCACGCGAAGGCGGCGGAAAGGGCCACAAGGATGATGTCTTCCCCGATCTTGGCGTTGCTGAACTTGATGCCGGTCACCTCCGAGAAGACGTCGACCACCTTGTCGCCGGCGAGGATCCAGGCTTTGCCGATGACCTCGAGGCGGATGCCGATGGCGGTGAGGAGGACGGACATGAGAATGAGGACGATCTTCATCAGGTAGGAAGTGATTTCCACGTCGTTGAGGATCCAGATGCAGGCGTCACATAAATATCCGAAAACGAAGGCGGCAAGGAGCTGGAGGAGATAATGGATATCCAGCACTTTGCGGCGCATCGCCATCTGCAGGGCGATGAACAGCAGGTGCATTATCCAGGTGAAGGTGCCGAAGGAAATGGCGGTCCATTTCAGGTTCAGGACGGCGGGCGGGCAGGAGACCGGCGCCGTGCCCAGGTTGGATTTCAGGGAAAGCGCCACGCCCAGCGCCACGAGGACCAGCCCCAGGGTGGCGACAAGGTAGCGGGCGACGATATTGCTTTTGGCCATAAAAAAACTTGTCAATGCAAATACAAAGATGCATAATAATGTGTAAATTTGCAAACTGTGCTTTATGACAAATCAACCATAAGTATATGAAAAAGTTATCTGTTCTCATGTTTTCCATCCTCGCCCTTGCGGCGTGCAACCAGCGCGGAAAGGGAGCCCTGGACCTGACGGACCTCGACCCCTCCACCTCCCCGAAAGTGGATTTCTACCAGTATGCCACCGGCGGCTGGCAGGCCAAGAATCCCCTCAAAGACGAATTCTCCCGGTATGGCTCCTTCGACGCCATCGCGGAAACCACCCAGAAGAACCTGAACGAGCTCTTCGAGAGCATGGCCACCCTCCAGGCGGAGCCCGGTACCGTGGACCAGAAGATCGCCGACCTGTACAGGATGGCCCTCGACTCCACCACCCGCAACGCCCTGGGTGCCGAGCCCATCAAGCCTTACATCGCTGAGATCCAGGCCGTCGGCTCCAAGGACGCTCTCGCCGACCTTCTCGGAAAGATGAACCTCTACGGAGAGGGCGGTTTCTTCGGCGCGGGTGTGGCGGCAGACCTCACCGACAGTGACATGCAGGTCCTTTACCTGGGCCAGGGCGGCCTGGGCATGGGCGACCGCGACTACTATCTCCTGGAGACCAATGCCGCCCTCAAGGCCGGCTACAAGGACTTCCTCGTGAAGGCCCTCACCCTCGCCGGTCTGGAGAATGCCGCGGAACTTGCGGAGAAGGACATGCAGGTCGAGGATGCGATGGCTCCCATCTTCTGGAGCCGTGAGCAGAACCGCGACGTGCAGGCCGGCTACAACCCGATGTCCTCCGCGGAGATCGACGCCCGCTGGCCCGAGCTCCGCTTCGGCCGCGTCTGCGCCGCCGCGGGCATTCCCGCCCAGGACAAGGTCATCGTCGAACAGCCTTCCTATTTCGACGGCCTGAACAAACTCTTCCAGCAGTGCGACCTCGAGACCCTCAAGGCCTACGTCCTCGCCCAGTTCGTCTCCGGTTCCTGCGGCGCCCTCTCCGATGACTTCTACACGGCCTCCTGGGAGTTCTTCTCCCACCAGATGGCCGGTGCCCAGGAGCAGCGTCCGCGCTGGAAGCGTGCGATGAGCGTTCCGAACAGCCTCCTCGGCGAGGCCGTGGGCCAGATGTATGTCGAGCGCTATTTCCCGGCCTCTTCCAAGGAGAAGATGGTCACCCTCGTGGAGAATCTCCGCACCGCCCTGGGCCAGCACATCGACGCCCTCGAGTGGATGAGCGACACCACCAAGGTCCGCGCCCACGAGAAACTGGCCGCCTTCACCGTGAAGATCGGTTATCCGGACAAGTGGAAGGATTACAGCACCCTGGCCATCAACCCGGAGAACACCTATTATGAGAATCTCCGCAATGCCAGCGCCTGGTATGTGCAGGACAACCTTTCCAAGCTGGGCAAGCCCACGGACAGGACCGAGTGGGGGATGACCCCGCAGACGGTGAACGCCTACTACAACCCCACCACCAACGAGATCTGCTTCCCGGCCGGTATCCTCCAGAAGCCGTTCTTCGACCCGGAGGCCGACGACGCGGTGAACTATGGCGGCATCGGCGTGGTGATCGGCCACGAGATGTCCCACGGCTTTGACGACCAGGGCTCCATGTTCGATGCGAAGGGCAATATGGTGAACTGGTGGACCGAGGCCGACAAGGCCAAGTTCGATGCGCTCGGTGACAAGCTCGCCGCCCAGTTCGACGCGGTGGAGGTCCTTCCCGGCGTCCACGCCAACGGCCGTTTCACCCTGGGTGAGAACATCGGTGACCACGGCGGTCTCTCCATCGCTTACTCCGCCCTGGAGAACGCCCTGGGCGGCAGGATGGACAAGCCCGTCATCGACGGATTCACGCCCCAGCAGCGTTTCTACCTGTCCTACGGAAACATCTGGGCCCAGAACATCCGCGACGAGGAGAAGGCCCGTCTGACGAACATGGATCCGCACTCGCTGGCCGTGAACCGCGTCAACGTGTCCGTCCGCAACTTCCAGACCTTCTTCGACGCCTTCGACATCCACGAGGGTGATCCGATGTTCCGTCCGGAAGTGGAGCGCGTCCACATCTGGTAAGGATGTCTCCGGACCGCTTCATAGCGCGGAAACTCAAGTTTCAGGGGAAACTCGCGGCGGTGTCCATCGCCGTGAGTTTCCTCATTATTATCGTGGCCGTCGCCGTCTCGTCGGGATTCCGCCATTCCGTTCGGGACGGGGTGTCCACGCTGACCGGAGATGTGCGGATCGCCCGTTCCACCGCCTTTGCGTCGGAGGGCGATTCCATCCCCGTCCATCTGCCGTCCGAGGAGGCCATCCTGGCCCTTGCGGGCGTGCAGGCCATCCGTCCGGTCGCCGTCCGGGCGGGTATCGTCCGCAGCGGCGATGTCATCCACGGCGTGCTGGTGAAGGGGCTCCCGGACCGTCCCGATTCCAGCCTTTGCGTCTCCATCCCCACCCGCCTGGCCGCCATCACGGGCCTGAAGGAAGGGGATGACATGACCACCTATTTCATAGGGGAAAGGGTCCGGGTGCGCAAGTTCCACGTGACGGAGGTCCATCGGGACATGCTGGAACTGGATGACAACCTGGTGGTGTATGCGAACCTCCAGGACATCCAGCGCCTGAACGGTTGGGGGTCCGGCGGGGCTTCCGCCCTGGAGGTCACCGTGTCCCCGGGATACCGTTCCAACCTGGCCGTGAACGATCTGACCGACGCGATCGGCATGCGGCTCCTCCTGAGCGGAGACCAGACGGAAGAGGAACTGGTCGCCACTTCCTCCGTCCGTTCCTACCCCCAGATCTTCGACTGGCTGGACCTGCTGGATTTCAATGTCCTCGTCATCCTGGTCCTGATGATCGTCGTGGCGGGGTTCAACATGATCTCAGGCCTGTTGATCGTCCTGTTCCGCAACATTGCGACGATCGGCACCCTCAAGACGCTGGGCATGTCCGACCGGGCCATCGGCAAGGTGTTCCTGCGCGTGGCCGGCGGCGTTGTCTTGAAAGGAATGCTTGCGGGGAATGTGCTGGGGCTTCTGTTCTGCATCATCCAGCGCACCACCCATTTTCTGAAGCTGGATCCGGCCAACTATTTCGTCTCTTTCGTGCCGGTCCACATCGACCTGCCCTGGATCCTGGCGGCCGACCTCGTGGCCTTCGTGGCCATCATGCTGCTCCTGCTCCTTCCCACGATGTTCATCGCGCGGGTGGACCCGGCCGTTTCGGTCCGGGCGGAATGACGGATTACCGGGGATAGACTTCGGCGTATTCTTCGTAGGTGTCCAGGACTTCCCGGACAAAGGCGATCGTCTCCCTTCCTCCGAAGCCCGGCACCTTGGGAAGGATGCTCACGATGCTGTCCCAGTGGGAAGGATCCGTACCGAGGTCCTCTGCCGTATGGATGCATTTCAGGAGGGTTCCTTCCCCGGCGTTGTAGGAGGCGAGGGTGAATTTCACGTTTTCGACGGAATCGGCCGCATATTCGGCGAACATCCTGGAAAGACGGCTCAGGTAGTCGGTTCCGATGGCGATGTTCACCGCCGGGTCCAGAAGCGTGTCCACACTGTATTTCTCCCCGCTGAGCACCTGCATCAGGCCGACGGCACCGGCGTCGGAACAGGATTCGTTGATGAAACGGGATTCCTTGTAGATGACGGCGCAGACCAGGCGCCAGTCCAGACCGTTCTTTTCGGCGTTCTGCTTGATCAGGTGGTCGTAGGGGCTGATGGAAGTCAGGCTGCTTCCGACCCGGCGGAGATAGGTCTTGCCGATCTTCACCAGTCCGCCGTTGGCCGTCATCGAGGTGAGCCAGGTATTGAGTCTCCTGATTTCGGGCGCCTGGGCTTCGGAAAGGACCCAGACGGTGCTGTCACGGTAGGGGAGCGTGCTGATCAGTCCGTCTTCATGCAGGCTGTCGGCCCGGTACATCACCAGGAGGTCCACCGTCCCGTCGCGGAGGGAATCCAGGTAATCGGAACTGTCGGCGGGAGTGAGGAATTCCAGGTCCAGGCCGTATTCGTCGGCGAATTCCCGGAGGATAATCCTGTTCATCCCGACGGTGAGCCCGCGGATCGGTTCCCCTTTGAGGTCGATGACACAGCGCAGCGAAGTGACCGGCTTCTGCCACTCCGTCTTCCGGGTGGTCAGGGGTGCAAGTACCAAGGCGGCGATTGTCGCGATGCAGAGGACGATGTATTTGTGGACCGTCGATTTCATGGGAGCTTACCGGTTTCCGCCCAGCATGCCGCCCAGGCCTCCGCCCAGACCGCCGCGGCCGCCGCCTCCACCGCTTCCACCTCCGCCCAGATTGCCGGAGCTGGCCCTGTCGGACATCTTCTTGTTGTTCCCCAGGCTCGGATAGAACGGCCACCAGATGCCGAACTTGAGCACGCGCGAGGGATGGATGTAATGATGTGCGCTGAAATAGTCGTGCTGCTTGCTGGGCCATCCCTGTCCGGCGTTCTCCATCTTGAGGAAGATGCAGGCCTGTTTCCACTGCATGTTCAGGAAGACGTCGAAATACGGGCAGTTCCCATATTTTTCCTCGCGCTGGTTATAGAAGGTACCGGTGACGGGATTGAAACCGGGCGCATACCAGAGCGTCTGGTAGCGGGCATCCACGCCTATCTGCATTTTCAGGACGTCCTCCCGGACAATGGGGAACTGGAGGTACCAGCGGAGATTGACGGCGACTTTCGGCAGCGGGACGACTTCCTCCTTGGAAGCAAGCTGGAACAGGACGCTGTTCTCCGTCCGGAAGATCCCCAGGTGGAGGTCCTTGCGCAGGGCGGCGGTCAGGACGCTCATCGGATCCGGATTCTGCCGGACGATGCCCAGGGTGTCATAGTAGATGTTGTTCGCAAGGAGGGCATAGCCCGCGGAAGCATAGAGCTTCCAGTGCGGGATGTCCAGGGAGGCCTGGATCTTCGTCGTGGACACCTTGGAAAAGTCGTTCTCCCACATATAGTGGTTGCTGTACAGGTGCTGCTCGTAGAAGTCCGGCTCCTTGAGGTTGGTCTCGAAACGGGCCGACAGGCTGATGGGGCTGTCCGGATGGCGGCGGAACGGGTATACGTTCAGGCGGGCGTTTCCGCGGATGAAGAAGTCTCCCGCCTCCGCTCCGGCGAAATTGACCAGTCCGAGGGCGTCCCATTCCAGGTACCGGCCGATCCGGCCTTCCGCTCCGGCATAGGTGTAGAGTGAATTCCACCGGACGGGCGACGGCTTCCGGAGATAGTCCCCGGGAGTGAAGGAGTGGAAGGATTGGAGACGGTCTCCGACGCCGCCTTCCACCTTGGAAACGACGGCATCCTCATGCCAGGGCTGGAAGCGGAGGAAAATCCGGTTGTCCAGCCGGGAGGTATGCATCGAGTCGGCGCTTTGGGTCGGGTTGATGAAGAACTGGTTGTGATAGAAGGCGCTGCCGGCCGCGTCGGAAGAGTTGACGGCGTCGACATACATCTTGTTATAGACAGACCATTCGTGGGACGATCCGATGAACACGGAGGTCAGGTCCTTGTTCAGGGTGTCCTTGCGGACATAGGCGGTGTCCCCCCGGTGCTTGAGGTCCTCGATGAAGGAGAACGGGATCCGGAAGGACTGGTCCAGGAAGAGCGTCCGCTTGGTGTATTTGTTGGTGGCCGAGGACAGGGAAATCTCGATTTCCCGCACGTCCACGGTCGTATCCCGGACCATCTTGTTGTCGATGATGCCGCCGTTCTCGGCCCGGTTGACGGAATTCCAGATGAGACCGGCGTGGGCGAGATAGCGCTTTCCCAGATAGTTGCCCGCGACATAGCCGGTCTTGTTGCGGGCCTTCGAGTTCCGCAGGATGCCGGCGCCGCCGTAAGACTTGAACTCCAGGGCGAAGTTCAGCGACGGCAGGACGTTCTGGGTCGTGAAGATCCGGATGTCGTCGTTGGCGCTGGTCTCCGAATTGAAGAGGTTTCCCGCATAGGAGAGTTCCGTGTACGGCGTCTTCGTATTGAACATCGGAATCGAGGATACCGAATGGGTCCAGCTCTCGTATGGCGCGTAGTAGCTGACGGTGGAGGACGGGTCGGTACGCTTGAAGAAATTGTACGTCTGGACGGCCGATCCCGTCAGTCCCAGCGAGGTGCCGCCGATGTCCTCCTTCAGGTACGGATAGTCGTGGAAATGATAGTTGAAGGTGGTGTCCCAGTCGACCACGTCCACCCGGTTGAAATACCGGTCGTGCTTCCAGGCAACCAGCCGCTTGTAGTAGAGGCTGTCCGGGAGATAGGCGGTTTCCAGGATCCGCGGGGTGTTCTCCAGGATGCTGTCCTTGATATGCTTGAGGCTGTCCTTGACCTGCTGGATGGAATCCTGCCGGTGCAGGATGGCGGGGAGTTTCTGCTCGTAGTCATACCGCTTCCGTTCGGCCTTGGACAGGCCGGCGTACCAGCGGCGGAATTTCTCCTGGGCGATGGCGGAAGAATCGGCGAGGTACAGGGAGTCGATGACGGGCCAGTCCAGGCTGTCTCCCGCCGCCTTGAGCGAATCGATGACGATGCGGTGCGTGAGGGAATCCTTCGTGGCTACGTACCAGCGGTACAGGAACGGGTTGACGGTGCGGAGGCTGTCGGGCACCTTCATCGTATCCCGGGCGAAAATCCTGGGCAGGGTGTCTTCCACCGCGTCCCCGAAGAAATCGAAATCCTCTTCCGCAATGCCGGTCGCCACGGTATCTTTCCCGGGAGCGGCTTTCGCGACCGTATCCTTCCCGAGGGTGTCGCGGACGAGGGTGTCCAGCCGTACTTCCCGCAGAAGGCGGAACCGGGTATCCGGCCGGACCGTCCGGGAAGTTTCCATCCCGACCGTTCCCACCAGTGTCAGCGAGGCCACGACGGCCGGCACCACTATTTCGGACCACAGGTTTTTCATCCAACCTGCAAATATACGAATAATAATTTTAATAGGTTATCCGGCTCAGGAACAGGGCATGCCCGGGGACCGATTCACCCGCGTCCCCGCGCGTTCCGCTATCGATGAGTTCCTTGACCCAGACCGGGTCATGCTTTCCGCGTCCCACTTCGATGAGCGTCCCCACGATCGCCCGGACCATGTTCCGAAGGAACCGGTCCGCACTGACCCTGAAATACCAGTAGGGCGGTTCTTCTCCGGAGGAGGGTGTTGTTCCGGAAACCGCCTCCGCTTCGCTCCGGCCCCTCCCACAGCCCCGTTCCGGGTCTGCGGGCCCCTCCCTCTTATACGGCCGAGGGTGGCCATAGGTTTCCGGAACAACACCCTCCTCCTCCGGCCGCCCATAACACATCAAGGAGACGTGTGTGGGGACATAGGGTTTCCAGAAGGCTTCGGTGATGGTGCAGAGGGAGGTTTTGTTGTCGCCGCCGGTTTTTTCGAAGCAGGAGAAGTCGTGCTTTCCCAAGAGGTACTGGCAGGCTTCGTTCATGGCGGCGAAATCGAGGCCGGGATAGCCGCATTGCCAGGAGTAGGCGGCCACGAAGGGGTCCTTCTTCCGGTGGATGAAGTAGGTATAGGAACGCTGCGTGGCGCTGAAGCGGGCATGGAAATCGGCAGGTGCCGGAAGGACCGAATGAACTACGATTCCACGGGGCAGGATGGCATTTAATTTGTAGCAAAAATCGGATGCCTCAAAAGGAAGGTTTCCTGCCAGGTCGAAATGGGCGACGTAGTCGGCCGCGTGGACACCCGTGTCAGTGCGGCCGGCGCCCGTGACAGCCACCGGGCCTCCGCAGAGTTTTCCCAGCGCCTCCTCCAGGCACTGCTGGACCGAGGGGGACGAAGGTTGGATCTGCCAGCCGCAGAACGCGGAACCGTCATAGGAGAGGCTGAGAATGTAACGCATGGTGCAAATGTAACAAAATATATGGAAAGCGTAAACATCAAAGAGCTCAACGAACGCATCCAGAAAGAGAGTTCCTTCGTGGACCTGCTGACCCTCGAGATGGGCAAGGTCATCGTAGGCCAGAAGGCCTTGGTGGACAACCTTCTCATCGGCCTTCTCTCCGGCGGACACATCCTCCTCGAGGGTGTTCCGGGACTGGCGAAAACCCTGGCCATCAACACCCTCGCCCAGGCCGTGGACGCCAAGTTCAACCGTATCCAGTTCACCCCGGACCTCCTGCCGGCCGATGTCGTCGGCACCCTCGTCTACTCCCAGAAGAAGGAGGACTTCGAGGTCCACAAGGGTCCCATCTTCGCGAACTTCGTCCTGGCCGATGAAATCAACCGTTCCCCGGCGAAGGTCCAGTCGGCCCTCCTGGAAGCGATGCAGGAGCATCAGGTTACCATCGGTGACAATACCTACCGCCTGCCGGAGCCTTTCCTGGTGATGGCCACCCAGAACCCCATCGAGCAGGAAGGGACCTATCCGCTGCCGGAAGCCCAGGTGGACCGTTTCATGCTCAAGGTCGTCGTTTCCTATCCCAAGAAGGACGAGGAACGCCAGATCATCCGGATGAACAACAGCGGTTCCTTCCCGAAGGCTGACGCTGTCGTGAAGCCGGAGGACATCCTCCGTGCCCGGGAGGTCGTCCGCGACGTGTATATGGACGAGAAGATTGAGCGCTACATCGTGGACATCGTCTATGCTACCCGTACTCCCGACGAATATGGCCTGAAAGGCCTCAAGGACCTGATTTCCTATGGCGCCTCCCCGCGAGCCTCCATTTCCCTCGCGGCCGCGGCCAAGGCGTATGCCTTCATCAAGCGCCGCGGTTATGTCATCCCCGAGGATGTCCGCGCCGTCTGCAACGAGGTGCTCCGTCACCGCATTGGCCTCACCTATGAGGCCGAGGCGGAGAACGTCACCACCGAGGAGATCATCGAAAAGATCATCAACGCCGTCATCGTTCCGTAATGACCCCCCAGGAACTCCTCAAGCGCGTCCGTAAGATCGAGATCAAGACCAAGGCGGTCTCCCACCAGATCTTTGCCGGTGAATACCATTCGGCCTTCAAGGGCCGTGGCATGGCGTTCAGCGAGGTCCGGGAGTACCAGTACGGGGACGACGTGCGGAATATGGACTGGAACGTAACGGCGCGGATGAGCGCCCCTTACGTCAAGGTGTTCGAAGAAGAGCGCGAGCTCACGGTGGTCCTCCTGATCGACATCAGCCGTTCCGGCCTGTTCGGCACGGTGGGGGAGACCAAGCGGGAACTGGTGGCCGAAATCGCCGCCACCCTGGCCTTTTCCGCGATGCTCAACAACGACAAGGTCGGCGCCCTGTTCTTCAGCGACCGGGTCGAAAAGTTCATCCCGCCCAAAAAAGGACGCAGCCATCTGCTCCATATCATCCGTGAAATCCTGGAATACACACCCGAGAATGACGGTACTGACATCAGCGAGGCCCTGCGTTATCTGACCAACGCCATCAAGCGCCGCTGTACGGCCTTCATTCTCAGTGATATGCTGGATGTCGACGAAAACGGCGCCCCCCGTTACGAGGAGGCCATGAAAGTCGCCGTAAACCGGCATGACCTGTCCGTCATCCGGGTTTACGACCCGCGGGAACGGACGATCCCGGATGTGGGCCTGGTCCACGTCAAGGACTCCGAGACCGGCCGGGCGGCCTGGGTGAACACTTCCTCCAGGAGCACCCGCGCAGCGTATGAAAAATGGTTCCGGACCGCGTCGGAGTGTGCCGTGAAACTGTTCAACCGTTATCAGGTGGACAGTGTGGACACTTCCACGGGCGAGGATTATGTCAAGAACCTGATTTCCCTATTCCACAAGCGATGAAAGGAATAAGCCTCATAGCCGCCCTTCTCCTGGGAGCCGTCACGGTTTCGGCCCAGGAGGCGTGGCGTGACTCCACCGCGGGGGACACCGGCGGCCGGGTCATCCTCAAGGAAGGCTCGTTCATCCGTCCGGTCACGCCCCGTGACTCCATCCTCGTGGCCGACCGGCTGCTGTATGGTTTCGAGTTGGACAACCTTCCCGATTCCACGGTCCTGGCTTTCCCGCAGGTGGCGAATCCCTTGATGCAGGATGTCCTCGCGCTTCCCGGATGGAACATCGATACCCTGAAGGTCCAGAAGATCCGGGCGGCGAACACGCGCCTGCTGAACATCCGCGCCCAGATCGCCATCCAGCCTTTCGAGGAAGGAACCTATGAACTTCCGCCCCTGTTCGTCCAGCGGATCCACGCGGACGGTACGGTGGACACGCTCCAGTTTGAATCCCAGACCATCCAGGTCTTCACGATGCCGGTGGATACCGCCACCTTCGTCCCGCACGACCTGCGGGGACAGGCCGGTTATCCGCTGACCGTCTCCGAGGTCCTGCCCTGGGTGATGGGCTTTTGGCTGGCCGTGCTGCTGGTCGCCGGGCTCGTTTCCTGGATCCTGAGCCGGAAACACGCCGCGGAAGGTCCCGCTTTCCGCGAGCCGGCCCATATCACGGCCCTCCGCAAGCTGGACAAGTTCCGCGGGGACAAGTACTGGGCACCGGAAAAACAGAAGCAGTTCTATTCCGGCGTGACGGACGCGCTCCGCGAGTATATCGTGGCCCGGTACGGTGTCGGTGCGATGGAGATGACGACGGCCGAAATATTCTCGGATCTCCGCAAGACCGACGTTCCGGCCGACTTGTACGAGGAGATGAAGGATCTCTTCGAACGGGCGGATTTCGTGAAGTTCGCGAAGTTCGTCGCTTCGCCCGAAGACAATGCGACGGTCCTTCCGCAGGCCGTCCGTTTCGTGACGGCCACCTATCAATCCCAGGTGGAGGAAGAGGCCGCCTCGGAGGCCCCGGAGGGGGAGGAAGCCCCGAAACCGGCGCCCCACGAGGAAAAAGATGAAGATTATATGCCCCGGTAAGCGATGTATTTCGAGTATCCCTATCTGCTTTGGCTGCTGCTGGTTCCGGCCCTTCTCCTGGCACTGTACCTGTACCGGGAGCTAAGGGAACGCCAGCCGCACATGCGGGTTTCCACCGTCGCCCCCTGGACGTCGGGCGGGAAATCCGTCCTGGGTTTTGTCAGGCATTTGCCGGAGGCGCTTCGGATCGCCGCCCTGTGCCTGCTCGTCATCTGCATTGCCCGTCCCCGTTCCCGGAGCGAAATGGAGCGGGTGGATTCGGAAGGTATCGACATCGTCATCGCCGTGGACGTGTCCACCAGTATGCTGGCGCAGGATTTCAAGCCGGACCGCCTGTCCGCCGCGAAAGACATTTCCATCGAGTTCATCGCCCAGCGTCCCACCGACCGGATGGGTATCGTGGTGTTCGCGGGTGAAAGCTATACCCAGTGCCCCCTGACGACGGACCGGGCTACCCTGATCAACTTGATGAAGGAAGTCCAGACCGACCTCATCGAGGATGGTACCGCCATCGGAAACGGACTGGCGACGGCCGTGGCGCGGATGAAGGATTCCGACGCCAAGAGCCGCGTGGTCATCCTTCTGACCGATGGTGTGAACAACCGCGGTGAGGTGGATCCGGCGATGGCCGCCGAAATTGCGAAGACCTACGGGATCCGCGTCTATACCATCGGTGTGGGCCGGCAGGGCGAGGCCCCGTATCCGGTCCAGACACCCTGGGGCCCGGATGTCCAGATGATGCCGGTCCAGATCGACGAGGACCTGCTGAAACAGATCGCCGCCGAAACGGGCGGCCGGTATTTCCGGGCCGATGACAATACCAAGCTGGCGGAAATCTACAGCGAGATCGGCAAGATGGAGAAAACCCGCACCACCGTGGACAGTTTCCCCATCTACAAGGACCTCTTCCCCCGGTACGCTGTGTGGGCACTGGTCTGCCTGCTGCTCGAGATCCTGATCCGCGCCCTATTGAGAAGATTGCCTTAGCGTATGTTGATGTTCGCCCAATACAGGTATCTGTACCTGCTGCTGCTGGTTCCGCTGCTGCTGGTCGGCTACGGCGTCTGGCGGTCCCTGCGTACCCGTCGCCTCCGCAAGTTCGGCGATGAGTCCATGGTGAAGGCCCTGATGCCTTCCTGGTCCGGTCCCAAGGGATGGGTCCGGATGGTGCTGTTCTCCCTGGCTTTCGCGTTTTTCGTGATCGGCCTTGCCCGGCCGCAGATCGGTGCCAAGCTCTCCGAGCACAAGACCCGGGGCGCGGAGATCGTCATCTGCCTGGATGTTTCCAATTCGATGCTCTCCGAGGATTATTCCCCGAACCGTCTGGAACGTGCCAAACTTGCGATTTCCCGGTTGACCGACCGGCTGAAGGACGACCGGATCGGCCTTATCGTCTTCGCCGGTACCTCCTTCGTCCAGCTTCCGGTCACGACGGACTATGTGTCTGCCAAGATGTTCCTGGGAAGCATCGACACCGGCTCGGTCCCCGTGCAGGGAACGGCCATGGGGGATGCCATCTTCACGGCCATCAAGAGCTTCAGCGCCCAGAGCGAAAAGAGCCGGGTGATTATCGTCATCTCCGACGGCGAGAATCACGAGGATGATCCGGTGGCTGCGGCGAAGGAAGCCGCCGAGAACGGAATCCGGGTTTACACGATCGGCGTCGGCTCTTCCGAGGGACAGCCGATTCCGTTCGAGGGTGGTCTGCTGAAGGACAAGGACGGGGAGATCGTCGTCACCAAACTGGATGAGGACATCCTCCGGCAGGTGGCCAAGGCCGGAAACGGAGCCTATGTCCATGCCGGGAATGACGAGTTCGGCCTGACCCCGATTGTCGAGGACATCCGCCGCCTGGAAGACGAGGAATTCGGCTCGCTCGTGTTCGAGGAGTATGACGAACAGTACATGTATTTCTTCGGGATTGCGCTGGCGCTGCTGGTCATCGAGATGCTCATCGGTGAGCGCCGTCCCAAACGGAAATGGTTCGATCAATGAAGAAGTGTTTGATACTCATAGGATTGCTGGTGAGTGTGATGGCTTCCGCCCAGGTGGACAGGAAGGATGTCCGCCGGGGAAACCGTCAATTCTCCCACGCAAGGTACAGTGATGCCGACATCAGCTACCGGAAGGGGCTGAATGCCGACAGCACGTCCGTCCCGGCCGCCTACGACCTGGGAAACAACCTGTACCGCCAGGGCGATTTCGCTGGGGCAGGGAAGTTTTACGAGCAGGCGCTCCGCCATGTTCCCGAGGCTTCGCCCCGGAAGCAGGCCGGCTATGCCTTCGACACATTCTTCAATGCGGGTGACGCCGCCTTGCAGCAGAAACAATACCGGGCGGCGATGGAGGCTTTCGTCCAGGCGCTTCTGATCGACCCCGACAACCTGGAGGCAAAGGAAAACTACGTGTACGCCCGCAAGATGCTGGAGAACAATCCGGACGGCGGTGGCGGCAATGACCAGAATCAGGACCAGAACCAGAATCAGGATCAGAACCAGGATCAGCAGGATCAGAATCAGGATAATCAGGATCAGAATCAGGATAATCAGGACCAGAACCAGGATCAGGGCCAGGAGCCCAAGCCGTACGGCGGTTCGGAGATATCTCCCCAGCAGGCCCAGCAGATGCTCCAGGCCATCCAGGCCAAGGAGAAGGAGACCCAGGACAAGGTGAACAAGGAGAAGGCGGCGGTGCTCAAGTCCCGCCAGAAAGAGAAGAATTGGTAGTTATGAAAAGGTGGACAGCAGTCTTTGTGGCATTGTTTGCAGCCCTCGCCGAATGGGCCCAGTCGACCATCCGCGTGGAGGTGCACAATATCGTGGAATTGTCGGAGCGCTTCAACGTCGTCTTCGTCGTGGAAGGCGAGCACGCCCCTTCTGATTTCCAGTGGGAGGCCGGTGACGACTTCACCCTGGTCTGGGGACCGCAGAAGGGCACGTCCACCAGTGTGTCCATCGTCAATGGAAAGACTTCCCGGTCCTCCCAGACATCCTACACCTATATCCTTCAGCCCAAGAAAACGGGTACGTTCCAGCTTTCGGCCGCCACGGCGACCGTCAAGGGGACGGAAATCCGTTCAAAGGCTCCCCAGATTACCGTCGTTGACAATGGACAAGGGGGAGCGGGCAGCCAGAGCGGTTCCGGCGGCAACGGGAATTCCCAGGGAAATGCGCAGGAATCAAGGCCTTCCTCCTCTTCCAACACCGGAGAAATCTTCATGCGGCTGAATCTCAGCCGGCGTGAAGCCGTGGTTGGGGAGCCCATCACCGCGACGCTCAAGATTTACCAGATGGCCAACCTGACCGGTTTCGAGGATGCCAGGTTCCCTTCATTCAACGGGTTCTGGAGCCAGGAGGTGGATACTCCGCAGAACATCACGTTCCAGCGGGAGCAGGTGGGTGACAAGATGTACAATTCGGCCGTTCTGCGCCGCTGGGTGCTGATACCCCAGAAGGCGGGGACCCTGACCATCGACCCTTCCGAAGTCGTCTGCCTGGTCAATGTGCGGGCGCAGCGCCCCCGGACGGGTTCCATCTTCGACGATTTCTTCGAGAACGACTATGTGACCCAGCGCCAGCGGGTGACCACTCCTTCCGTCGCCGTCAAGGTCTCTTCCTTGCCGGCCGGCGCCCCCGCCGGTTTCTCCGGAGCGGTGGGCGAATACAGCGTGAGCGCGAAACTCAGCAAGGACGCTTTGAAGACACATGATGCCGCGTCGCTCATCGTTACGGTCACCGGCAAGGGCAATGTCTCCCTGGTAGAGGCCCCCAAGCTGGATTTCCCGCCGGACTTCGAAGTCTATGACGTCAAGGCTACCTCGTCGACGGACAGGAGCGGTACCAGCGGCTCCAAGACCTTCGAGTATCCTTTCATTCCCCGCAGTCCCGGTGATTTCACCCTTCCTCCGGTCAGTTTTGCCTATTATGACGTGAATGGACACCGGTATGCCACCGCCTCCACGGATTCGCTGCACCTGACGGTGGAGCGGAGTGCAACGGCAGGCAACCAGCCTGTCCAGGATGGGTCCGGGACCCTGACTGTCGACCGCAAGGACGTAAGGAACCTTGGCGAGGACATCCGTTTCATCAAGACGAAGACTTCGCTGAGCGAAGACAAGGGCTTCTTTGTGGGTAAACCGGCCTATTGGATCCTTGTCGGCCTGCTCTTCCTCGCTGCTGCGGCCGTATGGCTGTCCCTGAGAAAACTGGCGGCCCGCCGCGCCGACGTCGCCGGCAGCCGCAACCGGGAGGCGACGCGTCAGGCGCTCAAGCGGCTCAAACTCGCCGGAGACTTCCTGGGCAAGAACCTCTACACGGCCTTCTATGAGGAACTGCACCGCGCCCTCATCGGCTTCGTGGCCGACAAGCTCACGATGGACATGGCCGACCAGAGCAAGGAGAACATCGCCGCGGCCCTGTCTTCCCGCGGTGTCCCAGCGGAAACGGTTACTTCCTTTACCGACCTGCTGGATGCCTGTGAGTACGCCCGTTATGCGCCGGACGCCGGACATGAGGCCATGAATGCCCATTACCAGCAGGCTGTCGCCGTCATCACCGCCATCGATTCTTCCATGAAAAAAGGTATCTCCGCGGCGTCTGCCGCTCCACTCCTGGCCTTGCTGCTGGCTCTTCCTCTCGGCGCACAGGCAGCGGAAAGTTATCCGGATTCCCTTTGGAAAGCCGGTGTGGAGGCTTATTCGGCCGGCAATTGGAACCAGGCCCTGGAGGACTGGAACGGTGTCGCCGCCACCGGCCTTCGTTCCAAGGAACTGTATTTCAATCTGGGAAATGCGTATTACAAGGCAGGGGAAATCGCCTCGGCCATCCTGAATTATGAACGCGCCCTGCGTCTGGATCCCTCCGATTCAGATGTGCGCTACAACCTGGAATTTGCCCGCAATCTCACGCAGGACCGCATCGACGAGGTTCCGGAATTCATCCTCAAGACCTGGCTCCGGAAGGTGAACTATCTGTTGTCCTCCAATGCCTGGGCCGTTCTGTCGCTGGTGCTGCTGGCCCTTGCGCTTGCCCTGGCCTTGCTGTACCTCCTCGGACCCTCTTCCGGCGCCCGCCGGACCGGTTTCTTCACGGGAATCGCCGCCCTGCTCCTCGCCCTGACGGCCTGGGGCTTCGCCCGTTCCCAAAAGACCGATGCCGCCCGGCACGACGCGGCTATCGTGATGCGTCCGGTCTCTTCCGTGACCAGTTCTCCTTCTTCTGATGCCACCAAGTCCCTGTTCATCCTGCACGAAGGAACGAAAGTGAAGGTCCTGGACGAGGTGTCGGGCTATACCGACATTGAACTCTCCGACGGCCGTCGCGGCTGGATTGCCACCCGGGACATTGAAAGGATCTGACATTCAGGGGAACCGGATTAGGATATTTCGGATTATTGCTTATCTTTGCCATATGAAACGACTGATTTACATATTCTTACCGGTTCTTTTACTGGTTGGCTGCGGGGCACCGCGGGCTGTTCCCTATGAAGACGAGGAAGTGAATGTCGGATATGGGAGCATGAAGCGGAAGGATATCACCTCCTCTGTTTCTTCCCTTCAGGTGAACGAAAAGGAGGTGACTACCTATACCAATATGTACGATTATCTTCGGGGCAGGGTCTCGGGGGTACAGGTCACTTCGGACAACCGGATCCTTATCCGCGGGATCAATTCCATCAACCTGTCCACCGATCCGCTGATCATCCTGGACGGGGCGGAGATCACCGACCTTTCCGTCATCAACCCCAATGACGTGGAATCCGTGACAGTCCTCAAGGACGGTTCCGCTTCCATCTACGGCGTTCGCGGGGCCAACGGCGTGATCATCATTACGACCCGCCGCTGACCCCGGAAACATTCTTCCATTGTGTTGATTTGAACCCTAGTAGCGGTTCAGCGGACGTCCGGCGGTCATCATGTTGACCTTGCGGACCACGTCCTTGAGCACTTTCTCGTGGGCTGCACGCTCGGCGAGCTGCTCCTCCGTAGGCTCTTTCGCCGTCAAGGCGGCGAAGTGGGCGTTGGCGGAAGAAAGGACGGTGTCGATGAGTTCCACGATGTCCAGCATGTCCTTCTCCACGAAACCGCGGGAGGTGATGGCCGGGGTGCCGATGCGGAGGCCGGAGGTCTGGAAAGCGCTGCGGCTGTCGAACGGAACCATGTTCTTGTTCACGGTGATGTCGGCCTTCACGAGTTCCTTCTCGGCGACGCGACCGGTGAGGTCCGGGAACTTGGTGCGGAGGTCGATGAGCATCAGGTGGTTGTCCGTACATCCGGAAATGATCTTGTAGCCCCTGCGGAGGAATTCGGCGCACATGGTGGCCGCATTGGCAATCACCTGCTTCTGGTAGGCGACATACTCCGGCTGGGCGGCCTCGTAGAAGGCCACGGCCTTGGCGGCGATCACATGCTCGAGCGGTCCGCCCTGAATGCCCGGGAACACGCTGGAGTTCAGGATGGCGCTCATCTTCTTGATCTCGCCCTTCGGGGTGGTAAGGCCCCACGGGTTGTCGAAGTCCTTCCCCATCAGGATGATACCGCCGCGGGGACCGCGGAGGGTCTTGTGGGTGGTGGAGGTGACGATATGCGCGTACTTGACGGGGTTCTTCAGGAGACCGGCGGCGATGAGGCCAGCGGTATGGGCCATGTCGATCCAGAGGATGGCGCCCACCTCGTCGGCGATCTTGCGCATCCGCTCGTAGTCCCATTCGCGGGAATAGGCCGAAGCACCGCCGATAATGAGCTTCGGCTTGCATTCGAGGGCCTTGCGCTCCATTTCGTCATAGTCCACGCGACCGGTTTCCGGGTTCAGGCCGTAAGCGACCGGCTTGTACAGGATGCCGGAGGCATTGACGGGGGAGCCGTGGGTGAGGTGTCCGCCCATCGACAGGTCCAGGCCCATGAAGACGTCGCCGGGACGCAGGCAGGCCATGGTGACGGCCATGTTGGCCTGGGCGCCGGAGTGCGGCTGGACATTGGCATATTCCGCGTCGTAGAGCTTGCACAGGCGGTCGATGGCGATCTGTTCGATCTGGTCCACCACTTCGCAGCCGCCGTAGTAACGCTTGCCGGGATAGCCCTCGGCGTACTTGTTGGTGCAGATGGAGCCCATGGCGGCCATTACCTGGTCGGAGACGTAGTTCTCGGATGCGATGAGTTCCAGGCCGGAAGCCTGGCGTTCGTGTTCTTTCTTGATGAGGTCGAAAACCTGAAGATCCTGTTTCATAAAAGTATTGATTCCGTGTTGTCCGGCCTGGATGGCCGATGTATCCACAAATATACGCCTTTTTTCTTAACTTTGCGGACATGAAGGACAGAAAATTGCTCAACATCGAACTGGGCCGGATATCCCCTGCTGAGTATAAGGAACTTCCCCCTTCCGGGCTGGCCGTAGTCCTGGACAATATCCGCAGTGCGCACAATGTGGGCAGCGCTTTCCGCACGGCCGATTCCTTTGGAATTGACCGGGTTTTCCTGTGCGGAATCTCCGCCGTTCCTCCTTCCGCCGAGATCCATAAATCGGCTTTGGGAGCGGAGGATTCGGTGCCCTGGGAGCATGTCGATGATACGCTGGAGGCCGTCCGTCGCCTGCAGGCCGACGGCTGGACCGTCGTTGCCGTGGAGCAGACCGTGCACTCGGTGAAACTGGGTGCTTTCCGTCGCGAGCCCGGCCGGAAGTACGCCCTGGTCTTCGGCAACGAGGTCTCCGGTGTCCGGCAGGATGTCGTGGACGCCTGTGATTTGTCGCTGGAAATACCCCAGTACGGCACGAAGCACTCGCTGAACGTGAGCGTGAGCACAGGCGTTGTCCTCTGGGAGTTTGTCCGTTGATTATCAATGTTTTCAAAGGAAATGCCATCTTTGCATTCAATGGAAGGCATTGCCTCATGACACTCGCCCGGACCGTCACGCAGTCCGCATACAACGAACCGGAGGGGGAGTAGATGTCCCGAAAAAAGGTTATATTTGCCTCTCAAAGCGATTGTGATATGCTCAAGATCGGAGACAAGATGCCGTCCTTCGAAGTGCTGGACCAGGACGGAAACACGGTGAAGTCCGAGGATTTCATCGGCAAGGGCCGCAAGACCATCATTTATTTCTACCCGAAGGACAATACTTCCGGCTGCACGTCGGAAGCCTGCTCGTTCCGCGACAATTATGCGGAACTCACCGCCGCCGGCTACAATGTCGTGGGCGTGAGCAAGGACAGCGCCAAGTCCCATACGGGTTTCCGGGCCAAGTATGAACTCCCGTTCCGCCTGCTGGCCGATCCATCCACGCAGATGCTGCAGGACTTCGGCGCCTGGGGCGAAAAGAAAATGTACGGCAAGACCACGATGGGCACCCTCCGCCGCACCTTCATCTTCGACGAAGACGGCATCCTCCTGCGCATCATCGAGAAAGTCGACACCAAAAACGCCGCCGGGCAGATCCTGGGATGATGAACAGGCACTTGGACCTGTCCCCGGAAGTGGCGGAAGCCCTTCGGGCGGGGAAACCGGTCGTCGCGCTGGAATCGACCATCATCTCTCACGGAATGCCGTATCCGCAGAACGTGGAGACGGCCCTGAAGGTGGAGGGGACGGTCCGGGAGAACGGCGCCGTGCCGGCCACCATCGCTGTCATCGGCGGTCGCCTGAAAGCCGGACTCACGCCGGAGGAAATAGAGTATCTCGGAAAGAAAGGCCGGGGTGTTGCCAAGGCTTCCCGGCGTGACCTGCCTGTTCTGGTTGCCCAGGGGCGGGACGGTGCAACCACCGTCGCCACCACGATGATCATCGCGGCGATGGCCGGGATCAAGGTCTTCGCCACCGGCGGTGTGGGCGGCGTGCACCGCGGCGCAGAAACCACCATGGACATTTCCGCCGACCTTGAGGAATTGGCGCAGACTCCCGTGATGGTCATCTGCGCAGGAGCCAAGAGCATCCTGGACCTGGGGCTTACGCTGGAGTACCTGGAAACCAAGGGGGTACCGGTCATCGGTTACGGGACGGAGGAACTTCCGGCTTTCTACACGCGTAGGAGCGGCTTCAAGGTCGATTACCGGTTGGACACGCCGGAAGAACTGGCGGCGGCTTTCCGCGCCAAGATGGAGATGGGCCTGAAAGGCGGAATGCTGGTTACGAACCCCATCCCGGAGGAGTATTCGATGGATCCGGACCGCATCAACGCGGCCATCGACGAGGCGGTTGCCGAAGCAAAGGCGCAGGGCATCCAGGGGAAGGAAACGACACCTTTCCTGCTCGCGCGCATCAAGGACCTGACCGGGGGTGATTCCCTGGCGTCGAACATCCAGCTGGTACTCAACAACGCCCGTCTGGCTGCCCGCACGGCCGCTTTGTTGGCATATTCCGGGTAAATGGTTTGTAAGTGCTTAGAAGATTCTTCGAGTCGGGTTGAGCCTGTACTTGGAGTTCAGGAGGGGAGCGTTGAAACGCTCCCTTTTGTTCACCCGGCGGAACCGTCGGGTGAAATCGATTGATATACAATACCTTATAAAACAGTCACCCGCAGGCCTTGTAGAAAAACAAGGAGCCTGCGGGTGACTGGTTCGTAAGTGCTTGTCAATGAGCGCACTGCGGGAAGAACTCCCGCAGGCCTCACGGAAAGGATGCTTACGCGTTCTGCTTGATCTCGGCCTGGGCCGCGGCGAGGCGGGCGATGGGCACGCGGAACGGGGAGCAGGAGACGTAGTCGATGCCGATCGTGTTGAAGAACTCGATGGACTTCGGATCGCCGCCGTGCTCGCCGCAGATGCCGCACATCGCCTTGGTGTCGATGGTCTGGAACGGGTCGGCGTCGAGAATCTTGTTCCCGAGGTAGTCGCCCATGAAGGTACCGATGTCATCACGGCTGAAGCCGAAGGTCATCTGGGTAAGGTCGTTCGTGCCGAAGCTGAAGAACTGGGCCTCACGGGCCATGCGGTCGGCGGTGAGGGCAGCACGCGGGATTTCGATCATCGTACCGAACTGGTAGTCGATGAGCGTACCCACCATGGCCTGGACCTCGGCCTTGATCTTCTCGCAGATGGCCTTCTGGAAGCTGAGCTCACGGGCGGAGATGGTGACCGGGATCATGATCTCCGGGTGCGGGTGCAGACCTTCCTTCTGGAGTTCGGCGGTGGCGGTGAAGATGGCGCGGTACTGGGTCTCGGCGATCAGCGGGAAGCTGACGTGCAGACGGACGCCGCGGTGTCCCATCATCGGGTTCACCTCGTGGAGGGAAGCGCCCCTCTTCTCGACTTCCTTGACGGAAATGCCCAGATCCTTGGCCAGTTCCTTCTTCTTGTCCTCACCCTGCGGGACGAACTCGTGGAGCGGCGGATCCAGGAGGCGGAACACGACGGGTTTGCCGTCCATGACGCGGAGCGTATCCTTGACGGCGGCCTTCATGAAGGGCTCGAGTTCGGCGAGGGCGGCCTTGCGCTCGGCGTCGGTGTCGCAGAGGATCATCTTGCGGAGCTTGGACAGGGGAATTTCGCTGTTGCGGCCATAGAACATGTGCTCGATACGGAACAGGCCGATGCCCTGGGCACCGAACTTGAGGGCGCGGGCGGCGTCCTCCGGCGTGTCGGCGTTGGTGCGGATTCCCAGCTTGCGGAACTTGTCGCACATGCCCATGAACTTGGCGAAAAGCGGGTTCTCGGAGGCATCCATCGTGTCGATGGCGCAGCCGTAGACGAGACCCTTGGCACCGTTGAGGCTCAGGAAGTCACCTTCCTTGAAGGTCTTGTCGATACCGGCGAAGGCGACGGTCTTCTCCTTGAAGTTGATCTTCAGGGCGTCGCAGCCCACGATGCAGCACTTGCCCCAGCCGCGGGCCACGAGGGCCGCGTGGGAGGTCATGCCGCCGCGTTCGGTCAGGATGCCGACGGAGGCGTGCATGCCGTCTATGTCTTCCGGGGAGGTCTCCTCACGGACGAGGATGCATTTCTTGCCGGCGAGGGCGTACTTGATGGCGTCCTCGGACGTGAAGACGATCTGGCCAACGGCGCCGCCCGGGGAAGCCGGAAGGCCCTGGGCCAGGACTTCGGCCTTCTTTTCGGAAGCCGGATCGAGAATCGGGTGAAGGACCTCGTCAAGCTGGGCCGGAGCCACGCGCATGACGGCGGTCTTCTCGTCGATCAGGCCTTCGTCCACCATGTCCACCGCCATCTGCAGGGCGGCAAGGCCGGTGCGCTTGCCGATCCGGCACTGGAGCATCCACAGCTTGCCTTCCTGGATGGTGAACTCGATATCCTGCATGTCCTGGAAATGCTGTTCCAGACGGACGCGGATGTCGTCAAGCTCCTTGTATACCTCGGGCATGGCGGTCTCGAGGGAGGCGAGGTTCTTGTTCTTCTCGCTCTTGGTGGCCTCGTTCAGGGGGTTCGGGGTGCGGATACCGGCGACCACATCCTCGCCCTGGGCGTTGATGAGCCATTCGCCGTAGAATTTGTTGTCACCGTTGGCCGGGTTGCGGGAGAAGGCCACGCCGGTGGCGGAGGTGTCGCCCATGTTGCCGAACACCATGGACTGGACGTTCACGGCCGTGCCCCAGTCGTCCGGAATGTGCTCGATCTGGCGGTACCGGATGGCGCGCTTGCCGTTCCAGGACTTGAAGACGCCGCCGATGGAGCCCCAGAGCTGGGCCTTGGCATCGTCCGGGAAATCCACTCCCAGAACTTCCTTGATCCGGACCTTGAAGGCCTCGGCGAGGTCCTTCAGCTGGTCGGCGGTGAGTTCGGTATCGCTCTTGTAGCCGTTGGCTTTCTTGACCTCGTCCATCATCCGGTCCAGCTGCTGGCGGATGCCCTGGCCGTCGGCCGGCTCGATGCCCTCGGCCTTCTCCATGACGACGTCGGAGTACATCATGATGAGACGGCGGTAGGCGTCATAGACGAACCGCGGGTTCTGGGTCTTCTCGATGAGGCCCGGGATGGTCTTGGAGCAGAGGCCGATATTGAGGATGGTGTCCATCATGCCCGGCATGGAGGAACGGGCACCGGAACGGCAGCTCACCAGGAGCGGATCCTTCGGGTCGCCGAACTTCTTGCCCATGATCTTTTCCGTGGCTTCGAGGGCGGCGGCAACTTCCGTCCTGAGTTCCGGGGTATATCCGCCACCGAGACGGTAGTACTCGGTGCAGCATTCGGTCGTGATCGTGAATCCGGCGGGGACAGGCATCCCCAGGAGGTTCATTTCGGCGAGGTTCGCACCTTTGCCGCCGAGCAGTTCGCGCATCTTGCCGTCGCCCTCAGCGGTCTTTCCACCAAAACGGTAGACTCTTTTCTTGATTGCTTTCATTGGTAGTATTATTAGGTTTTTAACTCAATTGCACACTAAGTCCGCAAATTTACAATAAAATCTGCGGAAAAACGAAAAAATGTGACGGTATGGCCCTACAAAAGCTTCGCGGCGATGTCGGAAAGCTCGGAACGTTCTCCCTTCCGGAGGAAGATATGCTGGAAAAGGGCCTGTCCGGTCATCTTCTCGCCGAGGTGCGTAAGGCCGTTGGACCACTGGTCCAGATAGGGCTGGTCAATCTGGAAGATGTCGCCCGTGAAAACCATCTTCGTGCCTTCTCCGGCCCGGGTAATGATGGTCTTGACTTCGTGCGGGGTGAGGTTCTGCGCCTCATCCACAATGAAATATACATTTCCGAGGGACCGGCCGCGGATGTAGGCGAGGGGCGAGATGAGGAGTTTTTCCTCCTTGAGCATCGCTTCGATCTTGAGGGCCTGCTTGGAGCCGGGCCTGAAGCAGCGCTTGATCACGTCCAGATTGTCCATCAGCGGCTGGACATAGGGGCTCATCTTGCTCTTCTGGTCGCCCGGCAGGAAACCGATGTCCTGGCCGCCGAGCACCACGGTGGGTCGGCTGAGGATGATCTGGTCGAAGTCCTTTTCCTGCTCCAGGGCCGCCGCGAGGGCGATGAGGGTCTTGCCCGTTCCAGCTCCGCCGGTCAGGGAGACGAGCGGGATTTCCGGGTTCAGGCAGGCGTCCAGGGCGAAGCGCTGCTCGTCGTTGCGCGGACGGATGCCGTAGGCCTCCTTCGAGCGGACGAGTACGATCCGGTTCTTTTTCGTATCATAGCGTCCGAGGATGGTCGTACCGCCCAGGTCGAACTTGTACATCTGGTTGGCCCGGGGCTCCTTCCGGGAGATTTCCTGCCAGTCGATGCTGTTGTCCTGCCCGTAGGCCAGCTGCTGGATAACCTGCGGGTCGGCTTCCTCGGTCAGGACTTCCCGTTCGAGGTCGTAGAGGGTCTCATCCTCCACCCGGTCTTTCAGGTAGTCCTGGGCGGGCATGCCGGCGGCCTTCGCCTTGAGCCTGAGGTTGATGTCCTTGGTCACGAGGGCGACGAACCGGTTGGGATTCTGCTCCCGCACCCACATCGCCGTGGACAGGATCCGGTGGTCCTGGGTGTCGTCGCGGAAAAGGTCGGCGAATTCGGGGGCGAAGGGGTGGTTGGGTTCGATCTTGATGCGGCCGAGCCGTTTGCCGAGGGAGATCCCTTCCGGCCCGAACTCCCGCTTGTCGGTGAGTTTGTTGATGTCGCGCATGAAGGCGCGCGCGTTGAAAGAAAGGGCGTCGTTGCCCTTCTTGAACTTGTCCAGTTCCTCGATGACGGCAATCGGAATCACCAGGTCGTTGTCCTGGAAACTCCGGATGGCATTGTGGTCGTGCAGGATGATGTTGGTGTCGAGGATGAAAATCTTGGCCATGGGTTTTTCAGTGTTTAGTCTTCCCCTTCCAGGGAGTTCATCAGGGATTCGAGGATACCGGTGATGCTGTTCCCACCCGAGAGGACGGAGATGCCGGGCGTTCCCGGGACCGGATGGCCCAGGGGAAAGTAGGCGATGTCCTGGAGCAGGAGTTCCGCATCCACATAGTCGTAGTCGATGTCGGCGATCTGGATCACCACGCCCGGAACTTCACCGAAAAGTACGCGGACCTGGAGTTCGCCGCCGTAGGCGCGGCAGATGTCGTTGACGGTGATCTCGGCCCCGTTCACGGAAGCCATCGACCGCAGGGCCTGCATCAGGCCGCCTTCGAGGACCGTCGCACCGGCCTTGACGATCCCGTCCTCCACCAGTTCCCGGACGATCTCGTATCCGTCGATGAAATAGTCGGCGTCACCCACATCGGGGGCAGTTCCCCGGCGTTCGCCGGTCGCGGCGGCGAGCAGGGACCCGCCGAGCCGGTAGTCGCAGGTGTCCATCGGGATGTAGATGATCCAGTCGGATGCCTCGCCCTGCAGCGCAGCCGGACAGCGGCGGCGCCGGGAAATGCGCGGATTCGTCGTGCGGAAGGGGAGTTCGCGAATGATGGAATCCTCCTCGTCCGGCGCCTCTTCCTCCGCCGTCGTAGTCGCTTTGAACGAGGCGGAACAAGGGCCGCACGACACTTTCACTTCATTGATCTTGAGTCCCAGGGCGTCGATATAGTCGGCGGCACCCTCGACCGAGGCGTAGAAGGCCGCCTGATTTCCGATGGCGCCGTCGTTCCAGCGCCAGTCGGCTTTCAGCGTGAGATCGCCGAGACGGAAGTGACCGCCCATCCAGATGGCGTCCAGCAGGGCCTTGGCCACCCGGGCCCGGGTGGCCGGGGCGGCAAACGGCAGCGGGAACGGAGGACGGGGAGCGGAAGCGACGGCATCGGAATAGGCGTCGATGGCTTCATCCCGGAAGTCAAAGGGCGTCGGGGCGATGTCCACCGTCTCGTCAGCTACGGTCCCGGAATCGGTCCGGGGCGGGAGGGCACCCGGAAGGGTGCATTCCTGCAACAGTCCGGCGGGGGTCAGGGCCTGGGGGATGCCGTCAATGATGTAAGCGTCGTGGAGGTTGGGTGCTTTGTCAGCCATTCTTCCGTTTTTATTTGTCATCAAAAATAGGTAATTTTGTGTTGAAAACAAAAAAACGCGGTATATGGAGTATTCGGAGTCCGCCTACGGACGGCTTTTGGAGGAGATTTTCCGGCGGTTTCCGTCGGTGCAGAAGACGGATTTCGCGGCGGCCTACAAGCCGGGACTGGAGGGGATGGAATCCTTCTGCGCCGCCCTGGGGCATCCCGAACGCGCCTTCCGGTCCATCCATATCGCCGGTACCAACGGAAAGGGTTCCGTCGCCAGCCTGCTTGCATCGGCCCTTTCTTCCGTCGGCCTGAAGACCGGTCTGTACACCTCCCCCCATCTCCTGGATTTCCGCGAAAGGGCGCGCATCATCCCCGGCCGGGAATCCTATGGCCTCATTCCGAAAGCGTACGTTTTCGAGTTCCTGTCGGCCTGGAAACCGTATTTCGAGGAACATAACCTTTCCTTCTTCGAGATTACCACCGGCCTCGCCTTCAAATGGTTCGCCGACGAGGGCGTGGACGTGGCCGTCATCGAGACGGGCCTCGGCGGCCGGCTGGATTCCACGAACGTCCTTACGCCGGAGCTGGCCGTCGTCACCACCATCGGCCTGGACCATTGCGCCCAGCTGGGCGATACCCTTGAAGCGATTGCCGGAGAGAAAGCGGGCATCTTCAAGCCCGGCATTCCCGCGCTCGTGGGGGAGAGCGATCCGGAGACCGATCCGGTGTTCGACGACAAGGCCTGGATGAACTGCCCCCTCACGTATGCCGACCGGGTCCGTCCGTCCCTGTGGCACCGCCGGCAGGAGATCCTCCGCAAGATGGACCTGCAGGCGACGGTCCAGGAGAAAAACCTCCGGACAGTCCTTGCCGCCGTGGATATCCTGAGGGGAATCCCCGGATTCAAAGCCCTTTCCGACGTGCAGGCGGTTTTGGACGGAATCATCCATGCCGCCCGCCGGACCGGCTTCCGCGGACGCTGGGAACGCCTTTCCGACCTTCCCTTCGTCCTGGCGGACATCGGCCACAATCCCCAGGCGCTCCGGTACAGTTTCGACCAGCTCCGCCACTATGTGGAGGAGGGCCGCTGCAGTTCCCTTATCATCGTGTACGGGGTGATGGCCGACAAAGACCTGGATTCCATCCTTCCCCTGATGCCCGTCGACGCCACCTACATCTTCACGGCGCCGGATACGCCCCGGGCCCTTCCCGCCGCCGAGATCCTGAAACGCTATACCGCCGTCGCGAAAAACCGGCCGGCCGGTTCCCCGCCGGTCCGGGCCTTTGAAGTGGGCACGGTGCGCCAGGCCGTCCAGATGGCCGTCCAGCTCGCCCAGAACGTTGCCGGGCAGCCGGCTCGCTCAGCCTCTGCCGTGAAACCCGCCCCGCCGCTGGTATTCATCGGCGGTTCCGCCTTCGTCGTCGCCGAAGCCCTGCCCCTGTTCCGGTAACGGTACGGTTGTTGAAGGGTACGTCTTCAGATTAATAGAATGTTATGTTACGCTATTTCCGGACAGCCCTTGCGGCCGTCGCTTTCTTATTGACAGCCCCTATGATGAACGCCCTTCCCGCGCCCGACCAGGACGGCCACGTGCTCACCGCCCTGTGGAAACAGTATGAAGAAGCCTCCAAGGCCGACCGCCCCCAGAAGGAAGCGGAAATCCTGTCGAAGATCAAGGCGGAAGCGCAGAAACAGCACCTCGCCGCCGACTTTTATGATGCGGCGGTGAAATACGTGGAATCGGTGCAGCGCCGCGACTGGAAAAAGCGGGACGAACTCCGGACGAACCTGCAGAAGGAAGTGGAGGCGTTCGCCGATCCGATGGTTACCTATCTCTGGATGGGCGACTATGGCAATGCTTCCTCCGATGAACGCTGGGCTTTCGTGAGGGACCGGTCCGATGCGTTCCGCACCGGTCACAACCCTTCCCTGTACCGCGGCATCGGCGGTTTGATGGGTGGCGCTTTGAAGGATTTCGTAGCCTCAGACTATGAATATGTCCTGTGGCATCTGCTGGGGGCACGCCGGTATGAGGATCCGGAGAAGGATGAAATCTACCGGACCCTGAAGGACGAAGTCGCCGGCAGATATCCCGGCGAAGGCTATCTGGCCTATTATCTGGCTGCGCGGACTTCCGACAAGGACGCCCGGAAAGCCGCCCTGGAGGCGGTTGCGTCGAAATATGCCGGCAAGGCCGTCGCCCTCTGGCCCCGCCAGGACCTGCTCCGGATGGAATTCGATGCGTTGAACGAGGAAAAGGCCGGCCAGGCCGCCTACCAGGCCCTGTATCGCAAATGCCTGGATTATGAGAAGGAGCGCACGGCCCTCCGGGGGGACGAGGCGAAGATCGCCAAGGCGTGCGAAGCCGTGAAGAACCTGTCAAAGGCGCTCACCTCGCAGGCAGTCCAGGTCCAGGTCGTGGACCAGGAAGCCGTGGTTACCTTCCGTAATCTGGACAAGGCGACCCTGACCCTCCGGCAGGACAAGAAATCCCTGAAGTCCTGGAATCTCTCCAATCCCGCCCGGAGTTTCTATGTGATGGACACCGTCAAGGTGGCCCTGCCGGAACTGGGGGACGGGTCATATTCCCTGGAAGCCGTGAACGGCAAACTCAGCGGTACGGCTTACTACAACCAGCATACGCTTTCCCTGGCGGTCCGGCGGGAGTCGGAAGGATACGCCGCTTATGTGGCCGATTATGTTTCCGGCAAGCCCTTGGACAAGGTGAAACTGATCCTTTGGAAGGGGGACACCCAGGTCGTCAGCGAAACGGTCCGGCTGGACGGTTTCACCCAGCTTCCGAAGAAGTTCCAGCAGACGGTCGGGAACAGCCGGAATGTCTATTACACCCTTTCGGCGGAAACCGGTTCCGGGAAGGACCTGCGCGGGAGCCGGAAGCTGGGCATCCGAGACTATGGCTATTCCCCGGATTCCGACGACCGTTCCGACGAAATCTTCTGCAATGTCTACAGGGACCGCGGCGCCTATAATCCCGGCGACGTCCTTCAGTTCAAGGCGGTTGTCTATCAGGGCAACCTCGTGGACAAGGTCTCCGTCGTCCCGGACAGGGAAGTCCAGGTTTCCCTCTTCAATACCGAAGGAAAGGCCATCGAACGTTTGAAACTCAAGACCAATGCTTTCGGCTCGGTCTCCGGTTCTTTCACCCTTCCAAAAGGTGAGCGCAACGGGTATTTCAACATCCAGGTCACTTCCGGGAAGAAACACCTCGCCACCGACGATTTCCGCGTGGACGAGTTCGTCCTTCCTACCTTCGCCCTCTCCTTCGATTCCAACGACAGGCTTTACCTGCGCGGGGACGAGGTGGTCGTGAGCGGGAAGGTGAAAAGCTATTCCGGCCATTCCCTTACCGGCGCCGACCTTTCCGTGAAGGTGGACCATTGGGGGAATGTGGTCCTGGAACAACATGTTACGCCCGCGGCGGACGGCACCTTCTCCTTCGCTTTCAAGGCGGAGGAAACCGGCTGGTACAGCATCGGGGTAACCGCGACCGACGCGACCGGCGAGATGCAGGAGTTTGGCGCCGGTGTGTATGTGAGCGAACACATTTCCGTGTCCCTGTCGATGGAAAATGCCGCCGAAGGGGAATTCGTGACCCTGGAGGAGAAAGACCTGAACGGTCCGGTCCGGTATATCGGCCGCCGCTGGCGTCCGTCCCCGTCGAAATACATCGCGACTGAAAAAGTCGCCCGCGTCAGGATGCAGGTGGACAACAGCGACGGGAACCGGATCGACGTTCCGGTGACGTATAAACTGCTCGCGGAAGATAATTCCGTCGTCCGGGAAGGGAAGGCGGCTTCCGGAGAAGTGGTCTCCCTGGATCTTGGCGGACTTCCCGACGGCCTCTATACCCTGCAGGGAAGCGCTTCCGAAAGGGGAGTGGAGGATGAGGTGAAATGCTTCATCCTGAAGATGTCCCCGGGCGGGAAGGTCCTGGACGCTCCGGTCCGCCGCGTCTTTCTGACCGGTCCTTCCGACGTGCCGGTGGGAGAGAAGATCCATCTGACGATGGGGACCGCTGACGGAGCCGAATATGCCATCGTCACCCTCTTTGGCAAGAGCCGGCAGGTGCTGGAGACTCAGAAGGTCGTCCTGAAGGGCGAGCGCGCCAAAGAAGGATCCCTTATAAGTGTCGACCTGGACTATAAGGCGGAATATCCCGATGCCGTACGGCTTCAGGTCTTCTATTTCAAGCGGGGGGAATCCATTACCTTCGACAAGGAGTATTCTCGCACCCGTACCCGCCTGGCGCTGCCTTTGCAGTTCGACCGCTTCGTGGACAAGGCTTTCCCGGGGACATCCTATACCTTCACCCTCAAGACCGATCCGGACGTTGAAGCCCTGGCGGCGGTGTACGACAAGAGCATCGACGCCATCTCGGGGAATTACTGGCCTGTGGTCACGTTGCGGGAATTCAGCGTAGCATACGTGGATATCAATTCCGTGTGTGGCCGGGTGCAGGGGGATGACCCGTATGATGACGACCTGGTCCTGGAGGAATCCGTCGTCGCCTATGGCGCGGCGCCCATGATGAAGGCCACCCGTTCCGCTTCCGTCAACATGGCTACGATGGACATGGCAGCAGAGGCCGCAGAGGAAGAATCCATTCCTTTCCAACTGGTCGAGACAAAGCCAGGGTTTGCTCCCGGGGACGATGTCACCGTCCGCTCCAAGTTCGAAAACTCCCTGACTTTCCAGCCGCACCTGGTCTCCGATGCTGCCGGCAAGCTGTCTTTCTCCTTCCAGACGTCCGACAAGCTGTCCACGTATTATGTGGCGCTCTATGCGCATGACAAGGGGATGCGCAACGCGTATCTCCGGGAGGAGATGGTTGTCAGCATCCCGGTGAAGGTGGCCGTCCAGGAACCGCAGTTCCTCTATGTGGGCGATACGTATGAGGTGGCCGCCACCGTATCTTCCAACTCCGACAAACCGGTGGAAGGCTGGCTGTACCTGTACACCTATCCGTCTGCGGAATATGAAGGCGTCGAGCCGACGGGCGTCCAGCGCGTGGCCGTCACTGTCCCGGCCGGCGGCGTGGAAAGCCATCGTTTCCCGGTCCGGGTTCCGGCCGTTGAGACCCTGGGCATCAAGGCGGTCTTCACCGCCTCCGACTTCTCCGACGCCGTCTTCCTGCCGATTACGGTAAAGAAGCCTGTCCAGACCCTCACCGAGGCCCATTCCGCCGTCCTCCGCTCCGGCATGAGCCGCGAGACGCTCCTGGCGGAACTTCGGAACCGTTTCGTCAACGTTCCCGCTCCCGAGGCGGCATTGACCGAAACGACCCTCCTGGACCTCGTCCGTGCCGCCATCCCCGCCAAGGTGGATCCCGCCGGGATGGATGTCCTCTCCCTCTCAGAGGCGTACTATGTACGGATGCTTTTGCAGATTCCTTCACTTGCTTCGCAAGTTCGGAATGACAAGGACGAACTGCTTGGTCGGAATGACAAGGACGAACTGTCTGGTCGGAATGACAATGGTGCTGTCATTCCGAGCGAAGCGAAGGAATCTCAAGCCCTTCTGGAGAAGGTCCTTGCCTGCCGCAATGCCGATGGCGGTTTCGGCTGGTTCGAAGGGATGGATTCCTCGCCGGTGATTACGGCGGTGCTGCTTTCCCGCTTTGCGAAACTCCGCGACCGGGGATTCGAGGTGCCGGACCTGACTTCGTCCGTCAAGTTCTTGGACAACAACCATTTCGCGACGGAACTGCCTTATTGGCGCGGCTATCTGTCGGATGCCCAGTACCTCTTTGTCCGGTCGCTCTACCCGTCTGTCCCGTTCGAAGTCAAGCCGGTGACGAAGGAAGGGAAAAAGCGCTTTGCCGATTTCCAGAAATACGTGAAGGGTTATCTCGTTCCTTCCGCCAAGGATGGCCGCGGCCTGCAGGGCCAGATCATGACCAAGGCCCGTCGGGTCCAGACCCTCCTGAACCTGTCCGGTTCCTCCGAGGGCGTCGCGCTTGCCAAGGCCTGGGGCGTCAAGCTCGCCGCCAAGTCCCGGATGGAATCCTCCCTGAAGGCCGATATCGCCTCCCTGAAGGAATACGCCGTGGAGCATCGTGACGGTGGCTGGTACTACCCGAACGCAGTCATGCCCTGGCGCGGCCTCCTGGAGACCGAAGCCGATGCGCACGCCCTCCTGTGCGGCCTGATGAACCCCTATGCGCCGGAGGTTTCCGACGGCATCCGCCTGTGGCTCATGCTCCAGAAGGAGACGCAGAAATGGGACGAGAGCCCGGCTTTCGTGGATGCCATCACAGCCATCCTGGACGGCTCCGACGAGATCCTGTCCACCTCCATCCTGTCCTACTCCGCCACGTACGCGAAGCCTTTCGCCGACATCAAGGCGGCGGGCAACGGATTCACCATCGAACGGAAGTTCTTCCGGGAAAAGACGGTGGAAAAGGTCTATGACGACCGTACCTCCGACAAGAACGACCAGGTGACCGAGCGCGAGGAAATCAAGCCCGGTACGCCGGTGGCCGTGGGAGACAAGATCATCGCCGAGTACCGGATCTGGAACCAGGAGAACCGCAGTTTCGTGAAGGTCGACGCCTTCCGCGAGGCCGCCCTCCGTCCTGTCGAGCAGCTGTCCGGCCGGACCGGCTGGGGCTGGTGGAACTGGCGCCGCCTCACCTTCACCCCGCAGGGCTACCGCAACGTGAAGGCCGACCGCACCGAGTACTACTTCGACTCCTTCCCGGAGGAGAACACGACCTTGACCGAGGAATTCTTCGTCACCCAGGCCGGTACCTTCACGGCGCCCGTCCTCACCGTCGAATCCCTCTACGCCCCGCACTACCGCGCCAACGACGCCTTCCGCGGCGTGCTTTCGGTAGAGTAACCTTCCTGGTGACGCTTAACTTGCTGATAATCAGTGCTATGAGGGGTGTTGCCCTGTGATTACAATCACAGGGCAACACCCCTTAAAACGTTGTGAAACAGGCAGTTAAGTGCCACTGGAGCGGTCTACTCCGCAGCGGGTAGGATGTTCATGGGATGCAGCAGTTTATGGTTTACGACGACACCAGATAATCTTTATACGCAGGAATGGGTATACGGTGTCTCTGACTCCGGGAAGTTTGTAAAGAATGCCAATGCGGAATGGTCGGTTTTTTATTCAACGTATGCGATTCCTTCCGGTTGGAGAATGTATGTCATTGACCTGTAAGTTAACCAGCCACCGTAAATCCGACTGAAACCGTATTGCCGTCACCGTCCACCACGGTGACGGCGTGTTTTCCGGGGGCGGGACGCAGTTTCATCTGGTGGATAAGGCGGGTCTCGCCCAGATATTCATCATCCAGATGCCAGTAGAGGGTGGCGTCCGCATCCCGGTGGACGACTTGGAAAACGGCTCCTCCGAGGCTGCCGTCCAGTTGGCGCGGGAGGGAGAGGATACTGCCGGATTCAGGGTACAGGAATTCCATCAGGGATTCATTTCGCGCCGGTTTGCTTACTTGATATTCAGGATGATAGGCCTTATAGTACCATTCCATGGCGGGGGGCAGGCGGAAGGTTCCGTCCTGGTGATAAGGGCAGACCGCGCTCTCCGCGGCCCGTTCCGGCAGCCGGATGCTCTCGGCATCGGGACAACCGGGACTCCGGAGCATGCCCGATGCCGGGCAGACCTCCAGGAACACGCCTCCTTCAAGCGGTTCGTCGAACCAGTCGGCAGAAGGGGGCAGCAGGTTCAGCAGGTCGAACAGGACGGGCCCTGCCGTGGCGGCGCCGGTCATGCCGGCAACTCCGTGCCCGTCGGCGTTTCCGCACCAGACGCCTACCGCATAGTCGGGGGTCACGCCCACGGCCCAGGCGTCACGGGAGCCGTAACTGGTGCCCGTCTTCCAGGCGGCTTTCCGGACGGAGCGGATGAGTCTCCAGTCCATTTCATCCGGCCGGTTGACCTCTTTCAGGGCTTCGAAGGTGTACCAGAGGGCGATCCGGTCCCGGAACGGAGTCGTGGCGGGCAACCCTTCGTAACTGCGGGCCATCCCGGCGTAAGCCCGGGTGATGTCCTGCAGCGTCCCTTCGCCGCCGCCGAGAATCAGGGACAGTCCGTAATGGGCGGCATCTTTGGTCAAGGTGGACAGTCCGGCCTCCTGCAGCACTTCCAGGAACCGTGGCGACCCGTACGCGCGGAGGAGGTGTACGGCGGGAACGTTGAGTGACCGGGCCAGGGCCTCGGCCGCAGGTACGGCCCCGTGGAACTGGAGGTCATAGTTCTGAGGCGTGAAACCATTGAGGTTCACGGGGGTATCCTGCAGCAGTGTCCGGGGCAGAATGGTCCCCTCCTGGAGGGCGGCACAGTAAAGGAAGGGTTTCAGGATGCTGCCTGTGCTGCGGGGAGACGTGGCGATATCCACTTCGGAGCCGTGCCTGGGACGAAGCGGAGAGGAATTGCCCACATAAGCGATCGTTTCACCGCTCCGGATATCCAGGATGACGGCAGAAAGGTCTGCGATTCCGCTTAGGGCGAGTTCGTCCGACCAGCGCGTCGTCGCATCTTCCACCTGCCGTTGGAGCGGAAGGCTGATCTCCGTCCGGGTTTCTACGCCATGAGGCTGTCGTTCAACCAATTGCCTGGCGTAGTTCGGCAGCGGATAAGGTGCCTCAGGAAGGGGCTCGGACAGTGCGTTTTCCAGGGTGGAGGCGTCGATGAAGCCGCGCTTGTGCAGCCGCTCCAGCAGGCGGTTCCGCTTTTCCAGGAGTTGTTCCCTTCCTTTCCCGGGGTGGATGGAGGCAGGAGCGTTGGGAAGGACGGCAAGGGTGGCGGATTCCGCCCAGGACAGTTCTCCGGCCGGTCGTCCGAAATAGCGCCAGGCGGCGGCCTCCAGGCCCACGACATTTCCCCCGAACGGGGCATGGGACGCGTACAAGGCCAGGATTTCTTTCTTGGAGTGACGGAATTCCAGCCGGGTCGCCAGGACCGCCTCGACCATTTTCTGCCAAAGCGTCCGGTCCTTTCCCCGGGACAGGCGGATCACCTGCATCGTGAGGGTGCTGCCGCCGCTGACCACGTGTCCCGCACGGAGGTTGCTGACCACCGCCCGGCCGAGCGCGGCCGGATCGACCCCCGGATGCCAGCGGAAGTGCCTGTCCTCGAACTGGATCAGGGCCGTGGCGCAACGGTAGGGTACGGTGTCGCACGGCGGGAAGCGCCACTGCCCGTCATCGGCGATGCGGGCGCCCAGCAGTTCGCCGTTCCGGTCCGTGACGACGGTGGCATAGGATACACCTTTGAAAAGGTCCCTCGGCAGGCAGCATAGCCAGCCTGCCAGAAGGACCTCGAAAACCAGGAGAAATACTGCCTTCCGCCGGCTCATCGGGTGACGGCCGTCGTTCCGGAAGCCGTGTTGGCGGCTACGTTCGGGCTGTACATCGCCGAGCAGGTGATGGCCGGAAGGGTATAGGAGCCCTCATAGGCGGCACGGAGCTTCAGTGTAAAGGTCTTTGTCGCGCCATGGGGCAGGTCGAAGAACCAGTCGCAGCGGTCGTCCCGGATGTCCCGGTAGTCTTCGGAACGGTTTCCGCCGCCCCGCAGCCGGTCATTGAGGATTTCCCAGCCGGACGGAATCCGCTCGCTGAGGGCGAGGGAGCGGTAGTCGTTCGTGGTAGGATTCGTCACCTTCACGACGGCGGTGAACTCTTTGCCCTGCGGAATGGCATCGGTCTTGATGGAAGTTCCGTCGGCCTGCTGATAGCTGACGGCCAGTTTGAGCCCTGACGCGGCCGCGGTGACCGGTGTCCCGGCGGGTGCCTGCCCGACGGTTGTCAACGTGGCATACAGGATGTCTCCGGCCGTATTCTTCACCTCGACTGTTCCGGAAACCGGTTCACTGTACACCGACTTGGCAGAAACGATTTCCTTCCCACCCACGGTGGCCTTGATGGCCTGGGTGCCCACTTTGCCGAACAGCCGGTCCATCGCCATGGCCGCAAAGGCGGCCTCCTGGGTGGAATAATAGCCCTTGTTGATGCTTTCAGCCACTTCCAGGGCTGTCGGGAGGGCCTGTCCCAGATTGCCGGACAGGGCCAGAACCTGGAGGACGACGGCCTTGTCGCGGAGGCTGGAGCCGAAGGTAAAGTCGGCGTAACCGTATTCCCCGGTGGCGGTGCCGCCCTTATTGACGATTTCCTGTGCCTGCTTGGTCTTGCCGCTGACGGCATAGGCTGCGGCGAGCATCCAGTCGGCCCGGGTATCCAGACCGCCGGATTCCTTGAGGCGGTTCATCGCCGCCTGGGAAGGAGCGCCCGCAACGGCCAGGGAGTAAAGCCGGTAGCATTCGTCCAGCTGGCTGAAGGCGGCATTGCCGGCGAAGCGGTAGGCCTGGCTCAGGTTCGTCTGGAACCGTTTCCAGCGGCCCAGGACGTCGGCCTGGACCTCGAAACCGGCCGCAGAAGCCTCTGCAAGGAACTGTCCGGCCATGGAACTGGCCCAACTGTCGGAGACGTTCCCGCCGGTCCAGTAGGAGAAGCCGCCGTCGCTCCGCTGCCGGGTGTAAAGCTGGTGGATCAGGCCCGGGATGAGTTCCCTGGCCTCCTTCGCATCAGTCTCGGAAAGCTGCGGGAGCAGATGCAGGAACACGAGTCCGCGGGCGGAGATCTGTTCGGTACAGGCGTACGGGTAGTTCTTCATGGTCCGGAACAGGCCGGCCGCATCGACGGCGGGGAATCCGGCCAGCGCGAGGGTGGAACCGGCACCGGCGTCGAAGCTCACGGTCTTACCGGCATCAATCTTCCTCGAGCGCACCGTGACGGTCTCGGGATTCGGGTTGACGACTTCGATGTCGATGGTTTCGGATGCCTTGCGGGAGGCGCCGGCTGCCGAGACGGTCACCTTGGCAGAACCTTCACCCGTGGTCTTGAGGGCGAAGTGGACCACCGTGTCGCCGGGCTTGTCGAAGTGTGCCGTCGCCGTGGAGGAGCCGTCTACCTGGAGAGCACCCTCAACTTTCACGGTCACCTGCGCGTCCTTGACCTGATCCTCGAGGGCGAAGACATTGACCGGGAGGACGACGCTTTCGCCGGCACAGATCTGCCGGGGCAGGCTGGCAAGCACCATCAGCGGGGATTTCACCGCAACGGTTTTCGCGGCGTTCCCATAGGCACCGTCATGGCCGGCGACCACCATGACACGGAGGCTGCCGACATACATCGGAAGCTTGATTTCGTGCTTGCCGGTTCCCTTGTTCAGGGTGAACGGTCCGAAGAACTGGACCACCGGGTTGAACCGGTTGTCCTTCCTGGCGGCGCGGATGTTCTCCTGGTCACCGCCCACGGAAAGGGTCGGTGTGAGGCGGCCGGAATAGGCCCCGAACACCTGGTCGAACAGGTCCCAGGTCCTGACTCCCAGCGCTTCCGTCCGGTACATTTCCTCCCAGGGAGCCGGCGTCTTGAAGGCCGTCAGGTCCAGGAGGCCCTCATCCACGACGGCGAGGGTATAGGTCATGGGCTTGCCCGATTTCTCGGAAACCTGGATGGTGAACCGCTCCTCCGGCGCCACGGAATCGGCCACTTTGATGACCGGTTCCAGGTGCGAAGCCGGATTCTCCACGGCCAGCCGTTTCACGCCGTACAGGCGGAGCGGAAGGTCGTTCGCCGTGTTCTGGTAGGGTTGGACCAGGGTGATGTGCACGTAGAAGTTCGGCGCCATCTCCGGGGTGACGGTAAAAGTCCAGGGCGTGTCTTTGTATGCATGCGTGGGAACCCATTCGCGGGAAATCACGCCGGAACCGTTCTCCAGGCTCACGAGCGCCTGCCCGCCCTTTGCAGCAGGAATGTATACCGTAGCCTTCTCTCCGGCCCGGTAACTCTCCTTGTCGGCGGAGAAGGCAAGGATGGTCTCGGCATTCGGATTCTCCCGTCCGGAGCGGCCGCGGTAGGCCGGCCAGTCGATGATGACGGACTTGCCGGAAATATGGCCCCCAGCAACATCGCGGACGACCACGAGATAGCGTCCCCATTCCTCCTCGGAGGCGCGCAGGGTGAAGGTGGCATCCTGTTCGCCGGACGTGAGGACGCCGGAGGCGACCGGTTTGGCCTCGTTGCCGTTCACGTAACCGGCGAGTTCATCCGGATTGCTTTCCCACCACCAGCTCCAGTTCAGCTTGAACACGCGGTATTCCAGCTGCCGGCCGGCGAGGCGTTTGCCGGCCGCATCCACTACGGCAACGCGGACCGTATGGTCCTTGTCGGTTTCCAGCTCGCCGTCGGTCGGGAACTTGACGCCCACATAGGCGGGGAACGGGGAGTAGGGGACCGTCTGGGTCGTGAAGCTCTCGTCGCCGCCGCTTTCCAGGACGGACGTCACGATGAAAGCCTGGAGCAGACCCGGAGCATCCTTTGCAGCCGGCAGGTCAAAGGTCGTCTTGGCCGTTCCCTCGCCCGAGAGGGTGGTCTCGAACAGGGGATGCTCGCTGGCCTCGAAAGCAGTCGCCGGGTTGCGGAAGACATAGCCGTCAAATCCCTTGAAGGAAGCGGGTCCCTTGCTCAGGGTCATCGTCGCGTGCGCTTTGAGTCCGGAAGCAGGGACACCCGTAAGCCAGGATGACGTCACCTGGGCGGACGTCCTGGTGCCGCCCTGGAGGAAGTCGCCCGGCAAGTCGAGCGCCACCTTGAGGCGGTTGGGCTTGACGGTCTCGATATGGAGGCTCTTGTGGAAGGCGGATCCGCCCACCTTGACATAGGCGTTCCACCAGCCGGTGGGATCCTCGGTGGAAGTGACGATCGGGAAGGTGTAGAATCCGTCCTGCCCGGTCGATACCATGCGCGTATAGAACTGTCCTTCCGGCGAATAGAGCTCCAGGGAGGCCGGATGGCCCTCCGGCAGGCGCTGCATCTTGTCGGCGAGGATCATGGTTACGTGGAGGGTGTCGCCCGGGCGCCAGACGCCGCGTTCGCCGTAAATGAAGCCCTTCAATCCCTTGGCAACCGCCTGTCCGCCCACGTCGAACCGGCTCATGGATTTTTCCTGGCCGTCGGCGAGGCGGAGGTAGCCCGTCGTCCGGCCCTTGCGGGCGAGGAGGACGAAGGGTTTGCGGGAGACCTTGATTTCGGCGAGGCCCTTTCCGTCGGTCTTGGCCGATCCGACACGCTGGAGCTGGTAGTCATAGGCTTCCAGTTCCACCCCTGCATAGGGCTTGGCGCTCCCGATATCGGTAACCGCCGCCCAGAGGGTGTTGCCGTCGGCATACTGGGCAAGGAGGCCCAGGTCGGAGGAAAGCAGGTTCACCGAAGGGAACCGGCTGGATATCATATAGTAAGTCGGGGTTTCTGGATTGTCCCGGTCTTCCCATTCGTAGTAATCCCAGTCGGTGAAGTTGTCCCACCAGTAGCTCTCCTGCACGTCCCATACGGCGTTCTCCTCTTCGGAGGGTTTCCCGCTTTGGACAGGGATCATCTTCGGCGCTTCCTTGCCGCCGTACAGGGAGTATTCCTGCCGGAAGGACAGGAGGATGCGGTAGATGGCCCCCGGCTCCTGCCTGAACAGGCCGGACAGGTCGATGCTGAAGGTATTCCATTCGTGCAGGTTCCTGGTGCCGTCTTCCGTCAGGGGAATTTGCCGGCTGTACACCAGGCGTCCCGCCCGGCGGAGGTCGGAGGAACCGCCGAGGTCATTCTCCTGCAGGAACAGGAGCATATTGTTCTCATAGACCTTGATGATCCGCAGGTCCACGGCCGACAGGTTCACGGCGTTGAAGGGGAGGACGAGGCGGCTGTCGTCAGGAAGGATGTTCCCGTCGATGGGAATGGTTACCGCGGGCGCCGGGTCGACGGCGGGGAACTGCGTGCGGAAATCCTGCGCAAGATCCTGTCCGTCAGCGCTTTTGACCCCACGGTGAACAGTCAGGGTCAGGTCGCCGGGATTTCCTTCGAAATACACCCGTGCGCAGTTGTCCCGGATGTCCACGGTCTGCCGGAGCGCGCCGTCGAGTTCGATGAGTCCTTCCCGGGACGCGGCGGGCGAGAGCGGTTCGCTGAACCGGACTTCCACACAGGGGTTGCCGCTCCGGATGATCCGGGTGTCGACAACCTTGAAGGCGCCGGCGGCCGGGATGACGGCCTTGAGTTCCGGCTCGTTGCTGAAGCCGTCGACCTTCAGATGGAACTTGACATTCCTGTCGGATTGGGAACGGGCGATCGGTGCGGTCTCGAACCGGTACAGGCTCCCCTCGCCGGAAAGGGTGACGGCTGTCTGGGGATCCATGGTCAGGGAGATGTCCTCCATCGGGGCCGGAACGCTCAGGCGGACGGTTCCTTCCAGAACGGCGTCATCCCGGATGGTGATGCCCTCCAGGGACAAGGAAGCCGTCTTGGGGGCGACCTGGACGCGGAAAGGGAACTGCTGGCAGTTGTTTTCCTTGACAGGAAGCACTTTGCCCACGTTGAAAGTACCTTCGTACACGGTTCCGGGCTTCCAGGTGTCGGGCACGAACTCGACCACGGTCGGGCTCAGCCACCGCTCGGTTCCGGACAGGGCGGGCCGGAAGGAGAACAGGCCGTCGGTCTGGCGGTCCATCGGCACCGGGGTCGCCAGTTCGATGCGGAGGGCCGACCCTTCGGAGACGACACCTCCCGTATAGGCTTGGACATAAGCGGCAAAGGCTGGATCCGGGTTCGGACCCGACCGCTTGGGACTGCACGCCGCGAGGACGGCGAAAAGGGCTGCAAAGCCCCAGAGACGGAAACTGCGCATGATGCAATACTTTTGATACAAAGATACGAAAAAATATAGGCTCCCTGTCAGGTAGAGGTGTATTAGTTTAGATAAATTCTTTTAAATTTGCATGTTTGAAAAGAAAAATCATCATGGCGGACAAGTGCGGATTCAATATCTCCGGCATCCAGCAGGTGGGCGTCGGAACGGAAAACTTCAGGAAATCCTGGAACTGGTTCATCGAAATGTTCGGTACGGACATCCGGATTCTGGAAGATGACACGGTAGCGGAGCGCATGCTTCCCTACACGGGCGGGCAGCCGCAGAAACGGCATGCCTGCATCGCCGTAAACCTGCAGGGAGGCGGCGGTTTCGAGATCTGGCAGTATTCGGAAAGGAAACCGCAGCCGGCCGGTTTTGATGTCGCAGCCGGCGACCTGGGCGTTTTCGCCGCCAAGGTCAACTGCCGTGACGTGGCCGCCTGCCAGAAGGCCCTTTCCGCCAAGTGGGAAGCGGTGAGTGCTCCGTCCACTCTTCCGGACGGGACGCCTTGTTTCTACGTGAAGGACCTGTACGGCAACTGTTTCCAGCTGGTAGAGACGGATTTCCTGTACATCGACGAAGGAAAACTGACCGGCGGGATGGCAGGCACCGTGGTCGGAGTGACCGACATGGAGAAATCCATCGCCTTCTACCGCGGGATCCTGGGTTATGATTCCGTGAAATACGATGAGACCGGGGTGTTCGGAGACTGGTCCCTCCTCCCCGGTGCCGACGGAAGGTTCCGCCGGGTGCTCCTGGCCCCGTCGAAGCCCCGCCACGGCGCCTTCTCCGGACTGATGGGTCCGGACTGCATCGAACTGGTGCAGGCTTTGGACCGCACTCCCCGGAAAATTTACGAAGGACGCTACTGGGGCGATCCCGGCTTCATCCAGATCTGCTATGACGTTACCGGGATGCGGGAACTGGAGAAGTTCTGCGCGGAAAAGGGCCATCCCTTCACCGTGGACAGCTGCCCGGGCGGCATCACTTTCGACATGGGCGACGCTTCCGGCCACTTCACCTACATCGAGGATCCGGACGGCACGCTCATCGAGTTCGTCGAGACCCACAAGGTACCGGTCGTGAAGAAGCTGGGCTGGTACATCGACATGAAAAAGCGCAATCCTTTGAAGCCCCTCCCGAAGTTCCTGTTCCGGGCGATGGGGCTCGTATCCCGTGAAAAAGTAAAACCTTAACCATAACTGCTATGCAGACAGATATTTTTGAGAAAATACGCCGTTCCACCGGCGGCCCCATCGGCCAGTATCGCGACAAGGCTGACGGTTATTTCGCATTTCCCAAACTCGAAGGCGAACTCGGTCCCCACATGCGCTTCGCCGGGAAGGAAGTCCTGTGCTGGAGCCTGAACAACTACCTGGGCCTCGCGAACCATCCCGAGATCCGCAAGGTCGATGCCGAGGCCGCCGCCCGCTGGGGTATGGCCTACCCGATGGGAAGCCGCATGATGACCGGCCAGACGGTCCTCCACGAGAAGTTCGAGCGGATGCTCGCCGATTTCGAGAAGAAAGAAGCCGCATTCCTGTTCAACTTCGGCTATCAGGGCATCCTGTCCACGATCGATTCCCTGGTGAGCCGTCACGACGTCATCGTCTATGATGCCGAATGTCACGCCTGCCTGCTGGACGGTATCCGCCTCCATATCGGCGCCAAGTTCAAGTTCCGTCACAACGACGCGAAGGACTGCGACCGCGTCCTCGCCCGCGCCACCAAGGTGGCCGAGGAAAGCGGCGGCGGCATCCTCGTGATCACCGAGGGCGTGTTCGGCATGACCCTTCCGCTTCATGATCGACGACGCCCATGGCTTCGGCGTGATGGGCCCCCACGGCCGCGGTACCTCCGAGCACTTCGGCGTGATGGACGGCGTGGACCTGTACATCGGTGCCTACGCGAAGGCGATGGCTACCATCGGCGGCTTCGTCGCTTCCGACAAGGACATCATCGACTACCTGCGCTACAACATGCGCTCCCAGATCTATGCGAAGTCCCTGCCGATGCCCATTGTGGAAGGCTGCATCAAGCGTCTTGAGATCATCGACAGCCCCGAAGGGGACGAGCGCCGCGCCCACCTGTGGAAGGTGACCCGCCGCCTGCAGGAAGGCTTCCGCGAGCTGGGCTACGACATCGGCCCGGCCGAGGCCTGCGTGACCCCGGTCCACATGGAGGCCGGCCTGGAGCAGGCGACGAACATCGTCGTGGACCTCCGGCAGAACTACCGCATCTTCTGCTCGGTCGTCATCTATCCGGTCATCCCGCTGGGCATGGTCATCTTCCGTATCATTCCGACGGCCGCCCATTCGATGGAGGATGTCGAGCGAACCCTCGCCGCCTTCAAGGAGATCAAGGAGCGGCTGGACCGTGGCGAATACGACAAGCCCATTCCGGACATCTCCCTGTACAAGTAGATGGAGAGGGTCTGGATTACAGGTGGTTCTTCCGGGATCGGGGAAGCCTGTGCATACCGCTGGGCCGAAGGAGGGGCGCGTCTCGTGCTGACGGCCCCTACCACGGAGGAACTGGAGCCGGTGGCCGCCAGGTGCCGGGAGAAAGGTGCTCCCGAGGTGGTTGTCCTGCCCTATGACCTCAGCCGTCCGGAGGGGATTCCGTCCCTGGTCCAGGCGGCCTGGCAGGCTTTCGGGGGTCTGGATATCACCTATCTGAACGCCGGTATCAGCCAGCGCACGTCCGTGGAGGACACGTCCATGGAAATGCTCCGGACCCTGATGGAAATCGATTATTTCGCCCCGGCCGGCATCGCAAAGGAACTTCTCCCGCGCATGGTGGAGTGCGGCGGCGGCCATATCGCCGTGACGACCTCCATCGCCGGCAAGTTCGGTTTCCGGCTCCGGTGCGGCTACTGTTCCGCCAAGGCCGCCCTGTACGGGTTCTTCGAGACCCTGCAGGCGGAATCCTATGACAAGGGCATCCGGGTGACGATCGTCTGTCCGGGCCGTGTCCGGACGAACATTTCCCTCCGCGCCCTGGACAAGGGCGGGAAGCCCCATGGGAAGATGGATCCCGGCCAGGCGGGCGGCATCACCGTCGAAAAGGCCTCCCGGATCATTGTGAAGGCTGTCCGCAAGGGACGCCGCGAGGTGCTCGTGGGCAGCAAGGAGTTGATCATGGTGTATATCAAGCGCTTCTTCCCGGGCCTCTGCGCCCGTCTGGCGAGAGTCATCAAGCCGATGTAGCCATGGACCATCTTTTCGAGGAACTGGAGAAAGACTACCGCTTCAAGGAAGGGTATCACACGTGCATCAACTGTGGCACGTGCACGGCCATCTGTCCGGCCGCGGAGTTCTACCGGTACGACCCCCGGAAGATCGTCACCATTGTCCAGACACGGGATGACGCGCAGATCGAGGCGCTCCTCAAGTCCGATACGATCTGGTACTGCGGGGAATGCATGAGCTGCGTCACGCGCTGTCCCCGGAAAAACGGTCCGGGCATGGTGATCATGGCCCTGCGGGACCTGAGCATCCGGCTGGGTTTTTTCGCCGAATCCGAAAAGGGCCGTCAGATGCTTCCACTTACCCGCACCTTCGCCCGGAACATCCTGGAATACGGTTACTGCGTATATCCGGAGACCTTTGACTGGAACGACCACAAGGAGTCCGGTCCGGTTTGGAAATGGCATATGGACCACCTGGACAAGAGTCTGGCGCGGCAGGGTGCCAACTATAAGGGAGATGGCCCCGGTGTCCTCCGGAAGATTCCGCAGGAGTCCCTGGATGAACTTCAGGCCATTTTCGACGTGACCGGTGCCACCCGGCGGATCGAACTGGTGGAGGAGTTCTCCCGCAAGAAGGCGGAGCAGATGGGCCTCTCGATGGAAGAATATGCGAAAACGGCGTTCGAATACAGTTCGGACAAACATTTCAACGAATGATCTACGAGGGAAAGCAGAAGATCTGGAAGGACTACCAGAAGGAGATCCCGGACGACCATTGGTACTATGTCCGGAGTTGCATCCGGCAGAATTTCTTCCCGGCCAGCGAGCGCAAGTTCACGGACATCACGCAGCAGATGCTGGGAAAGGACGTCTATGAAACCCCTTACCACACCACCTGCGGAGGCATCGCCTATCACTGCGACGCCATCCCGCAGGAGACGGTGATGACCATTGTCGCCCGCCAGTTCGCCCTGATGACGGAAGCCGGATACGAGAATTACGTACCGAGCTGTGTCACTTCGTTCGGCAATTATGTCGAAATCCTGGAGACCTGGCACGAATTCCCGGAACTGGAGACCCGCATCCGGGAGCAGCTGTGGAAAGCCTGCCGCCGCGAATTCAAGAAGCCCAAGTACCTGGCCCATACGAGCGACCTCATCTACCATTGGCGGAATGAGATCGCGGAGAAGGCCAGGGTCCGTCTCATCGACAAGGAAACGGGCGAGCCGGTCCGGATGGCCGAGCATATCGGCTGCCATTATGCCAAGATGTTCCCGTCCAAGGGAATCGGCGGCGCCGAGTACCCCTATGTCCTGGCGGGAATGATCGAGAGCTGGGGAGGTCAGGTCGTGGACTATCCCGAGCGCCGGCATTGCTGCGGCTATGGCTTCCGGCAGTACCATATGAAGGCGAACCGCGGCTACTGTGTCTCCAATACCCACAAGAAATTCGAGTCCATGGAGCCGTACGGGATCCAGGCCATCCTCACGAACTGCCCGGGATGCTGCTACTTCATGGACCGCTGGCAATATGTCATCGCCGAGCAGACCGGCAAGACCTACGGAAAGGACGGGTTCGGCATTCCGGTGTTCACCTACGAGGAACTCGCCGGTCTGGTGCTGGGCTACGATCCCTGGGACCTGGGCCTTCAGCTGCACCAGGTGGCCGTGGAGCCTTTCCTGGACCGGATCGGCGTGGAATACGACCCCAAGGCGAAATATCTGGGTCTCAACAGGGAGGATATCCTCCGGCCCGAACTTCCCACCAACCTCAAATGTTTTTAGAAGATGAAGGAGAACGTTGTGGTCATCGGCGGCGGCGTAGCCGGAATGGAGGCAGCCAGACAGTTGCTGCTTCTGGGGTACAATCCCATCGTGGTGGAGCAGCAGGACCATCTGGGCGGCCATGTGGCGCAGTGGAACTGCCTGTTCCCGGACATGGCTTCCGCCGGGGACCTGGTCCGGAACCTTGGTGACGGGATCACCGACGCGAACATCTTCCTGGAGACGCGGGTGACCTTTGTCAACCGTCTCCAGGAAGGCTATCTGGTCATGCTCAGCAACGGCGTGAACATAGCCTGCCGCGCCATCCTGGTCGCTACCGGCTTCAAGCTGTTCGACGCGGCCCGGAAAGAGGAGTACGGGTATGGCGTATATGACCATGTCGTGACGAACGCCGACCTGGAGTCGTGGTTCAACGGAAATACCAGCGACCGTTTCCCCGAGGCCCCCAGGAGCATCGGGTTCGTCCATTGTGTCGGTTCGCGGGATCTCAAGGCCGGGAACAGCCAGTGCTCGAAAGTGTGCTGCATCACGGCGGTCAAGCAGGCGATCGAGATGAAGGAGCGTTTTCCGGACGCCCGGGTTTTCTGCTTCTACATGGACCTCCGCCTGTTCGGCAAGAAGTACGAGGACTTCTACATCCGGGCCCAGCAGGAATTCGGAATCCAGTTCATCCGGGGACGTGTCTCCGAGGTAGGCGAGACCCTGGACGGCCGTCTGCAGGTCAAAGCGGAGGATACCCTGTCCGGGAAGCCGCTGAAAGTGCAGCTCGACCTGCTGGTCCTGATGGCCGGGATGTCCTGCAACCCGGACGTGGCCGATCTGGCGCGGATGGCCCGGCTGGACATTGACAGCGACGGCTTCCTGAGGAGCCGGGACAACCTGGGCGGAATCAACGCCTCGAACCGCCCCGGCATTTTCTATGCCGGTGCCTGCACGGGCGCGAAAACGGTTCCGGAAGTCTTGGCCGAGGCCCGTTCGGCCGCTTTGGCCATTCACCGATACATGACAGGACGATGACGGATTTCGGATTCAAGCTTTCCAAGAGCGCCACCCTGGACCTGGACAAGGCGGACACCGGACTGTACGAAAGACTGTGCAGCCTGGAACCAGATGCACGCATCTGCATGAACTGCGGTTCCTGCAGCGCTACCTGTACTGCCGCCCCGTTCAGCGGGATGAGTCTCCGGAAGGTCATCCTGGGACTCCAGCGCGGGCAGGACGTCCGGCCCATGCTTCAAGGTTGCATGCTCTGCGGAAAATGCTCCATGGTATGTCCCCGCGGCATCAATACCCGTCATTTGCTATTGACTTTGTGCAGGATCTATGATTGAGCGCTTCTCATCCGGCTTCCATCCGTTCGTGCTCCCTTTCCTGGCGGGCATGGTCTTCGTGCTGGGCTATTGCGTCTACGGCATCGTCCGGATCCTGTTCCAGTTGACGGGGGAGGACCGCCGCCGATTCTTTCTGTCCCTCGTCACGCCCAGGACGGCGCTGAAGAATGTCAAGGACATTTTCTGTGACTGTCTTCTCCATGTGAAACTGTGGAAGCGGAACCGGATGCTGGGTTTCATGCATTCGAGCATCGCTTTCGGGTGGTTCATGATCATCGTCCTGGGCCACGTGGAGGTGATGCTGTTCCTCCCCGAGCGCATCCGCTTGTTCTACTATCCGATCTTTTTCAACTTTTTCGTGGCGGAAACGGATTCCACCATCCAGGGGTCGCTCCTGTTCTTCCTGATGGACTTCTTCCTGCTGGTGATCCTGATCGGTATCGCCCTGGCGATGGTCAAGCGTGTCCGCTCCCGCCTGTTCGGCATGCGGCGCACGCCCCGTCCATCCCTGCTGAACCAGATCGGGCTCTATTCCCTGTGGGCCATCTTCCCGCTCCGGCTGCTTGCCGAGAGCTTTACGGCCCATATCAGCGGCGGCTCTTTCCTGACCATTCCTGCCAACTGGGTATTCCGTCAGTTCCTGGGCAACGACCTGAACATGCTCCCGACCTGGTGGGCCTATTCCATCGCGCTGGGCGTGTTCATGTCCGTGCTGCCTTTTACGCGGTACATGCACATCCCTGCCGAGATGATGCTCATTCCGATGCGGAATGCCGGGCTGAAGGTCCGGAATGCCCGCAAGGGATTTGCCCGTGTGCAGGTGTACTCCTGCCCGAACTGCGGCGTGTGCATCGACGCCTGCCCGATGAGCGTGGACAAGGCCAATCTCAAGGACTGCACCGTGTACCTGACCCGCCAGATGCGGCGGGGGAATGAGCGGCGGATTGCGGAGATCAGCGACAAATGCCTGCTGTGCGGAAAATGCGAGGCGGTCTGCCAGGTGGGCGTGGAAGGACCGAAGCTCCGGCTGTTGAACCGTGCTGAACGGAAGTACGCCGTGAAAGCCGATTATTCCGGGATTCCGGCCGCATCGCTGGCCGAGGCCGCGAAAGGCGGCAAAGTCCTGTATTACGGCGGCTGCATGAGCCAGTTGGTGCCCTCTGTCGGCCGGAGCATGGAATCGATTTTCCGGAAAGCCGGCGTGGATTATACCTGGATGGACCGGGACGGCGGCGTCTGCTGCGGCAGGCCGATGCTGACGGCCGGGCGCCTGGAGGAGGCGCGGAAAATCGTCCGGAAGAATACGGAGGTCATCCTGGGATCCGGGGCCGAAACGATGGTGGTCAGCTGCCCCATCTGCTACAAGATGTTCACGGAGGAATACGCGCTGCCGGGTATCCGGGTAGTCCATTATGCCGGCTATATGGAGGAACTGCTGAAGGAGGGCCTTCTGGTCCCTTCCCGGAGCGACCTCTGCTATGTATACCACGACCCTTGCGAATTGGGACGGGGCTGCGGTATCTACGAAGAGCCCCGACGCTTGCTGGGCAAGCTGGCAGGCATCGCCGAAGCCGAGAAAAACCGCGCCGAGAGCGTCTGCTGCGGTGGCTCCCTGGGCTCCTTGACGCTTTCTTTCGCCAAACGCGAGAAGATCACGCGGGCAGCCCTGGAGAATCTGTATACCAGCAAGGCGGATGCCATCGCGACCGCCTGCCCGCTCTGCACGGCCACCTTCGCCCGCTATGCCGACCGCCCGGTCCGGGACCTGGCGGAGATCGTGGACAGGCAGACCGTTGGAAAACTAAAACTTGAAACGATATGAGATTCGAACCTACCAAGTACGTCCTGAAGAACGTCGGCACCGGCCGTGAATTCGAGGACAAGGGATGGACGATGAGCGACCCGGAAGGCGGCGCCCCTTCCCTCGTCCGGGCTGTCTATGACAACAAGCGGTTCGACCCGCGGGAAGACCAGGACGGCATCTACCGCTACGCGGACTGGATGCCCATCAAGCGGACACTCCGGAAGTCCTGTGCCCCGGTGACGTATAAGTCCAAGGGACTGGCCCAGTTCCTGGGCCTGGAGAACCTGTATATCACTTTCTCGGGGTGGAATCCCCGGATCGGCGCCAAGATGCGCACCTGTTCCTTCAAGGAGACGGAGGCGTACTCCGTCCTCGCCCGCATGGACGCTCGCGAGAAGCGGATCCTGATCGTCCAGTCAGCCGGCAACACCGCCCGGGCCTTCGCCCAGGTATGCTCGGACAACCGTATTCCCATCGTCATCTGCGTGCCGGAAGACAGCCTGCACGACCTTTGGTTCCGCCGTCCGCTCCGCTCCTGCGTGAAGCTGATCGCCGTTCCGCACGGATGCGACTACTACGACGCCATCACCCTGGGCGAGAAACTGGCTTCCGATCCCCGCTATATGCTGGAGGGCGGCGCCAAGAACGTGGCCCGGCGTGACGGCATGGGTACGACCGTCCTCAGCTGCGTGGAGAAGATGGGCCGCATCCCCGACGCCTATTTCCAGGCCGTGGGTTCCGGTACCGGCGCCATCGCCGCTTGGGAGAATGCCTGCCGCCTGGCCGAAGACGGCCGCTTCGGGGAGAACAGGATGCGCGTGTATGTGGCCCAGAATGAGCCATTTACACTGATGTACGACTCCTGGAAGGCCGGCTCCCGTGCGCTCGTGGACCTGGATCCCGAGAAGGGACGGCACGAGGCCGAGGTGGTCCTCGCCAGCGTCCTTTCCAACCGGAAACCGCCTTACAGCCTCGCCGGTGGCCTGTATGACACGCTCAAGGCCAGCGGCGGCGACTTCTATCTCGCCAGCAACAACGACATCATCTACTGGCTCCTCCAGTTCCGGAACCGGGAAGGGTATGACCTCCTTCCGGCGTCCTGCGTGGCCGTGACCGCCCTCGCCAAGGCCGTCCGGGAAGGGGCCGTGAAAAAAGACGAATACATCATGCTCAACTGCACCGGCGGCGGTGTCCTCGGGGCCATGGCCCGCGGTTTCACCCTCAAGGATCCCGACCTGGTCCTTTCCCCGGACCTCCCGGCCGAAGAGATCGTCTCCCGCGTGAGCGCCCTGTTTTAAACCTTCGTCATTCTGATAATCCGAACCGAAATGAAAACGAACCTCTCCAAACTTTACAAGACCGAAGACTGGCTGGCCGTCTGGATCGGCTTCGCCGTCATCGCCATCGCGTGCATCGCGGTGCTTACCGGCGCCTTTGATTTCGCCGCCGCCAAGTTCTCCACCTGGCACCTGTGGGAAGATGTCGCCGAGAAAAAATCGCTCCTGGCGCAGCTCAATGGTGCTTTTTGGGTGAAACTGCTCCGCACATTCCTGGTGCTGGGCGTCCTGTTCACCCTGGGCGTGAAGCTTCAGGGCGGCAAGGTGAAGGAATACATCCCCGCTTTCCTGTGCCTGTTCGTCCTTGCCGTCGTCGTCCGGCTCATCAGCGCCGAGTTCACCCTGAACCGGTATCTGGAATGGGCCTTCTGGGCGCTCATCGTTGGCCTGCTGATCTCCAATACCGTGGGCGTCCCCCAGTGGCTCCGGCCCGCTATCCGGACCGAGTTCTATATCAAGACCGGCCTCGTGATCATGGGCTTCTCGGTGCTGTTCAGCAACATCGCCAAGTTCGGCCTCTATGGACTGGGCATCGCCTGGATCGTCACGCCCATCGTCATCATCTTCATGTGGTGGTTCGGGACGAAGGTCCTGAAGATCGGCAACAAGCCGCTCGTCATCACCCTCGCGGCGGCTACCTCCGTCTGCGGCACCTCCGCGGCCATCGCCACGGGTGCGGCCGCCGGCGCCAAGAAGAATGATCTCGGGATCGCCATTTCCATCTCCATCATCTTCACCATCCTGATGATGGTGTTCGAGCCCATGATCATCCGGGCGACCGGCATGAGCCAGCTGATGGGCGGCGCCCTGATCGGCGGTACGGTCGATTCCACCGGTGCGGTGGTCCTCGCCGGCAACGCCCTGGGACCGGAGGCCGAGCAGGCCGCGGTTCTCGTCAAGAGCATCCAGAACATCCTCATCGGCTTCATCGCCTTCTTCGTGGCCCTGTTCTTCGCCACCCGCGTGGACAAGACCGAAGGGAAGAAAGTGGGCGCCGGCGAGATCTGGAACCGTTTCCCGAAATTCATCATCGGCTTCTTCGTGGCTTCCCTCGTGGCCTCCTTCCTGGTCCAGCCCCTGGCCGGGACCGACAGCGTGAAGGCCATCAACGGCGTGCTGGACCAGTACAAGAACTGGTGCTTCGTGCTGGCGTTCACCTCCATCGGCCTGGATACCAACTTCCGGGAGATTGCGAAGCAGATGCAGGGCGGCAAGGTCCTGTGGCTGTATGTCGTGGGCCAGCTCTTCAACATCGCCCTGACCTTCTTCGCGGTGTGGCTGCTCCTGTCCGGCGTCCTGTTCGAGATTCCGGTACTGGATCTGTACAAGTAATGGATAAACGGCGGCGGAATACGCTGTTCAAAGTGGTCACGGCCCTTGCGGTCGTGGCCATTTTGGGCTGTGCCGTCTATATCATGGTGAACCGGCTGGGCCTCTCTCCGGACTACGATTTCGGCGCCGGGGCCTACTATTATGCCGATATCCCCGGGTTCGACAAAGTGGTCCGGGACGACGTTTATCACACGAAGGTCCCGGTCTGGATCCATATCGTCCTTTTCCTGGCCTGGGGCTGGCTGATGTACCGGCTCTGGGTGTGGATTGACAATCGGTAGCCCGGTACTTTCAATTTTGTGGATATAGCGAAAGAATTGTTATATTTGTCTTTTGAATCGACCAAAACGATAACACATATGAAAAAATTGATGCTGACAACCTTTGCCCTGCTTGCTGCGGGCACGATGATCCTCTCCGCACAGGAGGAGGAAAAGGAAATGAAGACCGGCTGGAGCTTCGGCCTGCTTCCCACCGCCACCTATTCCGTGGACAACGGCTTCCAGGCCGGTGCCTTCGGCGATGTCTATTATTACGGTGACGGCGGCACCTATCCCGATCCCCTCCACAAGATCAGCTGGGAGGCTTCCTATTTCACGCACAGCCACCGCATGCGCCTGTATCTGGCGTATGACTCCAAGTACCTGGTTCCCAACATGCGTATCAACGCCTCGGTCACCTATATGAACGATCCTTTGTACAGCCTTTGGGGATTCAACGGCGGTGCTTCCCTGGCTCATCTGGACAGCCCCTATACCGAGTATTGGTCCAACCAGAAGACCGGCATCAACTATTTCGGCATGAGCCGTAACATGCTGCGCGTGCTGGCCAATGTCCAGGGCCGCATCGTGGATCACCTGAACTGGGCTGCCGGCATCAACTTCTGGAACTGGAAGCTCGGGGACATGAAGGATAACGGTTACAGCGTGGAAGGCTCTTCCGATAAGCAGTACTATGACAAGGACAAGACTTTGTACAAGGATTATCAGAAGCTGGGTATCATCAATCCCGACGAGGCGGACGGCGGAAAGGCCCTGGAACTGAATGCCGGTCTCGTTTACGACACCCGTGACATGGAGGCCGCTCCGAACCGGGGAATCTGGGCGGAGGCCTACCTGAACGGCAATGTCCTGGACAAGCGCTACCTGAAAGCCTGCGTCTATTTCCGTCACTACATCGACATCCCCATCCACATCAAGGCGGGTGACCCGGTGTTTGCCTACCGTCTGGCCTGGCAGCAGACCATCGCCGGAGAGACGCCCCTGTACATGATTCAGAACAATCCGCTTCTGGTCCAGCGCAACATGATTTCCGAGGGTTTCGGCTCCTCCAACACCATCCGCGGCCTGCGCGAAAACCGCATCCTGACCGAGGGCTTTGCCTGGGCCAATACGGAACTGCGCGTGAAGCTGGTGAACTTCAAGCTCTTCAACCAGTACTTCTACATCGCCGTGAATCCGTTCTTCGATGCCGGTATCATCACCAAGCCTTACCGGGCCGAAGCCTTCGAAAAGGCGCTGGCAAACACGGAAACCTATATGCCGCTGACCAAGCTCTATGACGCCTCCAAGGTCCGCGATATCATCTACAGCGGCGGTGCCGGCCTGAAGATCGCGATGAACCAGAACTTCATCGTTTCCGTGGAACTGGCCAAGTGTTTCTACAAGCCGCTGGATGCCGGCATGTGGCTGGGCATCGGTATCAACTACCAGTTCTAGGATTCCTTCTCCGGCCGCGCCGGTTCGGAAAGACAGCCCTTCCTCAGTCGGGCGAATTAAAAAATTGTGCAGGACAACGGGCCCTGCACAATTTTTTTCATGGATTGTCATTCCGGGCGCAGCGAAGGAATCTCGTCAATAGGAGAGGAAACCTTCCTTGAGCCGGCGGAGTCCTTCCATGAGGGTGGCGCGGGGGCAGGCGATGTTCAGGCGCTCGAAGCCTTCGGCGTCGGCCCCGTAGATGGTGCCGGTGGAGAGGACGAGCTTGGCACTGTGGCGCAGGTGGTTCGCAAAACGCTCGGAAAAGCCTTCGAAGGGTTCGCCCTCGTGGCGGGCGGCGCGGCAGTCCAGCCACATCAGGTAGGTGCCTTCCAGCGGAAGGGCCGATACCTGGGGCAGTTCCTGGGACAGGAAGGCATATACCGTCTGCGCATTCTCCCAGAGGTAGGCACGCAGCGCATCCAGCCACTGCTCCGACTCATTGTAGGCGGCTTCCAGGGCCGTGGCGCCGAACACGTTCACGTCGCAGCACTCGTTGTCGTTGATGGCCCGGTCGATGCGGCGGCACACGTCCGGATCCTCGGCGAAGATGTTGGCGATCTGGATGCCGGCGATGTTGAAGGACTTGGTGGGGGAGAAGCAGGTGGCGGAGTTCCGGACCAGTTCTTCCGGCAGGGTGGCCCACGGCGTATAGTCGTGACCGGGATAGGTGAGCTCGCAGTGGATCTCGTCGGAGATGACGAACACCCCGTGCTTCAGGCAGATCCGACCGATGCGCTCCAGTTCCTCCCGGGTCCATACGCGGCCGGCCGGGTTGTGCGGGTTGCACACCAGCATGACGGTCGTCTTGGGATCGGCGGCCTTCTTTTCCAGGTCCTCCCAGTCAATCGTATAAGTATTGTCCTTGTAAACCAGCGTGTTGCAAAGCTCCCGGCAGCCATTGTTCCGGATGGCCGGGAAGAAGGCGTTGTACACCGGCGTCTGGACGATCACGTTGTCCCCGACGCGGGCCATCGCCTTGATGCAGGCGGAATAGGCCGGTATGACGCCGGTCGTGGGAATCAGCCGTTCCCGGGTGATGCCTTTCCATCCGTGCCGGCGGTCAAACCAGCTGGCGATGGCGTCAAAATACGACTGTGGCAGCAGTTCGTAACCGAAGACCCCATGGTCCAGCCGCCGCTGCAGGGCAGCCAGGATGGCCGGGGAGGCCTTGAAGTCCATGTCAGCCACCCAGAGGGGCAGGGCGTCGGGCTCGAACTCGTCCCATTTCACGCTCGCCGTTCCCAGGCGGGGGATGATTTCATCGAAGTTGTATTCTGTCATTCTGAGCGAAGCGAAGAATCTAATATTCAACAATCTGGTTCTCCTGCGCCAGGTTCCGGTCCGGTTCGGACCAGGTGCGGATCTCGCAGTCGGCCGGGGCTTTGATGTTCCCGTCGATGATCACCTCGCCGTAGCTGTCGGCCATGATCTGGCCGGAGCGGGGATTCTTCACGCTTGTGACCGGGCCGACGATGCTGGCTTCCACGTCGGAGTACTCGAACGCCAGGTCGGCGTCCTCCTCAAAGACGCAGTTCTCCAGGACCAGGTCCTCGCAGTAGCAGAGCGGCTGCGTACCGCCGATCCGGCAGTTGATGAGGCGGAGTTTCTTTGAATACCAACCCAGGAATTCACCGGTGATGCGGGAGTCGTAGACCGTCACGTTCTCGGACTCCCAGAAAGCGTCCTTGGTGTCCAGCTCCGCGTTCCGGATGACCACGTTCTTCGCGTACTGGAAGGAGTAGTTGCCCTGGAGCTTGAATCCGTCGATCCGGATGTCGGACGTATGCATGAAGATATAATCGCCTTTTTCCGCCTCTACGTCCTTGAGCTCCACGTCCTTGCAGTCCCAGAAGGTTTCCAGGGCGTTGGGAAGTTTCACGTTCTCCAGGTACACGTCCTTGATGCGGCGGAACATCTTGGGAGCTTCCACCAGGGTGTCGAACATCTTGCAGCCTTCCGTGTACCAGAGGGCGGCGCGGGCCCCTTCGCGGAAGACACAGTTGCGGATGGTGAATCCCTTGCACTCCCAGAAAGGATACTTGCCGTTGAATTCGCAGTTCTCGGCCTCGATGTCGGACCCTTCCTTGAGGGAGGATTCCCCGGGGCCGATTTTCACGTTCTCGAGCCGCAGTCCGTGGCGTACGTAAAGCGGGCGTTCACCCTCGAAATATTGGTCTTTGATGGTTTCCATATCGTCTCAGCGTTTTTGACGGCGCAAAGATAGGAATAATTCGGTACAATCCTACTGCCAATTTGTCAGTCTGTCGGGGTTGGCACACGGATTGATATTATTCCGGCGTCACCGGGAAACCGGGTACGAACGAAGAAACATACAAAACACAATAATTATGATCCGTCCGTTAGGAACAAGAGTCGTCATCGAGCCCAAGGAGGCCGAGACGATGACCGCCGGGGGTCTTTACATCCCGGACAATGCCAAAGAAAAACCGCAGCAGGGCGTCATTGTCGCCGTCGGCCCCGGCTCGAAGGATGAGCCGATGGAGGTGAAGGTGGGCGAAACCGTCCTCTATGGCAAGTACGCCGGTACCGAGGTCACCGTGGACACCAAGAAGTACCTCATTGTGAAACAGTCTGATATCCTTGCAATCCTGTAAGCCATGGCAAAAGAGATTAAATTCAATACGGACGTCCGCTCCAAGATGAAGGACGGCGCCGATGCGCTCGCCAACGCAGTGAAGGTGACCCTGGGTCCGAAGGGCCGCAATGTTGTGATCGACAAGAAGTTCGGTGCTCCCCAGATCACCAAGGACGGTGTGACCGTCGCGAAAGAGGTGGAACTGGAAGACCGTTTCGAGAATATGGGTGCCCAGATGGTCAAGGAGGTCGCTTCCAAGACCAACGAGCAGGCCGGTGACGGCACCACGACAGCTACCGTGCTGGCACAGGCCATCATGGGCGTAGGCCTGAAGAACGTCACCGCCGGGGCCAATCCGATGGACCTCAAGCGGGGCATCGACAAGGCTGTCGCGGCCGTGGTCGCCGACCTCAAGGGACACAGCCAGCCTGTCGGGGAAGACTACTCCAAGATCGAGCAGGTCGGTACCGTATCTGCCAACAACGATGCCCAGATCGGCAAGCTCATCGCCGAGGCGATGGCCAAGGTGGGCAAGGACGGTGTCATCTCCGTGGAGGAGGCCAAGGGCACCGAGACCGAGGTGAAGGTCGTGGAAGGCATGCAGTTCGACCGCGGCTATATCAGCCCGTATTTCATGACCAACGGTGACAAGATGGAAGCCGTCCTGGATGATGCCTATATCCTCCTTACCGACAAGAAGATTGCGTCCATGAAGGACCTGATGCCTGTTCTTGAGCCGATCGCCCGGGAAGGAAAGGCGCTTTTGATCATCGCCGAAGATGTTGAGGGCGAGGCGCTTACCACCCTCGTGGTGAACCGTCTGCGCGGCACCCTGAAGGTGGCTGCCGTCAAGGCTCCGGGCTTCGGTGACCGCCGCAAGGAAATGCTCCAGGATATCGCTATCCTCACGGGCGGCGTCGTGATCTCGGAGGAGCGTGGCTTCACCCTGGAGAATGCCAATGTCCAGATGCTTGGCCGCGCCGAGAAGGTGACCATCACCAAGGAGAACACCGTCATCGTGGGCGGTAAGGGCGATGCGTCCGCGATCAAGGACCGCGCCGACCAGATCCGCACCCAGATCGAGAGCACCAAGTCCGACTACGACCGTGAGAAGCTCCAGGAACGCCTGGGCAAGCTCGCCGGCGGTGTCGCCGTCATCTATGTCGGCGCTACCAGCGAAATCGAGATGAAGGAGAAGAAGGACCGTGTGGACGATGCGCTGAATGCCACCCGCGCCGCGGTCGAGGAAGGCTATCTGCCGGGCGGCGGTGTTGCCTATATCCGTGCCGCCGAGACCCTGAAGGGCCTCAAGGGCGATAATGAGGACGAGACCACCGGTATCCACATCGTGGCCCGTGCCATCGAGGAACCGCTCCGTCAGATCGCCGCGAATGCCGGCGTGGAGGCTTCCGTGATCATCAACAAGATCCGGGAAGGAAAGGATGACTTCGGCTACAATGCCCGTACCGACGAGTATGTGAACATGTACGAAGCCGGTGTCATCGACCCGACCAAGGTCGCCCGCGTGGCGCTGGAGAATGCGGCTTCCGTGGCCGGCATGTTCCTCACGACCGAGTGCGGCATCGTGGACATCCCCGAGCCCGCTCCGGCCGCCCCGGCCATGCCTGCCGGCGGGATGATGTAGTCCGTCGAACCATCATTTGAGAGAAAGTTGCGCGGGTTTTCCGGGCAACTTTCTTATTTTTGTGTCATGATGAAGAATATGATGCTCCTGGCAGCTTCGTCGCTGCTCCTTGCGGTTGCCTGCGGCACCCAACCTGATGCCGGATCCTGGGCTCCGGCCGATGTCCCCATCCGGACCCCCTGGGCGGCCGAAGTCTCTCCTTCGAATGCGCACCCCGAATATCCGCGCCCCCAGCTGGTGCGGGAGGAATGGGCGTCGCTCAACGGTCTGTGGGACTATGCCGTCGTTCCGGCCGATTCGTCCCGGCCTGCGGAGTGGGAGGGACAGATTCTGGTCCCGTTCTGTATCGAGTCTTCGCTGTCCGGTGTCGGGCGGCGGGTATCTCCGGAGGAAGCGCTTTGGTACTCAACCACTTTCAAGATCCCGTCGGCGTGGAGGAAGCAGCGGGTGCTGCTTCATTTCGAGGCGGTGGACTGGGCTGCGGAGGTCTATGTCAACGACCAGTTGGCCGGACACCATACCGGTGGATATACGGCATTCTCGTTCGACATCACGCCTTACCTTCAGGGAAAGGGAGAGCAGCGGCTGACCGTCAGGGTCCTGGACGGGACCGACAACGGGGAACAGCCCAGCGGCAAGCAGGTCTCGGAGCCTGGCGGTATCTGGTATACGCCGGTCACGGGTATCTGGCAGAGTGTCTGGATGGAGCCGGTCCGCGATGCTGCCGTTACCTCCTATCTGGCTGTACCCGACTTGGATGCCGGTGCCGTGGATGTGACAGTCTATACCGAAGGAACTACCGGGGATGACCGGGTTGAAGTCTGGCTCCGCGAAGGGGGCGTGGGCTATTCCCCGGAACATCCCGGGAAGACATCGACGGTGGCTTTCGCCTCGGTCGTTCCCGGAAAACCCGTGCGCCTGAAGGTGGACGAGGTAAAGGCCTGGTCACCGGAGCACCCTTTCCTGTATGAGATGGAAATCCAGCTGAAACGGGGGAAGAAGGTCGTGGACCGCGCCCGGGGCTATACCGCTTTCCGGAAGTCCTCGGAGGTGGTGGATGCGGCGGGGATCAAACGTATCGGCCTGAACAACGAACCCTGTTTCCAATATGGTCCGCTGGACCAGGGGTGGTGGCCGGACGGCCTGTATACGGCGCCGACCGACGAAGCCCTGAAGTTCGACCTCATGAAGACGAAGGATTTCGGGTTCAATATGATCCGCAAGCATATCAAGGTGGAACCGGCGCGCTGGTATTACTGGTGCGACGTGCTGGGCATCCTGGTATGGCAGGATATGCCCTCCATCGGCGGGACTTCCGGAGGCCATTGGGAACAGTGGGAATGGGCCTCGCCTGAGGACGACCGGAAATTGACCGATACGGCCAAGGGAACCTACTATAAGGAATGGGGAGAGATCATCCTCCAGTTGCGGAACCATCCCTCGATCGTTGTCTGGGTTCCGTTCAATGAATCCTGGTCCCAGTTCGACACGGAGAAGGTCGTCGAATTCACCCGGTCCTGCGATCCCACAAGGCTCATCAATTCCGCTTCGGGCGGCAACTCCTTCCCGGTGGGTGACATTTTTGACAGTCACAACTATCCCGACCCCGCGATGAAGTTCACTTCGGGCGGTCTCCAGATCGACGTGCTCGGCGAGTATGGCGGCATCGGCTGGCCTGTGGAAGGACATTTGTGGCAGACGGACAAGAACTGGGGTTATATAGAATATAGGAGTGGGGAAGAGGTCCTAGCCCAGTATGCCGCATACGCGGAGGCGCTGAAGGCTGCAGTGGCAAAGGGCGTTTCCGCCGCGGTCTACACCCAGACCACCGATGTGGAGGGGGAGGTGAACGGGCTGATGACCTATGACCGAAAAGTGGTCAAAATGGACGAGGATAAGCTTCGCGCTGTGAATCAGGCGGTTATCGAAGCGCTCGGGAAATAATTAAAACTTTTTTCAAAAAAAGTCGAAAAATAATTTGCCAGTTCAGAAAAAAGGTGTACCTTTGCAATCCCGTTCGGAAACGAGCGGGTTTTTAAGCGCCAAAGCCGAAAGGCTGGCGGCCCAAAAAGTTCATTGAAAAGACTGAAAGGAAAGTACAAGCAAGTACCGAGATATGTAACACATATCTACTTTAAACGAGCGTCGATTCTTTTT
>CACYWN010000016.1 GCA_902778105.1 uncultured Bacteroidia bacterium
GATGTACTATTCCTCCCGTTACGTCGTTTATCATTTCGAGCGTAATGCGGACGGAACGGCCACCATCTACATGCCGCTTCCGGTCGGTGAGATTCCCGCCGGCACCACGGTGGATTTCTTCGACAGCGAACTGGAGAACGTCCTTTATTCCCGGACCATCCGCGGTGCGATTCCCATCTCCCGCAACAAGGTGACCGAGGTGGCTTCCTTCAGCGCCGCTCCCAGCGACAATTGGGAGGATATCGGCACGGGCGCCTACTATGACCTCCTTCCGTTCTACTACATGAACAGCGACGTGAAGACGTTCGTGGGCGTGGAGTTCTACAAGAATGCGGATATGCCGGGTGTATATCGGATCGATAACCCCTATCCGCTCGCCGCCGAGGACCGCGGCTACACCATCCCGTCCGACTATGAACTTCCTGAATACCTGGAATTCACCATCCTGAAGGACAACACCGTCATCTATGACGACATCCACACCGGTTACACGGATGAGGAAGATTCCGCAACGTATGGCGACTGGTTCGGTGGCTGCCCGGCTTCCTGGGGCGAGGACAACTCCTTCAACTTCGTCGCCAAGTACCACGAGGACGGCACTCCCGACCTGGTAGTTCTTTCTCCGCTGTATCTCTATCAGGCCAATGGCGGCTATTATTACGCCTACAGCTCCACCACTTGGAAGAATATGTGGGTGACCATCTACTTCCCGGGAGCTGACCTGGAGCATCAGTATGACCTGTCCTGCACCGTCGAACTGACCGAGGTCTCCGACGACAATCCCGCCCAGCCGCTGGGTTCCGTGGAACTGGATCTGGGAGACAGCTATGCCGGTGCCTATCTGGTCATTGCCAAGGACAAGGCTTCCGCTGCCGAGATGTTCGAGGCCGGCCTGGGTGTCCAGGTTTCCGAGTCCGGTACGTATGACGCGCCGTTCCCGGCCGATGCTCCTACCGGCGAGTACTATGCTTTCGCCAAGACCATCCCGGCCGAGGGCTTCACCGAGAACTGTGCCCTCATCATTGATTCCGATGAAGAGTTTGACTATTTCCGCAGCGATGAGGACCGTCAGCTCACGATCGATGATATCGCCGGTTCCTATACCGGCAACAACTACTACCGTACATCTTCTGCAGGATGGACTGCCAGTCCTGTAGACATGACCCTCGCGATCGAGGAGAGCGATGATCCTCTTTCCGGTTACGACATCATGTTCACCTCCCTGTGCCCTGAGATTGCCAATGCCATTGCTGGCCGTGCCGGTTCTGCGACGCCTCTACGCCACCTTCGATACCGCCCATGGTATCGTGACCATCCCTGCCGGACAGATTGCCTATACCATCAAGCAGCGTACGCAGACTTACAACCTGACCACCGGTGACGCGAATGGGGAGGATATCGTCATGTACCTGAAGGAGGACGGTTCCTTGCAGAACAAAAAGAACATCGTTTTCTTCAACGGCACCGAACGGGCTGGCTTTACGAACGTGAACACGACGTTCTATCGTAACGGCACGTCCAATGCTCCCGCCCGTGGCGCTGCCCGCAAGAGTTTCAGAATCAGTCCCGTCGGTAAGACTTATACGGAGAACCTCAATGTGTATCCCGGCCTGGACATGGCACCCGTCGAAAGGGTTCCGTTTACCGGAAACCGCGCGAAGGTCGGACGTTAAGTCCTGGCCTTGACCAAGAGAACCCCGAGCCGTCACATATGGCCCGGGGTTCTTCTTTTACCGTATCGGGAATCCTTACAGCGTATCCTGCTTCAACTTCTCCACGTACTGGTTGATGCGCTGGAGTTGCCGCGGGATGTTGATGGACTGCGGGCAGTGGGGGAGGCATTCGCCGCAGTGGATGCAGTGGTCGGCCTGGCGGAGGGTCGGGATGGCCCGGTCGTAGCTCACGAGGTAGGCCCGTTTGAGTTTCCGGTAGTCCTCCTGCTCCCTCGACTGCGGATAGCGGCCTTCCGTGACGGACGTGTTGTAATGCTTGAAGATGCCGGGGATGTCGATGCCCCACGGGCACGGCATGCAGTATTTGCAGTCCGTGCAGTTCACGATCGGGTATTCCATCATCTGGGTGGCCATGCGCTCCAGGAACTCGAGCTCCTCTTCGGTGAGTGGCTTGAAGTGGGTGAAGGTCTTGACATTGTCCAGAAGCGGGTCCATGCTGGTCATGCCGCTCAGGGCGCACAGGACGCGCGGGTGGGTGCCGCAGAAGCGGAAGGCCCACGACGCGATGGACTTGTCGGGCTCACGTTCCTTCATCTGCCGGGCGATGGCGTCCGGCACGTTGGCCAGGCGGCCGCCCAGGAGGGGCTCCATGATCACGATCGGGATGCCGCGCTTGTCCAGTTCTTCATACAGGTACGATGCGTTGGCGTTCCGCCGCCCGTCGGCATGGTTCCAGTCGACGAAGTTCATCTCGATCTGGACGAAGTCCCAGTGGTATCTCCCGCTGTCATGGAGGCCGATGAGTTCGTCGAACTCTCCGGGCGCGCCGTGGAAGGAGAAGCCCAGGTTGCGGATGCGGCCCGCCTCTTTTTCCTTGACGAGGAATTCCATCATCCCGTTCTGCACATAACGCTGTTCGAAAGCCGCGACACCGCCGCTTCCGATGGCGTGCAGGAGGTAATAATCGAAATAGTCGGTCTTCAGCTGCTCGAAGGAGTCCTTGTACATCTGGATGGAGGCCTCCGGCGTGGCGTTGTTGAAGTTGGACAGTTTGGTGGCGATGAAATACTTGTCCCGCGGATGACGGCTCAGGGCGATGCCCGCGGCCTTCTCCGACTGGCCCATCAGGTAGGCGGGGGAGGTGTCGAAGTAGTTGATTCCGTGTTCGATGGCATAGTCCACCATCTCGTTCACGGCTTCCTGGTCGATGACCCGCTGGCCGTCTTTCTCAATCATGGGCCACCGCATGCAGCCGAAGCCGATGAGGGACACTTTGTCGCCGTTCACGGGATTCTCCCGGTAAACCATCTGTTCCGGCCCTTCGTCAGTAGAGGGTGTTGCGGTTTTCTTCGGGGCGCAGCCGACGGCTGCGGCACCCAGGGCGAGCGCTCCCGCGCCCGTTATCTTGATAAAGTCTCTGCGTTCCATACTTGTCATTTCGAGCTTGCCGAGAAATCTATTCCTCGATATGGTTGTAGCGTCCGTTCACCGTAATCGCGCTGATCGGGCGTGCCGGGCACAGGTTCTCGCAGGCACCGCAGCCGATGCAGCGTTCCTCGTTGACGACGGGCCGGCGGTAGCCGGTTTCTTTGTCCTTCACCAGCATGATGGCGCCGGCAGGGCAGTGGCGGGCGCAATTGCCGCATTCGACACCCGTTTCGACGACGCACAAGCTGGGGTTCACATGGGCCGTACCCACGTGATACTGCGTCTTTTCCTCCTTGGTAATCCTGACAATGGCACCGGCGGGGCAGAGCTCCGAACAGCGGGTGCATTCGGGGCGGCAGTAGCCACGCTCATAGGACATTTCGGGCTGCATGAAGTGCTTGAGGTCCGTCGAAGGACGGAGCACGTTGTTCGGGCACTCGGCCACGCACAGCTGGCAGGCGGTGCAGCGGCGGTAGAAGTCCTTCACGCTCCGCGATCCGGGCGGCGTCAGGGGAATGTCGCGCTCCGGTATCTCCTTGTCCAGGATGGCGGCGAAACCGCCGTCCACTTTCTTTTCCTGCGCCTTCAGCGCCGCCGTTCCCACGGCCAGCGCCGCGCCGGTGATGAAGGCCCGGCGGCCTTGGGACTCCTTCGCTCCGTTCGGAGTGACAGGGGAATTCTCGGACGTGACAGGGGAGTTCTGGGGTGTGGCGGGGGTATTGTCATTCCGAACCGGCGCAGCCGGTGAAGGAATCTCACCCTTTCCCCACGCATACCGGTACTTCAGCGCCCCGAACTTGCAGGTGTCGATGCAGTTGAAGCAGTCCACGCAGCGGGAGTAGTCTATCTTGTGTTCGGCGATGTTGATGCAGGAGGCTTTGCACTGGTGTTCGCACTGCTTACAGTTCTTGCACTTCTCTGTGTTGATGACCGGGCGGAACATGGCGAAGCGGGAGAAGAAGCTCAGTGTCGTTCCCACCGGGCAGATGGTGTTGCAGTAGGTGCGGCCGCCCTTCCACGCCAGCACGACAACCACGATCAGCGTGACGATGGCCACGATGAAGGTAGGCAGGCTGCGCAGCCATACTTCCTTGTCATAGAACGCATAGCTGTCCGCCCTTTCCGCCAGGGAGGCAAAGAGGTTGTTGAACCAGAGATATACCGGCTGGAACAGATTCTGGACGATGCGTCCCCAGGCGCTGTATGGTGCCAGGAGGGCCACCAGGGCCTGGATACCGGCGATGACCGCAATGACAAAGACGGCCCAGACCCCGTAGCGGAGCCATTTCATTTCAGGGCTGTAGCCATAGGGTTTGCGGTCCTTGTTCTTCCGTTTACGGGCGACACTGAGGTGTGCCACCCCGTCCTGGAACACGCCCAACGGGCAGATGACGGAGCAGTAGACCCGTCCGAAGATGAGAGTCAGCAGGACCAGGCCGACGATGACGGCTGCATTCAGGGCCAGGACGGCAGGCAGGAATTGCACTTTCGCCATCCAGCCGAGCCATCCGTGCAACGCTCCCGTGAAATCCAGGAACAGCAGCGTGATGCCCAGCCAGAAGAGGACGGCCAGTGCGACGCGGATTTTCTTAAGCATTTGTCCTTATATTGGTTGCGGGGACAAAGATAGCAAAAAATGCTCAATCCACCACGACCAGCGCCCGGGAGGGATGCGAGAAAGTGAGACGCACGATGTCCTCCGTCGCCCGGTTGAGCGTTGCCGGCCACCAGTTGTCAAAAACGACGGAATCCGTAGGCCATTGTAATCCTTCGGACTTGATTGTCAGGGAATTGTCGGGAGAAAAAAGAGAAACGCGACGGCCTTTTCCCAGGTGCAGTTCACAACTGTCGGTGATGGCGAAGGCGGTGGAGTAGTCGGAGACCATTTCCACCCTGACCTCGCCCAGGTCAAACAGGCGGGTATACTCCATCAGGAGCCCCAGGTTGCCGACCGTATGGTCCTCCCTCCGTCCGCCCGCACCGAGGATATGGATGTCCGTCACGTCCGGATGCTTGGCGAGCACATACCGCATCGCCTTCGTCAGGTCGTTGTCATCCTGCTCGCTTTCACGGACGATCAGGTTCTTCAGCCGCTTCTGCCACTTTCCGGACAGCGTGTCCATGTCGCCCACCACCGCTTCCGGCATCCGCTCTTCGCCGAATTTTTTCAGCGTATGCCGCAGGTACTTCATCACCGACCCGTCGCAGCACACGACCGCATCGGCACTGTCCAGCAGGTACAGCGGGTAATCTTTCCGGGGGAACTCCCCGTCGCAGAGGATCACGATAGTCTTCATGATGTCTGGGTATTTCTGGTGGCAGGCCCTCTCTTTTCAAACCTGTGCCACCCTCGGCACATAAGAGGGAGGGGCCCATTTATGGGAGGGGTCGCAGAGCGACGGTTTGAAAAGAGAGGGCCTGTCACCATCATTCGTCGGCCGGCTTGGTCTTGAGGATTTCGGCCTTGGAGGTGCCTCGGGAGGTCCCATAGGTCTCCGGCTCCCGGAAGCCGAGGAGGAAGGACTTGACGTCCATCCGTTTCTTGCCGGCGAGCTGGATGTCGGTGAGGGAGAGGGCGCCGTCGGCCGTGGCGATGGCCAGGTAGGTCTTTCCGTCGGAAAGGACGGTGCCGGGTGCGGCGTGGAGGTCGGCCCGCATTTCGCCGAAGAAGACCTTCAGCTGGATGGCCTGGCCGTCTTTCGTGAGTTCGGTGAAGGCGCCGGGGAACGGGGAGAGGCCACGGACCAGGTTGTATACGTTCTGGGTGGTGTCGTCCCAGTCGATATGCTGGAGTTCGCGGGTGAGCTTGGGTGCCGGTTTGAGCTGTTCGGAACCTTGGACGAAGCTGCGCTGGACGCGGGTTTCGATATTCTTCTGGATGAGTCCTTCGACCGTCTGGACCACCAGGTCGGCACCGAGGGCCATCAGCTTGTCATGGACGTCGCCGGCCGTGTCGGTCGGGGCTATCCGGCATTCCTCGCGGAGGAGGATGCCGCCGGTGTCGATCTGCCTGTCGATCATGAAGGTGGTCACGCCTGTGAGGTGCTCGCCGTTGATGACGGCCCAGTTGATCGGGGCGGCGCCGCGATACTGCGGCAGGAGGGCCGCATGGAGGTTGAAAGTGCCCATCTTGGGCATCTTCCAGACCACTTCCGGGAGCATCCGGAAGCCTACGACCACGAACAGGTCCGCCTTCCAGGCTGCGAGGGCCGTCAGGAACTCCGGATCCTTGAGTTTGTCCGGCTGGAGGACGGGGATGTCATGGGCGACGGCGTATTTCTTCACGGCGCTTTCGTTCATCTTGAGGCCGCGGCCGCTGGGCTTGTCCGCCACGGTGACCACGCCGACCACCTTGTACCTGCCCTGGACCAGGGCGTCAAGCGGGGCAACGGCGAATTCCGGCGTGCCCATGTACACGATGCGAGTCTTGCGGAAAAGGGACATGATCTTGCTGAAAATCCGGCGCCTCCAGGTCTTGAAGGCATCGAGGTTGATGGCTTTTTCCCGGATGGCCATCCAGGTAAGGAAGGCACCGATCGGAATGAGGACGAAGGCAGATATGAACACGCCGACGAACGGGGCGGCGGCACCGTCCCGGGCCAGCTTCGTTCCCGAGATGTCCACGACCCAATACAGGACGAAGAACAGGATGGAAACGACAGCCGGGGTTCCCAGACCGCCCTTGCGGATAAGGGACCCGATGGGCGCGCCGATGAAGAAGAGGATGAAGCAGGCGAGGGCCTGGGCGAATTTCTTCCAGATTTCCACGTTGCTCCACCTCAGGAGCCGGGTGTATTCGTAGGCGTCCATTCCCTGGGTCTCCAGGGTGGACTGAAGCATCTGGGCGTTGGAAGCGGCCCCTTCCAAGGCTCGTTTGTAGTCCCTGGGATTCTCCCATTTTGCGGGTCTGAGTTCCAGCTCCATCGGTTTTTTCCCACCCTCTTTCCAGTTGGTGTCCAACTGGTTCCGGAACATCAGGGCGCTGGAGCCGCGGAGTTCCGCCAGGTGTTTGGCCAGGCCGGCGGCGGCCAGCTCGCCCAGCGAGTCGCGCCCGTGCTTGAGCTGCTCGTTGGACATGGAGCGGACCTGTTCGCCGTAACGGGCGGAATCGGAGTGCTGGAACGAGTAGTTCTCCAGCGGGATCACCAGTTCCTGGCGGGAGAAGTGGATCTTCTGCAGGGCCAGGGTGGTGTCGCGGTATTTGCGGGTGTTGGTCTCCTGGTAGTTGGTCCCGTCGTACAGCTGGAAGGTCAGGTAATCCTTGGCCTTGGACATCTTCATCATGCCGCTGTCGGCGACGGTGAGCCGGGTGTTCCCTTTGTTGGACAGGTGGTCGTACACCATCACCCCGTACATCATTCCGGTTTCGTCATTCCGCTCGTCGATCCGGAGAATGTAACCCTCGATGCCGTCATAGAAGGTGCCCTCCGGGATCTTGATCTCGGACTTGGTCCGGCCGATGTCGTCACGCATCGTATAGATCTGGTTGATCGAGTAGGGGACCAGCCGGTCGTTGATGAAGAAGGCGGCGATGCTGATCAGGGCGCTGGCGATGATCACCGGCGCGAGGATGCGGGCGAGGGAAATGCCGGCGGCCTTCATCGCCGTGAGCTCGTAGTTCTCGCCCAGGGCTCCGAACGTCATCATGGACGAAAGGAGCGTGGCAAGCGGCATGGCGATGGGCAGCACCTGGCAGCTTCCCCACATGAGGAATTCCAGGATGACCTTGAGTTCCAATCCCTTGCCGACCAGTTCATCGATGTACAGCCAGAGGAACTGCATCACCAGGATGAAGATGACGATCGCCAGGATCGCAAAGAACGGTCCTATGAACGACTTCAATATGAACTGGTCCAGTTTCTTCATGAGATTCCTTCGCTGCGCTCGGAATGACAGAGGGTTAGGCTGAATGACAGGGACTTAGGCTGTCGCCAATTCGACGAGTTTGTCAAGGGCGGCCTTCAGGTTCGTGGTGTCGCGGCCGCCGGCCGTCGCGAGGCCGGGCTGTCCGCCGCCGCCGCCCTGGATGAGCTTGGCAGCCTCGCGGATGTCCTTGCCGGCGTTCTTGCCCCCCGCAACAAGGTCGTTGGAATACATCAGGACGAGGTTCGGCTTGCCGCCGAACTCGAAAGCGCCGCATACCGCCAGGTTCTCGGCCTTCTTCTGGAGAAGGAGGCCGATGTTCCGGGCCATGGCCGGATCGACGGACATGTCGAAGCGGGCCACGCGGATGCCGTTCACTTCCTGGGCGTTCGCGCTCACGCGATCGGCCAGCTGGGCGGCCTTCTCGTTCGCGGCGGCCTCCAGCTGCTTGCGGGCTTCGGCATTCTCTTCCACGAGGCGCTGGATGGCGCCGGCGAGGTCGGGCACGTTGTTGAAGAAACCGCGGGCGGTCTTGAGCGTGGCTTCCATCGCGTGGACGTAGTTCTCGGCCGCTTCGCCCGTGAGGGCCTCGATCCGGCGGACACCGGCGGCGATGGCGCTCTCGGAGACGATCTTCAGCAGGCCGATGTTGCCGGTCGCGGAGGTGTGCGTACCGCCGCAGAGTTCCACGGAGTCGCCGAAGCGGACCACGCGGACCACGTCGCCGTACTTTTCGCCGAACAGGGCCATCGCGCCCATGGACTTGGCTTCGTCCATCGTCGCGTCACGCTTTTCCCAGAGCGGGAAGTTGCTGCGGATGAGGGCGTTGACCTTCCTTTCAGTGGCGAGGAGCTCCTCGTCGGTCATCTTGGCGAAGTGGGAGAAGTCGAAGCGGAAGTAGTCCGGGCCCACGAAGGAACCCTTCTGCTCCACATGGGTGCCCAGCACCTCGCGCAGGGCTTCGTGGAGAAGGTGCGTCGCGGAGTGGTTCGCGGCGATTTTCGCACGGCGGGCGGCATCGACGTGCAGGTCGAAGGACTCGGTCCCGTCGGCGGGCAGGCGCTCGGCGAGGTGGATGGTGAGGTTGTTCTCCTTGACGGTGTTCAGGATGGCGATCTTCTCGCCGGAGGCGCTGACGATGCAGCCGGTGTCGCCCACCTGGCCGCCCATTTCGGCGTAGAAGGGGGTCTTGTCGAAGACGAGCTGGTAGAGCTCCTTGTTCTTCTGCTTGACCGTGCGCTGCTTCAGGAGCGTGGCGCCCTCATAGTCCAGCAGGTCATAGCCCAGGAATTCCACCTCGTCGCCGGAAGCGAATTCCACCCAGTCGCCGAACTCGTTGGCGGTCGCGTTGCGGGCGCGTTCCTTCTGCTTGCCCAGCTCCACCTGGAAGCCGTCGAGGTCCACGGTATAGCCCTTCTCGGTGGCAATGAGTTCGGTCAGGTCGATCGGGAAACCGTAGGTGTCGTAGAGGACGAAGGCGTCCACGCCGGAGATGACCTTGGTGGCGGCGCTGCGGTCCATGGTGTCCTCCAACAGGCGGATGCCGCGGTCCAGCGTGCGCAGGAAGGCATTCTCTTCCTCGCGGATCACGCTTTCAACCAGCTTCTGCTGGGCCTTCAGTTCCGGATAGGCCTCGCCCATGTCTTCCACCAGCTGCGGGACCAGGCGGGTCAGGAACGGCTCGGTGAAGCCGAGGAAGGTGTAGCCGTAACGGACGGCGCGGCGGAGGATCCGGCGGATCACGTAACCGGCCTTCACGTTGGACGGGAGCTGTCCGTCGGCGATGGAGAAGGCGATGGCACGGATGTGGTCGGCGCAGACGCGCATGGCCACTTCCACCTTTTCATTCTCATGGTACTTGTGTCCGGAGAGTTCCTCCAGCTTGCCGATGAGGCCGCTGAACACGTCCGTCTCGTAGTTGGACGTCTTGCCCTGCAGGACCATGCACAGACGCTCGAAGCCCATGCCGGTGTCAATGTTCTTGGCGGGCAGCGACTCCAGATGGCCGTCGGCCTTGCGGTTGTACTGCATGAACACGAGGTTCCAGATCTCGATGACCTCGTCGTTGTCCGTGTTCACGAGTTCCCGCCCGGGAACTTTCGCGATTTCCTCGTCGGAGCGCAGGTCGATATGGATTTCCGAGCAGGGGCCGCAGGGACCCGTGTCGCCCATCTCCCAGAAATTGTCATGCTTGTTGCCGAGGAGGACATGGTCTGCCGGCATGTGCTTCAGCCAGGCGGCCTGCGCCTCGGTGTCCAGGGTGGTGCCGTCCTCGGCCGCGCCCTCGAAGACCGTCGCGTAGAGCTTGGTCTTGTCGATCTTGTACACCTCGGTGAGGAGCTCCCAGGCCCAGTCGATGGCCTCGGTCTTGAAATAGTCCCCGAAGCTCCAGTTGCCGAGCATCTCGAACATCGTGTGGTGGCGGCCGTCGTGGCCCACCGCCTCCAGGTCATTGTGCTTTCCGCTCACGCGGAGGCACTTCTGGCTGTCCGTGGCCCGGGGGAACTTGGGTTGGGTATTGCCCAGGAAAATATCCTTGAACTGGTTCATTCCCGCGTTCGTGAACATCAGGGTGGGGTCGTTCTTGATCACCATGGGGGCGCTGGGAACGATGGTGTGTCCCTTGGAAGCGAAGAATTCCAGGTACTTCTGTCGAATCTCTTTTGCAGTCATCATAATCACACTTATAATATCCTGCAAATATACGGATTTTATATGGAATTTCAAGCATTTGGAATGGCCTTCCGCCACCGGAGGGTCAGGTAGAGGGCACGGACGGCAAGATGGGTGAAATAGGCGCCCATCAGGATGTGGATGGCGAGCGTCTCGGGAACGGCTCCGAGGAGGGCTTTTGCCAGGCTGATGCCCGCGAACCAGACCCCGAAAAAGCCCACGACACACCAGGCGGTGGAGTTCCGCAGGTCCTTTGAGGCGGTGGCTCCGGTGAAGATGCCGTCCCAGGTGAAGGCCGGGCAGCCGATGACGGGCATCAGCAGCAGCCAGGGAATGAATTCCCGTCCCGCTTCCACGACGTCCGGGTCCGAAGTCATGAGCTTCAGCAGGGGCACGCCGCCCACCCCGTACACCAGGAAAAACACGCCCGTCACACCCAGGCTCCAAAGGAAGGTCTGACGGATGGTGGACATCACCCCTTCATGGGATCCTTCTCCGATGAAACGCCCCGTCAGCGCCTCCCCGGCATAGGCAAACCCATCGGTGAAGTAGCTGAAAATCATCAGTAATTTCATCAGGATCGCCCCCACGGCCAGCATCATGTCGCCATACCGGGCCGATATCATCGTGAACCCGATGTACACGGCGATCATGCACATGGACCGGAGGAACAGGTCGCGGTTCAGCACGAAGAATGCCCGCCAGCCTTTTCTGTCGAGATCCCTTCGTCGGTCTTCGACCTCCTCGGGATGACAGTCTGTCATTCCGGCGTTCCCTTCTGTCATTCCGAGCGAAGCGAAGGAATCTCCCGCCTCCCGGAAAATCCGTCCATACCGCCGCCGGACGGCGATGGCTGCATAGGTGAATCCCGTCCACTGGGCGATGAGCGTGCCGTAGGCGACACCGGCAAAGCCCAAGGCCGGGAGGCCGGCATAGCCGAAGGCCAGCCCCACGGACAGGAGGATGTTCGTGAAATTGACGATCAGGTCGCAGGCCATGGGCCGGACCGTATCCTGCATGCCGATGAACCAGCCCTTGAAAGCGAACAGCGAGAGGGTGGCGGGCGCCGCCCAGATGCGGATGTAAAAGTATTGGGTAGCAAGGGTCTGCACCTCCGGAGAACAGTCTACCAGCAGGAATGCGACCTGCACGACCACCCATTGCAGCGCCACCAGCGCCAGGCCAGACCCGAAGGCGATTCCCAGTGCCCGTTTCAGCGTCACGGCGATCTCGCGGACCGCTTCGGGAATCCCGCTCCGCCATCTTCCGTAGGCCTGAGCCGTCAGGCCGCCCGTGCCACCCCGCAGGAATCCGAAATTCCAGTAGAGCATGTCGAAGAGCATCGTGCCGATGGAGATGCCGCCGATGAGGGTGGCGGCGGGGATGGCGCCCGAAGCGCCCAGGTGGCCGGCCACGGCGATGTCCACCATGCCCACGAGGGGGACGGTGATGTTCGCGAAAATGCTCGGGACGGCGAGCTTCAGGATGTTCCGGTGGAGGTTCATCGGAATTTCTGGTCTTCCTCGAGCATGCCGAGATAGGAATTGTAGCGCTGAGCGGAGATGGTCCCCGCGTCCACGGCGGCTTTTACGGCGCAGCCGGGTTCGTGCGTATGGGTGCAGGGCGTGAACCGGCAGCCTTCGGAAGCGCGGAGCATTTCGGGAAAGTATTTCCCGATCTCCTCTTTCTCGAGGTCTACGAGTCCGAAGCCACGGAGCCCCGGTGAGTCAATGACATAGCCACCGCTTGCCAAAGGGTACATTTCGTAAAGGGAAGTGGTATGCTTCCCCTGCAGGTGGGCCGTGGAGATCTGCCCGATCTTGGGGTCCAGCGCCGGATCCAGCGCCTTGATGAGGGAAGACTTTCCTACGCCCGATTCCCCAGAGAACAGGTTGACCTTTCCCCGGCAGGATTCCCGCAGGGTGTCAATGCCTTCTCCCGTGATGACCGAGGTGTCGATGACCGGATATCCGGCACCCTCGTAGATGGCGTGGAAGGCGTCGATTCCGTCTTGTGCTATGTTTTGGTACAAGTCTTTTTTCGACAGGACGATGGTGGCGGGGATCCCGTACACCCCGCAGGTGACGAGGATGCGGTCCAGGAAGGGCAGTTTGATTTCCGGGAAATACAGCGACACGACCAGGTAAGCCCTGTCCACGTTGGCCGCGATGATGTGGGCCTGCCGGGACAGGTTCGTGGAGCGGCGGATGACGTAATTCTCCCGCGGCAGCACTTCCGTGATCACGGCGGTGGCCTCTCCCTCCGTCCATTCGTACCGCACCCGGTCACCTACGGCGACCGGATTGGTAATCTGGCTGGCTTTCAGACGGATACGCCCCCGGAGAACGGCCGGGAACAGCCGCCACTCCGGCAAGGCGGAGAGTTCGTAGTGACTTCCCGCGTTTTTGACAACCGTCGCTTCTCCCCGTGTCATTCGTCGTGCTTTTTGAACAGTTCGTACCGCAAAGATAAGGGTTTGTTTTGAAACTCCGTCCCGATTCCGTAATTTTGCTTCAACACGAAACGATAACCGATTTGACATTATGAATATCCGAATTACGATCCAATACCATACCGAGTGGGGCGAGAGCCTGGTGCTCCGCATCGGCAGGCGGCGTTTTCAGATGACCCCGGACTTTGCCGGCATGTGGCATGTGGTGCTGACGGGCCGGAACCTTCGGGACGGAGACCGCTATGCGTTCGAGGTGGAACGGGATGGGAAGACGGTCCGTCGTGAATGGCGCGACCACCTGTACACCGCTCCTGCGAATGCGGCCTCCTTGATCCTTCGGGAGCGCTGGATTTCCCGTCCGGCCGATTCCGCGTTCTATTCCGCCGCGTTCAGCGATGTCATTCTCCGCCGTCCCGACGGTGCTTCTTTCCGCCATCCCAGGGCGGAGGCTCCCGGGAAGGGGAACGTCTCGTTCCGGGTGGCCGCCCCCCAGGTACGCACCGGGGAATCGCTGGCCCTCTCGGGCAGCGGCCCGCTCGGCGACTGGAAGGTGTTCCATCTGATGGACGACGGCGCCTTCCCGTATTGGCGCATGTCGCTGGATGTCCATGAACCCTTCGAATTCAAGTTCGTCATCGTGGACACGGAGACCCGCCGTCCCCTGCTGTGGGAAGAGGGGCCGAACCATTTCTTCGGGGAAGTCCCGGCTGCGGGAACGCATCTGTCTGTCGCCGATCTCGTTCCGGAGTTCCGGAGCATTCCCTGGAGGGGCGCCGGTGTCGCCGTCCCGGTCTTCGCCCTCCGGACGGAGGACAGTTTCGGGGTGGGAGAGTTCCACGATATCAAGAAACTGGTGGACTGGGCCGTCGCGACCGGGCAGCACATCATCCAGCTCCTGCCCATCAATGACACTACGATGACCCATACCTGGCAGGATTCCTATCCTTACAACGCCGTCAGTTCCTTCGCCCTTCATCCGCAGTTCCTGCACCTGCCGGACGCCGGTGTCCGGAAAGATGCGAAATACAAGGCCCTCAAGGCTGAGCTGGAGGCCCTTCCCCAGATTGATTACGAGAAGGTCAACCAGTCGAAACTGGCGCTGCTCCGGAAAGCCTATGCGAAAAGCGGTGCGGAGGTGATGCAGACACCGGCCTACCACGATTTCGTAGCGGCCAATGTCGAATGGCTGATGCCCTACGCCGTCTTCTCGGTCCTCCGGGACCAGAAGGGTTCCTGCGATTTCTCTACGTGGGGCGAATTCGCCACATATGATCCACGCCGGGTCGATGCCTTCGCTGCCGCCCATGTGGATGAGGTGAACTTCTATTGCTATGTCCAGTTCCTCCTGGACCGGCAGCTTCACGAAGCCGTTTCCTATGCGCATGCGAAGGGGGTGGCCCTGAAGGGCGACCTGCCCATCGGTGTCAGCCGCCTCAGCGCGGATGCCTGGCAGCACCCGGAGCTCTTCCATATGGACAGCCAGGCCGGTGCCCCGCCGGATGCCTTTGCCGCCGACGGACAGAACTGGGGCTTCCCGACCTACAACTGGGAAAAGATGGCGGAAGACGGCTATGCCTGGTGGAAGGCCAGGATGCGCAAGATGGCGGAGTATTTCGACGCCTTCCGCATCGACCACATCCTTGGCTTCTTCCGGATCTGGGAGATCCCCGTCCCGTACAAGAGCGGCCTGATGGGGCATTTCAATCCGGCCTTGCCGTACAGCGGGGAGGAACTCAGGAACAAGGGGTTCAATCCGGTGGTGACCGGCGATACCAACGTTCTCTTCGTGGAGGATCCGCGTCTGAAGGACTGCTGGCATCCGCGGATTTCCGCCCAGTACACCGATGCCTATGCCCAGCTTCCGGTTTGGCTGAAGGACCGCTACAACGAGCTGTACAACGATTTCTTCTACCGCCGTCACAACCAGTTCTGGAAGGAGTCGGCCTACCGGAAACTCCCGGCCCTGGTCCGCTCCACGGGCATGCTCTGCTGCGGCGAGGACCTCGGGATGATTCCGGACAGCGTCCCCGAGACGATGGCCGACCTCAACATCCTGAGTCTCGAGATCCAGCGGATGCCCAAGGATCCCCGGGACAAGTTCGCCGATCCGGCCGGCTATCCGTACAACTGCGTCTGTGCTACCGGAACCCACGACACGGCACCGCTGCGCGCCTGGTGGGAGGAAGACCGCGCCCTTACGCAGGAGTATTACAACACGATGCTCCATTGCGGCGGGGATGCACCGGCCTTCTGCGAGCCCTGGATCGCCGACCTGGTGATCGGCGCTCACCTGAAATCGCCGGCGATGCTCGTCATCCTGCCCCTGCAGGACTGGCTGGCCACCGACGGGGAAGTCCGCTATCCGGGCAATCCGGCCGACGAGCGCATCAACGTTCCCGCCATTCCGCGTTACTACTGGCGCTATCGGATGCACTGCACCCTTGAATCCCTGATCGCCAACGATGCCCTGAACGCGCACATCAAGGGCATGGTGGATGCTTCTGGAAGGAACAGATAATGAAAGACAACGACTGGAAATCCCGCCTGGGCGTGGTCTATTCCACGAATCCCGACTTTCAATATGAGACGGCCGGCACGGAGGAAGCCCAGACGCTTCCCCCTGAAAAACAGCGGCTTATCGTTGCCATCGACCGGCGGAACCGCGGGGGAAAACAGGTGACGCTCGTGACCGGATTCGCAGGGACCCAGGACGACCTGAAAGAACTCGGGAAGACCCTCAAGACCCGGTGCGGCGTGGGCGGAACGGCCAAGGACGGAGAGATTACCATCCAGGGGGATTTCCGGGACAAGGTGGTCGCCCTGCTCCGGGAAATGGGGTATAACGCCAAACGGGGGAACTGATGCTGCAGGACGTGTTCAAATCGGGCCGGTTGCTGTTGCCGGACACTCCTCCGGATGCTCCGGCACCGGTGGAGGAGGTGCCCTTGACGGGAACCCTCCTGGTGGTGGCATCCATCCTGCTGTTCCTCCTGATCCTGCGCAGTTTCCTGACCGTCCTGCCTTATCTGCGGGACACGGTGCTCCGTGCCCGCGGCAGCGCCGCCCTGGAGAACAGCGTCAAGGTGAGCCGCGACCGGAACCTGGTGGCCGCCGTTTTCCTGCTTCCAGCGGTGCTGCTCATCTTCCGCTATCGGCTTTACGACCCCGCCTTCCTGCAGGGACTGGGACCCGACCTCCGCCTGGGGGTCATCGCCGGCGTCTTTTTCGGCTACCTGCTCCTCCGCTTCCTGCTGTCGCGGTGGGCAAGGCCCCGGCGCCGCTATGACGATTACCAGATGGCGTACCGGGCGGGATATACCTTCTTCATCCTGCTGATGATGCTCTTGCTCGCGACGGTGGGCATCCTGTACCTTGCCGGGGTCGACGACCTCGTTATCAGCCGGTTCCTTCTGGTCGAAACCGGTATCGTCTATTTGATCTACGTGCTGCGCCGCGGACAAATTTTGTCGGTATCTTGCAATCCTTTGACAACTTTTTTGTACCTTTGCGGCCTTGAATTGCTGCCGACCGGCCTGCTGGTCGCTTCGGCCGTGATCCTTTAGGTTAGTAGTATAGTATATGCCAGTCAAGAACATCCTGATTTCCCAGAACACGCCCCGTGTTCTCACGCCCTATCAGGCGGTTTCGGAGAAGTATGGCGTTGAATTCGATTTCCGCCCCTTCTTCCTGATCGAACCGCTGACATCCCGGGAATTCCGTGCCCAGCGGATCAACATCCTTGATTACACCGCCATCGTATTCTCTTCCCGCCATGCCATCGATGCATTCTTCTCCCTGGCGGAGGAACTGCGGTGCAAGATTCCCGAGACGATGAAGTATTTCTGCACGACCGAGGTCGTCGCGATGTATCTCCAGAAGCACATCGTCTACCGCAAGCGCAAGATTTTCTACGGTACCGGTACGCCGGACAGCGTCATCGCGCTCGTCGGTCCCAAGCACAAGGGTGAGAAGTTCCTGATCACCACGTCGGATTCCTCCAACAACGAGGCCCTTACCCGGCTTTTCGATGCGCAGAAGCTGAATTACACGACGGGTGTTTTCGTCAAATCCGTCCCCCAGGACCTCTCCGGCGTGGACCTGCACGCCTATGACATGATTGTCCTGTACAATCCTTCCGATGTCAAGTCCCTCTACGAGAACTTCCCCGCGTTCGAGCAGGGCGACATCAAGTTCGTCTCCTACGGCCGTTCCATCGTGAAGGCGATGGAGGAGGCCGGTCTCACGATCGAAGTCAAGGCACCGTCCCCCGAGGTCCCGTCCGTGGCCCGCGCCATCGAACTGTATCTCGAAAACCAGCAGTAGCCGTGGCCCCGGCCACCCTTCCCAAGTCCGAGCGCCTGTGCGGGAAAAAACCCGTCGCAGCGCTCATGGATCGTGGCAGAGGGGGCGTTTCGGGCTGTCTCCGCTACCGTTTCCTGCGACGGGAAGGCATCGAGGCCGATGCTCCCGCGCGCATCCTTGTCTCCGTTCCCAAGCGCAATTTCAAGCGTGCCGTCAAACGCAACCTCCTGAAGCGCCGCATCCGGGAATCCTACCGCCTCCAGAAGGAACTTCTTCCCGCCGGGGTCGACATCATGTTCGTGTACCTGCCCCGCGAGGTCCTTCCTTCCGCCGAAATTTATGCCGCGATGACCGCCGTCCTCTCAGCCATTGCCTCTGCCTGTGGCAGACAACTGCTTGATAGTCAATGATTCAAGGGGTGGTGCCCTGTGACGGGATGCACAGGGCTTACCTATTAAGTAACTGACAACGTGTAATTTAAGTGCCACGGTATGAATAAAGGCTGGTTGAAAAGCATTTTGATATTTCCCTTCGTGCTCCTGATCAAGTTCTATCAGGTGTGCGTCAGTCCGTTCACCCCGCCGGCCTGCCGGTTCACGCCCACCTGTTCCCAGTACGCCCTCGAGGCTTTCCGTAAGTATGGACCGTTCAAGGGCTTGTACCTCGCCGTCCGCCGCATTCTCCGCTGTCACCCCTGGGGAGGCAGTGGCTACGATCCTGTTCCGTAATGCCGAAGAAAGAAAAGGTGCAGCAGATGTTCGACAACATCGCACCGACGTATGACAGGCTGAATCATCTGATGTCGATGAATGTCGACAAGTTGTGGCGCAGGCATGCGTTGAAGGAGATCGTCGACGGTACTCCCCAGCGGATCCTGGACGTCGCCTGCGGAACCGGGGATTCCACCATTTCCATCGCCAGGGCTGCCGCGGAAGGGACAACCGTCACCGGGGCCGATATTTCCGAAGGGATGATGGCTCTCGTCATGGAGAAGGCCGAAAAGGCCGGAGTGGGGGACCGTATTGACCTGCAAGTGGCTGACGGAGAAAATCTTCCGTATGGGGAAGGGACTTTCGACCGCGTTACCTGCGCCTTCGGCATCCGCAATTTCGAGCACAAGGAAAAGGCCTTGCAGGAGTTCCTGCGGGTACTCAGGCCGGGCGGCCGGGCAGTTATCCTGGAACTCTCCGTCCCGCAGAACAAGGTCGTCCGTTGGGTTTACGACCTGTATTTCCTGCACATCCTGCCTTGGGTGGGCGGTTCCATCTCCGGCGACAAGGCCGCCTACAAATACCTGCCCGCTTCGGTCCACAACTTCCCGGCTCCGAAGGATTTCTGTAAGATGATGGAAGCCGCCGGCTTCCGCAGTGTCCGCTGCAAGACCTTCACCCTGGGCCTGTGCCGGATGTACGTGGGGGAGCGTTAGTTTGTCCGTCCGGGGTTTTTTCGCTACCTTTGCGTTCCGAAAACCAAAACCTATCCAGAGAATGTCGAATTATTTCTATGACATGGTCCCCCGTGAGGAGATGGAGCGGATGCCCTATCTGCCCACGATGGGGGAATTTGTGGAATGGATGGAGAAGACCTATGCCGACAGGCCGGCCCTCTCCGACCTCGCCCACACCATCACTTACAAGGAATTAGGGGAGCGCGTCGCCCGCCGCCGCGCCTTCATCGAAGGACTCGGTCTTCCGAAAGGGGCCCATATCGCCATCTTCGACCGCAACAGCCAGGATGCCATCGAACTGTTCCTCGCCGTCACCAGCGCCGGTTACGTCGCGATGAACTTCCCGGCCTCCCTCCCGGAAATGGCCGTCATCGGCTCCTGCATGAAGTTCGATATCGCCGCCATCTTCGTCCGCGAGGAGTTCATGCCCCTCACCGCGAAGCTGCAGGGCGTGAAGGTCCTTCCTGCCGCAAGCATCGCTGATGTGCAGGCTCCCGTCACCATCGTGGACAAGGAGCAGCCTGCCGCCATCTTCTTCACCGGCGGCACCACCGGTACCCCGAAGGGGGCCGTACTGAGCCACCGCGCGCTGATGCGCGGCTCGTTCAACGCCATCTTCAAGCCGGGCAAGGTCATCGGCGTCCACCGCTATATCGCCCTCCTGCCCCTGAGCCACGTGTTCGGCCTCATCGCCGGAACGATGGGTTGCTTCTACACCGGCAACCTCCTCTTCACCTGCGAAGACATGAAGGGTACCATCGGCAAGCTCCCGATGATCAAGCCGACGGTTCTTGTGATCGTTCCGGGTATCTGCGACATCCTCGCCGGCCTGTGCAAGATGTACGGCCCGCAGTTCCTCGGCGGCAGCCTCCGGATGATCATCACCGGTGCCGCGAACGTTCCTCCGCGCCTGGTGGACATCTTCACCAAACTCGGCGTCGAGTTCTGCTTCGGCTACGGCCTCACCGAGACCGCGAACCTCACCTCCGCCAATGCCGACGCCGTCACCCATCCCACCTCCATCGGCAAGGTCTATCCCGGCCAGGAGGTCAAGGTCGTGGACGGTGAACTCTGGGTGAAGGGGGACAATCTCTTCTCCGGCTACTACAAGGACCCCGAAAAGACCGCCGAAGCCTTTACGGAGGACGGCTGGTTCCGCACCGGCGACCTGATGCGCATCGACGGGGACGGCTTCCTGTACATCACTGGCCGTATCAAGAACCTCATCATCCTCTCCAACGGTGAGAATGTGAGCCCCGAGAGCCTGGAAGAGCCCTTCTATGCCGATCCCTGTGTCCGCGACGCCATGGTGAAGGAGGACGAGCTGAACGGAGCTGCGGTCATCGCCGTGGAGATCCTTCCGTTCATGCCGGCCTTCGAAGGTAAGCCCTGGGAAGAGGTGGAAGCCTACATGAACGCCTTGGTGGACAAGGTCAACGCCTCCCTGCCTTCCACCCACCAGATCCGTAAAGTGACCGTGCGCACGGAGGATTTCAAGCGCACCGGCAGCATGAAAGTCGCCCGCGTATGACCCGGGAAGAAGTCTTTGCGGGACTGAAGGAAGTCCTTACGGTCCTGCGTCCGCATACGGACCTGTCCAACGTGACTTATGAGACCGAACTCGTCCGCGGGCTCGGAATCGACTCCCTCACGATGATGCTCCTCTCCCTCGCAGTGGAGGAGAAGTTCAAGATGCGTTTTCCCGACGGCGAGCCGATGCCCGTCACCGTGGGTGATGTGTGTGACAATGTGCTGAAGGCTCTGGCCTAAAGTTCCATTACATAGCTGCGGCGCCGCTGGAACGGCTTCGGGTCGTATTCCCCGAACAGGGACTGGACCTTGTAGTTTTCCTCGAGCTGCGGATTCAGCAGCATCCGTTTGATTCCCAAACGGATGCAATTTTCATGGATATACTTGAACATGAGGACGTTCGCGCCCTTCCCCTGGTATTCCGGGAGAACGCCGATGAGGAGCGCCTCGATCGTGTCGTTGTGCCGGAGGGACCGGAGGATGGGGATGAAGCCGAAGGGGAAGAGACGGCCCTTCGCCTTCCGGACGGCCCGGGAGATGGATGGCATCGTGACGGTGAAGCCCACCAGTTTGTCTTCCTCGTTCACGCAGAATGCGACGAGGTCCTTGTTCATGATGGGAACGTACTGTTTCACGTATCCGTCGATCTGTTCTTCGGTGAGCTTGGAGTATTCGTACAGGGGAGCAAACGCGTCGTTCAGGACATGGAACATCTCCCGGCCGCGCTTGGCCATTTCGCGGATGTTCTTTCCCCGCCAGATGTGCAGGCCGTACCGTTTTTCCACGAGGTCCGCGTACTGGAACATCGGGGGAAGGGTGTCGGGCAGGTCGATGTACCGCTGGGTCCAGTCCACGTCCTTGCGGAAGCCCATGCGCTCCAGGTACTCGCCGTAGTAGGGGAAGTTGTAGATGACCGTGAAGGGGGAGTCGTGCTCGAAGCCTTCCACCAGGAGGCCTTCGCGGTCCATGTCGGTAAAACCGAGGGGGCCCTTGACCTTGGTCGCCCCCCGTTCGCGGCCCCACGCGACGACCGCATCGACAAGGGCTTTCGCCACGTCGAAGTCTTCGATGAAGTCGATCCAGCCGAAGCGGACGGTCTTCTCGCCCCACTTGTCATTGGCCTTGTGGTTGATGATGGCGGCCACGCGGCCGACAATCTTCCCGTCCCGCCGGGCGAGATACAACTCCCGTTCACAGAAAGCGAGGGAAGGGTTTTCGTCGGAAAGGGACTTCATCTCGTCGTCCTCGAAGGCGGGAACCCACTGGGGGCAGTCCTTGAACAGGTCGAAGGGGAAACGGATGAATGCTTTCAGCATGCGCCGCCCCCGGACGGGGATGGTTTCGACGGTTTTCATAGGTTCGTACACATTGGTTTGGCAACACAAATATAACGAGAATTATTCGTATCTTTGCAAAATATAGCGAAAGAAGTACATGGACAAGAAGAAATTCAACCTGTGGAACCGGATCGTCGCGTGCGTGGTTTTCGTCGTCGCCGCGGTGACCTACCTTTCCACCATAGAGCCGACCGCCTCCTTCTGGGACTGCGGTGAATTCATCGCATCATCCTACAAGCTGGAGGTGGGCCATCCCCCGGGAAACCCCGTGTTCCAGCTGTTTGCACGCATCTTTACCCTGCCTGTCCCGCCGGAGAAGGCGGCTGTGACGGTGAATGCGATGAACGCCATCCTGTCGGCCCTCACGATATTCTTCCTGTACCTGACGACGGTGTTCTTCGGCAAGCGGCTCGTGAAACCCGGAAAGGAGGGGGAATACAGTCCGGCCCAGGCCATCGCCATCTTCGGAGCCGGCGCCGTGGGCGCCCTGGTCTACTGTTTCTCGGATACCTTCTGGTTCTCCGCGGTGGAGGGCGAGGTCTACGCGATGTCCTCCCTGTTCACGGCCCTGGTGTTCTGGGCGATGTGCCAGTGGTATGAGCAGGCCGACGAACCCCATGCGAACCGGTGGATCGTCCTGATCGCCTTCCTGATGGGCCTCAGTATCGGCATTCATCTGCTGAACCTCCTCACCATTCCGGCCTTCGTGTTCATGTACTACTACCGGAAGAACGAGGGGAAGGAACTGCCTTTCAAGAAGCTGCTGGGCATTTTCCTGATCGGCGTGGTGATCGAGGCGCTGCTTGTCTTCCTGTTCATCCCGTACCTGCCGAAACTGGCGGCCTTCTTCGACCGGATTTTCGTGAACGGTTTCGGCCTGCCGTACAACAGCGGGTCCCTGTTCTTCATGGTGGCCCTGCTGGGCCTTTGTTTCTGGGCGCTGTTCTATACGCTCAAGAAAGACAAGGTGTTCTGGAATACGGTGATGCTGTGCGTGACGACCCTGGTCATCGGCTTCTCGCTGTTTTCCATCGTGATCATCCGCTCCGCGGCCAAGACCCCGACCAACGAGTACCAGCCGGACAATGCCTATACCCTTGTCCGCTACCTGTCCCGGGAGCAGTACGGCTCCACGCCGCTGCTGTACGGCCAGTATTTCGACGCGCCCTATGACCTTAAGTCCGGCAAGTACTGGGCGCCGCTGAACGGGAAATATGTCAAGGTGGACGCTCCCGCCGATGCCGAATACCTTCCGGAAGGGAAGATGCTTTTCCCGCGGATGTGGTCCAGCGCCAGCCCTTCCCACGTGGACTTCTACGAGTCCTACATGAACGGAAAGGGCATCCGCGTGAAGGGGGCGACCCACAAGAAGCCCACCTTCGGGGCCAATCTCCGTTTCTTCTTTGATTATCAGCTCAACTGGATGTACTGGCGGTACTTCATGTGGAATTTCGTCGGTCGCCAGAATGACATCCACAGCCCTTCGCCGGGCGAACTTTTCTACGGAAACTGGGAAAGCGGCGTCGGATTCATCGACCGGCTCCGTCTGGGCGACCAGGAGGATGCCCCGGCCATCCTTGCGGAGAACAAGGGGAAAAACCACTATTTCTTCCTTCCGCTCCTGCTGGGCCTGCTGGGCCTCGTGTTCCAGTTCGACCGCGACAAGCGCGGATCCTGGATCGTGTTCCTGATGTTCTTCATGACGGGCATCGCCATCGTCCTGTACCTCAACCAGCCGCCTTACCAGGTGCGCGAGCGGGACTATGCGTATGCGGGATCCTTCTATATGTTCGCCATCTGGGTCGGACTGGGTGTGGCGGCCCTCTATGAGTGGCTCAATGATGTGTCCAAGGGCAAGGCCTCCAAGGTGGTGGCTGTGGGCACTTCCGTCCTTTGCCTGGGCGTTCCCGCCCTGATGGCGGAGGAGAACTGGGACGACCATGACCGTTCCCATCGCTACACCTCCACCGAAATGGCGGCGAACTACCTGAACTCCGTCGGCGAAAACGGAATGCTCGTCACCCACGGTGACAACGACACCTTCCCGCTCTGGTACGCCCAGGAAATCGAGGGCATCCGGACCGACGTCCGCGTCGTGAACACCTCCCTGCTGGGCACCGACTGGTACATCGACCAGATGAAGTGGGCCTGCAACGAGTCCAAGCCGCTGCCGCTCAGCATCCCGCAGGCGCAGTACCTGTACGGTACGAACGAGTACGTGTTCATTGCCTATGACGACGGCTCCCCGATGTATATCAAGGACGTGATGGACGTGTTCAAGGATCCGAAGATGAAGGTGGAACTGAGTTCCGGCCGCAAGGTGGACTTCATCTGCGCCCGCAAGATCGTCGTCCCGGTGAACAAGGAGAACTGCCTGAAATACGGCATCGTTCCGGAGTCGCTCGCCGATGAGATCCCCGAGTCCATCACCCTCACGATGTCCGAGGACAAGAGCTACCTGTCCAAGCCGGAGCTCTTCATGCTGGACCTCCTGTCGGGCTATGAGTGGGACCGTCCGCTGAACCTCCTGAACATGGGCGGCGACCTGAATGTCGGCATCAAGGACTACCTGATGTTCGACGGCTTCTCCTACCGTTTCACGCCGGTCAAGAACCGTCCCGCCACCACCGACCCCGGCAAGGTGGATGCCCTGGAACTGTATAGGAAGATGAAGGAGACCTTCAAGTGGGACGCCCTCAGCCGGACCGACTATTTCGTGGACTACCAGAACCTGTACACCTTCATGGGGGTCCTTTCTCAGCGCCAGATGTTCCTAAACGTCGCGAACGCCCTCATCGATGCCGGCGAGGACGACAAGGCCCTGGAGATCCTGGACCTGTGCCAGAAGAACTTCCCGGAGCAGAACTTCCCGCTGGAAAGCATCCCGATCGGATTCAGCGCCAATGACTATATGGTCATCCAGATGGTGGAGAACTACTACTACCTGGACGCGGACGACCAGGCGCGGGAACTGGGTCTCAAGATGTCGGAAGAGCTCTTGGAGACCGCGCGCTTCTACCTGGAATTCTACGAGTATGCCGGTTCCAGCTTCGAAACCACGCACCGGTGCATCGTCTACCTCGCCGACGTGTTCAAGCAGTATGGCGACCAGGAACTGTCCGACCGGCTCCTGGACGCGTACGAAATGCTGATGCGCGTCGCTACCGGCCGCGTCGAACCCGAAGGGACGCCCGCCGACACGACGGCTGCAGAGTAAAGCCTCGGCTCGGATAACCGATTGCCTGTCAGGTGTTTATTAAAAAGACCCTGAGGATGAACTCCCCAGGGTCTTTTTCGTAAGCGACTGGCTTTCCGCCAGATAGGCGAACCGCCTTTTTAGTCCTCCTGGATTGCGGCGATGCCGGGGAGGATCTTGCCTTCGATGGCCTCGAGCATGGCGCCACCGCCGGTGGAGACGTAGGAGACCTTGTCGGCGTATCCCATCTGGGTCACGGCTGCGACGGAGTCACCGCCGCCCACGAGGGTGTAGGCGCCCTTCGCGGTAGCCTCGGCGAGGTCTTCGGCGATCTGGAGGGTACCCTTTGCGAAGTTCGGGAGTTCGAACACGCCCACGGGGCCGTTCCAGAGGATGGTTTTGGAGGAGAGGATGATCTTCTTCCAGTTCTCGAGGGATGCCGGGGAAGCGTCCATGCCCTCCCAGTCGTCCGGGATGTTGTAGATGTCGAAGATCTTCTGCGGTGTGTCGTTGTCGAACGCCTGGCCGCAGACGGTAGCGACGGAAAGGGACACGTTCACGCCCTTCTCCTTCGCGGTGTTCAGGATCTCGAGGGCATCCGGCATGAGGTCATCCTCGTGCAGGGACAGGCCGATGTGGCCGCCCAGGGCCTTGATGAAGGTATAGCCCATGCCGCCGCCGATGATGAGGTTGTCCACCTTGCCGACGAGGTTCTTGAGGACCGCGAGCTTGGAGGAGACCTTGGAGCCGCCGATGATGGCGGTCAGCGGGCGCTGGGCGTTCTTCAGGACGTTGTCGATGGCCTTGATCTCGCCTTCCATCAGGTAGCCGAACATCTTGTCGTTCGGGAAGTAGGCGGCGATGAGGGCGGTGGAGCCGTGGGCGCGGTGGGCGGTGCCGAAAGCGTCGTTGATGTAGCAGTCGGCATAGGAGGCGAGCTTCTTGACGAATTCCTTCTGGGATTCCTTCACGGCCTTCTTGGCAGCCTTCTTCTCCTCTTCGGAGGCGTCCTCGGCGAGGCCGCGCGGCTTGCCTTCCTCTTCGGCGTAGAAGCGGAGGTTCTCCAGGAGGAGGGCCTCACCCGGCTTCAGGGCCGCGGCCTGTGCATCGGCCTTCATGCAGTCCTCGGCGAACTGGACGGGGACGCCCAGGCACTCGGACACGTGGTCCACGATGTGCTTCAGGGAGAACTTCGGATCCACCTTCTTCGGACGGCCGAGGTGGGACATGATGATGAGGGAACCGCCCTTCTCGAGGACCTTCTTGAGGGTGGGCATGGCCCGGCGGATGCGGGTGTCGTCCGTGATCTTGAAGTTCTCGTCCAGGGGGACGTTGAAGTCGACTCTCACGATGGCCTTCTTGCCGGTGAAGTCGTAGCTGTCGATGTACTGTTGCATATCTTAGGATTTATAGGTTTTTCCAGTCTGCAAATTTAATTATCTTTGCATAAAATTCAAAGGCCATGACCATCGAATATCCTGCCCCGTACTGGAAAGACTATGAACTGATTGACTCGGGCCGCGGCGAGAAACTGGAGCGCTTCGGCAAGTATGTGCTCCGGCGTCCGGAGCCCAAGGCCCTGTGGGCCCCGTCGCTCCCGGAGAGCGAGTGGAAACGGCTGAGTCACGTGGTGTTCCGTCCGGGCGCCGGCTTCGGGAAAGCCGGCAAGGAGGACAGCGGAACCTGGGAAAAGGTGCACAGGATGGAAGACCAGTGGGGCATCGCCTACAACGGGGCGCAGGACCCGGAAACGCATGCCGCATCGGACCTTCACATCGCTCTCAGGCTGGGTCTCACCTCCTTCAAGCACGTGGGCGTGTTTCCCGAGCAGGCTGCGAACTGGGAGTATATCTTCCGGGAGACGCTGCGCCTGGGGCGTATTGCGAAGGCGAATGGCCTCGGGGCTCCCAAGGTACTTAATCTCTTTGCCTATACGGGCGCAGCTTCGCTGGCCGCCAAGGCCGCGGGCGCCGACGTCACGCACCTCGATTCCGTGCGCCAGGTCGTCACCTGGGCACGCGAAAACATGGAACGCAGCGGCCTGGACGGCGTGCGCTGGGTGGTGGAAGATGCCCTGAAGTTCGCCAGGCGGGAAGCCAGGCGGGGGAATGTCTACCAGGGTATCATCCTGGATCCGCCCGCCTACGGCCATGGTCCGGACGGCGAGAAATGGAAACTGGATGAACTTCTGTTCGACCTCCTGAAGAACGTTGCACAGATCCTTTCCCCCCGCGACTCGTTCATGGTCCTGAACCTGTACAGCAACGGCTATTCGGCGATGCTGGGCGAAACCACCGTCCGCGAGGCTTTCGGCCTGCGGCCCGAAGCCGGCTTCGAAGCTGCTCCCGGCCACGACGGCAACTACATCGCCCTCGAAAGCGGCGAGCTCGCCCTGCGGGATTCCTTCGGCAAGGTGCTGCCGCTGAGTATTTTCGTGCGGCTCAAGCGGTAGGGAATCGAAGGGCGGGGGCATTGCCATTATCACAGATAATGCGTATATTTGCAAATTCGTCCGGACCAAGACCGGACAGGTTTGATTATGAATGCTCTCGTCATCCATTGGCACGTCGATCCGGCCATCCTGCATATCGGTCCTTTCGAGCTCCGCTGGTATTCGCTCCTGTTCGTGAGCGGGTTCATCCTGGGATGGTTCATCTTCAAATGGTTTTTCCAGCGCGAAAAGATTGACACGAAACTGCTGGATCCGCTGCTGTACACGCTCCTCATCTGCACGATCGTGGGCGCGCGTCTCGGACATTGCCTGTTCTATCAGCCGGACTACTATCTGGGCAGCTGGAAGGGCTTCTGGGAGATTTTCATGCCGTGGAAGGGCGGCCTTGCGAGCCATGGCGGCACCATCGCCCTGCTTCTGGGCATGTGGTGGTTCGCGAAACACTATGGGAAGAAGCACGATTTCGACTTCGTGTGGCTGCTGGACCACCTGGCCATCGCCGTGGCTTTCGCCGGCGCATTCATCCGTTTCGGCAACCTGTTCAATTCGGAAATCTACGGGGATGTGACGAATCTTCCCTGGGGCTTCATCTTCGAACTTCGCGGGGAAACCGAACCCAAGCATCCGACGCAGCTCTATGAAGGGTTCACCTACCTGCTGCTGGGATTCGCCCTCATCGCCCTGTACCGGAACCGGCTGGAGAAGATGTGGAGGGGTGAGTTCATCGGCATCTTCCTCCTGGTGTGCTTCGGCAGCCGCTTCCTCATCGAGTTCATCAAAGAGCCCCAGGTGGATTTCGAGAAGACGATGCTCCTGAACATGGGCCAGTTGCTGTCAATCCCCTTCATCCTCCTGGGCATCGGGTTCCTCATCTGGGCTTTCGCAAAGAAGATTCCGGCCAGGGCCATCCATCCCGAAGTGCCGAAACCAAAGAAAGAGGCCACCCATTACGCAAAACCCTTGTCCTAGGTCTGGTTTTTGCGGTAAACAGGCGACCTCGAAATAAGATTATCAGTTAGTTAGTATATGTATTTGAAACGATTTGCCGTCCTTGCCGCAGGAGTTCTTCTGGCCCTGCCGGCCTTTGCGCAGTATCAGGACGGAACTCCGGCCGCCGGGGAAGGGAAAGTGGTCCTCACCCTGGAGGATGCCCTCAAGATCGCCCTCAGCGAGAACACCACCGTGAAAGTCGCGGACATGGAGATCGAGCGGCAGAAGTATGCCCGGAAGGGCTCCTACGCCGCCCTGCTTCCGCAGGTCAGTGCCTCCGGGATGTACAGCTACGCTCTCAAGAAGCAGAAGGTCTATTTCGGATCCGACAAGACCAGTGACGACGGGGAGTCCTCTTCTTCCCCCGGTGGCGGCATGGCCGGGATGATGGCCGGCCTGATGGAGCCCATCATGTATTACATCATGGACCTGTACCAGGCGACCGGCACCCCGTTCGTCCCGTATGTTCCCAAACCCAGCGAGGACACCCAATCTTCCTCCGAGCCGATCGAGATGGGCCGTTCCCACTCGGTCAACTTCGGTATCAACGCGCAGATGCCCCTGGTGAACTTCCAGCTTTGGGAGAGCCTCCGGCTCACCGGCGACCAGGTGGAACTGGCCGTGGAGCAGGCCCGGGAATCCCGCCTCGGAACCGTCTCCTCCGTCAAGCAGGCCTTCTTCGGGATCCTGTTCGCCAAGGAGGCGTACAACGTGTATAACTCCGTCTATGAGAACGCGGTGGAGAATTTCCGCCTCACCGAGATGCGCTACAACGCCGCCAAGGCGTCGGAACTGGACCTCACCCGGGCGAAATCCAACGTCGCGGCCGCCATTCCGAACCTGTACAATGCGGAAAGTTCCGTGGAACTGGCCCTGTGGCAGCTCAAGGCCGTGATGGGCATCGACCTGGAACGGGACATCGACATCGCCGGCACCCTCGAGGATTATGCCGCCGAGATGTTCCGCGACATCCATGAGGCGGAAGACGCCTCCCTGGACGGCAACACCCAGCTCCGCCAGCTCGCCCAGCAGGCGGAAATGCTCTCCAAGCAGATCCGGATGCAGCAGTATGCCTACCTGCCGTCCCTGGCCCTGTCCTTCTCTTATTCCTTCCTGACGCAGAGCGACATGTTCAACCTGAGCCAGTGGAAATGGTTTCCGTCCTCCACGCTGGGCCTGAGCCTCTCGATCCCGATCTTCTCCGGCGGCCAGCGCTACCACGCCATCAAGCAGACCCGCGTCCAGGCCGACGAACTGGAGCTCCAGCGCATCAACGCCGAGCGGCAGCTCCGCATCGGCATCCGCCAGAGCCTGAATACGATGGAAACGGCGATGAAGACCTACGACGCCTCCAAGGAGGCCCTCGTGAGCGCCGAGAAGGCCTACGACATCGCCACGAAGTCCTATCAGCTGGGCAAGAGCACGCTGACGGACCTCAATAACACGGAACTGGTCCTGACCCAGTCCAAGCTCGCCGTCTCCCAGGCGGTGTACAACTTCGTCATTGCGAAGACCGGCCTGGAGCAGACCCTCGGATATGATTTTAACGAGAATTAAGATATGAACTGCAGATTCCTTTTCCCCGTTCTCGCCGTCTGCGCCCTGACCGCCTGCGGAAGCCGTGGCGGACAGTCCGGAACGCCCGCTCCGGGCGCCGGCGCTCCTCAGGCCGACGTCATCCCGACCGTGGAAGTGGTTGCCGCCACCGCCCGTGACGTCGCCGACGAGAACAGCTATTCCTCCACCGTGGAGGCCTATGCCACCAACAACATCATGCCCCAGACCGGCGCCCGCATCCGCAAAATCAACGTGGAGGTGGGGGATTACGTCGTGAAGGGCCAGGTCCTTGCGGAGATGGACCATCTCCAGCTGGACCAGCTGGAACTCCAGATCCAGAACGACGAGGTCGAATACGCCCGCCTGAAGGGCCTCTATGAGGAAGGCGGTGTGTCCCAGTCCGACTTCGAGGCCGCCGAGCTCGGCTACAAGGTCCGCAAGACCAACTACCAGAATCTCCTGGAGAACACCATCCTCCGCAGCCCCATCAACGGTTTCGTGACCGCCCGCAACTTCGACGTCGGGGACATGTTCGCGATGAGCGCCCCGCTGTTCACGGTGCAGCAGGTCGTCCCGGTGAAGCTCCTCGTGGGCATCTCCGAGAGCGAGTACACCAAGGTCAAGCGGGGAGACGTCGTCACCATTACCGTAGACGCCCTCCCGGGCCGCACTTTCTCCGGCAAGGTGAACCGCCTGTATCCGACCATCAACGCCGCCACCCATACCTTCAGCGCCGAGGTCCTCGTGAACAATGCCGACAGGGCCCTCCGTCCGGGCATGTACGCCCGCGTGAGCGTGAATTTCGGCACGAGCCACCGCATCGTCCTTCCGGACCGCTGCATCGTCAAGCAGGAGGGCACCGGCCAGCGCTTCGTGTATGTCCTGAATCCTGACGACACCGTCAGCTACGTACCCGTCACGCTGGGCAAGCACACGGCCTTCGAGTATGAGGTCATCGACGGCATCCAGGAAGGCGATCTCATCGTCCAGAAGGGCCAGGCGGCCCTCAAGGACGGCGTGAAGGTCCAGGTCCTCAACCAGTAAGGAGGACCCCATGAGCATCTACAGAACTTCCGTCAACCATCCGGTGACGACCGCCCTGGTGTTCGTGGCGTTCGCCATCCTGGGCATCTTCGCGCTGACGCGGCTCCCCGTGGACAACTTCCCGGACGTGGAGTCCAACGTCATCATGGTGATGTCCTCCTATCCCGGCGCCAGCGCCGAGGACGTGGAGAACAACCTCACGAAGGTCCTCGAAAACTCCCTGAACGGTGTCGCAAACCTCAAGGATATCACGTCCAACTCCCGGGAGAACATCTCCGTCCTCACCCTGGAATTCAACTACGAAACGGACATCGAAGTCGCGACGAACGACGTGCGCGACAAGTTGAGCATGGTTTCCCAGACGCTCCCCGACGGGGCGTCCTCCCCGACGATCTTCAAGTTCAGCGTGGACGACATGCCCATCATGATCATGTCCGCCACCGCCGACCAGAGCGTCTCCGCCCTGGACAAGATCCTGGACGACCGCGTGGCTACCCCGCTGGCCCGTGTCACCGGCGTGGGTACGGTCTCCGTGGCCGGTGCCCCGCAGCGCGAGATCCAGGTCTATTGCGATCCCACCAAGCTGGAGGCCTACGGGCTGTCCATCGCCGCCATCTCCCAGGTAATCGCCGCCGAGAACCGGAACGTCCCTTCCGGCAACATCGACATCGGCTCCGACACCTATACCCTCCGCATCAAGAAGGAGTTCAAGGATCCGTCGGAACTGAACGACATCGTCCTGGGCTCGTTCAACGGGGGAACCGTCTATCTCCGCGACGTCGCCCGCGTGCAGGACGGCCTGGAGGAGCGTTCCCAGGAATCCTACACGAACGGGGTCCGCGGCGCGCAGATCATCATCCAGAAGCAGTCCGGCTACAATACCGTGAACGTGATCCGCGGCGTCAAGAAGGAGATGAAGAGGCTGGAGCGGAACCTCCCTTCGGATATCAAGGTCACGACGGTCGTGGATTCCTCCGACAACATCCTCAATACGATCAACTCCCTGAAGGAGACCATCCTCATCACCTTCCTCGTGGTGATGCTCGTGGTGTATGTGTTCCTGGGCCGGTGGAGGGGCACCCTCATCGTCATCCTGTCCATCCCGATCGCCCTCCTGGCCTCCCTGATCTACCTGTTCGCCACCGGCAACACGCTGAATATCATCTCCATGTCCGCCCTGTCCATCGCCATAGGCATGGTGGTGGACGACGCCATCGTTGTCCTGGAGAACGTGACGACGCACCTGGAACGGGGTGAAAAGCCCAAGGAGGCCGCCGTCCACGGCACCGCCGAGGTTGGTATCTCCGTCATCGCGTCCACGCTTACGATGCTGTGCGTGTTCCTTCCGCTCACGATGATTTCCGGCATGGCCGGCATCATGTTCAAGCAGCTGGGCTGGATAGTCTCGATCATCATGATCGTGTCCACGTCCGCCGCCCTCACCCTCGTCCCGATGCTGTGCTCGCAGCTTCTCACGAACGAGAACAAGAGCGGAAAGCTCTACCACTTCATCTTCGACCCGGTGAACCGGGCCCTGGACGCTTTCTCCGCCTGGTATTCCCGCGTGATCGCCTGGTGCATGAACCACAAGCGCATCGTCATGGTGGCGGCCGCCGTCGTCTTCGCCGGTGTCCTCGCCATCTACATGCCCCGGATGAAGACCGAGTACTTCCCGACGCAGGACCAGGGCCGTATCCAGGTGTCCGTGGAACTGCCCATCGGCACCGCCCAGGACGTCACCCGCGACCTGGCTGCGCGCCTGTATGAGAAGATCATGGCCGATGTCCCTGAAGTCAAGGTCCTGAGCTACAATTTCGGCCAGGCCGATTCCGACAATGCCTTCGCCTCCATGCGCAACAACGGCACCTACCTGATCACGATGAACATCAACGTCGGATCCATGGAGGACCGCAAGCGCTCCACCGCCGAGATCGCGGACCTGATCCGGGCCGACCTGAGGCAGTTCCCGGAGATCAACAAGTCCACCGTCACGGAAGGCGGCATGGGCATGGGCGGCCGTGCTTCTGTCCAGCTGGAGATCTACGGCTACGACTTTGACGAGACGGAGGATGCCGCCCGGAAGATGCGCGACAAGATGCTGGAGAATCCGAATTTCATCCAGGTGGTCCTGAGCCGCGACCAGTACACCCCGGAATACGAGGTCGATTTCGACCGCGAGAAACTGGCCCTGAACGGCCTGACCTCCACGACCGCGGCAGCGGCCGTGAGCGCGGCCATGAACGGTACCGTCGCGTCCTTCTACCGCGAAGACGGTGAGGAATACAACATCCGCGTCCGCTTTGCCCCGGAGTTCCGGGAGAGCGTCGCCGATATCGAGAATATCGTCATCACCAATCCGCAGGGCCGCGGCATCCGCGTCCGTGACCTCGGCCAGGTCGTGGAGTCCCGTGTCCCGCCGACCATCACCCGCAAGAACCGCGACCGTTACATCACCGTCACCGGCATGATGGCCCGTGGCCATGCCCTGAGTGAGGGCGTGGAGGCCGTCACGGCCATGCTGGAGGCCGATCCGCTGCCCTCCGGCCTGTCCTGGGACATCGGCGGAGACTATGAGGACCAGCAGAACATGTTCTCGGACATGATCCTGTTGATGCTCCTCATCGTCATCCTCGTGTACATGGTGATGGCTTCCCAGTTCGAGTCCTTCCTGGGCCCGCTGGTGATTATGTTCTCCATCCCGTTCGCCTTTACGGGCGTCGCCCTCGGAAACATGCTGCACGGGATGGCCGTGGGCGTGATGTCGATGATCGGCATCATCATCCTCCTGGGTATCGTGGTGAAGAACGGTATCGTCCTCATCGACTACACGATCCTGTGCCAGGAACGCGGGATGAGCGTCCGCGATTCCTCCGTGACCGCGGCCCGGAGCCGTCTTCGCCCGATCCTCATGACCACCCTCACCACCGTCCTCGGCATGCTGCCGATGGCCTGGGGTACCGGCGAAGGTTCCGAAATGTGGAGGGGCCTCGGTATCACCGTTGCCTGGGGTCTGTCGATCTCTACCCTCATCACCCTCGTCATCATCCCGGTCCTGTACTGCGGCATCACCGAACACCGTGAACGCCGCCAGGCCCGCCGGGCTGCTAAAAACAACTGATTATGAAAGCGATATTCATTGCCTACAACCAGGCCTACAACCAGGAAATCGTGGAACTCCTCGAGTCCTGCGGCCAGCGGGGTTACACCGTCTGGGAGGAAATCGGCGGCCGGGGCACCGAGGACGGGGAGCCCCATCTGGGCAACCACGCCTGGCCCACGCAGAACCATGCCATCCTTACGGCCGTTCCGAACGACCTTGCACCCGTCATCATGGACCGTCTCCGCGATACGGACCGCGATAACCCGAAGCTGGGTCTGCGGGCCTATGTCCTCCCGGTGGAGGATGCACTGTGAAAATAATTTGTTATATTTGCAAGGATATAAACGTTTTTACCTATGGCAAAAGTAGCTACCAATACCAATTTCGAGGAGCTTCTCCAGGACGGGAAGCTCGTCATCGTGGATTTCTGGGCCACCTGGTGCGGCCCCTGCCGCATGCTTTCCCCGCTTCTGGACGAGGTGGAGGAAGAGATGGCGGACAAGATCTCCGTCGTCAAGGTCAATGTGGACGACGCCGACGAGATCGCGATGAAGTACCGCATCATGAACATCCCCACGCTGCTCTTCTTCAAGGGCGGCCAGCTGGTGGACAAGACCGTGGGCGCCATGCCCAAGAACGTCCTGGTGGACAAGATTAACGCTAACCTTTAAACGTATCATATGAAAAAGATTTTGGCCATAGCGGCCCTTTTCGCCTCGATGGCGGCTGCCAGCGCCCAGCAGTTCGGCGTGATTGGTGGACTCTCCCTTTCCACCATGGACGGTGCCAAGAATCCCGATGAAAACAAGCTGATGACCCTGTATCAGGCCGGTGTCGCCTTCAAGGCCGACCTCGGTGCCGGTTTCGCCATCCAGCCCACCCTGTCCTATTCGGTGAAAGGTGCGAACCTCAAGCAGAACAATGATGTCGTTTCCAAGACCGGCTTTGCCGAGCTTTCCGTGGGTTTACAGTGGGGACCGGACCTGCTGGCTTTCCGTCCTTACCTGTTCGTCGAACCTTTCGTGGGTTACGGCGTTACCGGCAGCGAGATTCTGCGGATGTCCGGCACCGAAACTACCGTGGCGTCCATCAACAAGGCCCTTGATGAGGCAAAGAACAAACTCGAATATGGTGTAGGCGCAGGCCTCGGTGTGGAAATCGCCTCCCATATCCAGCTGTCCTGCCAGTTGTTCCGCAATTTCGGCCCCCTTTACAAGGCCGACAGCCTGAATACCGGTGATCTGAAGGACATCAAGTCCTCTTACGTAGACCTCAAGAACTATCAGGGGGTCAAGATCAACCTGGCCATCCTGTTCTGACCGATGCCGGAGCGTAGGGCTGTCGTCTTCTGCTCGGCCAGTTACGACATCGATCCGAAGTACAATGAGGCAGCGCGTGAAGTAGTTCGCGCGCTGCGTGCTTATGGTTGGACCCTGGTCTCCGGCGGCAGTTTCCGTGGAACGATGGGAGCGGTTGCGGACGAGATGGAGCGGCTGGGAGGCTGTCACATAGGCGTGATGCCCCGTTTCATGGCCGGTCTGGAGTATCCGCGGCTGGACGAGTTGGTGTGGACGGATACGATGGCCGAGCGGAAGGAGCGGATGCGGGAGGGAGCTTCCGCCGTCATCGCCCTTCCCGGCGGCATCGGCACCCTGGATGAACTGATTGAAACACATGTTCTGGCCAAGCTGGGCCGTTTCCAGGGGAAGATTCTTGCCCTGAACCTGGAGGGCTTCTTCGAGCCTTTCAAGGCGTTGTTGGACCACTATGAGAAAACCGGCATGCTGGATGCCCGCGACCGGGGCCTGGTGGTTTTCGCCGATACGGTGGAGGAATTGGCCGGATATCTGAAATAGGAAAGGATGGATCTGCAAGGAGTCAAAGGTTTTCTCTCCGGGCCGATGTCGGAGGTGGAGGCAATGCTGGAGGAATCCCTCCGGAGCGACATTTCGTTGCTGGACGCGACGAACCGGTCCCTTCTCACGCAGGGCGGAAAGCGGATGCGTCCCGTCCTGTCGTTGCTTTCTGCAGGGGCCTGCGGCGGCATCAACCCCGATTCCATCCGCTTTGCGGCGGCCTCGGAACTGATCCATAATTCCACCCTCCTCCATGACGATGTCGTGGACGGGGCGACCCTGCGGCGGGGACGGCCGACGGTGATGGCGATCCTCAGCGGTCCGGCGTCGGTGCTGCTGGGAGACTTCTGGCTTGTGAAGGCCGTCCGGTGCATCCTGGACGCCTCCCGGGATAGTGAACGGGTGATCCGCCTGTTTGCCAAGACGCTGTCCGATTTGGCGGAAGGGGAGTTGCTCCAGATGCAAAAGGCTTCCTCCGCGGATACCACCCGGGACGATTATCTGCGCATCATCTATTCCAAGACCGCGTCCCTGTTCGAAGCGTCCGTCCTGTCCGGGGCGGTTTCCGCCGGGGCACCGGAGGAATGGACGGCGGCACTTACCGGTTATGCCCGGAACCTGGGCCTGGCGTTCCAGATCAAGGACGATATATTCGACTATGCCGGGGAAGTTTCGTTGGGCAAGCCGGTGGGTATCGACCTTCGGGAGCAGAAAATCACCCTTCCGCTGCTGTGTGCGCTGGATTCCGTTCCGGCGGAAGAGGCGGCGGAAATCCGGTCCAAGGTCCGCCGGATTGCCGATGCACCGGAACTGGCGGAATCGGTCCGCGACTTCGTACTGGCGCACGGCGGCGTGGATAGCGCGGCTGCCGAGATGGAAAAATACATTGAAACGGCGATTTTCTGCCTGGAGGAGCTTCCCTCTTCCACGGAAAAATCGTATCTTGCAAAGTTAGCCCGCTATGTGGGCGAAAGAGCTTATTGAGAATGGATATCCTTTCCAGCAACGCACCGGTAGCGGCAGCCCTCCACCAGATGGCGGAGAGCGGCCGGATTCCGCATGCGATGCTGTTCCACGAAAACGACGGCGGGGGAGCCTTTCCCCTGATCCTCGGTTTCCTGGATGAGGTGTACGGGCATAATCCCCGTGTCACGAAACTTATCCATCCCGACATCCATTTCGTGTTCCCGGTCACCGGTCCGGCCAAAGATAAACCGGTTTCAGACCAGTTCATCCGCCCGTGGCGTGAATTGCTGCAGACGAACCCCTGTTTTTTCGAGAACGAACTCTATACCGCCATTGGCATCGAGGGAAAACAGGGACTCATTTCGGTCAACGAGGCGCGTTCCATCCTGGACAAACTGTCCTTGTCCGCCGTGGAAGGCGGGTATCGGACGGTCGTGATGTATTTGCCCGAGAAAATGAACCAGCAGGCGGCCAACGCCCTCCTGAAGATGATCGAGGAACCGCCGGAGAACACGCTTTTCCTGTTGGTCACGCTCCAGCCCGAAAAGGTGATGACGACCATCTTCTCCCGCTGCCTTTTCCTGCGTGTGCCTCCGTTCTCCCGGGAGGAGGACCGTGCCATCCATGCGAAGGAGGTGGCGGAGATGACGGAATTGTCCGACTTGTTCCACGATCTGCTGGACGCCTTGGTCCGAAAGGACCTTCTGGGCGCACTGGAGACGGGAGAAGCCGTGGCGGCCCTGGAATCCCGGGAAAAGCAGAAAACCTTCTGCCGGGTGGCCTCGGACGGACTCCGGAACATTTTCCTGCTGCAGCAGGGGCTTCCGGATCTGGCAGACCTCCTCGGGGGCGAGCGGCCTTTCTTCGAGAAGATGGCCGGGACGCTCCGTCGCAACTTTCCCCGGCAGGCCCTTGCCGCCCTGGACAGGGCGCTTCTGCTGCTGGAGCGGAACGTTAACCAGAAAATCCTGTTCACCGACCTGGTGGACCGGCTCTATATATCAATGCTATGATGGATTCAAACGAAAATGTAAGATATGACTGCTTCCGCGGGTGCGTGATCAGCGGTAACGAGGATACGGGGATGGAAGAGATCCGTTACCGCCAGGGCTGCTGCAAACTGGAGGTGTACGACTACCTCAAGGGCATCGGCCAGGAGCAGTTCGGCAATCTCTTCGAGGTCCGTTTCAAGAATACCCGGAAAGGCATTTATGTCAATGCTTCCGGCCAGAGCGTCAAGACCGGCGACCTGGTGGTCGTCGAGGCCCAGACGGGCCACGACCTGGGTATCGTGACCCTGGAAGGGCCGATTGTCGCACGCCAGATGAAGTGCAAGGGCATTGACCCGGAAAAGACGGTCTTCAAGAAGATTTACCGGAAGGCGAAGCCTTTCGACATCGAACGCTGGCAGGACGCCATCGCCCGCGAACAGGAGACGATGATCCGCTCCCGCGTGCTGGCCGCCAACCTGGGCCTGGAGATGAAGATCGGGGACGTGGAGTTCCAGGGGGACGGTACGAAGGCGATCTTCTACTATATCGCCGACGGCCGTGTGGACTTCCGGCAGCTGATCAAGGATTTCGCCGAAGAGTTCCATATCCGCGTGGAAATGAAGCAGATCGGCGCCCGTCAGGAAGCCGGTCTCATCGGCGGTCTGGGTATCTGCGGCCGCGAACTGTGCTGCGCCAACTACATCACGGAGTTCAAGTCCATCACGACTTCCGCAGCCCGGGTGCAGGACCTTTCCCTGAATCCGCAGAAGCTGGCCGGCCAGTGCGGCAAGCTCAAGTGCTGCCTGAACTATGAGGTATCGGCCTACATGGATGCCCACTCCCGGATCCCGAAGGTGACGGAACCGCTGGAATTCGGGGATGGTCTGGCCTATCTCGTGAAGACAGACATCCTCCGCGAGACGATGTATTTCTCCTACGAGAAAGGTTCCCTGGCGAAGATGTACCCGCTCCCGGCATCCGAAGTGCGCGAAATCATCATGATGAACCGCAATGGCCAGAAGCCCGAAACGCTTCTTCCCGAGGCGGAACCGGTCGCTCCGGAATTCGTCACCGCCGTCGGCGACGATAGCATATCCCGTTTCGACGAAGCGCGCAGGAAGAAACGCCGGAACAAGGGCGGTAACCGGAACAAAGGAAAGAATAGACCAAAGAAAGATGCCTAGGACGGGTATGACCTCTCCCAACCGTCGCTCTGCGACCCCTCCCACGGCAAGCCGTGGGTCCCTCGAAGGAGTAGCAAACGGGGCCCCCGAAAATCTGTCGATTTTTGGGGTGTCTCGGCCGAGGGTGGCCGCAGGTTTGTGGAGGTCCTACCCGATCTGCGTAGTACTGTCTCTATTACTGGTAACGGGGTGTCGGGAACCGATGTCGGTGGAGCGGTTCGTGAAGGGGGAGGGCCCGTATTCGTTCTTCGTCGACCTGAGCGACAGTACGGCTACCTACGATTTTGAATTCTATACACGGGTGGATGCGCCGCTGGACTCCCTGCGGAAGTTGACGGCCCTTCCGCTCCAGGTGACATGGACCTCTCCTTCTTTCCATGTTTTCCGGGAGGAAGTGTATATGCCCATGGAGGGCAGGACTACCTTCTTCTCCCGGGAAGTCCGGACGCCCTACCGGGCGGATGTCCAGCCGGTTGAACCCGGATCCTGGACGCTGATGGTCCGGGCGGAAGACCTTCCGGAAGGATTCTGCGGACTGGGGCTGGTTGTCAAACGGAATCGACAGTAATGGGACACGGTAAACTCAAGAAATTCGCGGAGAACGAGACTTTCCGCTGCCTGCTGCAGCCGGATGCCGCTTCGGTCCTGGCTAAGCCGGAAGGGTCGAAGGAACTGATACTCAGGGACCATGCCATCAAAGGCCGGTGGAATTCCGACATGTTCGAAAAGCCCCAGCCCATCGTCGTGGAACTGGGTTGCGGCAAGGGAGACTACACCATCGCCCTGGCCCGCCGGCATCCGGAAATGAATTTCATCGGGGTGGACATCAAGGGTGCCCGGTTGTGGAAAGGAGCCAAGGAAGCGACGGAGGACGCGCTCGGGAACGTGGCCTTTCTCCGCACCCGCATCGAGTTCATCGATGCTTTCTTCGGACCCTCCGAGGTTTCCGAGATCTGGCTCACCTTCTCGGATCCCCAGCTTCGCGGCAGCGAGAACGCCCGCCTCACTTCGCCGCTGTTCCTCCAGCGCTACAGTCGCTTTCTCCGTCCCGGGGGCATCGTCCATCTGAAGACGGATTCCCGGTTCCTGTACGAATATACCCAGTCTGTCATCCGGGCCAATGACCTTGAGGTCTTGGCTTTCGGAACGGACATCTATCATGACGGTATTCTGTCGGGGCACATCCCCGAAAACCGTTTCCACTTCGCTCCGACCCCTCCCATCGCAAGCGATGGGCCCCTCCCTCTTATGTGCCCGAGGGTGTGCACAGGTTTTCAGGGATGCGCCCCGGCAGAATACAATGCATGGGATATTAATGCCGTGTTTGAAGTGCAGACTTTCTATGAGACGATGTTCCTGAAGATGGGCCTGCCTATTACGTATCTGGCGTTCCGGCTGGACCGGGCGGAGCTTCCGCCGGGGGCGCCGTTCGCCTATCCGACGGACTTCGATGCGGCCTACTGGCGCGAGGCCGAAGGTCCCCGTCGGTCGTTCAGTCATCAGCCTGCGAAAAGGCCGTCGAATGGAAGTGATTGATATTGAATTAAATAAGATTAATTGACTGGTTTAATTTGACCAGTCAATTTGTTGTAAATCGTTAGCTATCAGTCGTTTCCATTCGACGGGGAAAATGGCCCGATAGGAAAATTACGGTCGGACCCAGTGGATGCGGACGCCGTCCCGTTCCATGCCGCGGAACCAGGTCATCTGCCGCTTGGCGAACTGGTGGATGGCGTTGGCGAGGAGAATGTGCATTTCCTCGTAGGAGAGTTGTCCCAGCAGGTATTGCGTAACAAATTTGTATTCAAGCCCATACCAGAGAAGGTCCTCCGGCGGGATGCCGCTGTCCAGCAGGCCCCGGACTTCTTCGATGAGGCCTTCTTCCAGTCTTTCGTCCAGGCGTCGGTCGATCCGGGCGACGCGCTCTTCCCGGGAAACCAGGGTGCCGATGTAGAAGGTTTTTTGCGGAAGCTTGTCAGCGGGAACTCCGTTCTCCTTGTCGAACTTGTAGGCGCGGGTGGCGGCTTCGATATACAGGCCCGATCCTCCGCAGAGGATGGGGATGCGCCCCCGGGAGCGGACGTCTGCCCAGGCTTCGGCAAAAGCGGCCTGGAACTCGTAGATGTTGTATTTGCTGCCTGCCGGTACGATGTCTATCAGATGATACGGCACCTCGCCGTACTCCCCGAGGTCCTTTCCCGTGCCGATGTCCATGCCGCGGTACACCTGACGGGAGTCGGCCGAAAGGATTTCGGCATCGCCCAGGGCGCGGGCCAGCTGCACTGCATATTTCGTCTTGCCGGAGGCGGTGGGCCCGAGGACGCAGATAAGGTCGATGTCCCCGTGGTGGCAGGCATCGGCCAATGTCCCGGCGTCAACGGTTTCGGCCTCGGGCATCGCGGCCATCGGCGGGATGCCGGGCCGGTCGGGCAGGAGATTGGTTTTGTTCGGGAGACCCATAGTACAAAATTAGAGAAATTTCCGTACCTTTGCAACCCTATGCCGAAAGCGAAGAGCACCATCCAGATCAAGAACCGCCGGGCCTCGTTCGATTACGAGTTCCTGGAGACCTATACGGCCGGCATCCAGCTGGTGGGGACGGAGATCAAGTCCATCCGGGCGGGCAAGGCCTCGCTCCAGGACGCGTACTGTTTTTTCGTCGGCAACCAGCTTTTCGTCCGCGGGATGAACATCGCCCAGTATCACTGGGGCTCCTGGGGGCAGCACGAACCTGTCCGTGACCGCCGGCTTCTCCTGAACCGGAAGGAACTCAATCACCTTTTCATGGAGGACAAGAAAGCCGGACTCACCATCGTCGCCGTCAAGCTCTTCATCGCCGACAACGGCTACGCGAAGCTGCTCATCGCCCTCGCCCGGGGCAAGAAGGAGTATGACAAGCGACAGACCATCAAGGAGCGCGACGTCCGCCGCGAAATGGACCGGGGCGACTATTGAAATTTTTTTTGCAGATTCAAAAAATAGTCGTAACTTTGCCGTCCCAAAAATAGATGTGGAGAGATTTGGATTGCTTGCAACCACGTTAAAAAATGCTAAATTACATTTCATATCAGTGTTTTGTGTTTTTAGCCTCCGCATTCTAGCACGGGGCTAATTTTTTTTGACATGAATTACTTGTTTACTTCCGAATCCGTTTCCGAAGGCCATCCGGACAAGGTGGCCGACCAGATCAGTGATGCCATCCTGGACGAATTCCTGCGCCAGGACCCAGAATCGAAGGTCGCCTGCGAGAGCTTCTGTTCCACGGGCATGGTGGTCGTGATGGGCGAGGTCAAGTCCGAAGCTTACGTCGATATCCAGTCGACGGTCCGGAACACGATCAACCGCATCGGCTACAACAAGGCTGAATACATGTTCGACGGGAATTCCTGCGGTGTGTTGTCCGCCCTGCACGAGCAGAGTGCCGACATCAACCGCGGCGTGGAGCGCGCCGACGCCGACGACCAGGGAGCCGGGGACCAGGGAATGATGTTCGGCTATGCCTGCCGTGACACCGAGGACTACATGCCGTTGCCGCTGTACCTGAGCCACTTCCTGCTCAAGATCCTTGCCGATATCCGTCATCAGGAGCCGGAACTGATGCCCTATCTCCGTCCGGATGCCAAGTCCCAGTTCACCATCGAGTACGACGGGGACACCCACCAGCCCGTAAAGGTTCACACCATCGTTCTGTCCACCCAGCATGACGAATTTGTCCCTGCCAGTCTGGGCGAGATGTCCTATGCCGAGGCCGTGAGGCAGTTCGGTCAGGCCAAGGTGGATTCCGAGATGCAGGCGAAAATCCGCTATGATGTGGAAACCATCCTCATCCCGCGCCTGAAGGCCGCCCTTCCGGAGGAGACGGCCCGTCTCATCCACAGTTTCATCCTCCATGTGAATCCCACCGGGAAGTTCGTCATCGGCGGTCCCCATGGCGACACCGGCCTCACCGGCCGCAAGATCATCGTCGATACCTACGGTGGCAAGGGAGCCCATGGCGGCGGTGCTTTCTCCGGCAAGGACCCTTCCAAGGTGGACCGCAGCGCGGCCTATGCAGCCCGCTACATCGCGAAGAACCTTGTCGCGGCGGGCGTGGCGGACGAGTGCCTCGTCCAGCTCGCCTACGCGATCGGCGTCGCCCGTCCCGTGAGCGTGTTCGTGGACACGTACGGAACCGCGAAAAACGGCCTGCAGGACGGTGAGATTGCGAAAAAGGTGACGGAACTCTTCGACCTCCGCCCTGCGAGGATCATCCGGAAATTCGGCCTCAAGAACCCGATCTATACCCCGACGGCCTCCTACGGTCACATGGGTCGCACTCCGTATACCCAGACGGTGACCGTCCAGGGCCAGCCCAAGACCGTCCAGTTCTTCGGCTGGGAGCTCCTGGACAGCGTCCCCATGGTGAAGAAGGCCTTCGGACTCTGATTTTCCGTTTTCAGAACTGATTGACAATCATCAACTTGTTGAAAACGCTTTATGTGGAATGACATAAAGCGTTTTTCGTATCCGGTTGATTGTGAGGAAAAAGGGAAAAACGGTCCCGTCGGATTTCGTATTTTCCGAAAAAAGTCCTACCTTTGCGCCCGGTTAGTAGAAGTGGATTGAAAACAACTTTTCATTCTATATCAAAATCAACTTATGAAGAACGCTTTTAAAAGCCTTCTGCTCGCTATCAGCATGCTGATGGCGGGTACTGTTGCCTTTGCCCAGGTGACGACCGCCTCCCTCGGCGGCCGCATTGTGGACAATAAGGGCGAAACCATCATCGGCGCCGCCGTCATCGCGACCCACGTCCCTTCCGGAACGACCTATGGCGCCGTTACCAACATGGACGGGCGCTACATCATCAACGGTATGCGTGCGGGTGGTCCCTATACCATTGAGATTTCCAATCTCGGTTACCAGAGCGTCCGGTTCACGGATGTCACCCTGCAGCTCGGTGAAGCTTTCACGCTGGATGCCTGGCTCGAAGAGCAGACGGAGTCCCTTTCCGAATCCGTCGTCGTTGCCGATGCCTCCCGCTTCCGCCGGGAGCGTAACGGCGCCGCCACGAACATCGGCCGCCTAACCCTGGAGAACATCCCGACCGTCTCCCGCAGCATGAATGACGTGATGGCCCTCACGCCGCAGGCTTCCACCACCACGAGCGGTTTCGCCGTGGGCGGCGGTACCTATCGCGGCTCCTCCGTCACCGTGGACGGTGCGGCTTTCAACAACGCCTTCGGTATCGGTTCCAACCTGCCGGCCGGCGGCAGCCCGATCTCCCTGGATGCCATCGAGCAGATGTCCATCAACATCACTCCGTTCGACGTGCGTCAGAGCGGCTTCCAGGGCGGAGCCATCAACGCCGTCACGAAGTCCGGTACCAATGAGTTCCATGCCAGCGTATATGACTACTATACTTCCGAGAAACTCCGTGGTACCAAGGTGGCCGGCGAACCTTTGGCCAACACCAAGACCCTGAGCCACACCATCGGTGCTACCCTTGGCGGCCCCATCGTCAAGAACAAGCTCTTCTTCTTCATCAATGGTGAGTACTCTTTCGATACGGTGGCCGGTTCGACCAGCGTGGCCCGTACCAGCATTAGCGAGGAGTGGGGATCCAAAGTGGCCGCCAACTATCCGACCGTGGCCCAGATGGATGAGATGAAGAAGTTTGTTGCTGACAAGTTCAATTACGATCCCGGCCGTTACCAGGGCTATTCCCTCGAGACCCCGGACTGGAAGGTCCTCGCCCGCCTGGACTGGAATATCAACGACAGCAACCGTCTGAACGTCCGTTTCAGCCACACGCACAACTACTACTCTTCCTCTCCGTCTTCCTCCATGTCTCCCGTTGGCGGAACGAACAGCTCGTTTACCAGTCCTTCCGGTGAAGCCATCTCCTTCAACCGCTATTCCGCCGGCCGTCAGGCTGCATCCGCGCTTTATTATGAGGCTGCCCGTTACTATCAGGAGCAGAACTTCACCTCTGTAGCCGCCGAGCTCAACTCCCGCATCGGGAATGGCAATAACATGCTTCGTGTTGCCTATTCCCATCAGTTTGAGCCGCGTTCCTACGTGGGCGATTTCTTCCCGACCGTGGACATTCTGGCCAAGGACAATGCAGCCGGTACCGATACGCATGCAATCATGACCACGATCGGCATCGACCCGTTCACTTACGGTAACCTCCGCGATGTCAGGACTGTGACTGCGACGGACGAGTTTACCTTCAATGCAGGTATCCACAACTTCATCACCGGTGCCCAGTTCGAGTGGAACCGTGCCATCAACGGCTTCATGCAGGGCGGTGCCGGCTGGTTCATCTATGACAGCTGGGATGCTTTCAAAAAGGATGTCGAGACCGGAACTTCCCAGGCCTCGGCCTTCATGATCACCCACGCCAACCTGGATGATCCCACCGCCCAGGCCTTCCCGGCCTTCGACTACACCCAGGTCTCTGTGTATGCACAGGACGAGATGAACTTCTCCCCGTATTTCAAGCTGACTGCCGGCCTCCGTCTGGAAATGCCCATCATTTCCATCCCGACCGACAATGAGAACAAGGAATTCACTTCCCTGGGAGTCAACAATCCGAACTCTTCTTTCGCCGGTCTCAAGACCTCCGACGTGCCGGCCGCCCGGGTGAGCGTTTCCCCGCGCCTCGGCTTCAACTGGGATGTCCTCCACGACCGTACGTTCACGGTCCGTGGCGGTACCGGAATCTTTACCGGCCGTATCCCGAACGTGTGGCTGGTTTCCGCCATCGGTAACTCCAACGTCCTTCAGTATCAGCATATTGTAAAGAAGGCTGGAGAAGGTATCCCCGCTTTCTCGAACGATCGTGCCACCATCATCAACAATGTGTGGAACGGCAAGTGGGAGAAAGCCGACCTGACCGCTCCGACTGCGACGACCATCCTGGCGAAGGATCTCAAGATGCCTTCCAGCTGGAAGACGTCCCTCGCTCTGGACTATCAGCTTCCGCTGGGCATCAAGGCGACTCTCGAAGGAATCTACAGCACCAACTTCAACGAGGTCTATGCCTCTCCGCTCGGTTACAAGCAGGAAGGATCGATCCAGCTTCCGGGAGAGCCTTCGGCCCGCAACAAGTGGGTTAAGGAAGGTATCAAGAACAGCGTTAATCGCGACGTAAACGGCTACTACGCCCAGAACATCTCCGGTCTCCGCGGCAACTACTGGTCCCTGACCGCCCAGGTGGCGAAGTCCTTCTCCTGGGGCCTGGACCTGATGGCCGCCTATACCCGCAGCGACGCTCAGTCCGTGTCCGACGGTAACGGTGACCAGATCTCCGAGTTCGCCAACACCTACTGTCTGAACGGTTCCAACGAGCCGGTCCTCGGCCATGCCTACTATGTGGCTCCGCACCGCGCCATCGTCAACGCCGCCTATACTATCAAGGAAGGCCCGCGCGCAGCCACCAAGCTCAGCGCTTTCTACGAGGGCTACAACATCGGCTACATCAGTTCCTACTCCTATTCCCGCATATCCTACCTGATGAACAATGTCAGCGGTGGTTCCGGTGCTTCCCAGCTGGTCTATATCCCGACAGCCGACGAGCTCAAGGGCATGCCTTTCGTGGACGATGCCAACCGCAACGCCTATGAGGAATTCATTGCCTCCGACAAATACCTCTCCAATCACCGCGGTAAGTACAGCGTCCGTAACGGCGCTTCCGCACCCTGGCTGAACCGGCTTAATGTCCGCATCGCCCAGGATGTCTACTTCAACGTCGCCGGCCGCAGGCAGACCCTCGAAGTCGGCTTGGACATCAAGAATGTGGCTAACCTGATCAATAGTAGCTGGGGTATCTACAAGCAGCTTTCCTCGAATACTATCCTCTCCTACGACAATTATCAGCGGGATCCCCAGACCTATAAGATCCTGACCGATGAGAATGACAAGAACCTGACCCAGGACGAGTATCGCTATACCTTTACCAAGCCGGTCTGGAATGCGTTCAACAACTTCGCTTCCACCTGGCAGATGCTCCTGAGCGCCCGCTGGTCGTTCTAACCTTCCCATCCGGAAATCCTTCCCATGGAGGGTGACCAAAAAGTCAGATTGACTTAAGGTCATCCTCTTTTTTTGTATGATGGAGTGAGGGAGGAAGGGAGTACCCTCCCGGAGGACTCCGTTCCG
>CACYWN010000017.1 GCA_902778105.1 uncultured Bacteroidia bacterium
GAGTCGGAACACCCGAGTTCTACGGCAAGGGCATGAACGCCGAGTGCCTTCTGCCCAGGTGGAGCCGGGGATGATCCGGTGTTCGGAGAAAGGGAGAGAGCATAGTGAGTGAGCTGGCAGTATTCCTCTCCGGTCTTCTGCCAAAGGGGCTTCTGGAGGAGCCCTTCAATAAGAGTGTTCGAGTTCATAATAGCATAAAGTTTAACGTTTTTCAAATGCAGTCCGGCAGGAAGTATCCTACGCGCGTTTTGCCGGATTGTGCCAAACATGGGAAAGGGAATGTGCCAAACATCTGTCTGACAAGCCCTTCGCCCAAGTGCATGTTAGGAAGAAGCAATTGAAAAGCCAAACGAAGAGCTGGTTTTTTTGCGAAAACCCGCCTTTTTTCCCCGGCGAGTATCAAAATGGTACTCTGAAATGATACTCAGATTTCCGCAATTGACAAAAAAAGTCCTCTCCCGTTTCCAGGAGAGGATAAACCGATGTGCCAAAGATGAACTAAAGATATGGACACTCGCTGCAGACTAAATCCGGCTGATCAGATCCTGCGGAGTTATGTCTTGCATAAGAGAAAAGGCAAACCACTTCTTTCCCAGGTCCTTCAGTGATGCCCCAATATGATAGACTTTTTCATCAATGATCAGGAACCTGTCGTGGGCTTTGTTAAAAGCTTGGACTTCAATGGGAGGATACTGTGCATTGTGCCTGTTAATATCCAATTGGAACTGTGCCGAAACTTGCTTGGTGTAGATTGTTGCTTTCACGGAAGGCCCCCGTTTATCAAGCATCGTCAACACGGTCTCATCTACATAATTGTCAATCAGAACTATCTCCTTCTTTGCACTTTTGATGAGCCCGGCGACAAACCGATAGGCATCGAAGATCTGGCCATCGAAGAAGATGTTTTGTTTCGGGATGACAGATTGCTCTTCCAGCTTGTCGAAAATCTGTTCAATCTTATGATCGGTCTCCAGCTGCTTGAGTTCCATTCGGTCAAGTCTCTGAAAAACCTGAGCATTCGATAACAGGAAATGACGCATTGCGACAAATGCGTTCATGATGCGTATACTAATGTCTACCGCAGTATCGCTATGGAGCACGGCTGACAACATAGCCACCCCTTGTTCCGTGAAGGCGTATGGACAGAAAGAACTATGTTTCAGGGTCTTAAACCTATCGCAATTTGCGATAAGTTCATCAGTCTCCTGCTGATTCAATTGAAAGCGGAAGGCTTCCGGAAATCTACGGGAATTACGTTTGACTTGCTCATTCAAACGTGCTGTCTGGACACCATACAGCTCGGCCAGATCTCGGTCAAGGATGACCTGCACATCCCTTATCGTCAGGATGCGGCTCTCAACCGAGAGTTGAGGAAGGTGGTCGCAATTTGCGACATCCTTTTGAGTAGTTTGCAGCGACCTCTTTGCCATAGCACATTCTTTTATGCGAAGTTAATCATTTTTCTCTAACAGCCCATTGAACTTGGTCATCGAAGCCGCTTTGATATCATCCACGATGTCGATATAGGGTTTCATGGAAGAATAGTCGCTGTGGCCCGTCCATTTCATTACGATGTTCGGCGGGATTCCCAGGGATAAGGCATTTACGATGAAGGTGCGGCGTCCGGAATGGGTGCACAGTATAATAATGATTTCCACAGTCCTCTGCGTCAGGTTTTACAAGATTTTCGAATCTCCAATGCTCCACAAAAATCCCTCTCAAAATGGTTTGAGGGGGATTTTTCGTATTTACACCAAGTCTAGTTCGTATTTACCCCAAGTCTGGCTTGTACATCCAAATGCATTTCTGGCCGGGATTATCTGTTCAAGTCTACTGGAATCGGGCGGGAATTAGCCGGATTGGTGAGACTTGTACATGAAAGTGCCTCCCTGCGAACGATTTCCAGTACAAGGCAGACATGTACGTCGACAGCACCGCAATGCCTTTCCCGTACAGGTCCATCGACGGGACGGCACAAGCGATAATGGCCGAGTTGCCTGCCCCGGTCCAGGTATGGTACCTATACGAGCGCCCATTCACACAAGGGCTGCCGATGGATGATTTGTAATCTACTGATATTCAATGTATTGTAAAACGCCAGCCCGCAGGTCACCGGAAGAAATCAGGGGTCCGCTTTTGAGCGCCCTGTAAACAATTGCAGTTCAAGCGTTTACGATACAACGACCTGCAGGCCTGTATGTAAACCAATGCATGTTTCATGGAAGAATAGCCACTGTGGCCGGTCCATTTCATCAGGATGTAAAGACAAAGTGTAAAGCTCCCTTTACAGAGTATGTAAAGTCCTTTACAACCTTTACACATGCCTAAAAACTATAAGTCACTGTAAATATGTACGTTAGACCGGATGGCCCAATATTTGAAACGCCAGTTTCCCTATAAAAAAGGCCATTACAATGATCCTAGTTTCCAACCTTTCCAAGAGTTTCCGGGCTGAAGAAACCGAGACGACGGCGCCCCATGGTGACCCACTCCCAGAAGGATGCAGCCCAGGCGCGGAGGAGCATCGACCTGTACGACGGACAAACCGCCAAGAACGGACCGTAAACGAATCTTAAGTGTTCTTATCGTCCCAAAACATGGGACGATGGGAACAAAATGAGGGCAAAAATAGAAAACAACCTGATGAAATCTTATCTGAAATTCCTCTCCCGCAACAAGCTGTACACCGCCATCGAAGCGGTGGGACTGGCCGTGAGCCTGGCGTTCGTGATCATCATCGGCAGCTATGTGGTCCAGCAATTCGAGGTCAAGTATGAGAATCCGAATTGGAAAGACGTTTACACCTTTGCGATGGTGGAAGACGGCTACCCGGATCAGTTGGGATTGACATACACTTTCACCGATGCCATCCAAGCAGCGGCTCCGGAGGTGGAAATGGCCGGAGTCCTGTCTCCGGTGGATTATCTTGTGCTCCCGGATGAGGGGATGGTACAGAGCAGAATCGTCACGGCCGACAGGAATTTCTTTGCCCTGTTTCCCAACCTGAAATTTGTAGCCGGAGGGCCGGAAGTGCTGTCGGATGCCGGCAATATGATTGTCAGTGAGGAATTTGCGCATAAATCCGGCCTGAAAATCGGGGACAATTGGAAACTCGGAGATGACGCTTTCACCGTCGCCGCCATCATGAAGGACTGGAAGTCCACGCTTTTCGAGTATGCCGATATCGTCCTTTCCATCGACGGCCCCATCAAAGCTTTTTCCAATCCCAACGATCAGTTCGGAAGTGTCTATACGTTCGTCAAGCTGGCTCCCGGGGCTGACAGGAATGCCTTGGAAGAGAAGGCTGAAGCCGTATGTAAAAACCTCTATGGCAGTTTTTATGGAACGTCCTTCCTGCAAAGGGTACGGGTATACAGGGTGGATGAACTGATCTTCGGGGATGTCCACAGTGGCAACTTCATTTCAGGGAATATCTCACACAGCGACAAGCGGACGCTGGACCTGCTCCTCGCCGCCGTGCTTCTCCTGCTCGTCAGCGCCGTATTCAACTACATCAACCTGAACATGGCGCTCAGCGCCAAAAGGGCCCGGGAAATGGCTGCAAGGCGGTTGATCGGCGCATCGCAGGCTTCCATATTCGGCCGCCGCATCCTGGAATCCCTGCTCTTTACGCTGGTGTGCTTCGCCGTATCCGTCCTCCTGGCCGTCTGGTGGACGCCGATGGTAAACCGTCTGCTGAACGACCCGGACATCGCCATCCGGATCCGGTTCACACCCAAATACCTTGCCATTTTCACAGCCCTGGTGCTTGTGGTCGGTTTGCTTTCCGGACTCCTCCCGGCCCTGTTCTCCAGCCGATGGAAGCCCATCGACGTGGTCCGCGGCAACTTCAGGGCGCAAAACAAAATGACTTTCAGCAAGGTGTTCATCGTTTTGCAGAGTGCGCTGTCGGTTTTCCTGATCGTCATGGCACTGGTCATGGAAGCACAGTACCGGAAATCGCTGAACCGGCCCGTTCATGCCGATATCGGCAACAAGTATCTCCTGAAATCCGCCTCCTTCGGCCTGGCGTCTCTCAAAAGTTCCTTGGAGGCATTGCCTTTTGTTAAAAGCATCGGCCTGGCCATCCATGTGCCCGGGCAACAAGCCGGTGGGCAGTATAGCCAGACGGCGGATGGGAAGGATATCCTCTACCGGGTTTACCACATGGACAAAGCCGCCTTTGACATGCTGGGATTTGAGGTGCTGGCCGACTACAATGCCCCGGTGAACAATACCGTCTGGTTCGGAGAATCGGCCTTCGCGGCTTCCGGTTTTACCGATGCGTCTCACGATATCGGGGTTCTGAGTCAGAGAATGAGCCATTGCGAGAACATGGGCGGCGTCATTGCCGACTTCCCGGTATCCCTGAGCAATATGGGAGCAAAGGAGAATATGATTGTCCTGGTGGAGGATGTGCAAACGTCGTATCCTTATGTCTATGGTATCCTGATGGAGATCGGCGGAGACCATGAAGAGGCGCGCAAACGGATCAGGGAGACTTATGAGACCTGGAAGAAAGACAACATGGTCCTTAACGAGTTTGCCGACGACGGTTACCTGGTGGAATTCTACGGAAAGGCGCTGAGGCCCGCCCGGAACAACATGCGGCTGATGGAGGTGTTCATGATACTGGCCCTGTTGCTTTCGCTCCTCGACCTGCTGGCCATGAGTACCTATTTTGCCGATGAGAAAGCCCATGACATCGCTGTACGGAAGGTTTTCGGTGGCACGGTGGACTCCGAATCCTGGCGGACAATCCGGGAATACATGATCCTGGTAGGCATCGCCTGCCTCATCGGGATACCGGTCGCAGTCTATGCCGCGCAGGAATACCTCAAAGACTTTATCTATCGGCTCGAAGGGTACTGGTGGATCTTTGTATTGGCCGTAGTCATCACTTTCGCCGTCAGCCTCCTCTCCATCCTCTGGCAGACCCTCAAAGCCGCGAAGACGAATCCGGCGGTAAAACTCAAGAAGGAGTAGGCTTCATAAGCAAGTCGGACGTGATTATCGCGAGCCGTGATATTTCCAGGAATGAGACAGCGTCTGCAACAGAGGTGGGTGTAGAGTTGGAGACTGCCCCGTTGGCCATTGACGCCCTTGTGTTCATCGTCAATCCCAAGAATCCCGTCAAGAACTTGACTGCGGACCAAGTGCGGAAGATGACGGGACCGAAGGGACATATATGTCCGAAATCATCGGCTCACAGATGGCGTCTCCCCGAACAAATATCCGTTCGTCTCAAGCATTTATGCGGCAATCCGCAAGACAGAAGACCATAAAAGCACAGCGTACAAGCTCTATCAGTTTCTTTTCACCAAGAAGGGTGTGGATATGATAGACGAGAGCGGGGTTAACCGAGGGGAGGTTTGACGCGGATGGTTTTATAAACCCCTCAAAATCAGCGCATTGCAAAAGTCCTCACGGCGAGCCCATCTGTTTTCGGCGGGGTCTGCCGCCTGCCATCACATAAACAACTGATAACCAACAAATTGCGAACAGTCCTGCGTCAACCCCTAGGGACCGCCTCTTGCCAAGGTGCTTGTCAGTGCCTCTTAGATACACCGCCGGTCAATTATTTCAGGACGACACAGGGGCTTGGTACCGGATGGAAAAGCATATCAGTGATAAACGCTGCAAAGATATGAATTTCAGGCGGGGCTGTGCGGTTGCCAGCTGGCATTTGATAATAAAAAAAGAAAAAAGTATATTCGTGCTTGGAATTCAAGCATGATCGGCATATGGAATATACGACTTTAGGGAATACCGGCATCAGGGTATCCCGCATCTGCGTTGGCTGCATGTCCTACGGCAAGGCATCGGAGGATTTCCACCGGTGGACGCTGGACCCGGACGAGTCCAGGAAAATGATCGGCCACGCCCTGGACCTGGGTGTCAATTTCTTCGACACGGCCAATGTCTATTCCTTCGGCACCAGCGAAGAATACCTGGGACAGGCGCTGAGGGACCTCGGCATCGCCCGGGACAAGGTGGTCATCGCCTCCAAGGTGTTTTTCAACGAAGGGAAGCTCTCCCGGAAGGCCATCCTCCGTGAGATCGACGGGACGCTGAAGCGGCTGGGGACGGATTATCTGGACCTCTATCAAATCCATCGGTTCGACTATTCGACGCCCATCGAGGAGACGATGGAGACGCTGGATTCCCTCGTGAAAGCAGGAAAGGTCCGCGCCCTTGGTGCCTCGGCGATGTATGGATACCAATTCCACAACATGCAGATCTGCGCGGAACGGAACGGCTGGACGCTTTTCTCCACGATGCAGAACCACTATAACCTGATGTACCGGGAAGATGAACGGGAACTCATCCCCTTATGCCGGCAGTATGGTGTATCCCTGATTCCGTATTCTCCCTTGGCCGGCGGTCATCTGACGCACCGGGGGTGGGAAAGCGGGACACCCCGTTCCAACACGGACCGGACGATCCGCAAGAAATATGACCATGCGATGGAGAATGACCTTGAAATCATCGAGGCCGTTGCCGTCCTGGCAGAACGGCTGGGCGTTTCGATGACCGAGGTCGCCCTGGCATGGACACTGGCCAAGGGGGTCGCGGCACCCATCGTCGGCGCCACCAAGATACCGCATTTCGATGCGGCGGTACGGGCGGTGGACCTGACCCTTGCTCCCGAAGACATCGCCTTCCTGGAAGCGCCCTACAAGCCACATTGGGTCGTGGGGGCGTTGAAACCCACTGATTCTACGGAAATTCAAGTCAAGTAAATCCGTATCTTTGAGTCCATGCTGGAAAAAATCGTTAGTAAAGTCAATGAAATCGTCTGGAACCCCGCGCTGGTGGGGCTGCTGATCGTAGCCGGGCTCTATTTCTCTTTCCGGACCCGATTCGTGCAGGTCAGACGGTTCAAGCTGATGCTCCGCTCGCTGTTCAGCCGGCAGAGCCCGGAAAAAGGGATTTCCTCATTCGAAGCCTTCTGCATCGCCCTGTCCGGGCGGGTGGGAACCGGCAACATCGTCGGCGTGGCCACCGCCATCGCCTTCGGCGGGCCGGGCGCCGTTTTCTGGATGTGGGTAGTGGCTTTCTTCGGTGCATCCACGGCTTTCGTGGAATCCACCCTGGCCCAGATCTACAAGTTCCCGCACCATTCCGGTTATCGCGGAGGGCCCTTCAGTTTCATCGAGCACGGACTGAAGCAGCGCTGGCTGGGCATCGCCTTCGCCATCGTCACGGTCATTTCCTGCGGATTCTTTCTCACGACCGTCCAGGCCAACGGCCTCTCATCGGCCGTGAACAATGCCTTCTCCGTCAGTCCCCTCATTTCGGGCATCGCCCTGGCGGCCGTCCTCGGAATCGTCATCTTCGGCGGCGTCCGGCGGATCGCCAATGTCGCCTCCATCGTCACGCCTTTCATGGCGGCCGGGTACATCCTCCTTTCCCTCGTCGTCATCGCATTCCATATCCAGGACGTTCCCGCCGTGCTTGCCTCCATCGTCACGAACGCCTTCGGCATCCACCCGGTTTGCGGCGGCATCATCGGGTCCACCATTGCGATGGGCGTCAAGCGCGGCATCTTCTCCAATGAGGCCGGACAGGGCACGGGCGCCATCGTTTCCGCGGCGGCCGATGTTCCCCACCCCGCGCAGCAGGGACTTGCGCAGGCGTTTTCCGTGTATGTGGACACGCTGCTCGTGTGTACTGCCACGGCCCTGATGATCCTATGCTCCGGGACCTACAACATCCTGGACACGAAAACCGGCGAAATCCTTTTCGCCGGCGCGCCCGAGCTGGGCAACAACTATGTGAACTACACCCAGACCGCGGTGGGAACGGTCTTCACCGGCTTCGGCAGCCAGTTCGTGTCCATCGCCATGATTTTCTTCGTGTTCAGCACCATCATGGCCTATTACTTCTACGCGGAATCGGGCATCATCTACCTGTTCCGCGGGAAGGAGAACCGGTACGAACGGATCGCCATCCGCCTTTTCCAGGCCCTGATGCTCGTCGCCGTGGTCTTCGGCGCCGTGAAGGAGGCCGACCTGATCTGGCAACTCGGCGACATCGGGGTCGGGATGATGGCCTGGGTGACCGTCGTCTCCCTCCTCATCCTCTGCCCCAAGGCCATCCGGTCCCTCAAGGAATTCGAACAGGCCAACTGAAAGCCGATTACAGTTCCTCCGGCCCGGGAACCGGGGCGGACAGACTGACCCGGCGGCGGTTCGGCCTCGGGGCCATGATGAATTCCAAAACACCGCCCTCCAGCAGTTCCGCGTGCGTCAGGTAAAACCGTTCGACGGATTTTCCGTTCAGTTTCACGGACTTGACATAGCGGTTCCGGGCACTGAGGCCGATAGCCTTCATTTCCAGCGTCCGGCCATTCCCGAGCGTAACCAGGGCGTGCGGAATGCACGGAGCCCCCAGGATATATTGGTCGGTACCCGGGCAGACCGGATAGAATCCAAGGACGGAGAAGATATACCACGCGCTCATCTGGCCGCAATCGTCATTCCCGCCGAGGCCGCGGATCTCCGGCCTGTAGAAACGGTCCACGATCTCCCGGATCCAGTACTGCGTCTTCCAGGGTTCCGAGGTCCAGGCATACAGGTACGGGATATGGTGGCTGGGCTCGTTCCCATGGACATACCCACCCAACAGACAGTCAGCTGTAATGTCTTCATTCTCAGCATAGCAGTACGCAGGAAGGTCGCTGCCGAAGAGCTCGTCCAGGTGGGCGATGAAGCGCTTGTCCCCGCCCATGAGCCGGATCAGGCCGGGAACGTCCTGGGGTACATGGAAGGAATAGTTCAGGGAATTACCTTCGATGAACCCCTGCCCTACCGTCTGCTTGATATCGAAAGGATCCAGGAAGTGCCCGTCCATGTAGCGCGGACGGGCCAGGCCCAGTTCCGGATCGAAGATGTTTTTGTAATTCTCCGACCTTCTCCTGTACGTTGCGGCAAGTCCCGTCTCCCCCAGCCTTTCGGCCGTAGCGGCGATCGTCCAGTCATCGTAGGCATATTCCAGCGTGTTGCTGGCGGCGGTGGAGGTCTTTTCCAGCGGGACAAATCCGAGTTCCAGATACTCGCCCAAGCCACCGTACCAAGGGACCGTTGAGGTGGACACCATCGCCTCCAATGCCTCTTTCCCATTGACCTTCAAACCCTTGGCAATAGCATCGGCCAGGACGGACACGCTGTGGTAGCCAGTCATGCACCAGTTCTCGTTGGCCATGTGGCTCCAGATGGGGAGCATATGGTGGGGACTCTGTCCGTAATGCTTCAGCATGGACTCGGCCATATCCTCCGCCCGCTTCGGCTTGAGCAGCGCCAAAAGCGGATGCTCCGCCCGGTAGGTATCCCACAGGGAAAAGACCGTATAATTCATAAACCCTTCTGCCTGATGCAGTTCATGGTCCAGGCCACGGTAGAGGCCGTCCACGTCCATATAGACCGACGGATTGATCATCGTGTGGTAGAGGGAGGTATAGAACATCGTCTTCTCGTCTTCGGTTCCATCGATGTCGATGCAGGAGAGTTCCTTCTCCCAGGCTGCCTCGGCCTCCCGCCGCAACTGGTCGAAGGACTTGCCTTCCGCCTCGGCCCGGAGGTTCTTCAAAGCGCCGGTCGTTCCGGTGGCGGAAAGCCCTACTTTCACTGTCAATTCGGGATCGCCGGCCGTATCGAAACGGAACCAGGCGACGACCTTCCGTCCCGCCATTTCCGGGAAATCGGCGTACTGGGGGAACTTGCCGTAACCGCCGTTGTACGGGGAAGGGGCCCTGTCCTTCCAACCATATTTCAGGATCGGTTGGGAAAACTCCATCGCAAAGTAGGTGTAATTGGTCCGGGCCCATCCGTTCGTGATACGGTATCCCGTGACGAGGGTCGGGCTCACGACGCGCACTTCCGCCCAAAGCGTCTTTCCGTCATAATGGTAAATCCCATAATCCAAGTCCAGCACCACATGCCCTTCCTCTCCCCTAGGAAAGGTGTAACGATGGATACCAACGCGTTGGGTGGCAGTCAGTTCCACCTTGATTCCCGTATCGGACAAAACAACTTCGTAATGGCCGGCACCGGCCGATTCGGTGTCATGGCTGAAACGCTTCCGGTATCCGGAATCCGGGTCTTCCGCCGTTCCGGGGACGAATTGGGCCTCCCCCATCCCAGGCATCAGCAGGATGTCTCCCAGGTCGGAATGACCGGTGCCGCTGAAATGCGTGTGGCTGAAACCCACGATTGTGCTGTCCCCATACTGATAGCCGGCGCAATACTCGTAGGTACGCGGCTGGTACTCCCCTCCGATATTGTGGGGAATCATGTCCGTATCGGGTGAAAGCTGTACGCCACCGAATGGAACGCAGGCACCGGGAAAGGTATGTCCCATGCCCGCCGTCCCTATAAAGGGATCCACATAGCGGGTGTGCTGCGCCGAAAGGGGGAAGATCAGACCGGTCAGGCCCCAGAGAAGTGTCAGAATCCGTCTCATATCGTTTCAAAGATAAGCAAAATAATCGTAACTTAGCGGAGAATAAGCTTTTGCACAACCCATCGGTATGAAACGTTTCCTCCTGCTCCTCTCCGCCGCCCTGTTTCTCGCGCAGGGACAGGCCGCGGCCCAGTTCCCCGGGATGCCCCGGATCAACATGGATTCCCTCCGCGCCGTCACGGCCGTGGATTACGCCGAGATGCTCGGACAGTTGGGCATCCGGGAAGTACGTCCCGGACGGGATGCCAATTCGGACGATCCGGACCGCGCGCCGAACTATAACGAGTACAAGGCCAATCCGTATCTGTACTATCCGGATCCGCTGACGACCTTCGCCGGCAAGAAGGTGAAAAACGCGAAGCAGTGGCGCAGGGAACGCCGCCCGGAACTGATCAAGGTTTTCGAGGACGAAATCTACGGCCATATCCCTGACAATGTCCCGGCCATCCGCTGGGAAGTCGTGAAGGAAGAGAGAATCGACATGGAGGGCATTCCGTGCATCCGGCGCGATCTCGCCGGCGTGGCGGACAATTCCGCCTGCCCGTCCATCGAGGTCCGGCTTCAGGCACAGGTGACCTGGCCGGAAGCGGCGAAAGGACCGGTCCCCGTCATCATGGAATTCGGCTTCATCTTTCCCGCCGGCATGCGTTTCAACTTCCCGGGCATGTCCCAGGGCAAGTCCTGGCAGCAGCAGGTTGTTGAAAGGGGCTGGGCAGCGGCCGTCATCTCCACCGGCAGCATCCAGGCCGACGGCGGATACGGCCTCCGCAGCGGCATCATCGGCCTCACCAACCGGGGTAACTTCCGCAAGCCCACGGATTGGGGCGTCCTGCGCGCCTGGGGCTGGGGCGCTTCCAAACTGCTCGATTACTTTGAAACAGAGCCCCGGTTCGATGCTACCAAAGTAGCCATCGAAGGCGTTTCCCGCAATGGCAAGGCCGCCCTGGTGACCATGGCTTTCGACGAACGCTTCGCAGCAGCCCTCGTAGCCTCGGCGGGCGAAGGAGGCTCCTCCCCCTGGCGTCGCGACTGCGGCGAGAGCCTCGGCAACCTGGCCGGCTCCGGAGAATACCATTGGATGGCGGGCAACTTCCTCAAGTACGGCGCCGATCCGCTCTGCGAGAATGACTTACCCATCGACCAGCACGAGTTGATCGCCCTGTGCGCCCCGCGCCCCTGCTTCATCTCCAGCGGCACCTGGGATGCGGACAAGTGGCAGGACCTCATCGGCATGTTCATGGCCACCGTCAAGGCCACGCCAGTCTATGAACTCTTGGGCGAAAAAGGGATGGACACGGACCTGTACCCCGGTACGAACGTGGGCATCATCAAAGGCAAACTGGCCTTCCGCCAGCACGACGGCGGCCACGAGTCCGGCCCGAACTGGCCGTATTTCCTCGATTTCTTCGACAAATACGTCGTCAAGAAATAGGACGACGCCTCCTTATTCCTGATCCAGCTCGGCAGCAATCTCCATCCGGGATTCCTGCCGGGCTGCTTTATGGACATTCCGCCGCCCACCGCGGAGCCGGGAACTCTTCTCTTCCGCCCATCCGAACCGGTCCCTCGGGAACGAGACGGCGGCATTCTTCATCCTGGTACGGAGCACCTTCCGCAGTCCCTTCGCCTTCGTCCCATTCGGATGCCTGGACAACTCAAAGTCCTCCAGCCCCTTCCGGGCATCCTGCTTGGTATGATAGGCTTTTCCCATTTGCGGCTCAATACTGGATCGCACCCGCGACGATATTGGAGACGAGGGCGCGGAGGCGGGAGACGGAGCCTTCGTCGGACGGATGAACGCGGTTAGTGAGGAGAACGATGGCCGTTTGGGTGTCCAGGTCGATGACCAGGGAGGTCCCGGTGTAGCCGGTGTGCATCAAGGTAGTCTCGGGGTTGAACAGGTCGCCCCGGAGGCCGCTGTGCTCACTCTTCATATCCCAACCGAGGGCACGGCCCACGCTGGGAGCGTTTTCCAGCGGGATGGTGGTCATCAGGCGGACGGCGGCGCGGCTCAAGATGCGCGTATCCTCCCCGGGGAAACCGAGTTTCTTGTCCTGGAGGGCTCTTCCCTTATTCATTATCATCATACAGATCCGGGAAAGGTCCACGGCATCGGAGAAGACACCGGCGTTGCCGGAGTTGCCTCCGTTCGCGAGCCGGGCGAGCGGGTCATGGACGGCGCCCTTCAGCACTAAGCCGTCGCTCTGCACCTCGGTCGGCGAAACGAGGGGAAGCAGGTCCAGATGCCGGGACGGCGTGCGAAGGTCCTCCTGAAGCGGGAAATAGCAAGTGTGCTTGAGGCCGAGCGGAGCGAAGACATGCGACTCGGCATAGTCACAGAGACGCTCCCCCGTCACGGTCTCGAGGATATGCTGCAACGTAATGAAATTCAGGCAACTGTACAGAAAACCACTTCCGGGCCGGAAATGCCGTTCCACCTCGGTGGCGATGACGTGCATCAGCGAATCGGGCTGGTTGGTCCCGAAACGTTCCACGAACAGGTCGGCATCGTAATAGGCGGTCAATCCGGAGGAATGCGTCAGCAGGTCCCGCAGGATGATATCGACCTCCTCCCCTGTTTCGGGGTCCTTCCACGGTTTGAAACCGGGTATGTAGCGCTTCACCGGATCGGTCAGGCGCACAGAGCCGCCCTCGATCAATTGCATGAATGAGAGCGTGGTTCCTACGCACTTGCTCAGCGAGGCCAGGTCGAACATCGTATCGGTCGTCATGGGCACGACTTCCGGGACGACGGATTTGTTCCCGTACGCCTTCAGGTATACGATGTCGTTCCGTCTCACGACGGCCAACACCGCGCCCGGGATGTCCCCGGCGCCGATGGCATTGTCAATGACTGCGTCCACCCGGGCAAGCCGCTCCGGATCCATCCCGTGGTCCTCCGGCTTCGCCACCTTGACCTGCGCCCAAAGCCCCGTCGAAACCAAGAGAACCAGCAAGAGCAAACAATTCTTTCTCATAAGTTAACTACTTCTGGACGAAGATAATCATTTTCTCACAACAAGTATCCACAACGATTCGCTTTTCTCCTTTTCCTCTCCCTTTGTACAAGTCTCGCTTGTACAGCATATAATACGGCAGAGGGCTATTCTCTGTTCAAGTCTATCTGAATATGGCTAATTATCGGCCAAAAGCGAGAGACTTGTACATGGAGACGAGTACTGGAGTAGGTTCCCGTGTACAAGCCAGACTTGTGCAGCGGGCAGACAGACAGGACGAGACACAGGGTTGGGACCTTCGGTGTCGCAGATAGCTGAAAATCAACGTATTGGGAAACGGCAGGTGCCGAACCCTCTATGAGAAGAAAAGGGTCGGCACCTTGAGTTTTGAAAGTGTCTTATTATCAGGGAGTTCCCTGGGCAATGGTGCCCAACCCCGCCAGAATTACGCTTTCTGGCGGGAAAGGAAGCACGCGATGGTGTTCTTCATGAGCATCGCGATGGTCATCGGTCCGACACCGCCGGGAACGGGGGTGATCCAGCCCGCAACCGGCTCGCAGGAAGCGTAATCCGCGTCCCCGCAGAGTTTTCCCTCCGCATTGCGGTTCATGCCCACGTCGATGAGCACGGCACCCGGCTTGACCATGTCGCCGGTCACGAGACCGGCCTTGCCCACGGCGAGGACGAGAACGTCGGCCTGGCGCGTGACGGCGCCGAGGTCGGCCGTGCGGGAATGGGCGATGGTGACCGTCGCATGGCGGTCCAGCAGGAGCTTCGCCATCGGCTTGCCCACGATGTTGCTGCGGCCCACAACGACGGCGTTCTTGCCCTTGAGTTCCACGCCGATCGTGTCCAGCATCCGCATGACACCGGCGGGCGTGCAAGGGACGATGCAATCCTTGCCCAGCCACAGGTTGGCCACGTTGCCGGGATGGAAACCGTCCACGTCCTTTTCGCGGGCAATGGTGTCGATGACCTTCTCCTCGTCGATATGCTTCGGGAGCGGAAGCTGCACCAGGATGCCGTCCACGGCCGGATCCTCGTTCAGTTCCCGGATCTTGGCGAGCAGGGCCTCCTCGCTGATGTCAGCGGGAAGCTCGATGAGTTCGGAGCCCATGCCGGTGTAGGCGGCCGCCTTCACCTTGTTGCGGACATAGACCTGGCTGGCGGGGTTCTCCCCCACGATGATGACGCACAGGCAGGGCTTCCGGCCGTACTTGGCCTCCAACTCGGGCACCTGTGCCTTGACTTCTTCTTTTACAGCGGCGCTCAGCGCCTTTCCGTCGATGATTTTTCCCATATAGATTCTTTCGCTTCGCTCAGAATGACAAATAAACTCCTCAGAATGACAATAAACTATTCAAATGCGCAGTGCGCAATGTCTTTACGGTAAAACAGGTTTTCGCAGTCGATCTTCGCGACTTCGGCATAGACTTTCTCCCGGGCCTCGGCGATGGTGGTACCTTCGGCGATGACCATCAGGACACGGCCGCCGTTGGTGACGAGTTGGCCGTCCTTGAATGCAGTGCCCATATGCGCCACATGCGCATCGACCTGGTCCAGGCCCTTGATTTCGAAGCCCTTCTGATAAGAGCCCGGATAGCCCTTGGAAGCCAGGACCACCCCGAGGGTGAATGCCTGCCGCCAGATGGCGTCCGGGGCGGGTACGCCGGTTGCGACGGATTCGAAAATCGTATAGATGTCGCTTTCCAGCAGGGGCAGGACCACCTCCGTTTCGGGATCGCCAAAGCGGGCGTTGAACTCGATGACTTTGATCCCCTGCGGGGTCTTCATCAGGCCGCCGTACAGGACGCCGGAGAGCGGTTTCCCTTCGGCGACCATCGCCGCGGCGGTTTTGCACATAATCTCCTGATAGGCGAACTGACGGTCTTTCTCCGTAATGAAAGGAAGGCCCGTATAGGCGCCCATGCCGCCGGTATTCGGGCCTTTGTCGCCGTCGAAAGCACGCTTGTGGTCCTGCGAGAGAGGCATCGGATACACGCGTGAGCCGTCCACGAAACACAGGAAGGAAAACTCCGGCCCGGTCAGGAAATCCTCGACCACCACGCGGCCGGCGCCAAAGGTATGGTCCAGCAGCATGTCGGCCAGTGCTTTCTTCGCCTCTTCCAGATCCTGGGCGATGACGACGCCCTTCCCGGCCGCCAGACCGTCGTATTTGAGGACGGCCGGGAACGGACGGGACGAGACATAGGAAAGTGCTTCGTTATAATCGGAAAATGCTTTGTAGGAGGCTGTAGGAACGCCGTATTTCTCCATGAGCCGCTTGGCGAACTCCTTGGAGCTCTCAATGGCCGTGGCGGCCTTCGTATGGCCGAAAATCTTGAGTCCGGCAGCGCGGAAAGCGTCCACGATGCCGACGGCCAGCGCCGCTTCCGGTCCGACGACGGTCAGGTCCACCCCGTGCTCCAGCGCGAAGGTTTTCAGGCCTTCCACATCCGTATCCTTGAGAGGCACGTTCTCGGCCACGAGGCCGATGCCCGCATTGCCGGGAGCGCAATATATCTTGCCCACCTGCGGAGAACGGGCCAGTGCATCCACGATGGCGTGCTCACGCCCGCCGCCGCCGACGACCAGGACCGTCTTCGGGAAACAGTCTTCCATCCGGATATCCTTGGGATCCGTCTTGTTCGACATGCTCGGTTTGTAAAAAACGGCGTCCATAAAGATCAGTGCTTGAAATGTCTTACACCGGTGAAGAGCATCGTGATACCCAGTTCGTCGGCCTTCTTGATGGCGTCCTCGTCACGGATGCTGCCGCCGGGCTGCACGATGGCGGTCACGCCGTACTTGGCGGCGAGGGCCACGGTGTCGTCGAACGGGAGGAAGCCGTCGGAGGAAAGGACCAGGTTCTCGGTGAAACCGGCAGCCTTCGCCTCCTCGAGGGCGATCTCGGCGGAACCGACGCGGTTCGTCTGGCCGGCGCCCACGCCGATGGTGTGGTTGTCACGGACGACACAGATCGCATTGGATTTCACGTGCTTGACAATCTTCCAGCCGAAGTTCAGGTCGGCCATCTGCGCCTCGGTGGGCTTCACCTTCGTCACGCACATCTCGGGAGTGACGGTCTCCACCTGGGTGTCCAGCTGCTGCACGAGCAGGCCGCCGTTCACGCTCACATACTGCGGGACAGGCTTGCCGTCGCGGGTCATATCGACCTGCATCACGCGGAGGTTCTTCTTGGTGGAGAGGATTTCCAGGGCTTCCGGGGTATAGGACGGGGCGATGACGATCTCCAGGAAGATGGGCTTCATCCCGCGGGCCACCTCGGCGGTGAGTTCACGGTTCACGCCCACGATACCGCCGTAGATGCTCACCTTATCGGCCTCGTAGGCGGCCTGCCAGGCCTCCTCGATGGTCTTGCCCACGGCCGCGCCGCAGGGATTCATGTGCTTGAGGGCCACGCAGAACGGCTCCTCGAAGTCACGCAGCACGTTCAGGGCCGCATTGGCATCCTGGATGTTGTTGTAGGAGAGTTCCTTGCCCTGGATCTGCTTCGCGAAGGCCAGGGAGAAGGGAGCCGGCTCGAGGGCGGCATAGAAGTTCGCGCTCTGGTGCGGGTTCTCGCCGTAGCGGAGCGGCTGCTTGATGTCGTACTCCAGGAAGAGCTTTTCCGGCAGACCGGCCTGGGCGCGCATGTAGGTGGCGATGCAGGCGTCGTACTCGGCCGTATGGGTATAGGCCTTGGCGGAGAGCTTCAGGCGGGTTTCCGGGCTGGTGGTGCCGTTCTCGCGGAGTTCGGCAAGGACGGTGTCATAGTCGGCCGGATTGCAGACGATGGTCACGTCACGCCAGTTCTTCGCAGCGCTGCGGACCATGGACGGACCGCCGATGTCGATGTTCTCGATGGCATCTTCCAGGGTGACGCCTTCCTTGGCAATGGTCTGGCGGAAAGGATAGAGGTTCACGCACACGAGGTCGATGGTCTCGATGCCGTTCTCCTTCAGCGTGTCCATATGGGCCTGCAGGTCGCGGCGGGCCAGGATGCCACCGTGCACTTTCGGATGCAGAGTCTTCACCCGGCCGTCCAGGATCTCCGGGAAACCGGTGACCTCGCTGATGCCGATGGTCTTCACGCCTTCCTTCTCGAGAAGTTTCTGGGTACCCCCGGTGGCGATGATTTCCCAACCGAGGTCCACGAGGCCCCGGACGAAGTCCACGAGGCCGGTCTTGTCGCTGACGCTGACTAACGCTCTTTTGCTCATGCTTGTATCAGTTTTTTAATCGTTTCCACATACAGTTGATGTTCGATCGGCTGGCCCAGGCGGTGCACCTCGGCCGGGTCGTTTCCCTCGTAAGGGAAAGCCCGCTGGGCGATGATCTTCCCGCCATCCAGGTCCGCATTGACCCAATGGATGGTGATGCCGTATACCTTGACGCCGTAAGCCACGGCATCCTCCACGGCATGGGCGCCCTTGAAGGAAGGAAGCAGGGAGGGATGGATGTTGATGATGCGGCCCTCGTAGGCCCCGAGGAGGGTCTCCCCTACGATACGCATGTAACCGGCCAGGCACACGAGGTCAATCTTCTTGGAATCGAGCACTTTGACGATCTCCGCCTCGAAATCCGCCTTGCAGGCGTACGATTTGGGAGAGAAGACGAACGTGTCCACCCCGTAGCGCTCCGCCTTTCCGATGACGGCGGCGCCGGGCTTGTCACACACCATGACGGCCACCTCGGCATCCAGGACGCCTTCCGCGCAGGCGCGGGCGATGGCGTCGAAGTTCGTGCCGGTGCCGCTGGCGAATACCGCTAACTGTTTCTTCATTGCAGGACGATATTGACGCCGGGTACGTCTGTCACCTTGCCGATGACCGACGCTTTCTCCCCGCAGGATTCCAGGATGGCGATGGCCTTGTCCGCTTCGGAAGCATCGACGACGGCGATCATGCCGATACCCATGTTGAAGATGTTGAACATCTCGCGGTGCGGCACCCCGCCCCATTTCTCCAGCATCCGGAAAACCGGGAGGATATCCCAGGTTCCCTCATGGATTTCGAGCCCCTGTCCTTCCTGCAGTACACGCGGGATGTTCTCGTCGAAGCCACCGCCGGTGATATGGCAGATACCGTGGACATCGCAGCCCCGGATCACCTGGAGCATCTGTTTCACATAGATCTTCGTCGGGGTGAGGAGCACCTCGCCGAGTTTGCGGCCGCCGAATTCGGCGATCGGTTCGTCATAGGAAAGCCCGGCATCGGCGACAATCTTCCGCACGAGGCTGAAGCCGTTGGAATGGACGCCGCTGGACGCCACGCCCACCAGGACATCACCAACCTTCACCTTTGATCCGTCAATGAGTTTCGACTTCTCAACGACACCGGTAGTATAACCGGCGATGTCGTATTCGCCATCCTCGTACATGCCCGGCATCTCGGCGGTCTCACCGCCAACGAGGGCACAGCCCGCCTGGCGGCAACCTTCCGCGACGCCCGCCACGATGGCTTCCACCTTGGCCGGTACATTATGCCCGAGAGCGACGTAATCCAGGAAGATCAGGGGCTCGGCCCCCTGGGCGAGGACGTCGTTCACACACATGGCCACGGCGTCGATGCCGATGGTGTCGTGTTTGTCCATCGCGAAGGCGATCTTGAGTTTGGTGCCCACACCATCGGTGCCGCTCACGAGGACGGGCTCCTTGACATGCAGGGCAGAGAGATCGAACATCCCGCCGAACGAGCCGATGTTCCCCATCGAGCCCACCCGGCTGGTGGAAGCGACGTGCTGCTTGATCCGGCGGACCACTTCGTAACCCGCCTCGAGGTTTACACCTGCGTTTTCATAAGTCTTGGCCATAGGTCAGTCATTGATTTCTTCGTCATACAAAAGGGTCGGATACTCGCCCGTAAAGCAAGCCTGGCACGGGTCGGCGCAGCCGAAGGCGGAATCGCGCGTGGATTCCGGGCTCAGGTAGCCCAGGGAATCGGCGCCGATGGCCTGGCGCGCCTCCTCCAGGGTGCGGTGCGAGCACAGGAGTTCCTCCGGCGTGGAGGTATCCACACCGTAGTGGCAGGTGAAACGCATCATCGGACTCGCGATACGCACGTGGACCTCGGTCGCCCCCGCTTCACGCAGCAGGCGGACGATCTTCAGGGAGGTCGTACCGCGGACAATCGAGTCGTCGACCAAGACGATGCGCTTCCCCTTCACGATGCTGTACACCGGGGAGAGCTTCATCTTCACGCCCAGTTCCCGCATCGACTGGACCGGCTCGATGAAGGTGCGGCCGACATATTTGTGCTTGACAAGGCCCATCTCATAGGGGATGCCGCTTTCCTCGGCATAACCCATCGCCGCACTCAGGCTGGATTCCGGTACGCCCACGACCATATCGGCCTCCACCGGGCATTCCCGGTACAGGCGCCGGCCCGCCTCTTTGCGGTAGGCGTGGACATTGCAACCGTCGATATCGCTGTCCGGGCGGGCGAAATAGATGTATTCCATTCCGCACATCCGGTGCTTGCAATACTTCGAAAAGATGGTGCTGCGGATACCGTGACGGTCCAGTGAAACGATTTCGCCCGGACGGACATCGCGGATGAACTCAGCCCCCATGATGCCGAACGCACAGGATTCGCTGCTCACGACATAACCGTCGCCGAGCCGGCCGATGCAAAGCGGCTTGATGCCGTACTTGTCGCGGGCGGCGTAGATGCGGTTCTTCGTCATGATCACGAAGGTGTATCCGCCCTCCATCATGTTGAGGGTCTTCACGATGTTTACGATACGGTCCTCGTTCGCACTCTTCTTGATAAGGTGCGCCAGGAGTTCCGCGTCGGTATCGGTCTGGAAGATGGTCCCGCGATTCTCCAAATACTGGGCGATCTGCTTGGAATTCACCAGGTTACCGTCACTCGCCACGCAGAAATCACCGGAATGGTGGCGGAAGAAGAAAGGCCCCACGTTGTCCAGGCCACCCCGGGAAGCGTTGGCATACTTGACGCAACCGATTCCGAGGCTTCCCTTGAGTTCGCCGACCTGGCCGTTGTTGAAGATTTCATTCAGAAGGCCCAGTCCACGGTAGCGATGCGAGTCGCCTTTCTCGTCAAAGGTAGCGATGCCGCCGCCTTCCTGCCCCCGGTGCTGGAGGTTATGCAATCCGTAATAGAGGTATGTCGAGGCGTCCGGAACGCCGAAAACTGCAAGTACACCCATTTTATTCCAAATCCAAGACGGTTTTCAATTTTTCGAGGACAATGCCGTAGGAAGGGACCAGGTCGCCGAGATCCAGCCGGAAACGGTCCTTGTCCAGCCGCTCCCCCGTCTCCTTGTCCCACATCCGGCAGGTATCGGGGCTGAGCTCGTCGGAGATGATGATGGCTCCGGTATCGGCCGCCCGTCCGAACTCGAACTTGGCATCCACCAGTTCGATTCCGGCCCGGTCGAGAAGGTCCGTCAGGAGTTCACCTGACCGGCGGACGATATCGTACATCCCGTCCAGTTCCTGATAGGTCGCCAGACGCAGGGCTACGGCCTGGTCGCGGTTGATCAACGGATCGCCGAGTGCATCGTTGTTGTAGCACAGGTCCAGGATGGTGTTCGACGGCTTGAAACCGTCCTCGACGCCCAGTTTCATGGCCAGGGAGCCGGAAATCCGGTTGTGGAAAAACACCTCGAGGGGAATGATCTCGATCATCCGGCACAACTGCTCGCGCTCGTCACCGAGGGTCCGGATGAAATGCGTTTCCACCCCATTATCGTTGAGATAACCCAGCAGGATGGCTGAAATCTGGCTGGTCAGCGCGCCTTTGCCGGAGAAGCGGGCCCGCTTGACGCCGTGGTAGGCGGTCGTAACATCCTTGTAGCGGAAGATGACCTGGCACGGGTCGTCGGTGGAGAAGACCTGCTTCTCGTTTCCGTTGAATATGAGTTTGTCCTTGACCATTTATCGGGATTTTCTGAAATAATTGACTGCGTTTTCAAAGATGGGCTGGCGGCAGTTGCCGGCGATGTTCTTGAACAGGTTCTCCTCGTAGCGTTCGCTGTGTCCCATCTTGCCCAGGATGTGTCCGTCGGGGCTCACGATGCCCTCGATGTCGTAATGGGAGCCGTTGGGGTTGTCCACATAACGGAAGGCCACCTGGCCGCGGGCAAAGAGTTCGCGGGCCAGTGAAGGCTCCACGACGAACTTGCCCTCGCCGTGGCTGAAGGCGATGCTGTGGCGGTCTCCCTTGGCGAAGCCGGAAAGCCAGGGGGAATTCACGGTGGAGACCTCGGTCGTCGCCATGAGGGAGACGTGCCGGTTGATATCATTGCGGAAGAGCGTCGGAGAATCCGGCCTCACGCAGCCCAGTTTCCCATACGGTAGCAGGCCGCTCTTCACCAGGGCCTGGAAGCCGTTGCAGATGCCCAGGATGAGGCCTCCGCGGCCGAGCAGGGCGGTGATGGCGGCACCGACCTTGGCATTGTTGATGACGTCGGCAATGAATTTGCCGCTGCCGTCCGGCTCGTCGCCGGAGGAGAAACCGCCGCAGAAGGCGAGGATGTGGCTTTCTCCGATCCGGGAGGACAGTTCATCTATGGAACGGAGCACATCCTCCGGCTTGAGGTTCCGGAACACGAAGGGACGGACCTCGGCGCCGGCTTTGCGGAAAGCCTTGGCGGTGTCATAGTCACAGTTGGAACCCGGGAAGACCGGCAGGCAGACCACCGGATGCTCCACTGGAACACCGGAATAGGAAAGGTTCGACGGATCGAACGGGACCGGGGCCACCGCAGGAACCGGTTCGTCAAAAACAGGCTTCACCCGCGGCGGATAAATCTTCCGATAGCGTCCCTCATAAGCCTTCTCCAGCTCGTCCAGGGACATTCCGCACCCATTGACCTTGATACCGGAGGCGGTCACGACACCAAGTTCGACAGCGCAGGGGTGATTCAGGGCCACCCTGGATTCCACCACGGCGGAACCGTATCCGAGAGAGAACAGGTCCGTTTCGGGAAGAGTGACATCCACACCGAGGCCGTTGCCCATCGCCATCTTCACAAGGGCTTCGGCGACACCGCCATAGGAAAGCGACCAGGCGGAGACGATGTCCTTCCTGCCGATTTCATCGTACAGGAAAGTCCAGTTGCCCTTCAGCTGATCCGTATCAGGCATATGGTTCGGAAGCGGAGTATGCTTCAGGAGATAGATCCGGTTGCCAGCCTCCTTGAATTCCGGAGAGACCACACGGCGGGCGTCGACGGTGGTGATTCCGAAGGCCACGAGGGTCGGAGGGACATGGATGTGCTCGAAGGTCCCGCTCATCGAGTCCTTGCCGCCGATGGACGGCAGGCCGAGTTCCTTCTGCATCTTGAGCGTACCCAGCAGGGCCGAGAGCGGCTTGCCCCAGGTATGGGGATCCTTGGTCATCCGCTCGAAATACTCCTGGTAGGAGAAGCGCATGCCGCTGTAATCGGCTCCGGAACAGGCCACCTTGGTACATGCCTCGACAACGGCATAGGCGGCGCTGTGATACGGGCTCCAGACAGCCAGGTCCGGGTTGTAGCCGAAGGCCATGACGCTGGCGGTCTCGGTGTATCCGTCCATGGGAAGTTTCTGGACGGAGACCTGCGTCTCGGTCGTCTGGAAACGGCCGCCGTAAGGCATCAGGACGGTGGAGCGGCCCACCGTGGAGTCGAACATTTCCACGAGGCCCTTCTGGGAGGCCACGTTCGGAGAGCCCATCACGGAACGCATCTTCTCTTCCAGCGTCTCCCCTTCCGGTTTCCGCAGGAACGGATCCCTGTCTTCCACAGGCAGGATCTCCGCCTTCGCATAATGCTTCGCACCGGCACTGTCGATGAAGGAACGGGCCAGGTCGCAGACCTTCCGGTCCCCGAAGAACATCCGCATCCGGCCGGTGTCGGTGACATCGGCCACATGGGTGACTTCGATGTTGTCCAGGGCGCAAAGCGCCATCATGCGTTCCCTGTCGGCGGCTTCCACGACCACGGCCATCCGCTCCTGGGACTCGCTGATGGCGAGTTCCGTTGCATTCAGGCCGGCATATTTCGCAGGCACACGGTCCAGCCAGATGTCCAGGCCGTCGGCCAGTTCGCCGATGGCGACACTCACGCCGCCGGCGCCGAAGTCATTCGACTTCTTGATGAGCTTCGTCACTTCCGGACGGCGGAACAGACGCTGTAACTGCCTTTCCTCCGGCGCGTTACCCTTCTGGACCTCACTGCCGCAGGTCTCCAGCGAAGCCTCGGTGTGCTCCTTGGACGAACCGGTGGCACCGCCGATACCGTCACGGCCGGTACGGCCGCCGAGCAGGAGGATCACGTCGCCGGGAGCGGGGCTTTCACGCCGCACGGAAGAGGCCCGGACGGCCCCCACGACAGCGCCGATTTCCATGCGTTTCGCGGTATATCCCTTCGAATAGATTTCACGCACGTGGGTGGTGGCGAGGCCGATCTGATTGCCGTAGCTGGAATAACCGGCGGCAGCCTTCTTCGAGATCATCCGCTGAGGGAGCTTGCCGGGAATGGTATCCGCCACCCGGGCGGTGATGTCGCCGGCACCGGTGACACGCATGGCCTGATAGACATAGGCCCGGCCGGAGAGCGGGTCGCGGATGGCCCCGCCAAGGCAGGTCGCTGCACCGCCGAAAGGCTCGATCTCGGTCGGATGGTTATGCGTCTCGTTCTTGAACTGGAGCAGCCATTTTTCGGGCTTTCCGTCCACATCCACGTTGACATAGATGCTGCAGGCATTGTTCTCCTCGCTCACCTCCAGGTCGTCCAGTTTTCCCTGTTTCCGGAGCCAGCGGGCACCGATGGTCGCCAGTTCCATCAGGCAGCGGGGCTTGTTTCCGCGGCCGAGGTCCGCCCGCATCTGCTCGAACAACTGAAGGGAAGACTCCAGTTCGGCCTTCATGAAGGATTCATCCACCGTTATTTCCTCCAGTACCGAAGTGAAGGTGGTATGGCGGCAGTGATCGCTCCAGTAGGTGTCCAGGATGCGGAGTTCCGTCTCGGACGGGTTCCGGCCTTCGGCCTTGAAATACTTCACCACTTCCCCGAGGTCATCGGCATTCATCGCGAGGCCGTGGCCTTTGCAGAATGAGGCGTATTCTTCCGGTGCGAGGCCGATGAAGCCCGTCAGGTCCTCCAGCGGCTTCACGGAAGCCTTCTCGCCAAGCGCCAGGACGGAAAGGTCCTTCTCGCGGCACTCGACCGGGTTGATGAAGTAATGCCGTATCCGGGCAAGCGTTTCTTCCGAAACCGAGTCCTCGAAGACCACGAGGCGGGAACTCTTGATTTCGATGTCCGCTTCCGGGTCGATCAGGTGGACGCAGTCAACGGCCGAGGAGGCCCGCTGGTCGAACTGGCCGGGAATGTATTCCACGGCGATGTATTTCTTCCCCTCCAGGGGAATCCCGTCGGTGACGGTGTCCGTCACGACTTCCCCGAATACGCTGTAACGGCTCTTCTCCACAAGGTCGTCGGAAAAGCCGAACAGGTCGTACACGTTGATGAGCCTGAGGGATCCCAGGTTCAGGGAAAGGTTCTCGTTGAATTCCGCGAGGAGGCTCGCCGCCTCCACCCGGAACTGTTCCTTTTTTTCTACAAAGATTCTCCTGCTCTTCATGGTCGTTAAATTAGATGCCCACCAGCGCAGGGTGCGGGGGTGGGCATTGTATATCAGATAACGGTATTAAGGACCTTGTCGCTCTGCTGCTGGCGGAAATCCTCCAGTTTCTTCCGGAGAGCGTCGTCCTGGAGGGCGAGGATGGCGACGGCGTAGAGCGCCGCGTTTTTCGCCCCGTCGATGGCCATCGTCGCGACGGGGATGCCGGAGGGCATCTGGACGATGGACAGGAGGGAATCCAGGCCGTTCAAGGCCTTGGACTTGACCGGGATGCCGATGACCGGGAGGGTGGTCAGGGCGGCGATCACGCCCGGAAGGTGGGCCGCACCGCCGGCGCCGGCGATGATGATGTCGAACCCGTTGTCACGGGCGGACCGGACATAGTCGGCCAGCGGACCGGGATTCCGGTGGGCGCTGAGGACGCGTTTTTCGTAAGGGATACCGAACTCTTCGAGGGTGGAGCAGGCCGGGGACATGACGTCCCAGTCACTGGCGCTGCCCATGATGATGGCTACCTTGCTCATTCAGAAAAAGGGTTTTTCTACTAACAAGTTGCAAAGTTAAGCCGAATATCCGGATGGCGCAAATCCAATCCGAAATATTTTCGAACTTTTTTCAACAAACGGATTGTTGATATTTCAGGCCGGAAAAATTTGCAGATTTTCCGGAAAAAGCAGTAACTTTGCAGTCCGGAATGCAGAGTATGTCCATCATATCCCAGACACTCGGCATCGGTCGGACCGATGAGGTCCATATATTTATTTGCAGACAGCCTTGACGGGTTGTCTTTTTTTTTATGCAACAGGAATGGTAACGCTCCCTGCCTTCGCCGACCTTCACGTCCATTTCCGTGAACCGGGACAAACCTGGAAGGAAACCATCCGCAGCGGCAGCCGGGCTGCCGCACGGGGCGGATACACGCTGGTATGTACCATGCCCAACCTCGATCCCGTCCCCGACAGTCCGGAGCATCTCGCCGTGGAACTGGAGGCCATCGGCCGGGACGCCCTCATCCAAGTCCTCCCCTACGGTTCCATCACGAAAGGCCGTCTCGGGCAGGAGCTGGTGGATTTCCATGCGCTCAAGGGGGCATGTGTCGCCTTCTCCGACGACGGCAGCGGTGTCCAGCACCGGGAGACCATGCGGGAAGCCATGCGTGCCGCAGCCGCCGAAGACGTGATCATCGCAGCCCACTGCGAAGACAATACGCTCCTGCACGGAGGATACATCCATGACGGACGCTACTGTCATGAACACGGCCATCAGGGAATCTGCTCCGAAAGCGAATGGGGCCAGATCGCCCGCGACGTCGAACTCGCTGCCGAAACCGGATGCCGATACCACGTCTGCCATATTTCCACCGCCGAAAGCGTCGACATCATCCGCCAGGCCAAGGCAAGCGGTGTCAGGGTCTCCTGCGAAACCGCCCCCCACTACCTCACGCTGTGCGAAGACGACCTTCAGGAAGACGGACGCTTCAAGATGAATCCGCCGCTGCGGAGCGCCGATGACCGGGAGGCCCTCATCGAAGGCCTTTCCGACGGCACCATCGACGTTATCGCCACGGACCATGCGCCCCATTCGGCCGAAGAGAAATCCCGGGGACTCGCCGGCAGCGCCATGGGCATCGTGGGGCTGGAAACCGCATTCCCGGTCCTGTACACCCGGCTGGTGAGAGCCGGCCGCATCAGCCTGGAACGCCTGGTGGAGGCAATGGCCGTCGCTCCCCGCCGCATCTTCCGTCTCCCGGAAGCGCCCCGGGACTATGTCGACGTGGACCTGGACACCCCTTTCATCATCCACAGCAGCGACTTCGCCTCCATGGGCCGGGCCACGCCTTTCGAGGGAGCCGAGGTCTACGGAAAGATCCGCAGGACAGTATATAACGGAATAACTGTATATAACGATAACTTGACAACCCTATGATCAGACCCGCAAAGAAACTGGTGCTGGAAACCGGAGAGGAATTCTACGGGACAGGCTTCGGAGCCGACCGCCGCAGCGTGTGCGAGATCGTCTTCAACACCTCGGTGGTCGGGTACCAGGAGATCGTCTCCGACCCTTCCTATGCCCACCAGATCGTCGTGATGACCTATCCGCTTGTAGGAAACTACGGCATTACCGACGAAGACTATGAATCCCGCAGCACGGACATCGGCGGCCTCGTGGTACGCGAATGCTGCGACACCCCCAGCAACTTCCGCTCCACCAAGACGCTGGAAGAAGAGCTGGAAGAACACGGAATCCCCTGCCTCAGCGGCGTGGACACCCGGATGCTCACCAAGATCATCCGCGACTCCGGCAGGCCCATGGCCGCCATCGTGGAGGCGGACTTCCCCAAGGAGGAAGCGCTCGCCCTGATCGCCGCTACGGAGCGTCCCACGGACCTTGTCCGCCGCGTCAGCTGCCGCAAGCGCTGGGTCACCCGTACTTCCAACCACCGCTTCCATGTCGTGGCGGTGGATTGCGGCATCAAGCAGAGTATCCTCTCCCGCCTGAAAGAGCGCGGCTGCAACGTGACCATCGTCCCGTTCAACACGCCTGCGGCGGACATCCTTGCCTTCAATCCGGACGGCGTCCTGCTGTCCAACGGTCCGGTTTCGGCCTTGGAAGCCCCTGAAATCCGGCATCTCTTCGCCGAAATCAAGGGACGGGTCCCCGTGCTGGGCATCGGCCTCGGCATGGAGGCCATCGGCCTGGAATACGGTGCGGAGCTTACGCCGATGGGCTGCGGCATGCACGGTGACCACCCGGTCCGGGACCTCTCCAGCGGCCGGATCAACATCGCCGTCCTGAACCAGACCTACCGCTTCGGCTCCATGGAAGGCACCCGCCTCACCCCCACCCACGTCCTGGTTCCCGAAGGATATGTGCTGGGATTCGAGAACAAGGAGGACAAGGTGTACGGGGTCCAGTTCCACCTGGAGTCCGCCCCCGGTCCCCAGGACAACGTGTGCCTGTTCGACAAGTTCATTCAAATGATGGAGGAATGCAGCCATGCCTAGAAGAAACGATATCCGGAAAGTGATGGTCATCGGCTCCGGTCCGATTGTGATCGGCCAGGCCGCGGAATTCGATTATGCCGGCACCCAGGCGTGCCTTGCCCTCAAGGAAGAGGGCTACGAGGTGATCCTCGTCAACTCCAACCCGGCCACCATCATGACGGACACCCAGATGGCCGACAAGGTGTACATGGAGCCCCTCACCCTCGAGTATGTCGCCAAGATCATCCGCTACGAGCGTCCCGACGCCCTGGTGCCCGGCCTGGGCGGCCAGACCGGCCTCAACCTGGCCGTCCAGCTCGCCAAGAAGGGGGTCCTGGAAGAATGCGGCGTGGAGATCCTGGGCACTTCTTTCCACGGCATCGAGAAAGCCGAGGACCGCGAACTGTTCAAGGAGCTGTGCCTTTCCATCGGCGAACCGGTCATCCCCTCCGAAATCACCTACAGCGTCGAGGAAGGCGTCGCGGCCGCCAGCCGCATCGGCTATCCGGTCATCCTGCGTCCCGCCTTCACCCTGGGCGGTACGGGCGGCGGTTTCGCCGACAACGAGGAGGAACTCCGCGACCTGATGCGCAACGCCCTGGCCCTTTCCCCCGTCGGCGAGGTGCTGGTGGAGAAGAGCATCAAGGGATACAAGGAAATCGAATTCGAGGTGATGCGCGACCATAACGACACCGCCATCGCCATCTGCTCGATGGAGAACATCGACCCGGTGGGTATCCACACGGGCGACTCGATGGTCGTGGCCCCCGCCCTCACCCTTACCGACAAGGAATACCAGATGCTCCGGAACAGCGCCCTCCGCCTGATCCGCGCCCTGGAAATCGAAGGCGGCTGCAACGTCCAGTTCGCCCTGGACCCGCTGTCCTTCAAGTACTATATCATCGAGGTCAATCCCCGCGTGTCGCGTTCCTCGGCCCTGGCCTCCAAGGCCAGCGGCTTCCCGATCGCCCGCGTGACCGCCAAGATCGCCGTGGGACTGACCCTGGACGAAATCACCATCGCCGGCGCCCCCGCCTGCTGCGAACCCGCCATCGACTATGTCGTGGCCAAGGTGGCCCGCTTCCCCTTCGACAAGTTCAGCGAGGCCTCCAACGAACTGGGCACCCAGATGAAAGCCACGGGCGAAGTCATGTCCATCGGCCGCACCCTGGAAGAGAGCATCCTGAAGGCGATGCGGTCACTGGAATCCGGCTGCTGCCACATCCATAAGAAGAAGTTCGACGACTGGACGGAGGAGGCCCTGCTGGAATACATCAGCAAGCCGACCGATGACCGCATCCACGCCATCGCCCAGCTGCTTCGCCTGAGGATCGACCTGTCCCGCATCTACGACCGCACCAAGATCGACATGCTGTTCCTGGAGAAGGTGTACAACATCATCCGGATGGAACGCCGGCTGAAAGCCGCCCCGGGCGACCTCGACATCCTGCGGGAAGCCAAGCGGATGGGTTTCGGAGACCAGTTCATCGGCCAGCTCTGGGGCCGGAGCGAGGCCGATATCATCCGTCTCCGCTTCGATAACGGCATCGTCCCGGTGTACAAGATGATCGACTCCTGCGCTGCCGAGCACGACACCTATGTCCCCTATTTCTACTCCACGTACGAACAGGAGAACGAATCCGTCCGCAGCGACCGGAAGAAGATCCTCGTGCTGGGATCGGGCCCGATCCGCATCGGCCAGGGCGTGGAATTCGACTACTCCACCGTCCACGCCATCTGGGCCATCCGGGAAGCCGGGTACGAGGCCATCATCATCAACAACAATCCCGAAACCGTTTCTACGGACTACACCGTCTCCGACAAGCTCTATTTCGAGCCGCTCACCACGGAGGACGTGATGAACGTCATCCGGCTGGAGAAACCGGACGGGGTCATCGTCACCCTGGGCGGCCAGACGGCCATCAACCTGGCCGGCCCGCTGGAGGAATTCGACGTTCCGCTCATCGGCACCGGCCTCCAGGCCATCGACAATGCCGAGGACCGCAAGCTCTTCGAAGCCATCATGCGGAAGAGCGGCATCCGTCAGCCCAAGGCCCATGCCGTCACGAACGTGGAGGACGGCGTGAAGGCGGCCGAGGACATCGGCTACCCGGTCCTCGTGCGCCCAAGCTTCGTGCTCGGAGGCCGCGCGATGATGATCGTGGGCAATGAGGACACGCTCCGCCACTACCTCCATAATGCGGTGGAAATCAACGAGAACTCTCCTGTCCTGGTGGACAAGTACATCATGGGCAAGGAGACCGAGGTCGATGCCATCTGCGACGGGACGGACGTTTTCATCCCGGCCATCATGGAACACGTGGAGCGCACCGGCATCCACTCCGGCGACTCCATCAGCGTCTATCCTTCCTTCAGCCTGAGCCCGAAGGTGAAGCAGGAAATCATCGACGATACGGTGAAACTGGGCAAGGCCATCGGCATCGTGGGCCTGTTCAACATCCAGTTCATCGTGGACGGGAACGAGGATGTCTATGTGATCGAGGTCAATCCCCGCTCTTCCCGCACGGTTCCCTTCATCTCCAAGAGCACCGGCATCCCGATGGCGAAGATCGCCACCCGCGTGATGCTGGGCCATTCCCTGAAGGAACAGGGCATCACAGAAGTTTACTTCCCGGAGCGGAAGCGGCATTTCGTGAAGACCCCGGCTTTCTCTTTCGGCAAGATCAAGGGCATCGACACCTATCTCTCCCCGGAGATGAAGTCCACGGGCGAGGCCATCGGTTACGACAAATCCCTGAACCGCGCGCTCTACAAGTCCCTGCAGGCCAGTGGAATGGACATCAAGTCCTACGGGACCATCTTCGCCACCATCGCCGACAAGGACAAGGAAGAGGCCCTGCCGCTGATCCGCCGCTTCTACAACCTGGGCTTCAACATCGAAGCCACCAAGGGCACGGCCGCCTTCCTCAAGGAGCATGGCATCCGCACCAAGATGCTCCGGAAGCTCGGCGAAGGCAGTGACGAGATCTACCAGGCTATCCGAAAGGGCCATGTCAAGTACGTGATCAACACGATCGACCTGAACCAGAAATCCAGCCACCTGGACGGCTACGGCATCCGCCGCTGCGCGGTGGAGAACAACGTCACCATCTTCACGGCCCTCGAGACCGTCCGGGTCCTCCTGGATGTCCTGGAAGAGATTACGCTGGGAATTTCCACGATTGACGAAGAGTACAGATAACAACCGACTGTCCTGATCGTTCAACATGATTAAGAGTCGTTATCATATCACAGAGAACGTTCTGATAGCTTCCAAGACCTATCGGCTGGTGCTGGTTCCCCTGTCATTTCGAGCGGAACCCGAAGGGTCCTCTTTGTCATTTCGAGCGGAGCCCGGAGGGTGGAGTCGAGAAATCTGTCACGGCGAATTCGTGGACATCGCCCTCCCGGGGTTCTACCTGCGGAGGCCGCTGTCCATCTGCGACCGGGAGGACGGGAAACTGACGGTGGTGTACAAGGTCGTGGGAGAAGGGACGAAGGCCCTGGCGGGAATGCTGCCCGGAACGGAGCTGGAAGTGCTGACCGGTCTGGGGAACGTGTTCGATCCGGAGGCCTGCCGGGAAGAGGCGCTGCTCATCGGCGGCGGACTCGGGGTTCCCCCGCTGTACCTGCTGGCCAAGGAGCTGAAGGCGCGCGGGAAGAAGGTGACGGCCGTGCTGGGGTTCAACAAGGCCGAGGAAATCATCCTGGCCGATGAATTCCGGGCGGTCTGCGACGAGGTCCTGGTGTCCACGGTCGATGGGTCCGTGGGCGTGAAAGGCTTCGTCACCGATGCGATCGCCGCGGCCAGCCCGTCGTACGATTTCTTTTACACCTGCGGCCCCATGGTCATGATGAAGGTTGTGTGCAATACGCTGGAAGGGCCCGGCGAGGCCAGCCTGGAAGAGCGGATGGGCTGCGGTGCAGGTTTCTGCTACGGCTGCAGCATCCAGACGAAAAACGGGCCCCGACGTGTGTGTAAGGATGGTCCGGTCTTCAAGAAGGAGGAACTGCTATGGTAAAGGACCTGTCTGTAGCCCTGTGCGGCTTTAAGCTCAAGAATCCGGTGATTCCGGCCAGCGGGACCTTCGGGTTCGGACTGGAACTCGCCGATGACATGGACCTGGGCGTCCTCGGGGGCATCTCCCTGAAAGGGACGACACGGGAGGCACGCTACGGAAATCCGACGCCCCGCATCGCGGAGTGCCCCGGCGGGATGATCAATTCCGTGGGCCTCCAGAATCCGGGCATCGACGTGCTTGTGAATGAGAAAGTTCCCTCGCTCCGGAAAGTATACGACGGCTGCGTCATCGCAAACATCAGCGGATTCTCCCTGGACGAATACCGGGAATGCTGCGCAAAGGCCGATGCGTGCGAGGGCATCGACCTCATCGAGGTCAATATCTCCTGCCCCAACGTGCATAACGGCGGCATGGCATTCGGAACTTCGGCCGCCTCCGCCGCGGAAGTCACGGCGGCCGTGAAAGCGGTCTGCCGCAAGCCGGTATTCATCAAGCTGAGTCCGAACGTGACGGACATCGTCTCCATCGCCCGCGCCTGCGAGGACGCCGGGGCCGACGGACTCACGCTCGTGAACACCTTCCTCGGGATGCGGATCGACATCCATCGGCGCAAGCCCGTGATCGCCAACAAGATGGGCGGCTTTTCCGGCCGGGCCATCTTCCCCGTCGCCCTCCGGATGGTATACCAGGTGGCCCATGCCTGCAAGATCCCCGTCATGGGCTGCGGCGGCGTTGCCTCGGCCGCGGACGTCATCGAAATGATGATGGCCGGCGCGACCGCCGTCCAGGTGGGCGCGGAGAACCTCCGCAATCCCTTTGCCTGCCCGGAAATCATCGCCGAGCTTCCCGCCGTAATGGATGAACTGAACATCAACACCTTACAAGAAATCATCGGAACCGTATGAACAGAGACGTCATCATCGCCTGCGACTTCGCGAGCCGTGAAGCCACACTGGAATTCCTGGACCGCTTCCCGGCCGGCCGCAAGCCCTTCGTGAAGATCGGGATGGAACTCTTCTATGCCGAAGGGCCTTCCATCGTCCGGGAGATCAAGTCCCGCGGACACAAGATATTCCTCGACCTCAAACTGCACGACATTCCCAATACGGTGAAGAAGGCGATGCGGGTGCTGTCGGCCCTGGACGTGGACATGGTGAATGTCCATGCGGCCGGCACCATCGGCATGATGAAAGCCGCCCTGGAAGGACTCACGCGGGAAGATGGGTCCAGACCACTGCTGATAGCCGTCACGCAGCTTACCTCCACGTCGCAGGAAGCTATGCAGAACGAGCTCCTGATCGGCGCCACCATCAACGACACCATCGTCAAATACGCGCAGAACGCGCGTGAGGCTGGACTGGACGGAGTCGTGTGCTCGCCCCTGGAGGCCGGTATGGTCAAGAAAGCCTGCGGTGAGGGCTTCCTGACCGTCACGCCCGGCATCCGCTTCGCCGACGCCGGGAAGGACGACCAGGTACGCATCACCACCCCGGCCCGCGCCCGGGAAATCGGCTCCGACTTCATCGTCGTCGGCCGCCCCATCACCGCCGCCCCCGACCCCGTCGCGGCGTATGAGAAATGCCTAAAGGAATTTGTATAATGGAAAGACAGATCGCATCCTCCCTCCTCTCCATCGGCGCCGTTTTCCTGCGCCCCGAGCAGCCGTTCACCTGGGCCAGCGGCATCAAAAGCCCGATCTATTGCGATAACCGGCTCACCCTCTCCGCACCCCGCGTGCGGGAGCAGGTGGAGAACGGCCTCGCCCTTCTCGTCAAACGGCACTATCCCGACTGCGAAATGCTGATGGGCACCTCCACGGCCGGCATCGCCCACGCCGCCATCACCGCCACCCTCCTGGACCTGCCCATGGGGTATGTCCGCGGCGAGGCCAAAACCCACGGCCGGACGAACCGGATCGAGGGCAGGATGGATCCCGGCACGAAGGTGGTCGTCATCGAGGACCTCATCTCCACCGGCGGCAGTGCCATTGAGGTGGTCGAGGCCCTGCGGGAAGCCGGGGCCGACGTGCTGGGCATCGTCTCCATCTTCACCTACGGGATGAAGCGCGGCCTGGAGCGCATCGCCGCCGCGAATACGGAGAACCACTCCCTGTGCAACCTGGACGTTCTCGTGGAAGTGGCCGAGGAAGAAGGCCGCATCGGGCCGGGCTGGAAGGAGCGCATCCTCGCCTTCCGCGACAACCCCTCTGACGAAAGTTGGATTCAATAAATAGAACACTGAACTATGAAGCATCTCATCGACCCGACCGATCTGACCAAACAGGAGATCGACGAAATCATTTCCCTCGCCCAGGACATCATCGCCCACCGGGAACGCTACCAGGGCAGTATGTCCCACAAGAAGCTCGCCACCCTCTTCTACGAGCCCAGCACCCGTACACGGCTGAGTTTCACCTCCGCCATGATGGAACTGGGCGGCAAGGTACTGGGATTCTCCGACGCCCGCAGCAGCTCCGTTTCCAAGGGCGAAAGCGTGCAGGACACCGTCCGCGTGCTGGGTTGTTTCGCCGATATCATCGCGATGCGCCATCATATCGAAGGTGCCCAGCTGTACGCCACCGAAGTGTCCACCGTGCCTATCATCAACGCCGGCGACGGCTCCCACAGCCATCCTACGCAGACGCTTACGGACCTGCTGACCATCCAGCGGGAGCTGGGACACATCGACGGAATCACGATCGGCTTCTGCGGCGACCTCCGCTTCGGCCGTACCGTCCACTCCCTGATCAAGGCCCTGTCCCGGTACAAGGACATCAAGGTCATCCTCATCGCCCCGGACGAACTCAAGCTTCCGGACTACATCAAGCAGGATGTCTGCGAACGAACCGGCATCCCCTACCGCGAAGTGACCACGATGGAAGAAGTGATGGGCGAACTGGACGTCCTGTATATGACCCGCGTGCAGAAGGAACGCTTCCTGGACGAGGACGAATTCGACCGCGTGAAGGACAGCTTCGTGCTGGATGCCGCCCGCATGACCCTCGCCAAGAAGGACATGGCCGTCCTGCACCCGCTCCCCCGCGTGAACGAAATCCTGACCGAAGTGGACGCCGACCCCCGCGCCGCCTACTTCCGCCAGGTGGAGAACGGCAAATTCGTCCGCGAGGCTCTTATCGTCAAGCTGATGGAATGGAAAGACGACCCTGAGCACGGCATGCCCGCCGACGAAACGCCGGTGGAAGACCCGGAACTCCGCTGCCCTAACAAGAAATGCATCTGCAACAACGAACACGCCCCACACCGCTTCCGCCGCACCGAAAACGGCGTCCTAAGGTGCTGGTACTGTGATTCGAAGGTGAAGTAAGGGGGAAGGTCCTCTGATATGAAGAGGTCGACTCTGCATTGGAGAGTCGACCTCATTCTTTATGGGAGTATGGCATGTGACCAGGCGAAGGCGGTAGCCATCGGCTTTTCCTGATCCCCCTTTATTCATCTATTCATTCTTCAACGATTCCACCGGATTCCGCACTTTTTTGTCTTCATCTTATTCTTTCTTCAACTCAGTTGCCGGATTGGTCCTTGCCGCCTTCAATGTCTGCCAGAGGACGGTGCCGAAGGCAATGGCCAGCGAAATGACGACGGCCACAACGAACACCCAGCCGTAGCCTTCAATCCGGTAGGCGAAGCGCTCCAGATACAGCCGGGCGGCCCAGACGGCCAGCGGGATGCCGATGAGGCAAGCCACGCCCACCAGAACCATGTAGCTGCGGACCGTTCGCCGGGTCTCCTGAATGACATCGCTGCCGAAGACCTTCCGCACGGCGATCTGCTTGGTATTCTCATCGGCAAAGTAGGTGCTCATGGCCAACAGGCCCAGCAGGGAGATGAGGACGGCCAGGACGGCGAAGAGTTCCACCAGCCGCAAGGTGCGCTGTACCGGTGCCAGTTGCTTCCGGTTGATATCCCGGACAAAGCCGTACCGCCAGGCGGGCTCCTCTACGCCGGTAGTTTCCAGACGGAATTCCCGGTAGGCCTGAAGGATCTGATCCTCATAGGATTTGTCTTCTCCGGTGGTGCCGATGAGGAGGCAATGGGAGTACCGCAGTTCTTCCACCCGGGTGACGATGACTCCGCCGTTGGGATTCTGCACGCTTTCCGAAGCCGGCCGGGTGGGATAATCGGCCACCACGCCGCCGATGAACTCGGGCTGGGCGCCGTTCATGTTGATCCTCCGGGGAAAGACGGTGGACGTATCCGACACCGCAGCCGCGTTAAAGGCGCTCCGGCTCATCCAGAGCGAATGCACCAGCGGATGGCCGAAGTCTTCCTCCACTTCCAGCCCGAGCAATTGGAAATAAGTGGAATCGCAAAGGATGACGGGCATATCGACATGATGCTCTTCGTCCACCTTGATGCCCATCGTCATATTGATCATTCCAGGGATTCCGCGGCCGACGCCCACTTTCGTCACAAAGGGCAGGCGCTCCACCTTGTCCTTGAAAAGCCTCATCGCATCATAGTTCTGGGCGGAATACTCGATGTAGAAGCGGTTGTCCGTCGCGGAATGCATCGGCCTTGTCAACATATGCCGCATCTGCACTTCCATCACCAGGGCCATCGCAATCAGGAAGACGGAAAGGACATTCTGGACCACGATAAAGACCTTGCTCATAACCATCTTGCTCCGGCGCCGGAGCGTGCCCTTGATCACGTCGATGGGCTGGTACCGCGAAGCCGCGAAGGCCGGAAGAAGCCCGTTGACGACGCCCAGAACCAGGGTTCCGGCCAGGTAGGCCAGGATATAGCCGGGCGTGAGCAGGAAGGAGAGCCGTACGCTGGTATCGCCGATGCCCAGCATCATTTCATCCGGGTCGCTGGTGGAGACCAGGCTGTTCACCATCGGCGCCAGCAGGTCGGCCAGGACCAGGGCGGCGGCGAAGCAGACGGCAGTGAAAGCCACGGATTCGCCGATGTATTTCCACAGGATGCCGGTCTTGTCGGCCCCGAGAAGGCGCCGGGTGGCCATCTCCTTCGCGCGTTTGCCGGTAAGGGCCAGACTTAGGTTCACATAGTTGAAGACGGCCGACAACAGGAGCAGCAGCACGACGACGGTCAGGAGCCGGAGCATCTGGGCGTTGCCCGTCCGGGTAAGCCCATCGCTGCTGCCGGTGAAGAAGAACGCTTCGTCCATGCGGTAGGCGTGCCATTTGTCCACTTTCTCTGCGGACCAGGTGGGATCGTAGTTCTTGTGCAGGAGCGCTTTCACCTTGGCCTGCACGTCGGTCAGGTCCGCATCCTCCCGCACCCGGAACCAGGTCCTGTAATTGCCGATGCTGTTGAACTCCTTGCTCTGCCCGGCAGCCCAAGTGGCCGTGATGTTCGTGATGATGTCCGCAGGCATGAAATAGGCCTCGTCAAAATCGGCGAAGATGCCCTTGACAGTGCGGTCCTCTTTGTCCACCTTGATTGTTTTGCCGATGAGATCCTTGCCGGCCTGACCGGCTATCTTGCGGGAGAGGGATTCGCTGATCAGGATGTCGTCCTTGCCCACAAAGTCATCGAGACTTCCCTCCAGAAGGTGGTACTCCGGGAACACCCGGAAGAAATCGGCATCGGCCTCGATGCCGGAGACCTGGAGCAGATCCTCCCCGTTTTGGATGACCGGCTGCCAGAGAAGCGTCATGTGGGTGGCGGCCTCCACCTCCGGAATGTTCATCTCCAGCTCCTCCTTGTCCCAATAGGTCAGACCCAGGAAGTCGTCGCTTCCCAGCACGAAAGTGCGCTTCCACTGCGGCGACTCATGCGCCACCTCATACTGCTGGACCACATAACTGCCGATGAGGATCACAAACGCCAGGCTCACGGCCAGCCCCACCGCCTCGATGGCGGTGTACAACTTGTTTCGGGAGAGGAATTTCAGGTAGGATTTCATATTAGGCTTGTATCATCGTCCGTTATTGCATATATTTGTCACGAACGATAAACTGTTGAGTTATGAGTGAAGATCTGATTATCGTCCAAAATCTGATTTATGAGATTCGTGGGCAGAGAGTGATGCTGGATTCTGATCTGGCGAAGTTGTACCAAGTTACTACAGGCGCATTAAACCAGGCTGTCAAAAGAAACATGGAACGGTTTCCCGCCGATTTCATGTTTCGACTGACGGATGAAGAAGTCCTAAATATGATGTCACAATCTGTGATATCATCAAAAAGAAAGACATCCTCACCACCTTTTGCCTTTACAGAGCAAGGAGTCGCCATGCTGGCAAGCGTACTGAAAAGTCCTATTGCAGTTGCGGCCAGCATTTCTATAATGCGTGCTTTCGTGCAGGTCCGCCAGTACCTTCTTACAAGTGCTTCCATGTCATCCGAACTTCGGGAACTTCGCGCCATGGTGGACCTCTTGTCCATGCAGCAAGAGGAGAACCTCGCGGCTGTCAACGACCTCTCGGAAGATGTCCGAGAAGAAATTGACAACCTGTATCTGGCTATCGCAGAACTCTCCTCCCGCATCGAGGAAAAGAAGCAAGAGCCGCGGCGGAAGATCGGTTTCCCGAGGAATATGGAGGACTGATCTGTCATTCTGAGCGCAGCGAAGAATCTATTCTTTTTTCAGTTCCGTCGCCGGGTTGGTCCGGGCGGCTTTGAGAACCTGCCAGATGACCGACCCCATGGCAATAGCAAATATCACGGCCGCAGCGGTGGCAAATATCCACCAATATCCGCTTATCCTTTCGGGATAGCTTTCCAGGAAACGTCTGACCATCCAGACTGCAAGAGGGATTCCGATGGCAATGGCGGTTAAAGTGAGAACAAGGAAGCTCCTGGCGAGCCGTTTCACCTCATGGGTTACGGTACTGCCGAAAACCTTGCGGATGGCCACGTCCTTTGAATGGGTTGCGGCAAACCATGTACTCATGGCAACCATGCCCAGAATGGAGAGCAGGATGGAAACCAGTGTAAAAAGCTCGATAAGCCGCACGTACTGTTTCAAGTCATCATATTCCCCGGCAATGATTTCATCCAGATATCCGCATATGACGCCGGGAAAGCCAAGGACATCTGAAAGCCCTTTTGTTTCACGGTAATAGGAACGAATATAATCCTTGAACCATTGTTCAAATTCCCTTCTGTCTCCCCTAACCTCTATCCAGATACCGGAAAGCTGTTCGGCCGACATGATACTGACTGCACACAGTTCCTGAAACTCATCTCCTAACCCAAATCTGGGGGCGTCATTTACGGGATAACTGCGGAAGTTTTCAACAACACCTCCAATGGAGGTAATCTCGGGATTGGGATAGTCTCCCCAAAGGCGGGAAGGAGCGGAATCTTCTTCTGTCACACCGATATAATTCCGGGCCTCCTCGGTGAGCCAGAAGGTTCCGGGGACAGATTCTCCCCACTGTTCCTTTATTCTGAAACCCAACATCCGGAATGCCGTGCTGTCGCACTCGAGAGTGCTGTATAACGCGCCTGGAGGGCCGGCCTGAATCCCCCAGCTTTTCGTCGGATAACCGGTCCCATATCCGATGGCATTTACCTGCGGATTTGCTGTAAGCGCATTGCCGATATCCATTATTGGCTCATATATGCCCGGGAAAAAGTGATAGAGGTTCTTGACCGGAGTCGTTCCGATATCCTGCTTCAGCATAAATCGCAGCTGAGCCTCAACGGAAATGGAAGCGACGATGAACAGTATCGAAAGAACTGTCTGAAAAACGATGAATACCTGATTGATCCCCATTTTGCGCTTCCGGCGAACCTGGCCTGTCACCACATCCAGGGGACGGTATGAGGCCATGACCATGGCCGGGATAATCCCGGAGAGGAAGCCGATGACAACGACAAGAGCCAGAGATATCAAAAAGAATGTGCCACTGAAAGGAATATGGAAGGGTATCGTGAGTCCTTCCGGCCTCAGTCCATTCAGAAGCGGAACCATCCATTCCGCCAAGAGCACGGCAAATGCAAAGCATACCAACGTGAACACCGTAGACTCGGCTATGCCTTTGAAGACAACCGATTTCCTGCTTGCGCCCACCAGCTGGCGGGTAGCCATTTCCTTAGCCCGTTCACCGGATACAGCCAGATTCAAATTGACATAATTCAATAGGGCCGACAGAAGCAGGATGAGTCCCAGAATCACCAGAACGGAAATGTACAGGCGGTTTCCCTGGCGGAGCCCTTCATAACTGTCAGAGGAAAAGAATATGTCGGTAAAGGCCGTAGCCATCGGCTTTTCCTTATCCCCTTTGGTCACATACGGTTCAAACAAATCCAGGTACTTCGCGGAAAACCCTTCCATATCGAATTCCGGCTGCATGTCGGCAAGCACGTTTACGAACTGTCCGTTTCCGGTATTGAAAAGGTCTGATTCCACAATCTCGACTACGGCGGGAATCTTGGATCGGAAACTCAACATCAGGTCAAAATCGTCCAGGATTGAATAGGAAGGATCGCCGATGACGGCCACGATCTGTTCCGAGACGGGAGTCTCTTCCTCACCTTCGAATCCAATGTTGGCGATGGTAACATATTCACCTATCGGGTCCTTATCAGGAAAGAATTTTCTCGCGGCCGATTCCGTGATGAGAACGCCGCTCCCGTTTCGGAAAGGCCCGATGTCGCCCTCGATGACGTGCTGCGGAACGTAATCGACGATTCCCGGATCGGCGATCATGGCCATGACAAGGTCTTTGTCCCCATCGAGGAGTGCGAGAAACTCTATTCGCCTGAAAGCTGCAAGGGATTTGATTTCCGGAATGGATGAAAGGCTTTCCATATTCCGGTATTCCGTTCCATAACTGTCGGGGCCGATGGAATACAGATTGGTTCCCGGTGGCGTGTCCCGGCGGATTCTGAGCTGATCGGCAATGGATATGCCGATGAGTATCACAAACGCCAGGCTCACGGCCAGCCCCACCGCCTCGATGGCGGTGTAGAGTTTATTGCGGGAAAGGAATTTGAGGTAACTTTTCATGCTATTCGTTTTTCAAAGATTCCACCGGATTGGCGCGGGCGATGCGGAGGCAGTTGAGGACCACTACGCCCAGCACGATGGTGAGCACCAGGAGGGCACCACCAATGAAGTACAGTGGATGCAAGGACACTTTCTCCGCAAACTGCTCCAGCCATTTGCGGGCCACGAAGAAGGCGGCTATGCAAGCAATTACGGCCATTACGGCGGACAGGATCATGATATCCTTGGCGAATACGCCCAGGATGTCCCGGGTGGTGGCGCCGTTGATCTTGCGGACGGCCATTTCTTTTGACCTCCGGAGGCTCTCATCCTTGATGAAGCCAATCAATCCCAAGAGGGCAATCAGCAGGGAGAACACGGCTCCCAATGCCATGGTATTGCGCATCTTC
>CACYWN010000018.1 GCA_902778105.1 uncultured Bacteroidia bacterium
CGGATGGGAGATGCGGCCCCAGCTGAGGTCGGTGATGTGGATGAGACCGTCCACGCCGCCGAGGTCCACGAACACGCCGTAGTTGGTGATGTTCTTGACCGTTCCCTCGAGCACCTGGCCCTTCTCCAGCTTGGAGATGAGTTCGGCGCGCTTGGCCTCCTGCTCAGCCTCGAGCAGGGCCTTGTGCGAAACGACGACATTGCGGAACTCCTGGTTGATCTTGACGATCTTGAAGTCCATGGTGGTGTCCACATAGGCATCGTAGTCGCGGATGGGCTTGATGTCGATCTGGGAACCCGGGAGGAAGGCCTCGATGCCGAACACGTCGACGATCATGCCGCCCTTCGTGCGGGTCTTGACATAACCCTTGACCACCTCGTTGTTGTCGTAGGCGGCGTTGACCATATCCCAAGACTTGAGCTGGCGGGCCTTCTTGTGGGAGATCACCAGCTGGCCCTTGCGGTCCTCAGCGGATTCGACGAGCACGTCGACCTTGTCACCGACCTTGAGGTCCGGGTTGTAACGGAACTCGGGGGCGGAGATGACACCTTCGCTCTTGGCGCCGATATTCACGACGACCTCGCGCTTGTTGATCGCGGTGACGACACCTTCGACCACCTCGTTCTCGACCACCTTCTGGAGGGTCTGGTCGTAGAGGGCGGCGACTTCCTCGCGGTTCTCACCGGGGACGGCGTCGTTCTCGAACGCATCCCAGTCGAACTCCTCGGGGGCGACGGAGGCGTTGAGGGGGGCCTTCTTGGTTTCTTTCTGGACAGGAGCCTCTACCTGAGCCTCTTCTGCCACGTTCTTGATTTCTTCAGACATAGTTTTTTTGTTGGAAACTAGTTGTTTAACATTATTTCTTGTGCCTTCGGGGGCGAAAAAAAGGCACGCCTCCGGAAAAGCGTGCAAAGATACGAAAAAAAAACGAATTCCAACAGGTCCCCTACAGTAATTTCTTCTTTTTGAAGACAATCCAGATGACCAGGCACGAAAGGGCCATGATCGCGAGGATGATGATCCAGTTCCAGAAGGACGCGTTGGGTTCGTCGGCCGCGATCATCGGCAGGCGGACGTTCATCCCGTAGAAGCCGGCGATCAGGGTGGGCGGCATCAGGAAAACGGACACGACCGTGAACACCTTCATGATCTTGTTCTGCTCGAGGTTGATCAGACCCAGGACCGTATCCTGCAGGTATTCAAGTCTTTCAAAGCAGAAATTCGTATGGTTGATCAGGGATGAGATATCCTGCAGGAGCACGTTCAGGCGCGAATCCAGCGCCTGGGGGACCTTGGTGCTCCGCATCAGGTTGGAAATCAGGCGCTGCTTGTCCACGACGTTCTCGCGGACCATCATCGTATTCTCCTGGAGCTGGGAGATGTCGATCAGGAGTTCCTGGTCGATGTCCTCCTCCTCGTTGATGCGCCTGGCATACTGGGAGATCTCCTTCGAGAGGAGCTCGATCATATCCGCATCCAGGTCGACGCGCTGGTCCAGGATCGTGGCAAACACCGTAAAGCCGGAAGGGTACTGCTTCGGATTCACCTGCAGACGCCGCTGGAGTTCGGTGAAACTGCGGAGCGGAACCTCACGGAGCGTCGTGAGGGTCTGGTCCACGAGCGTGAAGGAAACGGCCTGCATCATGTATTCCTCGGCCCCCGGGGTCAGGAAGTTCGTATTCGCGAAGATGGCATCGTCCGTCTCGAAATAACGGGAGGAACTCTCGATTTCCTCCGCTTGCGCACGGCTCTGGATTTCCGTCCCGAGGAAGGCCTCCACGGCACGCTTTTCGACACCGGAAGGATCCACCAGGTCGATCCACACGGTGTCCTCGAGGGAGATCCTGGCAAAATCTTTCTCCGACTGGGAGACTCCGATCTTTCCGTTTTCTCTGAAGAAGATATTCAGCATATCGTTCAGCGTGTTTTAGCTCCGGGCCAGTCGCACCGGATGGATTTTACATCGTTAACCAGCCACCATTACGGAAAAGGTAGCCTACAAAGGTACGGATAATTCCGTTAATTACAACACGCCGGGCCTAAAAAAACGAAACAGACCAGGAAAGATTTCCCAGTCTGTTGTCGGGATGATCCGACTCGAACGGACGACCCCTACGTCCCGAACGTAGTGCGCTAGCCAACTGCGCTACATCCCGATTGCCCATTGATGCCGGGCCGGCTAAGGATCCTGAAGCTTACGAAAGCTTGTTGATGTAGACCTGAAGACCGCTCTTGAGGTTGGAGGCCTTGTTCTTGTGGATGACGCCGATCTTCGCGAGCTTGTCGATCATCGCATAGACCTTCGGAGCGCTCTCCTCGGCAGCTTTCTTGTCGGTGGTGTTGCGGAGGTCGCGGATCGCGTTCCTCGCCGTCTTTGCATAATACTTGTTATGCAATCTGTGCCTCTCGTTCTGGCGGGAAGCACGCTGAGCAGATTTCGTGTTTGCCATTATGTTCTTTTTTTATCTTTTGGTAGTGGGTAGGAGAATCGAACTCCTATTGCGGGAATGAAAATCCCGAGTACTAACCGTTATACGAACCCACCGGCTCACCTTTCCGAAGCGGAGGCCCGCTCCAAAAGGGAATGCAAAGGTAAGAAGAATTTCCTAATCGGCCAAATTATTTTTCATTATTTTTCCATTCGAACGAATAGAGGATGGACTCGACCTGCCGGAGATACTGCCGCTTGTCATATTTCGGCGCATAGACGAAGGCTTCCAGGACGATGATATCCTTCCCGTCCTGGCTGTAGAACGAGTGGGAGACGAAGGGGCCGCCCATGAAATCGCCCTGCACTTCCCAGAAACCGCGGGTCTCCATGAAATCGATCCCCCGGTATTTCAGGGAGCGTGCGGAAGGTTCAATGGCCGTGGAAGTGGTCATGTAGGTGCCGTCGAACATTCCGGGAACATTCGCCTGCATCACCTCATTGCGGCGGGAGATGATGTTCTCCAGCGAGAAAGGATCCTTCTCCGGCAACGGATACCGGTAAATGAGGACCGTCTGGTTGGTGTACTGCTTCTCGTCGGCGATCCACACGAAGTCATCCGTCTGCTTCCGGAGCTTGTAGCCCGACGGGAAATGAAGGATGCCGCCCGTGAGTTTCTCCACCGGATCGCGCAGGGTAAGCTCCTCGTACAGGATGGAGTTCGCGATGATGCGGTCGCGCTCGGCCGCCTCGAAGAACTCGGGCAGCTGCTCCCGGGCCTCAGCGATGATGGCCAGGGCGCCTTCCTGGTCATGGGCATTGACCTGGGCAACGCTCTGCGGCCTGGCCCACTGGTCCCGCTTGTACATCATCCCGGTCGTCTGGTTCTGGGGATTGATGTTCAGGATCAGGATGTTGCGGTGCATCTTGAACATATTGTTGAAGCTGCCCGGAGGGACGTTCGCCAGGGTAAAAAGCGGCTCCCGCTGCGCGAGGTAAGGGCAGTCATCCGCCAGGATGCCGCGCAAAGCGTTTCCGATCTCGCCTTCCCAGTTGTCCTTGTCGATCACGACGACGATTTCACCGGCCTTGCCGCTCACGTTCGGAAGGAGCGGTCCGCGGTTTTTCGATTTGCAGCCTGCGAGGGCCAGGAGAGCCGTCGCGAGGGCGAGGAACATAACGGTCTTTTTCATATCAGGTTCTATCTTATCAATCTTCCGATGTCATTCCCGAATGCGAGCATCATCAGCAGGATGAGCAGCACCATTCCCACCATCTGCGCCGCCAGGACGAATTTGTCCCCGGGTTTCCGGCCCGTCACCATCTCGTAGAGGCACATGACGATATGGCCGCCGTCCAGGGCCGGGATCGGAAGGAGGTTCATCACGCCCAGCATGATGGACAGCAGGGCCAGCAGCGTCAGGAACTGGTACCAGTCCCACTCGGCCGGGAACACCTGGCCGATGGCGATGAAACTGCCCACCGACTTGTAGGCCTCGGTCCGGGGCGTCGCAACGAGCCGGAGATCCTGCAGGTATCCGCCGATGGTGGAGAAGGTCAGCCGGAATCCGGCCGGGACGGCCTGCAGGAAACTGTATTCCCGCCTTTCATAACCCGGAAATACGGTATACACCCCCACCCGGCCGGTGGAATCGACCTGAAGGGCGACCTCGAGACTGTCCGGTCCCCGGAGGACCGAAACCGGAACTTCCCGGTCGGCATGGGCGGCAAAGACTTTCCGGGCATCCTGCAGATACGGGGTGGACTCCCCCGCCACCGCCACGATCCGGTCACCGCGCAGGAGGCGTTCCCCGTTGGGGACGGAGACGACCGTATCCACGACGAAAGGCACCGCCAGGTCGAACATTCCCGGAGAATTCAGCACCTCGCCGATCCGGGACTGGTCGATGTACAGTTCCAGGGTGTCAGCCCCGCGGAGGACCGTCGCCTTGCGGACGTCCCGCCGGGCCAGGTCGATCTGCAGGGTGGAGAAATCGTCCGGGACATAGTCGTCCAGGGCGAGGATCCGGTCGCCGGACCGGAAGCCCATGTCATAGGCCAGCTCATTGACATAGATGGCATTGCCCTCATTCCGCAGATACGCCTCCCCCCAGATGTCCAGGATCAGGATATAGGCGAGGATGGCGAAGATGAAGTTGTTCAGCACCCCGCCGGACATCACGAGGAGACGCTGCCAGGCGGGATGGGTGCGGAACTCCCACGGCTGGGGATCCTGCTTGAGGGAATCCGTGTCCAGGGATTCGTCGATCATCCCGGCAATCTTGCAGTAGCCGCCAAGGGGCAGCCAGCCGATGCCGTATTCGGTCTCCCACGCCGCCGCTTTCGGGAACAGTTCCGTAAACCAGGCCGACTTCGTGGAAAAAAGCTTCACCCCGCCCAGGTCGAAGAACAGGAAGAACTTGTCCACCCGGATGTGGAACAGCTTGGCCCACAGGAAATGCCCGAGCTCATGCAGGAGGATGAGCACGGACAGGGCCAGGATGACCTGGAGGGTCTTGACGAGAACTACCATATCAGATTGCGGGCACGGGCGAAAGCTTCGTCGTTCGTGGCGAAGATCTCTTCCAGGGAGGGTTCCGCTACAAAATCCGTGCGCGCAATCGTTTCGGAGACGACGGAGGCGATGTCATAGAAGCCGATCCGGTCCCCAAGGTAGGCGGCGACAGCCGCCTCGTTGGCCGCATTCAGGGCGCAGGGAACATTTCCGCCCCGGCCGATGGCGTCGAAGGAGAGCCGGAGGCAGGGGAACTTGTCCAGGTCCGGTTCGGAGAAGGTAAGGGCGCCCAGGGCGCTGAAATCCAGTTTCCGGTTGTTCAGCGGCAGGCGCTCCGGGTAAGCGAGCGCCAACTGGATGGGCTCCCGCATGTCCGGACAGCCCAGTTGGGCGATGACGGCCCCGTCCACGAACTCCACCATCGAATGGATGACCGACTCGGGATGGACCACCACGTGGATCCGCTCCGGCTCCACGTCGAAGAGCCACTTGGCCTCGATCACCTCGAATCCCTTGTTCATCATCGTGGCGGAATCGATGGTGATCTTGGCGCCCATGTTCCAGTTGGGATGGCGGAGTGCAAGGTCCTTGCCCGCCACTTCGATCTGCTCCCGCGGCCAGGTGCGGAACGGGCCGCCGGAAGCCGTGAGATGAATCCGTTCGACCGGATTGCCCCCGGCCGCCTGCAGACACTGGAAAATGGCCGAATGCTCGGAATCCACCGGGAGGATCTTCACCCGGTGACGACGGGCTTCCGCCATCACGATGGAGCCGGCGGCAACGAGGGTTTCCTTGTTCGCCAGGGCGATGTCCTTTCCGGCCCGGATGGCCGACAGCGTGGGCCGTAGCCCGCTGAAGCCCACCATGGAAGCGACGACGATGTCCACCTTCTCCCCCGTCACGAGGTCGCAGGCTGCGTCGATGCCGGCATGGGCTTCCGTAGCGGTTCCGGCGAGGGCGGCTTTCACCTCGTCGTACCGGGAGGTATCGCAAATGACCGCGTGCGGAACGGAGAATGCGCGCGCCTGCTCCACCAGGAGGGGCGCATTGCCGCCCGCGGAGATCATCTCCACTTCAAAACGGTCCGGATGCTGCCGGACCACATCCAGCGTCTGGCGACCGATCGACCCCGTCGATCCCAGGATGGCTATCCTTTTCTTTTCCATCGTCAAAAACTGATATAGGCCGCAGGATCCACGGCTTCGCCTTCGTACCACAATTCCAGGCGGAGATGGTCTCCCTTCGTGAGTGAAGCGGAACTGCCGATCAGGGCGACGGGCGTTCCGGCCTTCACGACATCGCCAATCTTGCGGAGCAGCCGTTCGTTATGCTTGTACACCGACAGGATGTCCCCCTTGTGCTGGATGGCGATGGTATACCCCTCCGTATCGTCCCAACCGGAGAAAACGACCGTTCCGTCCAGGACGGACATCACGGTGGAACCGGAGGGCGCCGTCACGTCCAGATACGGATGCAGGGCCCGGTCGAACCCCTGGGACACGACCCCCTTGACCGGGGTGTAGAAAGCGATTGCCTCGATCGGAAGGTTCCGGCGAGGGCCGGCGACTTCGAACTGCTCCGACTCCACCACCCGGGCACGGAGCGTGGAGTCCCGGCGGGCGAGGAAAGCGGTGTCCACCTCCTCCCGGGCGGCCTGCCGCATCAGGATCAGGCTGTCCAGCAGGAGCGGTTCCTCGCCGGCCACCACCTTCTTCAGGTTTTCGGTATAGAGTTCCCACTGGAGGATCTGGGTTTCCAGGGAATCGATGCGCATGGCATTCTGGACCGCCTGCCGGCGCGCCCGGGCATCCGGATAGCCCGGGATGAAGGTCCTCAGCGGCGTATAGGCGATGAGCAGGAACAGCAGCAGAAGCAGCAGGACGGAAACGGACACGATGGCGGCGATGGTGACGGAGCGGGAAAACACCCTCGACCACAGCCGCTCGTGCGACAGAGCGTCGGTCACCGCTACGCGATATTTCCTGGTCTGGCGCTTATTGTTGTCATTAGCCATAAAAAATGTTATCTTTGCAATCTATGGACAGACTTATCGGTATCGATTACGGACGCAGACGCACCGGCCTTGCCGTGAGCGATCCGCTCCGCATCTTTGCCTCTGCCCTGGATACGGTCGATTCTGCAAAGTTAATAGATTATCTCAAAAAATATGCGGAAAAAGAGACAATCGAACGCTTTGTCGTCGGCTATCCCACGAACCTGGACGGGCGTCCTGCCGAAGCCCGGGCCGACGTGGACGTGTTCCTGAAAGCCCTTGCGAAGGCCTTTCCCGATACGCCGGTGTCCCTGGAGGACGAACGGTTCACCTCCGTCCTCGCCCACCAGGCGATGATCGACGGCGGGATGAAGGCGAGCGACCGGCGCGACAAGCGGTCCGTGGACCGGATCAGCGCCGCCATCATCCTGCAAGGGTACATGGACCGCAGCTCGGGCGCGACTTTTGCAGTGAATCCGGATTCCGTCCCGGCGAGCCTGTCCCGCCAAAAGACAAGGAAAAGACGATGATACAACCCATTTACCTCTATGGCTCGGAGGTCCTGCGCCGGAAGGCACAGCCTGCCGACCTCGAAAAAAAAGAAGAACTGAAAGCCCTCGTCCAGGACCTTCGCGATACCCTCGCCCGCGCCGACGGCTGCGGCCTCGCCGCCCCCCAGATCGGCGTGAGCCTCCGTGTCGTGATCGTGGACGGAGACGTGGTTTCCGACGTGTACGACTATCTTAAAGGCTTCCACCGCGTAATCATCAACCCGGAAATTCTGGAAGAGAGCGAGGAGAAGAACACCTACTCCGAAGGCTGCCTGAGCATCCCGAACCTGTACTGCGACGTCGTCCGGCCCGCGCGGATCACCCTCCGCTACTTCAACGAGGATTTCGAGGAGGTCACCGAGACCCTGGACAAGTTCGCCGCCCGGATGGTCCAGCACGAGCTCTCGCACCTGGACGGCAACCTGTTCACGGACAACGTCCCGCCCATCCGCAAGAAGATGATCGCGGGCAAGCTCCAGAACATCGCCAAGGGAAAGGTCCACCCCCACTACAACAGCAAACTCAAATAACCAATTATCATGGGAGCATTTCACGCATATGACATCCGCGGCATCTACGGCAAGGACTGGGACCGCGAAACCGCTTACAAGGTCGGCTATTTCATCCCCCGGCTGCTGAAGGCCGACAAGGTCCTCGTGGGCCGCGACTGCCGTGTTTCCTCTCCGGAGATCCACGATGCCGTGGTCAAGGGCATCAACGACGCCGGCGCCGACGTGTACGACATCGGCCTGAGCTCCACCCCCATGGTCTATTTCGGAACGGCCAATTACGGCTTCCACGCCTCCATCCAGATCACCGCCTCCCACAATGCCGCCCCCTACAACGGCATGAAGGTTTCCACGACCGACGCCCAGGCCGTCGGCTATGACGCCGGCCTCAAGGAGATCAAGGCCTGGATCGAGGAAGGCGTCCCCACCCCCGTGGCGGAAAAGCGCGGCAAGGTGTACACGAAGGAAATCCTCGCCGACTACCTGGCATTCATGCGCAAGTTCAAGAAGGACCTTTCCGGGATCACCATCGCCATGGACCTGTCCAACGGCATGTCCAACCTCTTCGCGAAGGAGATCTTCGGGACGGGAGAGAATGTCCACTACCTGTTCGACACCCTGGACGGCAGCTTCCCGAACCATGAGCCCAACCCGCTCATCGAGGCTAACGTCCTTCCCCTGGAGAACCTCGTCCGCGAGGTGAAGGCCGACGCCGGCGTCATCTACGACGGCGACGCGGACCGGGTGGTCTTCGTGGATGAGAAGGGCGGCTTCATCTCCCCCGACCTGCTGATCGCCCTGATGGGCCGCTACTTTGTGAACGAGCGGGGCCTCAAGGGCATTGTCCTGCAGGACATCCGTTCCTCCAAGGCGGTGGGCGAATACCTTGCCCCGATGGGCTGCGAGATGTACACCTGGAAGGTTGGACGCGCTTTCGCCGCAGCCAAGTTGCGTGAGATCGACGGCATCTGGGGCGGCGAACTGGCCGGCCACTTCTACTTCCGTGACTTCTTCTACAGCGACAGCGGCCTCCTCGCCTCGATGATCGTCCTGGGCATTGTCGCCGACCTCAAGAAAGAAGGCAAGACCCTCAGCCAGGCCATCGCCGAAATCGTCCGCTACAAGAACTCCGGCGAGATCAACTACCGGGTGGAGGACAAGAAGGGTGCGATGGACGCCGTGAAGGAGCATTTCATGGCCCAGGAGAAGGCGACCGCCTTCATGGACTTCGACGGATACCGGATCGAATTCCCCGACTGGTGGCTGAACATCCGTCCGTCCAACACCGAGCCCTACCTCCGTTTCCTGTGCGAAGCCACTTCTGACGAACTGCTGCAGCGGAAGATCGCCGAAACCGACGAACTCCTCAAGACCCGCTTCGGCGCAATCCGTTAAATCAATGAATTTTAAGACGTTACTGACAACCACTCTGCTTTTTTCCCTCTGCTGCGCCGTTTCCGCCCAGAACAATGCCGCCGATTCCCTTCGACGCGATTTCGGACGGATGAGCGTTTCCTCCTCCCGCAGCACAAGCACGCCGTTCGCCGACACCCTGGACACGGAGAATCCCAACATCAAGGTCATCCTGTTCAGCAACGGGACCTACCGCTACGTCAAGGACCCCGAAGCCGCCGCGGAAAGCAAGGTGTTCACCGAGCACTGGGACACCCGCGCCGTCAACCCCTACCATGAAGAGAAATCCCTCCCGGACCGCTTCTCCCTCTGGATCGTGGACACCCTGGATTCCTACTGCTGCCCCAACAAGACCAGGCCTTCCTCCCAGTTCGGCTACCGGCACGGCCGTCCGCACCAGGGCATCGACCTTCCCTATCCCACGGGAACGCCGGTCTATGCCGCCTTTGACGGCAAAGTCCGCGTGTCCGACTACGTGGGCGGTTACGGAAACCTGGTCGTCATCCGCCACGCCAACGGACTCGAGACCTTCTATGGCCACATGTCCCGCCGCGACGTGGAATCCGGCGACTGGGTGAATGCCGGCGACGTGATCGGCCTGGGCGGCTCCACCGGCCGCTCCACCGGGCCGCACCTGCACTTCGAGACCCGCTACAGGGGACACGCCTTCGACCCGGCCTGGCTCATCGACTTCGAGACCGGTACCCTTCGGCACCGCCTGATGCGGTTCCGCAGCCGCTACTTCAACCCCAACAGCCGCTACGTCCAGACCGAAGAGGACGAGGACGAAATCAACCGCGGTGACGAGCAGCAGAAGAAACTGGCCGAAGAAAAGGCCAAGAAGGAGGCGCAGGCCCGCGCCGCCGCCCAGCGCGCCACCCAGAAGTACTACACGGTCCGTGCCGGCGACACCCTGGGCAAGATCGCCAAGAAGAACGGCACGTCCGTCAAGGCCCTCTGCCGCCTCAACGGCATCAAGGAAACCACCACCCTCCAGATCGGCCGCCGGCTGCGGGTACGGTAGCAGTTGCCGTAAACGAACGTTCAGAACTTCCAGCCGATGCCGGCGCGGCCTCCCTGGTACTGGAATCCATACCCCGCTTCGGCAAAGCCGTAGAATCGTTTCCCGAAAGTGACGCCGATCGGGACGAGCTGGTAGGCCGGAAAACAGGTCCACGAGCGAGATGGTCTTTGTTCAAATCAAAAGCGGATAAACTGGCCCTGGGAGAGCTTGTAGGCCACATCAATCCGCTTTTCCCCCTTTCTAAACTACCCCAAAAGCGGGGAGGAATGGCCTGGAGAGCATATAGGAAGGGCTAAACCGCTTTTCCTTTTCAAAAGTTGTCCGGGAATACTACCCGATGAACAGAAACGAAACGCCACAGGGTTCGAGCTCCGAAAAAAGTCGCCCGAACCCTGTGTTGTTCTATTCGCGTTATCCTAGAAGCTGTACTTGACCATCTGCTGGATCCGGTGATGGAGGACCCAGTGGCCGGACTCGAAGAGGCCGCCCATATTGTAAGTGCCCTCACCGAAGAAGGCACTGGTGCAGTCATATTCCAGGGAGAAGGTCAGATTCCCCAGGTTGTAGGCAATGGTCGGAGTCACGCGGAAAGCCTTCTGGATCCGGTTGCTGACGGTACTGTTGAGCCACATCGTACGGACGTTCGCATCATCGATACCGAACAGTTTCTTCGTCATTCCCAGGCGCTGCATGTAACCGCCCATGCACGAGACCTGGAACTTCCGGCCGTACTGGAAGGAGAGGAAGGAAGTCCAGTCCTGCATCGGCGTGTACGTGAGTTCCAGCCGTTTCCAGTCGAAAGTAGGGCCATATCCCGATAGAAGGTTCATGTGCTCACCGGCCTGTGCCAGGACACTCTTGGCCTTGATCTGGAACTTCCCGCTGGTAAACTGCAGATAGACATAGGGAGAAACAGCGAAGAGCCGGGTCTCCAGCTTCTTGGTAATCGACCGACTGTAATTCACCGTCCGGTCACTGACGGAAACCTCGGTGATGGTCGGCGCGACCCAGCCGGGTTTGCTGGAGAACAGGTCCACGCCGGCCTTTCCCAGGAAGCCCCCGGTCGCAAAAGAAACGCCCAGATACACCTCAGGGATCATTCCGAACCGATTGTAATCCAAGGTCCTGCCCGACGGGCCGGTGGGAAGGAACTGCATCGGGAAAAGGATGCCGCCCGTCCAGGTAAACTTGCGTACGGTCCAATGGAACATGACCTGGGGACTCCAGTTGAACGGATTGAAAGGAGAACCCAGTTCCTCGTTGGTGACGTGCGGAACATCCGCCGCCATCGGGTGCCAGGCCTGACCCACGTTCACAAGCAGGTCGCCCAGCACGAGATTGTCCCAAAGCATACTCACGTAAGCCTGGCGCAGCCGGAGGGTGGCGGCAGTCCCATTCAGGGCGTAGAAGTCGCCCTCGATGGTGCCGCTGACCTTTGTCTCCCCGACCTGATAGCCGGAGGCTTTCACGCCCAGGCGGGAGGTCAGGGCGAGCATCCGGAAGGAAGGAACGGCATTCTGGTCCACTTCACCGGACATCTTCACATTCCGGGGCATGTAGAAGAGGTCCGGAGTACCGGTATCCACCTGACGCGAATCAAACGTCATGTAGTTACTGACGAAGCCGTACACCTTCACCTTGGCCGGCTTCTCCTCCTGGGCGGAACAAACGACGCCCGGGCCCAGTGCAGAAAGGGCTGCTAACAGCGGAAGAAGGATCTTTTTCATACAGATGGGTCCGGAAAAAGGGTTCGCTCAGTCCGTTAGAAACGGATATAGGACATGAACCACAGTTCGTTGTAACGGGAATTCAGGAATCTGTCGTTATGATAGCGGTACTCCAGCTGGAAGTTCAGGTTCTTGTGGAGCCGGAAGTTCAAACAGCCGGAATACATGTCATGGCTGCTGTCGGCATTGCCCTTGGCACGGAACTCATCCCACTTGAGATAGACCTTGAGCCAGTCCGTCGCGGGAATGCCGGCCGTGACATACAGGGCATCGGCGGCACCGCTCTGCGTTTTCTCGCCGGCAATGGCTGTCGCATACTCGGCGCGGAGCGTCCAGTTGTCGACATCGTATTTGAGGCCGGCGCTGATGCGCTCGCGCTTGAGGACGTCACCGTTCCCGTTCACCCAATCGCCCTTCCAGCCGAAAGCGCCGATATACAGGCCTTTGATGGGCTGGATCTGGAGGGTTCCGATGATATCCTTCGCCTTGTTGGCATCGGCCAGATTGATGCCCTGGCCGTTATACAGGCCCAGCTGATAGTGGAGGAGCCGGTACTGGTCGTCCGCCATCGGGATCAGGTCTCCCTGGACCTGGATACCCAGGTCACGGCCACCCATGTTGGCTTCGCCCAGACGGTCACCCATACCGGCCATCTTCTGGACCAGGAGGGAGAAGTCTCCCACGCCCACATCCCAGGGATTCATCGGATTCTCAAAGGTGAAGGCACGCTTGAACTGGCCCAGTTTCACGGAGAACTCCTTGTATTTCGCCCACTCCACGAAGAAATCCTTCACGTGCGGGCTGGTACCGTTGGCCTGGAACTGGATGCGGTACTTGAAGTCGTTGAAAATGCTGCCGTCCACATACAGACGGATGAGCCTGCAGTTGAATCCCGGGCCACCGTGCGCCCCTTCCAGGTCGCTGTACTTGTAGCCGCCGATGATGTAGCCGCCAACCTTGGGCGTACTCATGAAATCGGACACCTTGTACCCATATTCGGGTTTCGGGCTGTCCTGCGCGAAGGCGGAAATGACGGCCGCAGACAGAAGCGTCGCCAGGGAAACGAATATCTTTTTCATATACATGGGGAATTGATTAGGCAAACGGGAAAATCTTGGTCAACCAGAAATAACCGAAGATGAAACCGATGAAGCCGATGATCAGGCCCACCTTGGTCATATCCTTGGTCTCCACCATGCCGGTCGCGGAAGCGATGGCATTCGGCGGCGTGGAAATCGGGAAAAGCATGGCGATGGAGGCGCACACGGCGATGAAGATGATCATCGCGGAAGTGCCGCCCATGGCCAGGAACTGCGCATTGTTGGCGGCTGCCGGATCGGCCATGCCGTTCGCCACCACGATCAGGATCGGGATGAGCAGGGCCGCCGTAGCGGAGTTGGAGATGAAGTTGGAGAGCAGGTAACACACCAGGCCGGCGATGACGAGCACCACCCATACCTTCATGCTGCCGAAGGGAATCGCCTGGATCAGCACCTTCGCAAGACCGGTGTCCTGCAGGCAGTATCCGAGGCAGAATCCACCGGCGACTAGCCAGAGGACGTTCCAGTTGATCTCCTTGATCTCCTCCTTGCCGAAAAGGCCCGTGGCGGTGAATACACCCAGCGGGATCAGCGCCACGATGTTGGAGTTGATATGGGTAAGTTGCTCGGTGGCCCAGAGAAGGATGGTACCGATGAAGGTGACCCAGACCACATATAGTTTCCAATCCTTCTTCCTGTTGCTCTCAGGAATCTCCAGGACCAGTTTCTTGGTCTTGAACGGGAAGAAGACACGCAGGAGGATCCACGCGATGAGGATCATGATGAGCACGTAGGGAATCATGTGCACGCACCACTCGCCGAAGGAGACGTCGATGCCGGCCTGCTCCAGGGCGCCCTTCGCCGTAGCATTCGGCGGGGTGCCGATCGGGGTACCGATACCGCCGAGGTTCGCGGCGACCGGGATGGACAGGGCCAGGCCGATCTTGCCCCTGTCATCGGCCGGGAGCTTGGAAAGCACCGGGGTAAGGAGGGCGAGCATCATCGCGGCGGTAGCCGTATTGGACATGAACATGGAGAAAACGGAAATCATGATCAGGAAGCCCAGGAGGACGATTTCCGGCTTGGTGCCGAAGAGTTTCAGCAGGGCACGGGCCAGGGTGACGTCCAGTCCGTACTTCTCCGCCATGATGGCGAGGACGAAACCGCCCAGAAACAGCATCACCACTGGGTCGGCCATCGAGGACATGATGCGGGCATACGGAACAAGGGTGCCGTACTGCGGGTCGCAGAACAGGCCGATACCCTTGTTGGACACCGTCAGGAGGGAGATGACGATCACCAGGAGCGAGGTGCTCCAGTTCGGGATGATTTCGAAGATCCACATCAGGGCGGCGAACACGAACAGGGCGATCACCCGCTGCTGGACGACAGTCAGCGCTTCAATACCATAGAAGGACACGGGAACGGCCCAAAGGAAAATGGTGATAATCAGCACCAGCGGCAGAAACACCGCATACTTGAGATTGAATTTCCTTTCCATTATCTTTTTGTTTTATTTCTCATAGGTAAAACGGATGTCCACCGGAATCTTCTCCAGTTCCAGGGACACGATGTCGGCCTCGATGGTCGGAGCCGCGACGACGTACTTGTTCACGAAAGCCCGGGCGGCGTCGATGTCGCCGAGCGCCTGGATCCGGAGGATCTCGGCGCCGAGGGCTTCAAGGGCCTCCCACGTCTTGCCAAAATCGATGGAATAGCGACCGGAAGCCTTGCGGGAGAACGCGCCTTTCTCAAGCATATAGTTGTACACCGCGATGCTGGCCGCACCGGTCGGGTCGGCCGCGCCAAAGCGGCAGGAGCGGATGATGTTGGCGACGAAGGTGGCCAGCACGTCCTCTTTCTGGATCAGGGCGGAGATACGGTGGGCGTCCACTTCCTGCGCACACAGATAGGTGCCGATCACGTTGGACTTGGCCTTCTCGAACAGGAGCGCCTCGTTGCCGAGGGCGTCGCCGACCGTGCCCCTGCCATTGACCGTTTCCTTGACGCCCAGTCCCTTGGCAATCTCCCGGAAAACGATGTTCCAGTAGAAGGCGCTGGCGTCCAGATGGGCCTGATAGGTGTCCTCGAACAGGGTCATCCCCACCGGGAAAACGGTCCGGTTGAATTTCTCCCGGATGATGTTGTCGAACAGGATGGTGCGGGTGCCCAGCTCTTCCTGAACCTTCGCATCGTAGGGGAAGTTGATCGCAATCACCTTGAATCCGGCATTCGTGTACCCCCCGTAATAGATTACGTTGCAGGAGAAAATATTGGATTCAGCCCCGGGAACAAAGGCATGATACGCCGGGTCGCCGGGCAGCATTGCCTGGAGTTCGGGGAGACGCGCGGTCAGGGCGCCCAATTCCTCGGTACGCTTGAGATTCTTCAGGAGGACATAGGCGCCGTAGGAGGCCTTTTCGCCGTAGAGGGCATCGTCCACGGCCTCGTTCGGGCCGAGGACCAGGTCCATCTTGCTGTCGGTCATCTCCAGCCAGGCCTTGTCGCTCTCGTAATAGTCATCGGTCTTCAGCCCCTCGATTTTCTTGAGGAGGTAGTCGCGGACGCTTTCCTTGATGGTGATGTCGGCGGCCGCCTGCAGGTAGTTGCAGATCTTGCCGATGGATTCGGCATAGGCGTCATGATACCACACGGTTTTCAGGGAATCTCCGTCCCGGACCACCAGGGTGTAGGGGCTGAGCTTGTCCGGATCGGCGAAAGCATCGAATTCCTCCGCAGTCATGTCGGCCGGATAGAAACAGGCACCGGCGGGCTTGACGCCATACCCCTCTACGAAAGGCTGTCCGTCGATGCGGTCCCAGGGGCCGTAGTTGATCTCGGCATACAGCTTCGCGGCAGGATCGGAAAGGGAGGAGAGCAAGGCCTCCTTGTCCCCGAAATTCTGCTTCCAGTAGATATTGTCCACCTCGTCCGCGGCAAAGCGGTACAGGTTCAGAACCTCCTTTCCGTTGTCGGTGATGCCCGAAAGGTCCGGAGCGGGAATCGTCACCACGGCATAGTTCTCCACCAGGCGGGCGGCCTTGGTCCGGGGCTGGTCGCACGAAGCGGCCAGGACGGCGAGAAGAACCCATGCAGCTGTCAGTTTTTTCATATCAATCTATTTGGGTCAAAAACAATTTACAAAGTTAACATTTCTCTCGGAATTAACCTCTAAATAAAGCAAAAAGAAGCCCGGCACAATCTGTACCGGGCTCCATAACATAACTTTTAACGATTAGATCGTTCCCTGTTCCAACATGGCCTGGGCGACCTTCATGAAGCCGGCGATGTTCGCGCCCTTCACGTAGTCGACGGTGCCGTCCGGCTGGGTGCCGAACTTCACGCACTGCTCGTGGATGGACTTCATGATGAAGTGAAGCTTGTCGTCAACTTCCTTGGCATCCCAGGAGATGTGCTCCGCGTTCTGGGTCATTTCGAGACCGGAGGTGGCGACGCCACCGGCGTTCACGGCCTTGCCCGGGGCAAAGAGGATGCCGTTGTGCTGGTAATAGTGGATGGCGCCCGGCTGGCAGCCCATGTTGGACACCTCGCAGCAGCACCAGCAGCCGTTGGCAACCAGTTCCTTCGCATCTTCCTCGGAGAGCTCGTTCTGGAAAGCGCAAGGGAGCGCGATGTCCACAGGGATGGACCAGGCCTTCTTGCCGGCGGTGAAGAACGCCTTGTCCGGGAACTTGGTGGCCATGTCTTCGACCAGGTTGCGGTTGGAGGCGCGCATGACGAGCATGTAGTCGATCATGTCCTTGGTGATGCCGTCAGGGATGTGGCAGACACCGTCCGGACCGGAGATGGCGATGACCTTCGCACCGAGTTCCGTAGCCTTGGTGGCAGCGCCCCAGGCGACGTTTCCGAAGCCGGAGAGGGCGATCTTCTTGCCCTTGATGTCCTTGCCGGCCTTCTCCAGGAGGTGCTGGGTGAAGTAGAGGGCACCGAAGCCGGTGGCCTCCGGACGGAGGATGGAGCCGCCCCAGGTGCCGCCCTTGCCGGTCAGCACGCCGGTATTGTACTGGCGGGCCAGCTTCTTGTACATACCGTACATGTAGCCGATCTCACGGCCGCCCACACCCACGTCGCCGGCAGGGATGTCCTGGTCGGGACCGATGCAGTTCCAGAGTTCCAGCATGAAAGCCTGGCAGAAACGCATGATTTCGTCATTGGACTTGCCCACGGGATCGAAGTCGGAGCCGCCCTTGGCACCGCCCATCGGCAGGGTGGTAAGGGCATTCTTGAAGGTCTGCTCGAAGCCGAGGAACTTGAGCATGGAAGGGGTCACAGCCCGGTGGAAGCGGAGGCCGCCCTTATAGGGACCGATGGCGCTGTTGAACTGGATGCGGTAGCCGAGGTTCGTCTGCACCTCGCCCTTGTCGTCGACCCAGGTCACGCGGAAGGTGAAGATGCGGTCGGGTTCGACCATCCTTTCGACAATCTTCGCCTTCTCAAACTCCGGATGCTGGTTATAGACCTCTTCGATGGATTCGAGGACCTCCTGCACGGCCTGAAGATACTCCTTCTCGAGCGGGTACTTGGCCTGGAGTTTTGCCATAATGTCTTGTGTTTTCATAACGATTGATTGGTTTTTTGTGTTAATTATGAAGTAAAATCCTTTTACGCGTTTAAAGCATACAAATGTAAGTAATAAAAAGGAATCCGCAAATACTTTTTAACCAAAAATGACGGTCTTCCGGGCCTCTTCCATTTCCCGGAAATATCGTATCTTTGCAGCCTCAACCGACATTGCGATGAAAAAAGATTTCAAGGACAGGCTCTCTGCCTGCATCAAGGACCTTACCGGCGCCGAAATAAAGGGAATCGTTGTGGATGAGGAAGGAGGGCAGGTTTCCGTCGTCCTCGTTCCGGGACGGGGACACGGCCGTGTCTCCCTCTCCCAGCTGCCCGATGTCCTGAAGGTCGCCGACGTGGATATCGTGGGAGGAGACATCACCCTTCTGGGCAACTACGCGGGCGTCCGGGATTTCGTGGATTCCTGGAACCTGGAGGCCGACGATCCCCGGATCGGGCGCTTCATCGAAATCCTCCGCCGGGAAACCCGCGGAGAAGTGGCGAACGTGGAGTTCCGCTCCGGCGAGCTTCTCTACGAGCTTACGGTCCGCACCCTCGATTTCACCGCCCCGGAATACGTCTACATCGAAGGGGTGGACTTCCGGAACCGTATCCTCTACTGCTACACTTTCGTAGAGGACATGAACGACATCCTGGAGACGGATTCGTTCTCCATCCTGGGATATCCGTTTACGGGGACCCTCAAGAGCTAGGTTCCCCGCTACGCCTGCAGCGACAAAAAATCCCGGCCGGAGTGGTCGGGATTCTTTGTCATGCCGGATGAGGAAGCCTACTGGGCAGGCTGTGCCTGAGCCTGGGCCTGGAGCTCCTGCTGGAGCTGCTCGAGGGTGCGGCCATCCTTGATGCCGAGCGCCTTGCGGGCGGCGGGGGTCAGGTCCACGACGGCGCTTTCATCGAAGTAGAGGGCGGTGGCAGTATCGAAAACGGCGACAATGCCCTGTGCCTTGGCGAGATCCTGGACAGCCTTCTGGGCCTTCTCCATGATGGGATTCATCAGTTCGGCCTGCTTCTGCTGCATTTCCTGGGAGAACGTCTGCTGGAACTCCTGGATACGGTTCTGGATGTCCATCAGCTCCTTCTCCTTGGCCTCCTTGATGGCGGCAGTCCAGGAAGCGGACTTCTGCTGGTACTGGTTGGCCTTGGACTGATACTCCTCGACCATCGTGGAGAAGGTTTCCTGTCCTTCAGTCTGCATCGCATTGATCTGCTCGCGGGCGGCGTCAGCCTCGGGAGCGAGCTGATAGAGTTCGGTGAAGTTGACGCGGCCGAGCTTCTGGGCGGAAGCGGTCAGGGTCAGGAGCGCCATGGCGGCGATAGCAAAGATCTTTTTCATATGAGTTATAGTTTTTGATTTCGTGTCAGGGTCGGGTAAGACAAATATTATACCAAATTAAAACTGCTGTCCGATGACGAAGTGGAACTGGCTTCCGCCATTCTTGGCATCGTCGAAGCCGTAGCCCCAGTCGACGCCCAGCAGGCCGATCATCGGGAGGAAGACACGGACGCCCACACCGGCGCTGCGCTTGATCTGGAAGGGATTGAAATCGCGGATGTCCGCCCAGCAGTTACCTCCCTCCAGGAAACCGAGGACATAGATGGTGGACTGCGGCTGGAGAATCACCGGATAACGGAGTTCCACCGTAAACTTGTCATAGAGGTTACCCGCATAGGTCTGGCCCGTGGAGTACGGGGTATACCGGACCGGCGTGAGGGAATAGTCCTCGTAACCGCGCAGCGAGATGATTTCGGAGCCATAGGTCATATAGCCCGACATTCCGTCACCACCCACCTGGAAGCCTTCGAACGGGGAATAGCCCCAATTGCGGTTGTAGTAGCCGAGGAAGCCGAACTGGGCACGGCTCATCAGGACCAGGTCGCCGATGAGTTTCGTGTACACGGCGCCGCTGAACTTCCACTTGTGATACTCGATCCACTTGTAACGGTTGGCCGAACTCCACTCACGCTGGACCGTACCGGTATTGTCCAGATAGGTAGCGTCGTAATTCACGTCTTTCCAGCTGTCCACATTGACTTTCTCGCCATTCTTGTACGTGTACTTCCGGAAAAGGGAATAAGGAGGAGTCAGCTGCAGGGAAGCCGAGAAGTCGGAACCCTGACGGGGATAGATCTGCTGGTCCGTGGAGTTGCGGTTCAGGGAAAGGGTGTAGCTCAGGTTATGCGACACGCCGTCGTTGAAAGCGAAATAGCCGCTGTACCAGTTGGTGAGCTTATAGGTCTGCCAGCTGAGGCTGTTGTACAGGACGAAATAGTTGTCCGGCCACTTGAGCCGGTTGCCGAGGCCGGCGTTGAAGCCGAACACCTCGAACATGCGGTCCGTGGACAGGATGCCGATGTACAGGTAGGAGTCGGTCATCCTGGAATAATAGCCGGAAAGGCTCAGGGATGTAGGCTTCTTGCCGAAGAGCCAGGGCTCCATGAAGCTGGCGCTGAGGGTCGTGTAGTAGCGGCCGTTGGTCTGGAAGCGGAAGGAGAGCGTCTGCGCATCGCCCAGCGGAACGGGCCGCCAGGCCCCCTTCTCGAACATCCGGTGCGTGGAGAAGTTGTTGAAACTCACGCCCGCGGTGGCGACGAAGGTGTTGCCGCCCCAACCGCCGGAGAGTTCCAGCGTGGAAGAAGGCTTCTCGGTGACATTATAGACAATGTCGACGGTGTTATTCAGCGGATTGGGAAGGATGTTGTATCCGCCTTGGCTCATGATGGCCTCCGCGTCGAACTGGCCGAGGGAAGCGATCTCACGGACGGAACGCTCAAAGTCCGTCTGGCTGAACAGGTAGCCGGGACGCGTCATGATCTGGCGGCGGACCACTTTCTCGTTCGTGAGGTCGTTGCCGTTGATGACGATGTTGTTCAGGGTGGCCGGCTTGCCTTCGGAGATACGCATCTCCACGTCCACGGAATCGTTCTGGATGTTCACCTCCACCGGGGTGACGTTGAAGAACAGGTAACCGTTGTCGCGGTAGAGCTTGGTGACGTCGTATTCAGTCTGCTTGCCGCCGCCGTGGAGGCGCTTGTCCATGGTGACCATGTCATAGATGTCGCCCTTCTTGATCTGGAGGATTTCGTCCAGGACCTCGGAGGGATACACCGAATTGCCGGTCCAGGTCACGTTGCGGAAGAAGTATTTGGGGCCCTGGTCGAAGACCATGTCGATCGCCAGGTGCTTGTCGTCCACGTAATAGACGGAGTCGCGGACCAGGCGGGCGTCGCGGTAGCCGGCCTCGTTGAAGGCCTCCAGGACGGTCTTCCGGTCAGTCTGGTACTCCTTCTCCTTGAACTTCTTGGATTTGAAGAAATTATACCACCGGGCCGAATGGGTTTCCTTCATCGACTTGGAGAGCTTGTATTCGCTCACGTCCTGGTTGCCGATGAAGTTGATGTCCTTGATGCGGACCTTGTTGCCTTTGTTGACGTCGAAATTCACCCGGATGGCGCTGCGGATCATCGTGTCCTTCTGGACCTGGACGTCCACGTCGCACAGGAGATAGCCCTTTTCCTTGTAGTAGCGCTTGATGATGTCGACGGAAGTCTTTTCCACATAGTCGGAGAATTCGCGGCCGGGACGGAGGTTCAGACGTTCCTGCAAGTCCTTGCGTTCGCCGGACTTGACGCCGGTATAGGTCCAGCGCGACACCCTCGGGCGCTCCTTGATCACGATCTTGAACCAGGCCGTGTCGCGGGAGGCGCTCAGGGAATCCACCACCATCGCGACATCCTCGAAATACCGCTGCGCGACCAGGCGGCGCACCACGCCGGTAGCGGCATCGCCCGGGACCGTCAGCTGCATCCCCTTCTGGAGACCGGTCAGTGAAATGATCTGGGCCTCGCCGAAGTACTGGTTTCCTTCCACGCCGATTCCCCCGATGACATAGGTCTTCGGATTGTTATAGTCGATCTCGATCGCACTGCGGTCGTTCTGGGCCTGGAGGTGGAATCCCCCGAGGCCGAGCAGAAGCAGGCAGACGGTCTTTCTTATCTTCATTCTCTCAAACATTATCCGGCAAAGATAACTCTTTTATTTCACTTTTCCATACCTGCGGTCCCGGGAGGCGTACGTTTCCAGGGCGGCGCGGAATTCGGGTTTGCGGAAATCCGGCCAGAGGACGTCCGTGAAGACGAACTCGGTGTAGGCACACTGCCACAGGAGATAATTGGAGATGCGCTGCTCCCCGGAGGTCCGGATGAGCAGGTCCGGGTCCGGAATGCCGGAGGTGACCAGGTATTTCCCGAAATCCTCCGCCGTCATGTCCCGGACGCCTTCACTCCCCCTTTCCGCAGCCGCTTTCTTCATGGCCTGCAGGATGTCCCACTGCCCACTGTAGCTGAGGAAAACGATGAGCGTCATCCGGCCGCAGGCGGAAGTCTTCTCCATCAGGTCGTCAATCGCCTTGTTCAGGGTGGCCGACAGCCGGGCGCGGTTGCCCAGCACGACAAAACGGACACCATTGTCCATCAAGGTTTTCACCTCGTTGCGGATGGCTTCCATCATCAGTTCCATCAGCCGGTCCACCTCGGCCTGGGGACGATTCCAGTTCTCCTCGGAAAAGGCGTAGAGGGAAAGGTATCTGACGCCGGCTTCGACCGCAGCCTCCGTGACGGCGCGGACGCTTTCCACCCCTTCCAGGTGGCCATAAACACGTTCACGGCCCCGGGCCTTCGCCCAGCGGCCGTTGCCGTCCATGATGATCGAGACGTGCTGCGGTACGTTGTTCATTCCTTATCCGTTGTTTCGAATATCCTCGCCCCAGAACAGCCTGGAAGTAAGCGCCCGGACGAAACCGGACTCGGCGAGCCGGATACGCTTAAGCGAAAACTGTGCCATCTCGACATGGATGGTCCAGTCCTGGTCGATTTCGACCGTCCGGTTGTCGGTGCTCATGATGGCCTTGCCATCACGGCTTTCGAAGGAAATGTCCACCTTGGCCGTTTCGGGGAGGACGAGCGGACGGACGTTCAGGTTATGCGGTGCAACCGGAGTGATGATCAGCACCTTCGTGTCCGGCAGGCAGATGGGGCCGCCCGCGCTGAGGGAATAGGCGGTGGAACCCGAGCAGGTGGAGACGATCAGGCCGTCGGCCCAGTAGGTGGGGAGGGTTTCGCCATTGACGGAGACCCTGATTCCGAGGACGGCGGGGCCTTTGCGGTGGATGGCCACCTCGTTGACCGAATAGGGCAGCATGCCGATGGTCTTGCGGGCGGCCGGTCCCTTGAGCGTCGCATTGAGGACTGTCCGGTACTCGATGCTGAAGTCCCCTTCCATCAAGGCCTTGAGGACCGCCTCGGGACGGTTCTCGCACAGGAAGCCGATACGGCCGAAATTGACGCCCAGGATGGGAAGGCCGATGTCGGACACCACGTGTGCTGCGGACAGGAACGTGCCGTCACCCCCCATGGACAGGACCAGGTCGGTATCCGGACGGACATCATTCTTGTTCCGGATCTCATATACTTCATAGGAAGCTGCCTGCAGCTCCGCCAGGAGCGAGCACATGTGCGGGTTGTCCCGCAGTTCATCTTTCAGGATGAAATAACCTATTTTCATTCGTCACTATCAAATCAGCCGCCAAAAATAACACTTTAAATTATAAAAATCACTATTTTTGTCGCGAAAACATGCTGAAATATGACCCGACTGAGTGTTAACATCAATAAGATAGCCACCCTCCGCAACGCCCGCGGAGGAAATGTTCCCGACGTGACGAAGGCCGCCCTCGACTGCGAGCGGTTCGGCGCCGAGGGCATCACCGTCCATCCCAGGCCCGATGAGCGCCACATCCGCTACGCGGACGTCCGGGCCATCCGGCCCCTGGTGACGACCGAATTCAATATCGAAGGCAATCCCATCCCCCGGTTCATCGACCTGGTGGACGAAGTCGTGCCCGACCAGGTGACCCTGGTCCCCGACGCGTACGACGCCATCACATCCAATGTCGGCTGGGACACCCTGAAAAACAAGGGCTTCCTGACCGAGGTGTGCCAGGAATTCAAGGCGAGGGGCATCCGGACATCCATCTTCATCGACCCGGACCCGTTCATGGCCGAAGGAGCCGCGGCTTGCGGCGCCGACCGTGTGGAACTGTATACGTTCGACTACGCTGCCGAATACCCGATGGACCCGGAAATCGCCATCGCCCGGTACCTGGAAACTGCGAAAGCCGTCCGCTCCTGCGGGCTCGGCCTCAATGCGGGGCACGACCTCTCCCTTGTGAACCTCGCCTATTTCATCCGGACCATTCCCTGGACGGACGAGGTCTCCATCGGCCATGCCCTCATCTGCGACGCCCTGTACATGGGCCTGGAGTCCACGATTGCGGCCTATCTTGCGGAAATCCGCAAAAAATAGCTATCTTTGCATTTTGTACTGAAATAATAAACACATCATAATGAAAAAGTCTGTAACCATCCTCGCCGCTCTCCTGGGCCTTGCCCTCACCGGCTGCAACAACACCACGACCACCGCTCCCGCCGAAACCAAGTCCGACAGCACCGCCGTCGCCGGCAGCATCGTGTTCTTCAACATCGACAAAGTCATGGAAAGCTATGACATGGCGAATGACCTCCGCAGCGTGGTCGAGACCAAGGTCAACGGCATCCAGGCCGAAATCGACCGCCGCGGCAACAAGCTCCAGAAGGACGCCAACGATTTCCAGAACAAGATGGACAAGGGCCTGCTGACCACTTCCGTCGCGAACGCCCAGTACCAGAAACTCCAGCAGCAGCAGAACGAATACCAGCAGTACGCGATGCGCAAGCAGCAGGAAATGGCCGAGGAGCAGCAGGTGATGATCAACCAGATCATGGATGCCATCTCCGAATATGTGAAGGAGTACAATGTTGACAAGCAGTACGCCCTTATCCTCACCACCTCCGGCGACATCCTTTCCACGCCCGTGGTGGTCGGCAGCCAGGCCCTCGACATCACCGACGATATCCTCGCCGGCCTGAATGCCGCCTACGTCAAGACCAAGGCGGCCGAAGGCAGCGCCAAGTAGTCCGATGCGCATCGCCATACTGTCCAGTTTCTACCCCCTCAGGGGAGGCATTTCCCAGTTCAACGCGAGTATGCTCGCGGGACTGGGAAAGTTGCACGATACCAGGGCCTTCAGCTTCAAGCGGCAGTACCCTGGGATCCTGTTCCCGGGAAAAACGCAGTATGTGACACCCGATGACGAGGCCGTTCCGGTGGAGGCGGAAGCCCTGCTGGATACGGTCAACCCCTTTTCCTGGGGAAAGACGGCCCGGGCCATCCGGAAATGGCAGCCGGACCTGCTCGTGATGAAGTACTGGATGTCGTGGTTCGCCCCTTCCCTGGGATGGGTGGAGCGTCACGTGGGACCCAACTGCAAGGTGGTCCCGGTCCTGGACAATGTCATTCCCCACGAACCCCATTGGTTCGACAAACCCCTGACCCGCTGGTTCCTGAAAGGATGTGACGGCTTCGTGACCCTGTCGCAGAGCGTCACTGACGACCTCCTGACCCTCAAACCCGACGCCCGGTACACCCTCCTCCCCCATCCGCTGTATTCGCATTTCGGGGAGAGACTGCCCCGGGAGGAAGCCGCCGCCCGGCTGGGTATCGACCCTTCCCTGAAGACCCTGCTGTTCTTCGGACTCATCCGGGACTACAAGGGGCTGGACATCCTGCTGGAGGCTTTCCGCGACCTGCCGGAAGATTACCAGCTGGTCGTCGCCGGCGAGCCCTATGGCTCTTTCGACAAGTACCAGGCGCTGATTGACAGCATTCCCGGCAAACAGCGGATCCACGTCTTCCCCGACTACGTCCGCGATTCCGAGGTCAAGGTTTACTTCTCGACGGCCGACCTGACCGTGCTCCCTTACCGGAGTGCGACCCAGAGCGGCATCTCGTCTGTCTCCTACCACTTCGAAGTCCCGATGGTCGTGACCGACGTGGGCGGCCTCAAGGGTACGATCGGCGACCGTGGAACCGGTCTGGTCGCCCCGGTGCCGGAGCCGGATGCCGTCCGGAAAGAAATCCTCCGCTATTTTGCCGACACCTCCCTCCGGGCCCGCTGCATCGACGCCATCCGTCGCGAGAAGGAACGGCTCAGCTGGGACCGTTTCTGCACGGACCTCACCGCCTTTGCGGAACAACTTTAAAGCAAGCTGATGATGAAAAAGCATCTCCTCATCCTCCTCTGGACAGCCCTTTGTCTCATCACGTCCCCGGGCGTCAACGCCCAGACCTATACGCCGGTACCGGTCCAGGTATCCCAGGAAAAGGTCCGGCTCAACGGGAAAATCTATTATTCCCACCCGGTCCAGGACCGGCAGACCCTGTTCGGCATCGCCAAGGCTTACGGGGTTTCCGTGGACGACCTGTATGCCGCCAATCCCGGCCTGAAGGAAAAGGGCCTGCAGAGTAATACCGTCATCCTCATTCCCACGACCTCCGGCCAGCAGGGTACGACCGCCTCGGAAACCCCCTCCCGGGAAGCCCAGCCGCAGGCTCCTGTCTACCTGCAGCACACGGTCATGTGGTACGAAGACCTTGAGGACATCGCCGCCCAATATGGCGTGACTCCCCAGGAGATCATGGACCTGAACGGGATGCGCTCCAGGAAAGTGACCAAACGCCAGGTCCTCAAGATCCCTGTCAAGGGGACGGAAGCCCAGTTGGCGCAGGTTCAGGAAAAAACCGCCCCGGTGCAGGAGGAGACCCGGCCGGTCGACCCGCCCGTCATCCCGAAAATCGCCGACCCGGTCATCGACGATCCCGTCATCACGTCCCCTACCGACTTCACACCGGTGACCGTGGAAAAGATCCGCGTGGAAAAAGCCAAGGAGAAGGAAGTCCTTCCCCCGGACCTGCCGGAACTTGCCGACCCGGTCATCGCCGACCCGGAAATCACCGATCCCGGACAGATCGTCCCCATCGAGGTGGATCCCGTGACCGTGGATCCCGCCAAGGCACTGGAGACCGGTGAAACGGAGGAGCCTGCCGAAGGCATCTTCGACTGGTTCAAAGGAAGGGGGACCGTGGAAATGGCCCTGGTCCTTCCGTTCAATTCCATCGGTTCCACCAGCGAGACGAACATGGATTTCTATGCCGGTGTCCTGCTTGCCCTGCGCGACCTCGAGGCCGAGGGCGTCAAGGGAAGCCTCAACGTCTATGACCTCCAGGCCGGCGTTCCGTCCGGGCTGGAACTCGCAAAGAACGACTTCATCCTGGGCCCCATCTCCACGAACGACCTGACCTCCGTCCTGGAGAAGACAGGGGGGAATGTTCCCGTCGTCTCTCCGCTCGACCAGCGCGCCGCCTCCCTTTCGAACTCCTACCGCGGATTCATCCAGGCCCCTTCCGCCCTGGACAACCAGTATACCGAGCTCGCCGCCTGGATCGCCGCCGATACCAAACGGGGAGACAAGGTCATCCTCCTGAGCGAAAAAACCCCCGGCGGTGCCAATTCCGCGGCTTTGGGCATCCGCAACGCCCTCATCGACCAGGGCGTGTCCTTCGAGAACCTGAGCCTTACCCAGGCGGAAGGACGTTCTTCCTCGCACCTGTCCGCCATGATGGGCAAGACCGGTACGAGCCGGGTGATCGTCGCCTCCGAGAGAGAGGCATTCGTGGTGGACGCCATCCGGAACATCAGCAACCTCCGCGGACAGGGATATAACGCCGTCATGTACGCACTCTCGAAAGTCCGAACCTTCGACACCGTCGACGGAATGCTCCTTCACCAGGACAACCTCCACATCGTCTCCGCGTATTACATTGACTACGACAATCCCAAGGTAAAAGCCTTTGCCAGCGCCTTCCGTGCCCTGTACAAGGCCGAACCGAGCCAGTTCGCCTTCCAGGGATACGACACCGCCCGCTATTTCGCCACCCTGGTCGCCAAGTACGGCAACCAGTGGACCAAGGCCCTTCTCCGCGAGGAAGGCCAGGGCCTGCATACTGATTTCCACTTCGAGCAGACCGCCTTCGGGGCATACCGGAACACGGCCATCCGCCGGATTGTCTACAACAAAGATTTCACCACTGAACTTGCCCGATAAGATGGAACCGATCCGCTGCCTTATCCTCGGCGGAGGCCCCGCCGGCTTCACCGCCGCCATCTACGCCTCCCGCGCGAACCTTTCCCCGGTCCTTTATGAAGGCCTCCAGCCGGGCGGCCAGCTTACCACGACGACCATCGTCGAGAACTTCCCCGGTTTTCCGGGCGGAGTGGATGCCAACACCCTGATGGACCAGATGCGCGAACAGGCCCGGAGTTTCGGAGCCGACATCCGGAGCGGAGTCGCGACGGCCGTCGACCTGTCCTCCCGCCCTTTCAAGGTGACCATCGACGGAGAGAAAGAGCTTTCCGCAGAATCCCTGATCATCGCCACCGGCGCCACTGCCAAGTACCTGGGCCTTCCCTCCGAGGAGAAATACAAAGGCTCCGGCGTCTCGGCCTGCGCGACCTGTGACGGCTTCTTCTACCGGAAACGGACCGTCGCCGTCGTGGGCGGCGGGGACACGGCCTGCGAAGAAGCGCTGTATCTGGCTTCCCTCGCCAGGAAAGTGTACATGATCGTCCGCAGGGATGTCTTCCGGGCCTCCAACGCCATGCAGAAGAAGGTTTTCGCGACGGAGAACATCGAGGTCCTCTGGAACTGCCAGACGCAGGAAGTGCTTGGAGACGGCTTCGGCGTCACCGGCGCCCGCCTCGTGCGGAAGGATGGCACTATATTTGACATCGATATCGACGGCTTCTTCCTCGCCATCGGCCACCATCCCAATTCGGAGCTGTTTTCCCCCTGGGTGGAGACCGACCCGGCCGGCTACATCGTCACCGAAGGAAAGTCCTCCCGTACCCGCGTGGAGGGCGTCTTTGCGGCCGGCGATGTCCAGGATCCCACCTACCGGCAGGCCGTCACGGCCGCCGCTTCGGGATGCGCCGCGGCCCGGGACGCGGAGAAGTTCCTGCTAGAGATTTGAAACAACGGAACATGAAGATGAAACTAAGAACCATCGCCATCACCCTCGCCGCCCTGGCATCACTCGTTTCCTGCAAGTCGGAGTTCGAGACCCTGCTCGCCTCCAACGACGTGGACGCCAAGTACAAGGCGGCGATGGAACTGTTCAACAACAAGAAATACCTCAAGGCTGCCCAGCTTTTCGAATCGATGGCCGTCCTCACGAACGGAACCGAGCGCGACGACACCGTCCAGTACTACTGGGGCCTGTCCAACTACCGCAACAAGGATTACTATACGGCGGAATCCAACTTCGCGAAATTCATCACGACTTTCCCGCGGAGCCCTTTCACGGCCGACGCCCGTTTCCTGCGGCTTGACTGCATGTACCGGGCGACCTACCGCTGGGAGCTGGACCAGGTTCCCACCCAGAACTGCCTGGCCGCCATCCTCCAGTTCGAGCGCGAGTACCCGGAGGAGACCGAGCACGTCGCCGCCTGCGAACGGATGCGGGCCGACCTGTCCGACCGGCTGGACCGGAAAGCGTACGAGAACGCCCGGCTCTACTACAAGATGGAAGACTATCTCGCCTCCCGGGTCGCCCTCCGGAACGTCCTGAAGGACAATGCCGACAACGGTTACCGTGAGGATATCCTGTACTATACCGCGATGTCATCCTACCACTATGCCCGGCTGAGCGTTCCCGCCAAGCAGAAGGAGCGTTACCTGACTTTCGTGGACGACTATCTCAACTTCATCGGCGAATATCCCGAGTCCAAGTACCGCCGCGAACTGGACGTAATGTACCGCCGTTCCCAGCGGGCCCTCGGCCGATATGAGGGATCCGACGAGGAACTCGAGCTCAAGGCGAAGGATTTCGAGAAAGAGCGCAAACTCCTGGAAAAGGAGTCTGGAAAATAATTGAAACCTCTGCCGGAAATGCCCGGTACTATTATATGGAACTATAAATTTTATGAACGATATGGACGCCAACAGCAAGAAGAAGATTTCCAACAACACCATCACCCGCGACATCAAGAACCTCGCCGCTCCCACCGGCAATATCTACGAATCCGTCGTGATCCTGTACAAGCGGGCCAACCAGATCGCAGCCGCCGAGAAGAAGGAGCTCACCAAGAAGCTGGAGGATTTCCGCAACGACCGCGACACGATGGATGAAGTGTTCGAGAACAAGGAGCAGATCGAGATATCCAAGTACTATGAGCGTCAGCCGAAACCGGACCTGGTGGCCATCGCCGAATTCGAGAACGGCGAACTGTACTACCGCAAGGCCCAGAGCGGCAACCCGATCGATATCAACGGCGAGTAATGCTCCGCGCCCTCCACGTCGAAAACTACGTACTGATCGACTCTCTGGAAATTGATTTTCCGGAGGGTCTCGTCATTATAACCGGACAGACCGGAGCGGGAAAGTCCATCCTGCTCGGGGCCCTTGGCCTCGCGCTCGGCGGGAAGGCGGATGCCTCCCTGGTCGGCGGGCACGGGGAAACCTGCGTCGTGGAGGCGGAGTTCACCCTCGGGCACGATGACACCCTGCGCCGGCTCCTTGCCGACAACGACCTGGAGGAAACGGACACCCTGACCATCCGCCGCGTGGTGAACCGGTCGGGGCGATCACGCAGTTTCGTCAACGACGAACCCGTCCCCCTGCCCTTCCTGCAGGAGCTTTCCGGACGGCTCATCGACATCCACTCCCAGCACCAGACGCTCCGGCTCGGGGATCCTGCCTTCCGCCTGGAACTCCTGGACCACTACGCCGGCAACGGTGAACGGCTTTCCGCCTGCCAGGCAGCCTGGAAGGTTCTCCAGGAGAACCGGAAAGCGCTCGCCGAGGTATGCGGCCGGATTGACAGCCTGGCCGCCGAGAAGGACTACAACCAGGCCCGGTTCGCCAAACTGGACAGTGCCCGGCTCCGGGACGGCGAGATCGAAGAGCTGGAAGCCGAACAAAGGCAGCTCGCCCACGCCGAAGAGCTGAAGGAGATCCTGACGGCCGCCGAAGAAAACCTTACCCCGGGAGACGACCGGGAAGCGCCGATGACCGCCCGTCTCAAGGAGGTGGAAAAACAGGTCGAAAAGGCTGCCCGGCACATCCCCTCGCTGGAATCCCTGTGCCAACGGCTGGAATCGGTCCGGGTGGAACTGGAAGACATCACCGACGAAATCCAGGGAGTCAACGCCGGCGTGGAGATATCCCCCGAACGCCTGGAAAAGGTGGAGGACCGGATGTCCCTCCTGTATGACCTGATGGGCCAATACGGGGTGCGGACGGTGGCCGGACTCATCGAAATCCGGGACCGCCTGGCCGAAGCCCTTTTCGATTCCACGGCCCTTCTGGACCGGAAAGCCGAATTGGAGAAAGCCGTATCCGCAGCGGAGACCGCCTATGGAAAAGCCGCCGGCGCCCTGCATGCGGCGCGCCTCAAGGCGACCAAAGGCTTTGCCGCCGCCATCTCGGAATCGCTGGTTTTCCTGGAACTTGAACAAGCCGTCTTCCAGGTGGACCTGGCCGACGCCCCGGAAGGGCCCGCCGGCCACGATGCCGTCCGCTTCCTGTTCTCCTCCACGGGCAAGGCGCCGCAGGACCTCTCCAAGGTCGCTTCCGGCGGTGAATTGTCCCGTATCATGCTCAGCCTCAAGGCGATGATGGCCCGCTATACGGCCATGCCCACCCTGTTCTTCGACGAAATCGACACCGGCGTCTCCGGCAGTGCCGCCGACCGGATGGGTTCGATGATCTGCCGGATGGGAGCGGACATGCAGGTGTTCGCCATCACCCATCTCCCGCAGGTCGCCGCCAAGGGCCAGGCCCACTACCTGGTGAGCAAGCAGGACGGAAAGACGTCCATCCGGCACCTGGACGCCCAGGAACGCGTGCAGGAGATCGCCCGGCTGCTCAGCGGATCGGTCGTAACCGATGCTGCCGTCGCCAACGCAGAGGCCCTGCTGGGCGTTTCGCTCTTCTGATTTTGAATCATTCAAATTTAATCCTATCTTTGCATCCATGGCAACGCAAAGCAATTCTCCCGTACCCACCGTGGACGAGTTCCGCACCCGCCTCAAGCGCCACGGCCTCAAGGCGACCCGCCAGCGGCTGGAGGTGCACGGGGCGATGATGACGCTGGGACACGCATCGGCCGACATGGTGACCGAAGAAATCCGGCGCCGGGCCACCGTGAAGGTGACCGTGGCGTCGGTCTACAACATCCTGTCGCATCTGGCGGACCTGAGGATCTACTCCCGCCGGCTCAGCAACAACAACAAGATGTATTTCGACATCAACAACTTCCGGCATATCCACCTGTACGACAAGGAGAACCACTACTATCGCGACGTATTCGACGACGAACTGATGGAACTGGTCCAGTCCCACCTGAAAAGACGCAAGTTCCGCGGATTCACGGTCGAAGACATCGACATCCAGCTCATCGCCCGTCCCACCCGGAAATCCAAGGCCGTATGAAAAAGATCCTCCTTCCCATCCTGGCCGGCCTCCTGGCGATCGCCGGCTGCAACAAGCAGGAACCGCCCGTCTTTTCCGGTTTCGAAGCCGGGACCATGGCCGGCGGTGTCTTCTCCTCCGATAGCGGAACGAAGATGTATGTAACTGTAAACGAGCGGAATCTGGACATAACCAGCGCCCGCCGGGTCATCATCCAGTACGAAACCCTTTCGGTCTCCAACTCTGACCATATCGAAATCAACCTCCAGGGACTGAAGGATGCCGTCATCCGCGAGCCTGCTCCGGTCGACGCCCTGTCCGACCAGCCGGAGGGAAGCCCGATCGAGGTAACCGACGCCTGGTTCAGCGGAGGATTCCTGAACCTCCTCGTCTCCTCCCAAGGCAAGGATTCCGACAAACACCGCTGCTCAGTATCCTACCTGGTGGACAAGGACAAGATCGTCATCCGGCTCCTGCATCATGATTCCGAAAACGTGACGAATTCCATGATCAACGCCTTCCTTTCCATTCCGATGGATGAACCCGCCCTGTCCTATGACCAATACGCCCAGTCCATCGGCAAGAAGGGCGGCGTCTATCCCGCCCCCGTCCTCTTCCAATGGACAGCCCGTACCCTGGAAGGGGGTCCCCTGACCCTCTACGAACGGGAAGGCGCCTACATGCCTCCGTCCGCCAACTGATTTTTTGACGGATTTTTCCGGCGACCCCTTGCAGAGAACGATTTTTTTCGTACCTTTGCAGTCCTTACATGGTGGATGTAGTTCAGCTGGTAGAGCATCGGATTGTGGTTCCGAGTGTCGTGGGTTCGAGCCCCATCATCCACCCAGAGTAAACATTAACTGCCTCAAAATCAGCAACTTAGATTTTGAGGCAGTTTTGTTTTTGGGCCTTTTTTCGGGGTTTTTGTGACGTTATATGTGACTGACGTTCCCCTGGTAGCCGAACCGTCACAAAGTTACGCTAATAAATTAACTAACAAACAATTAGGTATGCGTAACACGTTTGACATCACCTTCTACTGTCGAAAGAGCCGAATGAACAAAAAAGGCATGGCTCCCATCTCCATGTACTCCAGTTTGAGCGCCATCTCAAAACCCATTTTGCCGATTCCACTGCGGCCAATATGCTTTCCAAATTCCGAAGCATTGTCCTTTTCGGCATGAATATCGAGCGAATTGCCGTTGATCCGTTCAAGGGCACCTTCCTCCTTGCAAGCGACAGTTTTTTGTACAAGTCCGGCTTGTACGGGAAAACGTCCACGAATCGACAATTCCATGTACAAGTCTCGAAGAATTCGGCCGATTTCCGCCCGATTCCGGAAGACTTGAGCAGAAACCCCCGGCCAGATACGCATTTTGGTGTACAAGCGAGACTTGTACATCACGGCATCATTTGGAAGCGAGCAAAAGAACCTCAACTAATAAATTACAGTTTATCGGTCTCTCTCCACCCCCGGCAATAGTAGCCGTTCCACCCCAATCCATTCACGGGCGGAAACTATATCGGGAAGGGAAAGTGATTGAGCAGTGGCTCATTCGCCATTTGGAAGGAATCTCAATATCTCTGAGGACAAGCCTTGTCGGAATGATTTTTCATCATTCGCAGGGGCATTATTATCACTTCACATAAGAATTAGACCTATCTTGATGCAAGGTTACATACCTTGAAGGATTATACTTATAAATCGCTATCATGAAACATATTCATCCTATTTCGCTGATTCTAACGATATTTGCCATCGGAATTATCTCTGAAACAAGGTGTTCTGCACAATCTGATATGCTTTGGAGAGTCGGAGGGCAATATGGAGTTTTGGGCAATACCTTCTGTAAGAAAGGGTCAGCCGAAAACTTTACGATGAGCCTCACACTCGGTTTTGACATCGCCATAAAGAATACTCCATGGCGATGGGGGGCCGAAGTCGGAGCCATGAATCAAGCGATAGCCGATTATTTCTTTGAGGAGGACGAGCCCGATAGTTTTGTGCGACCCAACTTCGCGTATGTCGGAGCATTTGGCGATTATGGATTTACCATGGGGAAACTCCCGCTGTTTTGCAGAGCGGGTTTAGCATATGCCCAACAAAGTGATATGTGGATTCATCATGTGGAGCGAAAACCCATTCCACTTGTAATTACGGGTTTCGGCTTTGATTGGAACTATTTTAAGGTAATGTTGAATGGATATATCGCTCCTGAAGGTAACTATGTACTCACCTTGTCAGGGGGGCTTTATTTTGGAAAGAAGAAGCAGTAACAATAAGTGAAAGCGCACACACGCCGACACAATGGCAAAATCAAGAGGTTTTCCAAGTCCAAAACAAGGGGTTTGAGTCTCTGCGCGGAAGCAAAAAAGGCCATTAATGCTCCCAGCCAGAAACTCGGGTGCGCCGATAGTAACGTTTTCGAGAGATTTTGCTCCCAACGAGAAACTCAACGGACTTATGTCATGGAGCATGTGGACAAAAATCCTTATCTTTGTAAGAATCAACAAGGATTTGAAGCCATGAAGAAACTGGTCGTTATCGATGCATGCATCCGGGGAGAGGAATCCCGGACAAGAAGGCTTGCGGAGCCCATCATCGCCTCGCTGTCAAAGAGATACGAAATCAAGCGGTATGATTTGACGGAGATGGACATCGAGCCGCTGACGCCCCGGACGTACGCCGACCGCGCCGCCGGCATCATTCCGGAATGGGCCGCCGAGGCCGCGCGGACCATCGCCGGGGCGGACCGGATCCTCATCGCCGCCCCCTTCTGGGACATGAGTTTTCCCTCCGTGGTGAAGGTGTTCTTCGAGCACGTCTCCCTGTTTGACATCACCTTCACGGACAACGGACGCTCCTGCGTGGGCCTGTGCAAATGCGAGAAAGTGATGCTCGTAACCACCCGAGGGATGAACATCCCGACGGGAGACGCCCGCGAGCAGGCGACGTCCTACCTGCAGGCCCTGTCCCGCCTCTGGGACCTGGGGACGGTTCTCACCGTAGCTGCGTGGAACTTGGATTACAGCACTCCGGAGGAACTTGAAGAGAAGATCGAGAACGCGACCCGCTTCGGCCTGAGACTGGCTGAAAGCTTCTGACCATGCACATCCTGGCATTATTCCTGGCCATGGCTCTTCCGTATCTGACGCCATCTTACAAAGTCACCGTAGAGAAGGACGTTCCCTACGCTACGGCGATGGGCTATTACACCCATGCCCCGGTGGGCGACAAGGGATCGACATTCAAGCTGTTGTTCCACTGCGGCATACCGAAACCCGTCACCCTGGAAATGGACATCTACCGGCCTTCCGAAGACACGGGAGCGCCACGGCCGCTCCTGCTGATGATGCACGGCGGGTCTTTCTTCATCGGCCATAAGAACGAACCGGGACAAGCCGGATGGTGCGATTATTTCGCTTCCCTCGGATATGTGGCGGTTTCCATCAACTACCGCCTCGGATTCCATGCCACGAAGAAGGAGGTCCGGCTGGCGGAATACCGGGCCCTGGAGGATGCCGACGCCGCCCTGGAATACCTTTTCGGCCGGGAGGACCTTCCGATCGACAAGGACCGCGTCTTCGTCGCAGGGACGAGCGCCGGCGCGATGACCGCCCTGAATCTGGCCTTCCGGCTCTATGGTTCCCGGCCGATGAAAGAAGTGGAGCCCCGGCTCGCCCGGGAGGACTTCCGCATCCGCGCCGTCGCGAATCTCTGGGGGTCCGTCCACGACCTTTCCGTCCTGGAGAATGCTTCCGTGCCCATCCTTTCCTTCCAGTCCGTCGCCGATCCCGTGATGCCCTACGATTTCGGGTATCCGCTCGGATTTGCCGGCAAGCTGCTTTCGGACCCGATGTACGGGACACACGCCGTCCACGGGAAGGCGCTGGAACTTGGTCTGCGGGCAGAACACCATCCCTGCCCCGAGGCCCGGCACCGCCTCCACCTGGACGATGCCATGGCCTACACGGAGCGTTTTTATGAAATTCGCGACGCGATGGTGAGATTCTTCGCTGCGGAAATGGAATAATTTCTTATATTTGTGAACTATTGACAAACACACTGATATGGCAAAACGTGAAATCAAGTTCTCCCTGGTGTACAGGGACATGTGGCAGAGTTCCGGCAGGTATCAACCGCGCGTGGACCAGTTGGTTCGGGTCGCGCCGGCCATCGTGGATATGGGCTGCTTCGACCGCGTGGAAACCAACGGCGGCGCCTTCGAGCAGGTGAATCTGCTCTATGGCGAAAATCCGAATGTCTCCGTCCGTAAATGGACGGCCCCGCTCCGCAAGGCGGGAATCCAGACCCATATGCTGGAGCGCGGTCTCAACGCCATCCGCATGTATCCCGTTCCCGCGGACGTCCGCGAACTGATGTTCAAGGTCAAGAAAAAGCAGGGAACCGATATCGCCCGTTCCTTCTGCGGCCTCAACGACCACCGCAACCTCAAGCTTTCCATCGAATATGCGAAGAAGGCCGGGATGATTTCACAGGCTGCCCTGTCCATCACCCACTCCCCCGTGCACACGGTCGAGTACTATCTCGGCATCGTGGAGAAACTGGTCGAATACGGCACCGACGAAATCTGCCTCAAGGATATGGCCGGTGTCGGCCGTCCGACGGAGCTCGGTCAGATCGTGGCCGGCATCAAGAAGGCACACCCGCACATCAAGGTCCAGTACCACGGCCATACCGGCCCCGGCTTCTCCCCGGCTTCCATGCTGGAAGTGGCCCGCGCCGGCGCGGACTACCTGGATGTGGCGGTGGAACCCCTCTCCTGGGGTAAGGTCCATCCGGACGTAATCTCGATGCAGCAGATGATGAAGGCGGACGGCTTCCTGGTGAAGGACATCAACATGGACGCCTACATGGAGGTCCGCCGCCTCACGCAGGAGTTTATCGACGACTTCCTCGGCTACTGGATCAACCCGACCAACTCCCAGATGACCTCCCTCCTGGTGGGATGCGGCCTGCCCGGCGGCATGATGGGTTCCATGATGGCCGACCTCCGCGGCTTCGAGGGCGCGATCAACGCCGCCCAGCGTGCGCACGGCCGTCCCGAGATGAGCATGGACACCCTGATGGTGAAACTCTTCGAAGAAGTCGAATACGTGTGGCCGCGCCTCGGCTATCCGCCGCTCGTGACCCCGTTCAGCCAATACGTGAAGAACACGGCGCTGATGAACCTGTTCAACATGGTCAACGACAAACCGCGCTTCTCCACCATCGACAAGGACACCTGGGGCATGATCCTCGGCAAGATGGGCAAACTCCCGGGCGAACTCGCTCCGGAGATCGTGGCCCTCGCGAAGGAAAAGGGCGAGGAGTTCTACACCGGAAATCCGCAGGACATGTATCCCAACGAGTTGCCCAAGTTCCGTCAGATGATGAAGGAAGAAGGCTGGGACTGCGGCGAGGACGACGAGGAACTCCTGAACATGGCCATGTTCGAGCGCCAGTACCGCGACTACCGCAGCGGCATCGCCAAGGAGCGTTTCAACAAGGACCTGGCCGAAATGAAGGCCAAGGCGAACGCCCCCATCGTGGTCACCCGTCCTGTCGTGGAGATGCCCAAGTTCTCCATCGACGAATATGTGGCCAAGTACCCGAAGGCTACCCCGGTGCAGGCTCCCGTCAAGGGACAGCTGCTGTGGCAGGTGGACGTGGACGATGCCTCTTCCGCCCCGGTCGTCGGAACGGCCGTGAAAGCGGGCCAGGTGATCGGTCATGTGCAGGCCTGGTACGGAATGGAGGAAGTTGTCGCCGCCGTGGACGGCCGCATCGTGGCCGTGACCGGCAAGCAGGGCGACAATGTAGCCAAGGGCGAAATCGTCGCCTTCATCCAGTAAAAAACGTTAATTTACCCCCTGAAACAACACAAGTTATCAACAACTCGTGTTGTTTTTTTGTTTCGTACCCTATCTTCGGGGCATGAAACTGAAAGACTGGATGGCGGAGGAAAGGCCCCGCGAGAAACTCCTCCGCCTGGGAGCAGGGGCGCTGGGCAACACGGAACTGCTGGCCATTTTCATCGGCTCGGGCGTTCCCGGGACCAATGCCGTGGACGTGGCGCAGGGACTGTTGTCCTCGGCCGGAGGACGGCTGTCGGAGCTGTGCACACGGCCGCCGAAGGAGTTGATGGAACACAAAGGAATCGGCGAGGCCAGGGCCGTCACGATTGCTGCCGCCCTGGAACTGGGACGGCGGTTCCTGACCGAGGCATCGGCGGAACAGATCACCGTCACCGGACCGGTGGACGTGTTCCGGCTGATGCTTCCCCTGCTGAAGGGACTGGACCACGAAGAATGCTGGGTGCTGTACCTGAACCGTGCGAATTATGTCGTGGGAAAAGAGCGGCTGACCTCCGGGACGGCTGATACGACGCTGATCGACGTGAAGCGTGTCCTCCGGGGTGTCATCCAGCGCCAGGCCAAGGCCGTCATCCTCGTGCACAACCATCCTTCCGGCAGTCCCCTCCCCGGCGAAGCGGACATCCGGGAGACCCGCCGGCTGCAACTCGCGCTGAGGACTTTCGACTGCGCCCTCTTCGACCATGTCGTCATCGCGGACGGGTCCTATTACTCGTTCCAGGACGAAAGGGTCGTGAAGATGCGTTTGTAAACCGGATTTTTTTGTGTATGTTTGTATTCGCAACCAATCCCTCGGCACTATGAAAGTGAACAATCTCGGCGAGAACAACACCGTTCTCAACACCTTCCTCGCAGAACTGCGGGATGCCTCCATCCAGAAGGATCCCATGCGTTTCCGGTTCAACCTCGAGCGGGTGGGAGAAGTGTTCGCCTATGAGCTCTCCAAGGTCCTCACCTACTCCCCCAAGGAAGTCACGACCCCCCTCGGCATCGCCACGGTGAACACCTGTGACACACCCGTGGTCATCGCGACCATCCTCCGGGCGGGCCTTCCGCTGCAGAAGGGATTCCTCAACTACTTCGACCATGCCGAATCGGCCTTCCTGGCCACCTTCCGGAAATACGGCAAGGGCGACTACTTCGAACTCCGCGTAGATTACTGCTCGGTTCCTTCGCTGGAAGGCAAAGTCCTCGTCATCGCCGACACGATGATCGCCACGGGGGCCTCCATGGAAGTGTGCATCGACAAACTCGTCGAGGAAGGCGGCCATCCCTCCGCCATCCACCTCATCACCCCCATCGCCAGCAGCTATGCCGTGGACCAGCTCTCCGTCCGCTACGGCAACGAAGTAACCCTCTGGGTTGCCGCCGTCGACGAAGAACTCACCGGCCGCAGCTACATCATCCCCGGCATCGGTGACGCCGGCGACCTCGCCTTCGGCGAAAAGCTGTAGAAGTTTCAGTTCTGCCACTCCGTTCGGCCCCATCTCTGTCCCGGGAACCGCATTAATTGTGTAAAACGGTCTGTTTTGCACAATTACTCGCCGTTTTGGGCCGAGAACTGTGTGATAAGGTCCGATATACACAATTATTCGCCGTTTGGGTCGAAAACTGTGTGATAAGGTCCGATATACACAGTTAGTCGCCGTTTGGGCCGAAAACTGTGAGATAAGGCTCGATATGCACAATTATTCGCCGTTTTGGGCCGAGAACTGTGTAATAAGGCTCGATATACACAATTATTCGCCATTTGGGTCGAAAATTGTGTGATAAGGCTCGATATGCACAATTATTCGCCGTTTGGGCCGAAAACTGTGTGTGATAAGGCCAGATATGCACAATTATTCGCCGCTTGGGCCGAAAACTGTGTGATAAGGCCAGATATACACAATTACTCGCCATTTGGGCCGAAAACTGTGTGATAAGGCCCGATTCGCACTTTTGTTTTCATAAAAAACGTAAAAACGCGTAAGAATCGTAAAAATCGACCTGAAACAACACCGAAACCCATTGTTTTCAGGCAGGGATTTCATAGGTTTGCCACAGAACGAATGATTCGTAGCGATGGAACAGTATGTCAAACAACCGCCGATGAATGAATGGCAAATCGAATGGATGCAGGAGCGTTTATTCCAGGAATCCGGTCCTTTTTATCACCTCAGCACGGAGCCACTTAAAGACGGAGTCATTTTTGAAAATGACGAAGAGCGGAAAGTGGCGATGAACCTGATAGCCATCACGGCCCTGGAATTCCACGTCGACATTCTTGCTTACGCCTTGATGAGCAACCACTTTCATTTCATCGTCAAAGGAAAGTTGATTGACGGCCTTTCCTTTTTCAAACAACTGAAGAAAAGGCTCTCAAACTATCTTTCGCGGCGTGGACGCGCAGGTGTCTTGGATTCTGTCCAGGTTGATCCCGATACACCGCCCATCGGGAGTTTGTCCCAACTCAGGAACGAGATTGCATACGTTATCCGCAATCCTTATGTGGTCCGGTTCGATGTAAACCCCCTAGCCTTCCCCTGGTGCAGTGGCTTTCTATATTTCAATCCGCTCTTACCCAGTCTCAGGACAAAAGAGCCGAAAGAACTGACATACAAGGAAAAACGGGAAATCACCCGATCTCCCAATCCGGAACTGGATTCTCGATTCAGGATTCGTGACGGGATGATTGCACCGGAAAGTTTCGTGAATTACAAACTGGTGGAAAAGTTATTTCCCAACGCCGGCAAATTTGTCTGGTGGGTACTGAGGAATGTCGAAGCGCATCACGAGACCGCCACCAAAATGGGCGAACGCCCCAACTTGAACGATGATGAGTTATTCGCAACAGCCCAGAAGATATGTCGGTCAGAATTCAGATTTGATGGAACGAAAGAACTTCCAGAGCGATACCGGAAAGATCTGGCCATCATTTTGAAAAACAAATACAGTGCTTCCAACGGTCAAGTCGCACGGATTGCCAAACTTGATCCGCGAATTGTAGACGATATGTTTCCCCTGACTTCAAAACGCATCCGAAAACCGTGAAACTGTGTAGAACAGCTTGAATCAAACAATAATCAACCATGATGGACAAGAATTGTGTAGAGCGGCTCGAATTACACAATAATCAATCATGATGGACAGGAACTGTGTAAAACTGCTCAAACCACACAATAATCAACCATAATGGACAAGAACTGTGTAAAACAGCTCGAATCACACAATTATCCTCCATGATGGACAGGAATTATCCTCCATGATGGACAGGAACTGTGTAAAACTGCTCAAACCACACAATAATCAACCATAATGGACAAGAATTGTGTAAAACAGCTCGAATCACACAATTATCCTCCATGATGGACAGGAATTGTGTAGAACGATTCGAATTACACAATAATCAATCATGATGGACAGGAACTGTGTAAAACTGCTCAAACCACACAATAATCAACCATGATGGACAAAAACTGTGTAAAACGGCTCGATTCACACAATTATCCTCCATGATGGACAAGAATTGTGTAAAACGGTACGAATCACACAATTATCCTCCATCATGGACAAGAACTGTGTAGAACGGCTCGAATCAAACAATTATCCTCCATCATGGACAAGAATTGTGTAAAACAGCTCAAACCACACAATAATCAACCATGATGGACAGGAATTGTGTAAAACGGCTCGGATCATACAATAATCAACCATAATGGACAAGAATTGTGTAAAACAGCTCGAATCACACAATTATCAACCATTTCAAGTGATTATTGTGTCAAAACAAGAGTTTCACACATTTTTATTACCTTTGTACTGCTTATGAAGAAAGCCTATATTGAAACATACGGGTGTCAGATGAACGTGAATGACACCGAGGTCATTTTTTCCATTCTGGCCAAGGAGGGATATGAGCGGACGGAGAACATGGAGGAAGCGGACCTGATCATGGCCAATACCTGCTCGGTGCGTGACAACGCGGAGCAGCGGATCTGGGGCCGGATCGAGCAGTTCAACCTGCAGCGGCGCAAGCGTCCGGGCGTGGTCGTGGGCATTGTGGGCTGTATGGCGGAACGCCTGAAGGACAAGTTGTTGGAAACGCGGAAGGTGGACCTGGTCGTCGGACCGGACGCCTACCGTTCGCTGCCCCGGCTGCTAGAAGCCCTGAAACCGGAAGCCCCACAGATCGACGTGCTCCTTTCCCGGGATGAAACCTATGCGGACATTACGCCGGTGCGCACCGACAGGAACGGCGTCTCGGCCTTCATTTCCATCATGCGCGGCTGCAATAACGTCTGCTCGTACTGCGTGGTGCCGTACACCCGCGGTGTCGAGCGGTCGCGCGACCCGCATTCCATCGTCCGGGAGGCCTGTGACGTGTTCCAGAAGGGCTACAAGGAGGTGACACTGCTTGGGCAGAATGTGGACAGCTACCTGTGGAAATCGGCGGAGGAAACCGTGAACTTCGCGGAGCTGCTGCGGCGTGTGGCGTCCGTAAGCCCCGAACTCAGAGTCCGTTTCGCCACTTCGCACCCCAAGGACATCAGTGACGAGGTTATCGAGACGATGGCCGCGTACGACAACATTTGCAAGCACATCCATCTTCCCGTCCAGTCCGGCAGTTCCCGGATGCTGGAGAAGATGCGCCGGAAATACGACCGTGAATGGTATCTGGAACGGGTCCGCAAGATCCGCAGCGTGATGCCGGATTGCGGCCTGACGACCGATGTCATCGCCGGTTTCTGCTCCGAGACGGAGGAGGACCACCGGGAGACGCTGAGCCTCATGGAGGAGGTCGGCTTCGACTGGGCCTTCATGTTCGCCTATTCCGAACGCCCGGGCACCCTGGCGGCCCGGAATTATCCGGACGACGTCCCGCCGGCCACCAAGACGCGGCGGCTGAACGAGATCATCGACCTGCAGAACCGGAAATCCCTGGAGAGCTATCGCCGGGACATCGGCAAGCGCCTGCAGGTCCTCATCGAAGGCCCCTCCAAACGGAATCCCGACGATCTGTGCGGCCGCGCCTCCAACAGCAAGATGTGCGTATTCCCCGGTGGCGGACACCACACGGGCGAGTATGTGGACGTGGAGGTCGTGGACTGCACCAGTGCGACACTGATCTGTAAACTAATCATATAATTATGGAAAAATACATTCTGGCCCTGGACCAGGGAACCAGCTCTTCCCGGGCCATCGTCTTCGACCATGAAGGCAACATCCGCTCTACCGCGCAGATGGAATTCACCCAGTATTTCCCAAAACCGGGCTGGGTGGAGCACAATCCGATGGAGATCTGGTCGTCCGAGGCGGCCGTCATTGCGGAGGCCATCACCAAGATGGGCATCAACGGCTTGAACATCGCCGGTATCGGCATCACCAACCAGCGTGAAACGACCATCGTGTGGGATGCGGAAACCGGCGAGCCGGTCTACAATGCCATCGTGTGGCAGGACCGCCGCACCTCCGGATTCTGCGACACCCTCCGCGACAAGGCGGAATGGATCCGGGAAAAGACGGGACTCATCATCGACGCCTATTTCTCCGGTACCAAGATCCGCTGGATCCTGGACAACGTTCCCGGCGCGCGGGAGAAGGCCGAGGCCGGCAAGCTCCGCTTCGGCACCGTGGACAGCTGGCTTGTCTGGCAGCTTACCCGCGGTGAGGTCCATGTGACCGACGTGTCCAATGCCTCCCGTACGATGTTGTTCAATATCAATACGTTGGAGTGGGATCCCGAGCTACTGGCCTTGCTGGACATTCCTGCGTCCATGATGCCGTCCGTGCGCTCCAGCTCCGAGGTGTACGGCGTCACGAAGACGACCATTTTCGCCCACGAAGTGCCCATCGGCGGCATCGCCGGCGACCAGCAGGCCGCCCTCTTCGGCCAGATGTGCACCGAGCCCGGCTCCGTGAAAAACACCTACGGCACCGGCTGCTTCCTCTTGATGAACACGGGTGAGAAGCCCATCCTTTCGAAGAACAACCTTCTCACCACCGTGGCCTGGAAGATCGGTGACAAGGTCAATTACGCCCTGGAAGGCTCCATCTTCGTGGGCGGTTCCGTCGTCCAATGGCTGCGGGACGGCCTGGGCATCATCCGGAGTTCCTCCGAGATAGAGGCCCTCGCCGAAACGGTCCCGGACAACGGCGGTGTGTACTTCGTCCCGGCCCTTACGGGCATGGGCGCGCCCTATTGGGACCAGTATGCCCATGGCACCATCTGCGGCATCACCCGCGGCACCACGGCGGCCCATATCGCCCGCGCGGCCCTCGAAGGCATCGCTTTCCAGACCATGGACATCGTGGGCGCGATGGAGAAGGATGCCGGCGTCCGCCTTTCCGAACTGAAGGTCGACGGCGGTGCATCCCGCAACAATCTCATGATGCAGTTCCAGGCCGATGTACTGGGCACGTCCGTCATCCGTCCGCAGGTCACCGAGACCACCGCCATGGGCGCCTGCTACCTCGCCGGCCTCGCCGTCGGGTACTGGAGCTCCCTGGACGAGATCAAGGCCCAGTGGCAGGCGGAGCGCGTGTTCAAGCCGTCCGGCACCGACACGACGCAGTTAAAGGCCGGCTGGGCCGATGCGATCGGACGGACGCTGAGCAAATAAACAGAATCAAACCACCAAACTATGGAGAAAGCATACATTTTCGAATTCATCGGCACCCTGGTGCTCGTCCTTTTCGGTGACGGTGTGTGCGCCGCCACGTCCCTGAACAAGTCCAAAGCCAAGGGCGGCGGATGGGTGGTGATCGCCCTCGCTTGGGGCCTCGCCGTGATGATGGGCGTCCTTATCGCCGGCCCGGTTTCCGGTGCGCACCTGAACCCGGCCGTCACCCTGGGCCTCGCCATCGCCGGCAAGTTTGCCTGGACCCAAGTTCTCGGTTACATCATCGCCCAGATGCTGGGCGGCTTCGTGGGCGGCCTGCTGGTCTATGTGTTCTATAAGGACCATTATGCGGCCACGGCCGACGAGCCGGACACCATGCTCGGCACCTTCTGCACGATGCCTGCCATCTGGAATCCCTGGCGGAACTTCCTTTCCGAGTTCATTGCCACCTGCCTCCTGGTGTTCATCATCCTCGCCATCGGCTTCGAGGGGAACGCCTTCCAGGTAAGCGGTGCCGCCGCTTCCACCGGTGCCCTCGGCGCCTGGCCTGTTACCTGCCTGATCATGGCCCTGGGCATGTCCCTCGGCGGGACCACCGGCTACGCCATGAATCCCGCCCGCGACCTCTCCCCGCGCTGCGCGCACGCCGTCCTGCCCATCAAAGGCAAGCGCGACAGCGGCTGGTCCTACAGCTGGGTCCCCGTCGCCGGCCCGATGCTCGGCGCCTGCCTGGCCGCCGGCCTCTTCCTGCTGGTGTTCTAAATACTTGCGTACGAAATAAGTGTAGAAAGGCCCGAATTACACAATTATCCTTCATTATCGACGATAATTGTGTAATTCGGGTCGTATTGCACAATAACTGACCATAAACACAGGAAATTGTGCAGAAAGGGGCATTTCGCACACATTTTAGCAGAGATATCTGACCGGAACCGGGAATGACGGTCCCGGACTCCCGACGGAGCCAGCTCAGAGTTCCCTCCGCAGCCGTGCCGGGGGGATGTCCATCTGGGCACGATACTTGGCAATGGTGCGGCGGGCCACTTTGTAGCCCTTGGCAGTGAGGGCCTCCACCAGGTCATCGTCCGTGAAGGGGTTGTGCTTGTCTTCGCCGTCCACGAGTTCGCGGAGGACCTTCTTGATTTCGCGGGTGGAAATCTCCTCCCCGTCACTGTTTTCCAGGCCTTCAGAGAAGAAGTACTTCAGGGGGAAGATGCCGAAGTGGGTCTCGATCCACTTGCTGTTCACCACGCGGGAGATGGTGGAGATGTCGAAGCCGGTCCTTTCGGCAATGTCTTTCAGGACCATCGGGCGGAGGGAGGATTCGTCCCCGTCCACAAAGTAGTCGTGCTGATACTCGATGATGGCCCGCATCGTGCTTTCCAGGGTGTTCTGACGCTGCTTCAATGCCTCCACGAACCATTTGGCCGAATCAAGTTTCTGCTTCACGAAGACGGCGGCCTCCTTCTGGGTGCGGTCGGTGGCATATTTGCCGGTCTCCAGGATCTCGGCATACTTGCGGTTGATCCGGAGTTCGGGGATGGAGAAGCGGGGCATCGACAGGATAAGTTCCCCGTTCTCATAGTCCAGCCGGAAATCGGGAACGATCTGCTGGGCCTGGTCGCTGTAGCTGTCGTCAATCTGTCCGCCGGGGGAAGGATTGAGCTTCCGGATTTCCTTGACAATGTCCTTCATCTCCTCATCCGACAGATGGAACCGGTTCATCAGGCGCTGGAAATGGTGGCCTTTGAAATCGTCGAAGCCGTCCCGGATCACCCGGACCGCATTGCGGACGGACGGGGTCTGTTTCTTGTCCTCCAACTGGATGAGCAGGCATTCACGGAGATCACGGGCGCCGACACCGGAGGGTTCGAACTGCTGGATGACTTTCAGGAGGCGCTCCACCTCTTCGGCCGATGTTTCCAGCCCGGCCCGGAAGGCGATGTCGTCCACCAGGGACTCCACGTCGCGGCGGAGATAGCCGTCGTCGTCCAGGCTGCCGATGATGAAAGTGGCGACTGCGCGCTCGTGTTCGGTCAGGTTCCGGTAGCCGAGCTGCTCCATCAGGCTTTGCGTGAAACTCTGCTTGACGGAGAAGGTATTGTATTCGGGCCGTTCGTCCGGGCCCCAGTTCTTCACGGAACGGTTGTAATACGGTGTCGGATCGTCGTCACCATAGGACGAATAATTCTCCTCCAGGGAACCACCGCTGTTCTCCCGGTCTTCCATCTCGGAAATGGACATGTCGCGGGGCTCGTCGGACTCGCCGCCCTGCGAAGGCGAATCATCCAGGACCGGGTTGTCGTTCAACACCTCACGGACATGCTGCTCCAGGGCCTGTACCGGCATCTCGATCAGCTTGATGGTCTGGATCTGAAGCGGCGAAAGTTTCTGCTGGAGTTTCTGTCCGAGCTCCTGTTTGATCGTAGTGGCCATAATCCTACCGCGGGAAATTGATCGTTTCCTTGAGAATCAAGGCCGTAGGATAGGTCGCCTTGAGGGACTGATACACCTTGAGCGCATCGCCCCGGGTCCGGAAATCCCCGACGCTCACCTTGAAATTCGGACTTTCAAAGGTACGGTACACCCCGATACCGGGATAGGCGTTGGAGATGGAACGGGCGATGGCCTCGGACCGGTTCCTGGCGCTCTGACCGCTTTCGTAGAAGACCCGGATCCGGTAGCCGGTGAGTTTCTTGGAGCCGTTGTTGGCCACGTAGCGGTCCAGGGCCGCCGACATGGACTGCGACTGGTTTACGGTGAAGCCTTTGCCCAAAATATTCAGGATGCTCCGGCCCACAAGAGAGGAATCCACCTGCGACGTCTTGACCGTATCCCGACGGAACTCCTGCGCGCTGAGGAGCGCGCCGGAGAGAAGAACCAAAAAGAAAGTAACCAGTATTTTTTTCATACGGATGGCTTATTGACTGAACTGGGACAGGTCGATATCGTTGAAGGACAACGTCGTCCCCGCCCCGCTCTTGAGTTTCACATGCAACTTGACATCGACGGTCATTCCTTCCATCGAACGCTTGGCAGCGATGGCCAGGAGGTCCAGCAGGGACACTTTCTCCGCCAGCAGCGCCGTGCAAGGGAGTTCATATACCTGCACGCTCCGTTCCTGGACCGGGAGTTCTCCGGCCGTGAAATGCACCATCTCCCGGTCGTAGTATTTCACCACGCCCCGGACGTCTTCGACCGTAAAGGAAATGGAAGGATTGTCCAGCCCCAGGAGCAGCACGGCATCCATCGACCGGGACGACGTAGGAACGAGGTACTTCACCCCCACGGACGTCACCTTGAGGTCCTTGAGCTTGGCCACACCACACCCCGAGACGGCCATGGCCGCCACGGCGAGCAGGAGCCCGAGCGCTATTTTCCGGATTCCTTTCATTCCTTGCAATGGTCTGTCATCCTGCAAATATAGCAATTTTCTCAGAGAATATCATAAAACCGAGCGAGGGAGGCAAGGAGGCACGCGTAAGGTCTGAGTCTGGGCAAGGTCTGCCAGACTTCGGGCAAGGTCTGCATTTGCGTTGCCTTCCTGTTGCCTTCCCGAGCGGCCGTATTTGCATTGCCTCTCCGTCCGGCCGCATTTGCGGCAAATCGTGCTTCTACGCCGTTCCGCCTGCCGACGCGTCCGCTAAAATGGCCTTTTAAGCGGAAAACGGTGCCGCGTCTGCACGCAGAAGCACCTCTGTGGCCTTTTTTCCGCATTTGCGGCGCAGAGATGGTGATGATGAGAAGGTACCAGTGAGATGGCCGAGGTGGTGAGATGGTCAATGAGGTGGTGAGATGGTCAATGAGATGGTGAGCTTGGCATGGCCTGAGTCTGGGCATGGTCTGAATGGTATTTGGGCGGAGTCTGTTTTTAAGTGACAGACCATGCCCATGGTTTATGCCATACAGTTGGCTGGAAGGCCGATCCGGCGGGCAAGGTCTGCGTCCTCAAATCAGACTATGCCCTAAAAGTGCGCAGATCTTGCTCGAATTCTTTCAGACCCTGCCCCCCAAAAGCGCGGCTCTTTTCATTGGAAAAATCGACTAGCGCCAGAATAATTCTTACGATCCACCGGAAACAGAAAAGAATCGGGCAAGAAAAGCATAATCCGGGCAAGAATCATAAAAAACTGCACCGGCCGCTTTGCACGATGTCTTTTGCTTCCGTAGCTTTGTTCCGGCCGGTCCTTGTGCAACAGGGCCCGAGGGGATGATTTTCGGACCGGCCTTCTTCTCCGGAAGGCCCGGAATACATCTTTAGCCATGAATTCTTCCTCCGTCGGGCGCTATGCCCGTATCATCATGGACGACTGGTTCAAGCGCTCCTTTGGGACGGAAAGCCGGAAACGGCTGCTCGAGCTCTTCCTTCGGGAGCTCATCCCGGAGCATGACATCGTCCAACTCACGTATGTCTCGCAGGAACACATCAATCCATTTCCCGGGAAGAAGAGCGTCCGCATTGACGTGGAATGTACCGACAGGGACGGATCCCGGTTTGTGGTGGAGATGCAGGTCGCTCCTCAAAAGAGCTTTTACGACAGGGCCGTTTTCTACTCGACCTTTGCCGTCCAGCAGCAGCTCGCA
>CACYWN010000019.1 GCA_902778105.1 uncultured Bacteroidia bacterium
GAAAACCTTACTTCACGCGCTGGCCGTAGGAACGGTCGGTGGTGTTGACAGTGATGACTTCGCCGGTCTCGATGAAGAGGGGAACCATGATCTTGGCGCCGGTCTCCAGGGTGACTTCCTTCAGGGCGGAAGTGGAGGCGGTGTTGCCCTTCACGGCGGGCTCGCTGTAGGTGACTTCGAGGGTCACGTAGGTGGGGAGCTCGCAGGTGAGGCAGCGCTCCTCGGGTTCAGTGAGGAACATCATCTCCACGCGCTGGCCTTCTTTCATGAGGTCGGCGTTCTCCACGACGTCGTGGGGGAGGGTGATCTGCTCGTAGGTCTCTTCGTGCATGAAGTTGAAGGCCTCGCCGTCATCGTAAAGGTACTGGTAGGGACGGCGTTCGACGGTGATGGTGTCGAGTTTGACACCGGCGGTGAAGGTGTTTTCGAGGATGCGGCCGTTTTCGAGGTTGCGGAGCTTCGTCTTGACGAAGGCGGGACCCTTGCCGGGTTTCACGTGCTGGAAATACACCACGACGCAGGGCTTGCCGTTGAACATGATGTACATTCCGTTCTTGATAAAAATATCAATTAATCGTTATTTCGCGGTTCAGCACGCAAAAATAACGATTTGCCTGATTTTATGCAAATTTAGTTAATAGACCGCCGTCTGCCGGTCGATCTTCAGCTGCTGGATCTGGTAGGTGCCGTCGGCCTTTGAGGAGACGAAGATGGTGACGATGAACACTTCGCCGCCGGCATTCAGCTGGCCCAGCGCATACTTCATGTTGGACCGGGAGGCACGGTGGGAGATGTCGAAGGAGCGGGGCGTGTAGGTGTCGAAGAAGGACTTGACGATCTGGCGGGCCTGGGTGCGGGAGCAGTTGCGGGTGGAGGAGATGATGGAAACCTCAAGGTTCTCGGAGAACCAGGCGGAAAGGCTGGACGCATCGCCCTGGGCGATGTATTTGCCGATGGGGACAAAGACGTCATAGCCTTTGTCCTGGGCGGACAGTCCTGTCACGGTAAGCAGCAGGAGCGCTGCAAGCGTCATCAAAATCCGTTTCATAACCGATTCATCGCTCCGTCTTTCTTGCAAATACCGAGCCGAAAGATTAACTTTGCGGAGAAAGATGGAAGTGAAGCTCGTAACCGTCGGAAAGACCGACGTGCCCTGGGTGAGGGAGGGCCTGGACCTGTATGTGTCCCGGCTCCGGCACTATGTGCCCTTTACCCTCGTGGAGATTCCCCAACTCAAGAACGTATCGGCCTTTTCGCAGGAACAGATCAAGGAGAAGGAAGGGGAACTCATCCTGAAACAGGTCGCTCCCGGCGAAACCGTCATCCTCCTGGACGAGCGAGGAAGACAGTACCGGTCCGTCGAATGGGCCGACTGGATCCAGCGACAGCTCTCCTTGGGCGGGAAAGGACTCGTGTTCGTCGTCGGCGGAGCCTATGGGTTCTCGCAGAAGGTCTACGACCGTGCCAACGGGCTGGTGTCCCTTTCGAAAATGACCTTTTCCCACCAGATGGTGAGAACGGTTTTTGCAGAGCAGCTGTACCGGGCTTTCACCATCATCCGGGGAGAGCCTTATCACCATGAGTAAGATCAGGCACATACGGTTCTGGTCCGGGGTGACAGTCCTTTCCGCCGCCCTCATCCTGCTGGTGGCCTCGTTCCTGACGAACCTGCCGTATCCGGACACCGCCTCCGCGGCCAGCGACTTGGGCATGCGGGTCGAGCGGCGGATGGACGTGCTGGACACGTATGTGGACCAGGCCCTTTCCGCCGATCCGGACGCCTGGCTCCGCCTGGAGGACCTTCCGGAGGACATGGTGGTATACCGGTACCGCGAGGACACCCTCCTATCCTGGACGCATCAGTTTCCCATCCGTAACGACGACATCCGTTCCCGGACCTATGTCCAGCGGCTCGGCGATGCCCGCAGCAACGCCTCTTCACCGTTGTCCCAGTTGTCCTCGAGCCTGTCCTTCGTGAATTACGGACCCAAGTGGTACCTGGCCAAGTCGGTCCGGAAGGACGACCTCACCGTCATCGCCGGACTGGAAATGGTCAACGAACTCAAGGCCAGTTCGTTCAATGGAATCAACCCACAATTCCGCCTGGGTGACCGCTATACCCTGCAGCCGCTTACCGCCTCCACCGGCGTCCCCGTGGAAGTGAGCGGCTCGCCGGTGCTCAAGATCACTTCCGAGAGCGTTTCGGTTCCGGGCCGGTACAATGCCATCCTGTTCTGGCTGGGCATTATCTTCTCCTTTGCGGGAGTGCTGCTCCTGCTGGCGGCCCGTCCCACCCTGCTTTCCGCTGCTGCCGCCATCGGCGTGGAGACCCTTTTCGCCGCCGGCATGTATTTCTACGGGCGGCGTCTCGGTGCGGTATCCCAGCTGTTCTCGCCGCTCCTGTATGCCGACGGACCGGTCCTCTATTCCCTCGGGGCCGTGGTAATCTTCAACCTGCTGGTGTGTTCCATCGTCCTGAGCCTGTACATGACGAGGAAGTCCTTGCTGCGCCAGTCCATGAAATGGTCCAGATGGACGAAAGCGGGGGCGGCCCTGGCCATCATCGCCGTGATCCTGCTGGTCTGCCTGTATATCCACCACACCTTCCGGAGCATCGTGTTCAATTCCGGCATCTGCCTGGAACTGTACAAGATGAACCTGCTGGACCGCTATACGGCCGTCGTCTATGTGTCTTTCCTGCTTCTCTCGCTCACGCTCCTGCTGCTGGCGCATCTGCTTTCCCCGCTCATACGGGACCTCTTCGGCCTGCGCTACAACGTATTCTCCCGCATCGGACGGCTGGTGTTCGCCGTCCTGACTGCGGCGTATTTCGTGAGCGTTTCCTCCCTGCTGGGCTTCCAGAAGGAACAGAACCGGGTGGAGGTCTGGGCGAACCGCCTGGCGATGGACCGGGACATCTCGCTGGAGATCCAGCTGCGGGCGGCGGAGGCCTCCATCGCCTCGGATCCGGTCATCGGTTCCCTGTCGGTCCTGGAGAACAGCAACGAGATCATCCGCGGCCGGTTGGTGAATTCCTACATGACGCGGCTGTCGCAGGATTATGACATATCGGTGCTGCTGCCCACGCCTTCGGCCGCGATGGACGCCCTGTTCAACGAGCGGATCCGCAGCGGCGTGCGCCTGGCCGACAATTCCCACTTCTTCTACAGTACCGGGACCAGCGGACGGGCCCGCTACTCGGGCATGTTCACCTATTATACGCCGAACTACGGCGCCTCGTCGGTCCTCGTGCTCGTCGAATCGAAGGCCAACCGGGAAGACCGCGGCTACCTGAGCCTGCTGGGCTTTTCTGAACCGGGGCGCGTGTCGCTTCCCGCGGTCTATTCCTATGCGAAGTACGTGACGGAGCGCCTGGTCCTGTATAAGGGCGATTTCGCCTATCCCACCCTGGTTTCCGACCGCCTGGGCCGTCTCGCGAAGGATCATCCCAACGGCCATCTGGTCCTGGAGGACTACATGCATTTCGTCCAGAACATCTCGGACGAAGAGATGATCGTGGTATCCCGTCCCAAGACCGAGATGCTCAACTATGTGGTGGAAGGGGTGCTCTTCGCCATTGTCGCTTACGTGCTGGCGAGCATCCTGGGTTTCCGCCGGAGGCGTCGCAGCGGAGAGAGGAACTACTACCGGACGAGGATCAGCGTGGTCCTGTATGTGTCCCTGATCGCGACGCTGGTCGCCATGGCTGCATTCAGCGTGTACTTCGTGTACCGGCGAAACAACGCCGATCTCCAGAGCATCATGACCTCCCGGATCACGGCGCTCCAGTCCATGCTGCAGTCCAGCCTGCGCGGGGCCCGTACCGAGGAGGACCTCCGTTCCCAGGTGGCGAAAGCGGCGGTGGAGGCGGCCGGTAACGACCTCAAGTGTGATGTCACCCTGTTCACGCCTGACGGGAGGATGGTCCTTTCCACCACCCCGGAGGTTTACGACCGGATGGTGACGGGCTGCCGGCTCGCGGAAGAGGCCTATTACAGCATCGTATTGAACCACAGGAGATTCAGCATCCAGCGGGAGCGGCTCGGCCCGCGCCGCTACTATGCCCTGTATGCGCCGGTCATCGGTGATGAAGGCGAAATGACCGCCATCGTGTCTTCCCCCTATACCGACCAGAGTTCTGATTTCGAGGACGAGGCCCTGATGCATATCGCTTCCATCATCACGGTGTTCATCCTCCTGCTGATGTTCGCCCGGGTGGTGACGGAGGAGGTGATCGGCCGGATGTTCCGCCCGCTCAGCGAAATGGGCCGGAAGATGAAGGTGTCCGACGTGGACCATCTGGAATACATCGTCTACGACCAGGAGGACGAGATTTCCTCCCTGGTGCGTGCCTACAACCTCATGGTACACGACCTGTCGGATTCCACCCGGCAGCTGGCCCAGGCCGAGCGCGACAAGGCCTGGAGCGCGATGGCACGGCAGGTGGCCCATGAGATCAAGAACCCGCTCACGCCCATCAAGCTCAAGCTCCAGATGCTCATCCGGATGAAGCAGACCGGCAATCCCGCCTGGGAGGAGAAGTTCGACGAAGTGTCCGCCGCCGTCCTCGAGCATATCGACATCCTGGCCGACACGGCCAACGAATTCTCCACCTTCGCCAAACTCTATTCCGAGGAGCCGGTCCGGATCGACCTGGACGCCCTGGTCCGGGAGGAAGTGTCGATGTTCGACGCCCGGGACGACGTGTCCTTCGCGTACTACGGACTGGAGGGAGCGGAGGTCATGGGCCCGAAACCGCAGCTGACACGGGTCCTGGTGAACCTTGTGACCAATGCCGTCCAGGCGCTTGAAGGCCGTGAGGGCGGGAAGGTGGTCGTTTCGCTCCGCCATTCCACGAAGGAGGGTTTCTACGACATCGTCGTGGAGGATAACGGTCCCGGCGTGAAGGAGGAGAACCGCACCAAGCTGTTCACGCCCGATTTCACCACCAAGTCGCACGGGACCGGTCTGGGACTCGCCATCTGCCGCAATATCGTGGAACGTTGCGGAGGCGAAATCGGCTATTCGAAATCTTTTTCCCTGGGAGGCGCCTGTTTCACGGTGCGGTACCCGAAATTGTCGAAATAATTTCCTATCTTTGTCCTGGCAATCCAGCGAGGGTCCATGAAAGTCAAGACAGCCATATTTTCCGGCAGCAGCACGCGGGTGGAACAGAAGCCTGCACGAAAGCTGCCCGAATTCGCATTCATCGGCCGTTCCAATGTCGGGAAATCCTCGCTCATCAACGCCCTGACGGGTAATTCCAAGCTGGCCAAGACCTCCCAGACGCCCGGAAAGACCCAGCTCGTGAACCACTTCCTCATCAACGACAACTGGTATCTCGTGGACCTTCCGGGGTACGGTTATGCGCGCCTGCCGGACAAGGAGCGGGCGAAGCTCCGTCACATCATCTGGGATTATGTGAACCGCAGCGAAGAGCTGGTCATGCTGTTCGTCCTCCTGGATTCCCGGCACGACATGCAGGAAGTGGACCTGCGCTTCATCGCCGAACTGGGGGAGAAGGGGATTCCCTTCGGCCTTATCTTCACCAAGGCCGACAAGCAGGGTCCCACCGTCACGGCGGCGCAGGTGGAGAAGAACAAGGCCAGGCTGCTGGAGGAATGGGAGGAACTTCCGCCCGTATTCGTGAGCTCCTCGGTCAGCGGGCTGGGAAAGGAAGAGATTCTCAACTATATCGGAACCGTACTCCAGAACTTATGATAAACGATGTTCACAAGCACAGGATGGCCATTTTTACCTGTGAAGCCACTCGGTATTTCGCCGAAAAGGTGGTTGCGGCCATGAACCGGATGAAGAGCCCTGAGGAACCGGACGTCGTGCTCGGTCCGCTCGAGGTTACCCACTTCAGCGATGGCGAGTTCGTGCCTTTCTTCGCGGAAAGCGTGCGCGGCGCCACCTGTTTCATTCTCCAGTCCACCTTCCCGCCAACGGACAACCTGATGGAACTTCTCCTGGCGATCGACGCCGCGAAGCGGGCTTCCGCCAACAAGGTGATAGCCGTTCTCCCGTATTTCGGATGGGCCCGCCAGGACCGCAAGGACAAGCCGCGCGTTTCAATCGGCGCCAAGCTGGTGGCCAACATGCTCAAGACCGCCGGCACGGACGCCTTGATGACCTGTGACCTCCACGCCGACCAGATCCAGGGTTTCTTCGACCTGCCGGTGAACCACCTGTACGCCAGCTATGACTTCCTGGACATCCTCCGCAAGATGCAGAAGGCCGATCCGGACCGCTTCACCATCGCCGCGCCCGACATGGGCGGCGCGAAGCGCGCCAATGCCTATGCGAAGAACCTTCACTGCCCGGTGGTGATCTGTCACAAGACCCGTGCGAAGGCCAACGTCGTGGAGCGCATCGTCCCCATCGGCGACGTCGAGGGACGGGACATCGTCATCATCGACGACATCATCGACACGGCCGGCACCCTGACCGCCGCGGCGAACGAGCTCGTGAAGCGGGGTGCCCGCAGCGTCCGTGCCTTCGCCACCCATGCCGTCCTGTCCGGTCCCGCCTATGAACGGATCGACTCCTCCGCCCTGTCCGAGGTGTATGTGACCGATACCATTCCGCTCGATCCCGCGAAGAAGGCCCTCCAGGGCAAGATCCGCGTAGTCTCCCTGGCCGAGACTTTTGCCCGGATGATCCTCAGGGTCTATAACTACGAACCGATTTCCTCCGAATTCCCGCTGTAAAGTCCGATGAAAGTATTTCTCGCCGCCATTGTCTTCGTGGGCCTCGCCGTGCTGCTGCTCGGGGTCAATATCTTCTTTTTCAACCGTCCCTTCCCGGACGGGGAGATATCGACCAATCCGGAGATGCGCAAGCGGGGGATCAAGTGCGCGAAGCAGGAAGAGCTGGAAATGCTGGCTGCGCAGAAGGGGAAGAAGGTGTGCAGCGGAAACTATTCCGATGCCTGCACCTCCTGCTCCCTGTTCGGAAAGGAATAATGCAACCACTATGAAATCAATCGCTTCCAGAGATGCGAAACCATTGGGCAGGCTCCTTCGGGGCCTGCTCAAGGTTCTCGTCAGTATCCTGTTCCTGCTGCTGCTTGCCATTCTGGTGACAGGCGTGAGCCCGATCTATGATTTCCGGGCTCCCGCACCCTTTGCCGGCGCTGACATCTACAATCCTTACCGGGACCTGGATACGGCCTGTTGCTGGAAGCGGGCGAGTCTCCACACCCACACGCGGGTCAAGGGCCCCTTCCCGCCCAACGAGAGCGAGGCCTGGCCACAGGAGGTGTATGACGCCTACCGGAAACTGGGTTACGACATCGTCACCTTCTCCAACCACAACGAAATCACGGCCCATCCGTTCGACTCCACGCTCCAGGTCAATGTGTACGAGCAGGGCTACAGCCCGTTCAAGTTCCACAAACTGGTGTTCGGAAGCGACCGGGTGAAGCACTGGGATCCGCTCCTCCCGCTGCTGGCCTCCCAGAAGCAGTTCGAACTGGACCGTCTGGCCGAAGGGGCGGATATCGTCCAGATCAACCATCCCTACCGGACCGTGGGCATGTCGGAGGACCTCATGGCGAAGCTCTCCGGGTACGAACTCACCGAACTGGACACCCACATCGGCACGGAGAACGAGTACTGGGACTGGGCGCTCAGCGCCGGGCACTACAGCTACGGCGTGGCGAACGACGACCTCCATCATCCGCAGAACCATTGGCAGATCGGCATCCGCTGCAACTTCCTGTGTACGCCGTCGGGCCGGTACGAGGACATCCTGGCGAACCTTCGCAACGGGTGCTTCTACTCCATGCGGGTCCCCGATTACGGAAACGGTGACTGGGAGGTCAAGTATGCGAAGAACCGGGAGTTGCCCTTCATCGAGGACATCGGCCTGAACCGCGACACGGTGTATATGAAGCTTTCGGCCCCGGCCGACAGCATCCGCGTGAACGGGCAGGACCACCGGACGCTCGCCCTCGTGGAAAGGACGGACAGCATCGCCTATGTTTTCCGGCCGGAGGACCATTTCGCGCGCCTGACCGCCTTCTTCCCGGACGGTGCGGTCATCTACACGAACCCCTTCGCCCGCTATGATGCATCGGCGCAGGAGAGTCCTTTCAGCGATGAGCCGCAGCCCATCGACTGGCTCCTGACCATCCTGTACAACCTGCTGACCCTCGCGCTCATCGTGGCGACGCTCGGTCAGTGGCGCAAGCTCCTGAAACTATGACATTTCCATCCAAGAAAGCACCGCTGGCGGCCTACTGCGCCATCCTGGCCCTGTTTACGCTCGTGGCGTTCCATATGCCTTTTTTCCGGCGTGTCCTCGAGAACATCGAGGGGGGATTCAACGGGATCGTGATCGTCGTGACGGCGGTTCTCCTGCTGCTGGTGCTGGATTTCCTGCTGTACTACGCGCTGGTCTGGCTGCTGCGCGGACTCGGCAGGTTCCTGGTGGCCTTCACCCTCGTCGGTGACGCCATCATGCTTTATTTCGTGAACACCTATGATGTGCTGGTGACGGACGAGATGATGGGGAACGTGTTCCGGACCCAATACTCCGAGGCGTCGGGATTCTTCTCTTTCTCGTTCGTGCTCTACGTCCTGCTGCTGGGCATCCTGCCGTCGATATATGTGTTCCGCCGGAAGGTGGACTACGGCTCGTGGAAGCGCTTTCTCTCCTGGCTGGGAGGATGCGTGGCGGCGCTCCTGGTCCTGGTGTTCGGCAACATGAAGAACTGGCCCTGGATCGACCGCAATTCCACGGAACTCGGCAGCCTCCTGATGCCCTGGTCCTACATCGTCAATTCCTTCCGGTACCGGGCGGCGGAAAAACGGAAGAACGTCGAGGAGATTCCGCTGCCCGACGCGACGCTGACCACGGACAGCCGGGATGTCTGCGTGCTGGTCATCGGCGAATCCGCCCGCCGCGACCGTTTCTCCCTGTATGGCTACGGGAAGGAGACCAACCCTTATACGGTGAAGGACAGCGTCAAAGCCTATGTTGCCAACGCCTCGGCCACCTATACTGCCGCGGGCGTGAAGGCGATCCTGGAATACAAGGATACGGATGAACTGTACGAGATCCTCCCGAACTACCTGTACCGGACCGGGATCGATGTCTTCTGGCGCACCAGCAACTGGGGAGAACCGCCGGTCCATGTGCGGTCCTATGAGACCGTCAGCGAGATCCGGGACCGTTATCCGGAAGCGGACCGCCGCCACGACGGTGCCCTGCTCGCCGGCCTGAAGGAGGAACTGGAGGCCGGCGGCAAGGACAAGGTATTCGCCGTCCTGCATACCTACACGAACCACGGGCCGGCGTACAATACCAATTATCCGCCTGAGTTCGAGGTGTTTACGCCTGTGAGCAATACGGTGGAGATGTCCAAGGTGAGCCAGCTGGAACTGGACAATGCCTATGACAACAGCATCGTCTATACCGACTGGCTCGTCCACCAGGTCATCGGGATCGTGCGGGAAACCGGCCGGCGCGGCTGCGTGCTGTTCGTCTCGGACCATGGCGAGTCCCTCGGCGAAAACAACCTGTACATGCACGGCGTTCCCTTCTCCATGGCTCCGCGGGAGCAGATCGAGATTCCCTTCATCGTATGGACCTCCGACCGGTCGCTCCGCCTGAAGGACCTCCCCGAGGTGGGGCAGCATCATGTGTTCCATTCGGTCCTGGATTTCTTCGGCGTGGACAGTCCGGTCTTCGACGAATCTTTGAGTGTATTCGAATAAATTGGTATCTTTGCACTTTCTAAACTGAAGATATTTATGGCATTGGTAGCGATAGTCGGGAGACCGAACGTAGGAAAATCTACGCTTTTCAACCGCCTCGTGGGGATGCGTCAGGCGATTGTCGACGGAACCGCGGGCGTGACCCGGGACCGCCATTACGGCAAATGTGAATGGTGCGGCACCGAATTCTCCGTGGTGGACACGGGCGGTTACACCACCAATTCGGACGATGTGTTCGAGGAGGCGATCCGCCGCCAGGTGGTCATCGCCGTGGAGGAGGCCGACGTGATCCTGTTCATGTGCGAGGCCGCCACCGGCATCACGGACTACGATGCGGAGATCGCCGACCTTCTGCGCCGCTCCAAGAAGCCGGTGGTCCTTTGCGTGAACAAGGTCGATTCGGGCGAGAAGATGTACGACGCCTTCGACTTCTACGGCCTGGGCCTGGGCGAGGTGTGGAGCATCTCCGCCGCCAACGGTTCCGGTACCGGCGACCTCCTGGACGAGATCGTCCGCGTGCTTCCGGAGGATTCAGTGGCGGAGGACGACCATGCCGATGTCCCGCACATCGCCATCGTGGGCCGTCCGAACGTAGGCAAGTCGTCCCTGACGAACGCCCTGCTGGGCGAGGAAAGGAACATCGTCACGCCCGTGGCTGGAACCACCCGTGACTCCATTTCCACCTACTACAACAAGTTCGGCCACGAATTCGTGCTCGTGGATACGGCCGGTATGCGGCGGAAGGCGAAGGTCACCGAGGACCTGGAGTTCTACTCCGTCCTCCGCGCCATGCGCACCATCGAACACAGCGACGTGTGCATCCTGATGATCGATGCCACGCTCGGGATGGAGGCGCAGGATATGAATATCTTCAACGTCATCCAAAAGAACCGCAAGGGCTGCGTCATCGTCGTGAACAAGTGGGACCTCTTCGAGAAGGAGCCGAACACCATGCGCGACTACACCGAGGCCCTGAAGGCCCGCCTGGCCCCGTTCAACGACATCCCCATCGTGTTTACCTCCGTCATCAACAAGCAGCGCATCCTGGAGGTGCTGAATGCCGCCGCACACGTGGCGGAGAACATGAAGCGCCGCATCTCCACTTCCGAACTCAACGATGCGATGCTGCCGGAGATCGAGAACTATCCGCCGCCGGCCTGGAAGGGCAAGTACATCAAGATCAAGTATGTGACCCAGCTTCCGACCCGCACCCCGCAGTTCGCCTTCTTCTGCAACCTGCCCCAGTGGGTGAAGGATCCGTACAAGCGTTTCCTGGAGAACAAGCTGCGTGAGCATTTCGATTTCACCGGCTGTCCCATCCAAGTCTATACAAGAGCCAAATAGTATGTTTGATGCAAGGAAAGTGAAGGACGCGTGCGTCCAGTGGATCCGGGACTGGTTCGCGGAGAACGGCCCGGGCTGCAATGCCGTGATCGGCATTTCCGGCGGCAAGGACAGTTCCGTCGTGGCCGGCCTCTGCGTGGAGGCCCTCGGGGTGGACCGTGTGATCGGTGTGACCATGCCCAACGGCGTCCAGCCGGACATCGAGGATTCGATCAAGCTTATCAACCATCTGGGGATCAAGCGGTACGACGTGAATATCGGTGCTTCCTTCGACGCCCTGATGGCGGAAGTGGAGGCGAAACTGGGACATGAGGCATCGGCCCAGACCCGCATCAACATGGCCCCGCGCCTCAGGATGACGGCATTATACGCCATCTCCCAGTCCAACAACGGCCGGGTGGCCAACACCTGCAACCTCTCCGAGGACTGGGTGGGCTACAGCACCCGCTACGGCGATGCCGCGGGCGATTTCTCGCCCCTTGGCGGTCTCACCGTGCAGGAAGTCGTTGCCGTCGGCAAGGTCCTCGGGCTGCCTGTGGATCTCGTGGAGAAAACCCCGTCCGACGGCCTCTGCGGCAAGACGGACGAGGACAACCTGGGCTTCACCTATGCCGTCCTGGACCGTTACATCCGTACCGGCGTGTGCGAGGACCCGGCGACGAAGGCCCTCATCGACCGCAAGCACGTGATGAACCTCTTCAAGCTCAAGCCCATCCCGCACTTCGATCCTCAGCTGTAATGGAGGCCAGGCGGGAGATATGGGTAGACTGGATGCGGGTCGTTGCCTGTTTCCTGGTCATCCTGACGCACAGCTGCGAGCCTTTTTACCTGGGCGGCGAGGGATCGTTGATTCTCACGAAGTCCGATGCCGTCTGGGTGTCGGTCCTGAATGTGATTCCCCGGGCGGCGGTTGCCCTTTTCATCGTGGCCTCCAGCTATTTGCAGTTTCCCCTGCATTATCCGACCGGTGAGTTCTTCCGCCGGAGAGCGGCCCGGGTCTTGATTCCCTTCCTCATCTGGACCCTCGTTTATGCCCTTGTATGGGGTGATCCTGTCCAGAATTTCAAGGACCTGCTGCTCAACTTCAATTATGCGGCCGGGCATCTGTGGTTCGTCTATATGCTGGTGGGCGTATACCTTGTCATGCCGCTGCTTTCTCCCTGGGCGGAAAAAGTGGGGAAGAGGGAACTTCTGTTTTATCTGGGAATCTGGCTTTTCACAACCATCATTCCTTTCATCCGCCAATGGGCGGGCGGACCGGCGCCTGTGATGTACGGTCCATCCGGGATCCCGAATCCGGCGAAGTACCCGCTGTGGGGCGAAGCCAGTTGGAACGCGTACGGCGTATTCTATTACTTGAGCGGCTTTATCGGCTATCTTCTCCTGGGCCTGTATTTCCGTAAATTCGTCGGACGTCTTTCCTGGGGGCGGACCCTATGCCTGGCCATCCCGCTGTTCCTTTGCGGCTTCGCCATCTGCAATGCCGGCTTCCTGACCCGCGTATGGGCCGATTCCAAGGGAGTCTTTCCGATAGAAGGACCCGTAGGCCTGGCTGCCCTCTGGGAAGGCCCCTGGCTGAACGACACCTTCGGCGTGGCCTTGATGACCATCGCCTGGATTCTCCTGTTCCGCAAGATTGAAAGGACCGACCGCTTCTACGACCATGTCCTTCTCCCGGTTTCCAAGGCCAGCTACGGTATGTATCTGTCGCATCTGCTCCTTCTGGGGTTTGTTTCCGGTTGGATCCGTAACGCCCTTGGCCTTGGTGGAAACGGTGTGCTGGGTATCTGGACAACCCCTGTCCAGATGCTTTCCATCGCCATTGTTACGTTCGTGGTCATCGCCTTCCTCTGTGTCCAGGTCCGCCGGATCCCCAGGGTTGGGAAATGGCTGGTGGGGTAGGGGTAATTATAGCGAAGATTCCGAAAACAAGAATTTTTTATATAGATAGTTTTTTGTTTCGGAATTTTTGTTTTATCTTTGTTCTTGGAAACAGTGTTGACGGATGAGGATTGTATCGCACAGGAAGTTGAAGGAGTTTTATGAAACTCCGGGAAGGGAGGATGCGGAAGTCGCCCTTGAAAGATGGTATGAGGTTGTGGAGGCGGCTCAGTGGAACACCTTTGCCGATATCCGTGCCGACTTCGGGTCCGTCGATTCGGTGGGAAACCAGCATTATATATTCAATATCCGGGGAAACCGGTACCGGCTGGTTGTCGTCGTCAAGTTTGTGATGGGTTATGTGTTCATCCGTTTTGTCGGAACACATGAGGAATATGACAAGATCAATGCTTCAACGATATGAGAAAGAATCTGGACCAGATGAGATATGAGTATGCGCTCACCCGGGTGGAGGCTCTTCTTCCGCTTGTTGGTGAGGATACCCCTGCGAATGATCCGGCGGCCATGGAACTGGCCATCATGTCGGACTTTGTCATCGCGTATGAAAAGGAGCATTATCCGCTGGGCAAACCGACCGTCGCGCAGTTGATTCAATTGTCTCTGGAAGAAAAAGGCATGACTCAGAAAGAACTGGCCCGGGAGATCGGTGTGAGTCCCACCCGCATTAACGACTATGTTTCCGGCAGGGCAGAACCGACCTTGAAGGTGGCCCGACTGTTATGCACGGCGCTTGGAATCGCACCGGCGCTGCTTTTGGGATTGTAAGTTATTCCGCGGAAGTTTTTCCGCGGATTTTGTTTATATTTGTAAGGTGCTAAAGACCGGCCTATGGCAAAGGACTATTGGGAGCTGTCGGAGTTGCTGGCAAGGGTGAAGGAAGGCGTCGCGGACGCTTTTCCGGACAAGTATTGGGTGAAGGGGGAGATCAGTTCCTGGAGTCCCCGGGCGAACGGCCACTGCTATCTGAACCTGTCTGAGAGCGTGCGGGGAAAGCAGGTGGCCGACATCCGGGCGATGATCTGGAAATGGCAGTTCCCGCAGCTGAAAGCCTTCTTTGAGCAGGAGACGGGGCAAGCGCTCCAGGCCGGCATCACGGTCCTCGTGCGGGTGCAGGTGAATTTCAGCGAACTGTACGGGATTTCCCTTTTCATTGACGACATCGACCCGGCCTTTACGGTAGGGGAGCAGGCGCTGGCGAAGAAGAAAGCCATCGAGAAGCTCACCGCCGGCGGATACCTGGAAATGCAGCAGGAGTTGGCACTGCCCCGGCTGCCGTACCGGCTGGCTGTCATTACGTCCAAAACCGCTGCGGGATACGGCGATTTCCGGCGCCATCTGCTGGAGAACGAGGCTGGATATGCCTTTCAGTTAGACCTTTACGAAGCCCTGATGCAGGGGGAATCGGCCCCTGCGTCCATCATTTCTGCCTTGGCGGAGGCGCAGGAGGAGGCTTATGACGCCATCCTGATCCTGCGCGGCGGCGGCTCGGAGATGGACCTTTCCTGCTTCGACGACTTTGACCTGGCAGTGGCAATCGCCACCTGCCCGGTACCGGTGATCACCGCCATCGGCCACGACCGTGACTTCCACATTGCGGACCTGGTCGCGAACCGGTATGTGAAGACGCCCACGGCCCTGGCCGACCTGTTCCTGGACCTGTACGCGGCGGAAGATGAGCTCCTGGACGATCTGGAAACCCGGGTCCGGAAGGCAGTGGCCGACCGGCTCGGCGGGATGGGACGGCAGGTGGACGCCCTCGTGGGCCGCATCCGCCTGGGTCTCCTGGACCGGCTCCATACGGAAGAACGGGATGTCCAGGCGCACGCCGGCCGCATCCGGCTGGGCCTGACCCGGAAATACGCGGACCTGGTCCGGCAATCCGACGCCGCCGTGCACCGCTTGCAGTTCGCCGCGGGTGCCCGGCTCAGCCAGGAAGTTTCAGCCCTGGCGCTGAAGGAAGCGCTGATCAAATCGTCCGACCCCCGGAACATCCTCTCGCTGGGTTATGTCCTCGTGACCGGCCGGGACAACAAGGTGCTCAAGACCGTGGAACGGGTCCGCGTGGGGGACCGGATCGGCGTCCGGTTCTCGGACGGCTCGCTGACGGCGAAGGTGGACGAAGTGTATACGGAACACATTGACAAAGAAAACATTGCATAGCCATGGAAGAGAAGTTTGATTACGCGAAGGCGGTGGAGGAGCTGGAGAAGATCGCCGCCAAGGTGGAGGATCCGGCGACCAAACTGGACGACATCGATGCGCTGGTGGGCCGGAGCAATGCGCTCCTGAAGGCCTGCCGGGAATATCTGCGCGGGGTGAAGGAAAAAATCGACAAACTGGACAAAGAAATATGAAAAAACTTTACGAAACCGACCCGTACCTGCTGCCGTACAAGGACGCCATCGAGGCGCGGCATACGCGTATCCTGGGGATGAAACGGCACATTGCCGGCGACGGCCTGCTGAAGGATGCCGTGAACAACCACATGTACTACGGCCTGCACCGTTGTGACGATGGTTCGTGGATTTTCCGCGAGTGGGCGCCGAACGCCACCAAGATCTACCTGGTGGGTGATTTCAACAACTGGAAGCGCACGGACGCCTATGCCCTGAAACCCACGGGCGGCGGCAACTGGGAGCTTTCCCTCCCGGCGTTTTTCCTGCAGCACGGCGAACTGTACAAACTGTACATCGAATGGCCCGGCGGGGCGGGGGAGCGGCTGCCCTCCTATGTCACCCGCGCCGTCCAGGACGAGCATACGAAGGCCTTTGCCGCCCAGGTCTGGGACCCGCCCGTGAAATACGCGTGGAAGCACAAGGGCGCCGGAAAACGCCCGCATCCGCTGATCTACGAGTGCCACATCGGCATGTCGTCGGAGCAGGAGAAGGTGGCTTCCTTCGAGGATTTCCGTACGACGGTCCTTCCGAAGGTGAAAAAGCTGGGTTATGACACCCTCCAGATCATGGCCCTGCAGGAGCATCCCTACTACGGCTCCTTCGGTTACCAGGTGTCCAATTTCTTTGCCCTGAGTTCCCGTTTCGGCACGCCCGAGGAGTTCAAGCGCCTGGTGGATGACGCCCACGGAAAGGGGATTGCGGTGGTGATGGACATCGTCCACAGCCACAGCGTGGACAACGAGGCGGAGGGCCTGTCGAACTTCGACGGCACGGACCACCTGTACTTCTATTCCGGTCCGCAGGGCCGCCATCCCGCCTGGGGCTCCCGCTGCTTCGATTACGGCAAGGACGAGACCAAGTACTTCCTCCTTTCCAACGTGAAATACTGGATGGAGGAATACCATATCGACGGCTTCCGTTTCGACGGGGTCACTTCCATGCTGTACTGGGACCATGGCCTGGGAAAGGATTTCATGGGTTATGACAATTATTTCAACCAGGGGGTCGACGAGAACGCGGTGACTTACCTCGCTCTCGCGAACATCCTTGTGAAGGAGATGGATCCGAACGCCTTCACCATCGCCGAGGACGTGTCCGGCATGGCCGGACTGGCCGCCCCGCTGGAGGCCGGCGGCGTCGGTTTCGATTTCCGGATGTCCATGGGCGTCGCCGACTACTGGATCAAGATCGTCAAGGAACGCACCGACGAGCAGTGGAGCGTGGGCGACATCTGGTGGAACCTCACCAACAAGCGCGCCGACGAGAAGACCATCTCCTACGCCGAGTGCCACGACCAGGCGCTGGTGGGTGACAAGACGCTCATTTTCAGGTTGATGGACAAGGAGATGTATTTCTCCATGAATACGGAGTCGCAGAACCCCGTCGTGGACCGGGGCATCGCCCTCCACAAGATGATCCGCCTGGTGACGGCCGCCACCGCCGGCGACGGCTACCTGAACTTCATGGGCAACGAGTTCGGCCATCCCGAGTGGATCGACTTCCCGCGCGAGGGGAACGGCTGGTCCTACAAGCACGCCCGGCGGCAGTGGTCCCTGGCCGAACCGGACTATCTCCGGTACGGCTTCCTCCGGAATTTCGACGAGGCGATGGTCCACCTTCTCCGGAAAGAGAACATCCTTTCCGGCAGGCCGGAACTGCTCGTGCAGGATGAGGAGAAGAAAATCTTGATTTTCATGCGTAAAAACTGTATCTTTGCGCTGAATTTCTCGGCGACAGGTTCCTATGCGGATTACGGGTTCGCAGCGCCTGGGGGAGAATGGGTGGATGCCCTCGACACCGATGAGGCCCGTTTCAACGGGTTCGCTCGGATGGTGCCCGGGGAGCACCATTTTACCGTGCCCGAGAAATCGCCGAACGGCAACCCGCGTTACGGAGATACGTTGTATCTCTACCTCCCCGCCCGCAGCGCTGTCGTCCTGAAGAAAATATAATGCAGACGCATATGGCTTTTTTGAAATTCAACAAGTCTGAGCTCGTCAACCTGTCTTACTCGCTCAAGCGGGAAATCCTGCTGGCAAGCAAGACGGGCGCGTATTGCAACACTTCCATCGTCACGTGCAACACGCGCCGCTACCACGGCCTCCTGGCCGTTCCGGTGGAAAAGTTCGGAGGATACAGGTACATGCTCCTGTCCTCCCTGGACGAGAGCCTTACGCTCAGAGGCAAGCGGTTCAACCTGGGCATCCATTGCTACGGGGACGTTTACGAGCCGCGCGGACACAAGTACATCGTGGACTTCGATGCCGATCCGGTCCCGATGGTCACCTACAAGATCGGCGAAATCGTTTTCCGCAAGAGTTTCGTCCTTCCGCGGGAAAACAACCAGTTGCTCATCAAGTATGAACTGGTGAACGCCCCTGCGAAGGTCAAGCTCGAACTCAAGCCGTTCCTGTCCTTCCGCCGGGTCCATGACCTGACCCAGCAGAACGGCGAAGCCCGCACGGGTGCCCGGGAAATCGAAGGAGGCGTCTCCTTCAACCTGTACGAGGGATTCCCGGACCTGGACCTGCAGGTCAGCGGTGCTTATGCTTTCAAGTCCGCCCCCTGCTGGTACAACGGCGTCACCTATTCCGACGAGATGCGCCGCGGCTTCGACTGCCGCGAGGACCTGTTCGTCCCGGGTTCCTTCGAACTGGAACTGAAGCCGGGCGAGTCGGTGGTGTTCTCCGCCAGCGCGGACGGCCCTGTCGCGCCGGCCGGCCTCAAGCGCAAGTTCACTTCCGCCGTGGGCAAGATCGGGCCCATCACCTCGTTCCACGACCAGCTCGTCCGTCAGGCGGACCTGCTGATCCGTGACCGGGGCGGCAAGAAGCAGGTCGTCGCCGGTTATTCTTGGCTCCTGACCGGCCTCCTGCGGGAGACGCTGTACTCCCTCGCCGGCCTTACCCTGTACGGGAAGGACGACCCGAAGGAATTCGAGGAGATCCTGGACAACCTCATCGCCGATGAGCAGGAGCGCCTGTTCCACCGCACCACGCAGGTGGAGGCCCCGCTCTTCATGACGGTCACCCTCCAGCAATATATCGCCTATACCGGCAACGAGAAGCACGCTTGGACCAAATACGGCGAAACCCTCAAGGGTATCCTGGAGAGCTATCTGCCGGGTCGGCGGACCGAGGTGGTGATGCACCCCAACGGCCTCCTCTGGGCCCAGGTGGACGGCGTCGCCCTGTCCTGGATGAATGCCTATATCAACGGCCGGGCCGTCACCGAACGGCCGGGTTATCAGGTGGAGACGAACGCCCTCTGGTACAACGCCATCTGCTTCGCCCTGGATATGGAGGCGAAATACGGCCCCAAGGACAGCCCGTTCGTGAAGCAGTGGACGCCGGTGCGCGACCTGGTGCTCCGGAACTTCCAGCCGACCTTCTGGAATGCGGACTTCGGCTTCCTGGCCGACTACGTGGACGGCTATGGCCAGAACCTGGACCTTCGTCCGAATCAGCTCTGGGCCGTCTCCCTGGACTACAAGCCCGTTTCCGACGAGGTGATCGGCGCCGTGATGCGCGTGGTGAACAATGAACTGGTCACCCGCCGCGGCATCCGCACCCTCTCCCCGCGCGACAATAAGTACAAGGGCGTGTATGAGGGCAACCAGATCGAGCGCGACCTCGCCTACAACAACGGTTGCGCCTGGACCTTCCTGCTGGCCCAGTACTGCTATGCGAGCTTCAACATGATGGGCAGGAACTTCGTGAAGCGTGCCGAGTGGCTCACCGAGGGTTTCTATGAGGACCTCTCCAAGCACGGCGTGGGCTGCTTCTCGGAACTTTACGACGGTGATCCGCCCCATGAGCCGCACGGAGCCATCTCTTCGGCGACGGCGACATCGGCCCTTCTGAATATCAATTGGTTGATCGACAAATACAAGGAGGAATAGACGATGAGAGTGCTTATGTTCGGCTGGGAATTCCCTCCCCATATCGCGGGCGGTCTGGGTACGGCCTGCGAGGGTATCGTCAAGGGCCTGGCGTACAACGGCGTCGAGACCCTCTTCGTGATGCCGTCCGCCTCCGGTGACGAAGACCAGAGCGCGACGACCATCATCAACGCCAGCGACGTTGCCGTGGACACGGTCTCCGAGAGCGTCGAGGAATACCTCGACAAGGTCAAGTTCATCCACATCGGCACCAATATGGTCCCTTACGCCGACCCGGAGGAGTTCTCCCGCCTGGTCGATGAGGACCGCCGGCGCCAGGTGAAGGATTTCTCCATCAGCTACGGCCAGAAATACAAGTTCTCCGGAAAGTACGGCGCGAACCTGATGGAAGAGGTCGCCCGCTATGCGATGGTGGGCGGCACGATCGCCCTCCAGCGCAAGGACGAGTTCGACGTCATCCACGCGCACGACTGGCTCACCTACTATGCCGGCATCGCCGCCAAGGAACTGACCGGCAAGCCGCTCGTCATCCACGTGCACGCCACCTCCTTCGACCGCGGCAGCGTGGACAATATCGACACGCGCGTGTTTGCGATCGAACAGCGGGGAATGCAGATGGCCGACCGCGTGGTCACCGTCTCCAACCTTACCCGCAACATCGTCATCAACCGGTACGGCATCGATCCCGGCAAGGTGGTCACCGTCCACAATGCCGTGGATTTCAGCGGCCGCGAGAACCTGGTCGTCGAGCGCGGCGTCAAGGAGAAGGTCGTCACCTTCCTTGGGCGCATCACTTACCAGAAGGGTCCGGAGTACTTCATCGAAGCCGCCGCGAAGGTCCTGAAGCGCACCAAGAACGTCCGCTTCGTGATGGCCGGCAGCGGCGATATGATGAACCGCTGCATCCGGCATGTCGCCCGCCTGGGCATTTCCGACCGTTTCCACTTCACGGGCTTCCTCCGCGGAGCGGACGTGCAGAAGATGTTCGCCCTGTCCGACGTCTATATCATGCCTTCCATCTCCGAGCCGTTCGGTATCTCGCCCCTGGAGGCGATGCGTACCGGCGTCCCGTCCATCATCTCCAAGCAGTCCGGCGCCGCCGAAGTGCTCAGGTACGCCTTCAAGGTGGACTTCTGGGACGTGGACGCGATGGCCGACGAGATTTACGCCCTGCTCCACTATCCCGCCCTGGCGCGTTTCTCCGCCCGGGCCGGATACGATGAGGTGAACGCCCTCAAGTGGAACGGCGCCGCGGCCAAACTCAAGAAAGTGTACGAATCAGTAGTAAAGTAAAAAACAATATGGCATCCAAAAGTATCTGCCTGTATTTCCAGGTCCATCAGCCTACCCGGCTACGGCTTTACAGATTCTTCGATATCGGCAAGGACTCGCACTATTATGACGACTTCGCCAACCGGACCATCCTTCGGCGCATCGCGCAGAAGTGCTACCTCCCGATGAACGCCCAGTTGCTTGAGCAGATCAAGGCGGCGAAGGGCAAGTTCAAGGTGGCGTTCTCCATCTCCGGATCCGCCCTGGAGCAGTTCCAGCGCTTTGCTCCCGATGTGATCGAGAGTTTCCGCGCCCTGGCCCAGACCGGCTGTGTGGAGTTCCTGTGCGAAACCTACTATCATTCCCTCGCTTCGCTGGCCTCCGAGTCCGAGTTCACCCACCAGGTGCTCAAGCACAAGAAGGCCGTCGAGGACCTGTTCGGCGTCACGCCCACCGCGTTCCGCAACACGGAACTCATCTACTCCAATGCCATCGGCGAAATGGTCTATGGCCTGGGGTTCAAGACGATGCTCACCGAAGGCGCCCGACACATCATGGGCTGGCAGAGCCCGAATTTCGTGTACGGCTGCGACACCCAGCCGAAGCTGAAACTCCTTCTCCGCAACGCCGGCCTGTCCGACGATATCGCCTTCCGCTTCTCCAACCGGGGCTGGGACATGTGGCCCCTGACCGCAGACAAGTATCTCGCCTGGGTGAAGGAATCGGCCAAGGACGACGAAATCGTGAACCTGTTCATGGACTATGAGACTTTCGGCGAGCACCAGAGCGCTGCCAGCGGAATCTTCGACTTCATGAAGGCCCTTCCGGAAGCCGTCCTTGCGGACGGTACCTTCTCCTTCGTCACCCCTTCCGAGGCTGTGCGCAAGCACAAGCCGGTGGCAGACCTCGACGTTCCGGATGCGATCTCCTGGGCCGACGAGGAGCGCGACGTCACGGCCTGGCTGGGCAATGAACTGCAGCAGGAGGCGTTCAACAAGGTCTATGCGATGACCGAGAAGCTCTCCATCGTGGGCGATCCCGAACTGTGGGAAGACTTCGGTCACCTGCAGGAAAGCGACCATTTCTACTACATGTGCACCAAATTCTTCTCCGACGGGGAAGTGCACAAGTACTTCAATCCGTATGATACGCCCTACGAGGCGTTCATCAACTACATGAACGTCCTGTCCGACTTCCAGATCCGGCTCGATGAGAAGCGCGCCGCCCTGGATGTGAAGGAAACGGCCGTGCAGGAAGTGGCCGCCCCCGTGAAGAAGAAGCCCGTCACCCGAAAAACCGTCAAGAAGAAATAAATGGACAAACATATTCTTAATCCGGACTACCTGTTCGAGGTCAGCTGGGAGGTTTGCAACAAGGTCGGCGGCATCTATACCGTCGTTGCAACGAAGGCCCTCTACCTGAAGTCCCAGCTGGGACGTCATCATATCCTCATCGGACCGGATGTCTGGATGCACCGGGCGAGCAATCCCGATTTCATCGAGGATCCGCTCTTGTTCCGGTCTTGGAAGCAGCAGGCGGCCGCCGAAGGTCTCCGGCTGCGCGTAGGAAAGTGGAACATACCCGGTACCCCCGTCGCCGTGCTGGTGGATTACAAGACCTTCCTCCCGCAGGCCGACGGGATCCTGACGGATTTCTGGAACGCCTTCGGGGTGGATTCCCTGACCGGCAACTGGGATTACAAGGAAGCGGCCGTGTTCGGCTATGCCGCCGGCAAGGTCATCGAGAGCTTCTACAACTACAATCTCTCTTCCGCCGATCACGCCGTGGCCCAGTTCCACGAGTGGCAGACCGGTGCGGGCATCCTGCAGCTCAAGCGGAGCCGTGTGCCCGTGGCCACCGTGTTCACCACCCACGCTACGGTCATGGGCCGTTGCCTGGCCGGCAACAACCTGCGGCTTTACGATGACATGGCGTCCTTCAACGGTGACGAGATGGCGCAGCGTTTCAATGTCATCGCCCTCCATTCCCTGGAGAAGATGGCCGCCCGCGAGGCCGATGTGTTCACTACCGTGAGCGAGATCACCGCCAAGGAGTGTGCCCAGTTCCTGGGGCGTCCGGTGGACGTGGTCACTCCCAACGGTTTCGAGAACAGTTTTACACCCGCATCGGACGAGGAGTATTCGCAGCTGCATGACGCCGCCCGCCGCCGCCTTATCGAGGTCGCCACGGCGATGTCCGCCGAGCAGGTTCCCTCCAACGCCGTATTCATCGGCATCGGAGGCCGTTACGAGTTCCGCAACAAGGGTATCGACGTGTTCATCGACGCCCTGGACCGGCTCAACCGCTCCGATTATGACGGGCGTCCGGTCCACGCCTTCATCATGATCCCTTCCGGCCATCACGGTCCGGACCGGGGACTGGTGGCGAAGCTTTCCGGTGAAGGGGACGCGCAGTACCAGACCCAGACGACCCACTATCTGATGAATGCCGAATACGACATCATCACCCGCCGTTTCCGGGAAACCGGTCTCGTGAACTCGCTGGGCGACAAGGTCAAGGTGTATTTCGTTCCGTCCTACCTGAACGGCAACGACGGCGTGTTCAACATGAAGTACTACGACCTGCTGTGCGGCCTGGACCTCGCCTTGTTCCCGTCCTATTATGAACCCTGGGGCTACACGCCGCTGGAGGCGCTGGCTTTCCGGATTCCCACCCTCACGACGAGCCTGGCCGGTTTCGGCCTCTGGGTGCGGGACCATTACCAGGGAGACCATCCGGGCATCACCGTGCTGGACCGGGACGATTCCAACTATCACGAAGTCGTGGACGGGGTCGTGGCCCGTATCCGGGAGATTGCTGCCCTGCATCTCGAGACCCGGGATGTCTATCGGAACAATGCCCGTGAAGTCGCGCAGATCGCCCTGTGGGACCATCAGATCGTTTATTATCAGAAGGCCTATTCCATGGCACTCGGGAAACTGCAGGAAGCGCTCCCGACTTACAAGACTAAAGAAAAGACAATCCAATACATGAAATCCGAACTCAACAATCCGAGCTGGCGGACCGTCTTGGTGACGCGCCACCTGCCCGCAAAGCTTTCTCCCCTGGAAAGGCTTTCCAAGAACCTCTGGTGGTGCTGGAACGAAAGCGCCAAGGAACTGTTCCACGCCATCGACCCCGAGGTCTGGCACGCGTCCGGCCATAACCCGCTGGCGCTGCTGGACACGGTGAGCATCAAGCGTTTCCACCAACTTTCCCAGGACGATGCCTTCGTCGAGAAGATGAACGCCGTCCTCGCCGAATTCGATGCCTACATGGCTGAGAAGGTCAAGCGTACCGACCCTTCCATCGCCTATTTCTGCATGGAATACGGTCTGGACACTTCCCTGAAGATCTACTCCGGCGGTCTGGGTATCCTGGCCGGCGACTACCTGAAGGAGACTTCTGACATGAACGTGAACCTCGTCGCCGTGGGCTTCCTGTACCGTTTCGGCTATTTCACCCAGGTGATTTCCGGACAGGGCTACCAGGTGGCGAACTACGACGCCCAGGACTTCCTGAAGATTCCCGCGACGCCCGTGATGGACGCCGACGGCAACTGGGTGACCGCCAGCGTGGCTTTCCCGGGCCGCACCATCACCGCCCGCGTATGGAAGGTGGAAGTGGGCCGTACCGACCTCTACCTGCTGGATACCGATTATGAAGCCAACATCCCCGAGGACCGTGAGGTGACCTATCACCTGTACGGTGGCGACTGGGAGAACCGGCTCAAGCAGGAACTCCTGCTGGGTGTCGGCGGCATCCGTGCGCTCCGCAAGCTGGGTATCGACACCCAGGTGTACCACTGCAATGAGGGCCACGCCGCTTTCATCGGCCTGGAACGTCTCCGCGAGTATATCGAGAAGGACAACCTCGACTTCTCCGAAGCCCTTGAGGTAGTCCGCGCTTCCTCCCTTTTCACGACGCATACGCCGGTTCCCGCCGGTCACGACGCTTTCGAGGAAGGGATGCTCCGCAAGTATATCGGCCACTATCCCGGCCGCCTCAAGGTGGACTGGGAGACGCTGATGTCTCTCGGAAAGGACAACCCGCTGGATCCCAACGAGAAATTCTCCATGTCCAACCTCGCCGCCAACATCTCCCAGAACGTCAACGGCGTTTCGATGCTGCACGGCAAGGTGAGCCAGGACATCTTCTCCCATATGTATCCTGGCTATCTTCCGGAGGAGCTCTTCGTGAGCTATGTCACCAACGGTGTCCATTATCCCACCTGGTGCGCTCCCGAGTGGAAGCCCGTGCATGCCAAGGTGTTCGGTCCTGATTTCCAGACCCATCACTACGACAAGCGCTGCTTCGAGGGAATCTATGAGGTGTCCGACCAGGAGGTCTGGGATACGAAGAAGGCCCTCAAGAAGAAGCTCTTTGCCTTCCTTCGCGAACGCCTGCAGGACAAGAGCATTTCCAACCACTATTCCCCGTCCGAGCTGGTGACCATCCTGGAAACCCTCCGGGACGATGTCCTGACGATCGGCTTTGCCCGCCGGTTCGCCACCTATAAGCGGGCCACCCTGCTGTTCCGTGACCTGGACCGCCTGGACGCCATTGTGAACAATCCGCACCGTCCGGTTCAGTTCCTGTTCGCCGGCAAGGCCCACCCGGCCGACAAGGCGGGCCAGGACCTGATCAAGCAGATCGTGGACATCTCCAAGGATCCGCGTTTCATCGGCAAGATCGTTTTCATCCCGGGGTACGACATCACCCTCGCCAAGCGGATGGTCCAGGGTGTGGACGTGTGGATGAACAATCCGACCCGTCCGCTGGAGGCCTCCGGTACGTCCGGCGAGAAGGCCGCGATGAACGGTACCATGCATTTCTCCGTCCTAGACGGCTGGTGGGTGGAAGGTTACAAGGAAGGCGCCGGCTGGGCCCTTCCGCTCGAACGCACCTATGACGACCAGGGCTTCCAGAACGAACTGGATGCCGCCACGATCTACCAGATCCTGGAGAACGACATCGCCCCTGCCTACTACAATGTGGACAGTACGACGGGCCGTTCCCATGAGTGGATCGGGTATATCAAGAACACCATCGCCCAGGTTGCCTGCGACTTCACGACGAACCGGATGCTCACCGACTATATCAACCAGTATTACGCACCGCAGTGTGAGCGTGCGAAGCTGGTGAAGGAGAATGATTTCAAGGTGGCCCGCGAAATCGCCGCCTGGAAGAAGCACGTCCGCCGCAGCTGGGAGGACGTCCAGGTGATTTCCCGCACCGAGCCGCAGGCGGCCTATGACATCTCCGAGAAGAGCCCTCTCCACAGCGAGATCGTCCTCAATCTCGGTGACCTCCGGCCCGAGAATGTCGGTGTGGAAGTGGTCTTTGCCCAGACCGACATCCACGGACAGCTCCACATCGACCAGGTGAATGAGCTCAAGGTCGTCGATTATCAGGATGGTGCCTGCCGTTATGCGGTGGACATCATGCCGGGTACGACCGGCGCCTACCAGGTGTGCATGCGCATCTTCGCGAAGCATCCGCTTCTCCCGCACCGTCAGGATTTCGAGTGCGTCAGATGGATATAGGATGATTGCGACCACAGGCTTTTTCGACGGTGTCCACTGCGGGCACCGTCTTGTGATTGACCGGCTTGTCTCCCTGGCCCATGAGCGGGGAGACGAGTCTCTGGTCGTCACCTTCTGGCCGCATCCGCGGGCCGTCCTTCAGGACGGGGCCCGGGAGCTTCGGCTCCTGACGTCGCTGGAAGAGAAAAAAGCCTTGCTGACCGCCTTGGGCGTGGACCGGATCGAGGTCCTCGGTTTTACCCGGGAATTTGCGGCCCTCACGGCGGAAAGATACCTTCGCGAGGTGCTCCGGGACCGGTTCGGTGTCACGACGCTCCTGATGGGCTATGACAACCGTATCGGCTCCGACCGGCTCACGGCCTCTTCCCTCGGCCCCCTCGTTCATCATCTGGGAATGGATATCATTGAGGTTGAGCCTTTTTCGGGGGAGGCGGATATCCCAAAACCGTCGTCTGCGACGACCCCTCCCATCAAAGATGGGTCCCTCCCTCTTATGCGGCCGAGGGTGGCCACAGGTTTCGGGATATCTGCCTCCCCCGATAGCGCTGTCTCATCAACAAAGATCAGGAAGGCCCTGGAAGAGGGGAGGATTGACGACGCCAACCGGATGCTGGGGTACAGGTATTCCTTGCAGGGGGTCGTGGTGGCGGGAAACCGGCTGGGAAGGACCATCGGGTTCCCGACAGCCAACATGAAACTGGTCGAGCCGTTGAAGCTGGTTCCTGCGTGGGGAGTTTATGCGGTGGACGTGGAGGTGCTCGGAAAGACCTGGCGGGGAATGACCAACATCGGCATGCGTCCCACCGTCGGCGGCACTTTCACCACCATCGAGACGAATATTCTGGACTTCGACGAGGACATCTACGGACTTCCGATCCGCATCACCTTCCTCCGCCGCATCCGCGACGAAGTCCGTTTCCCTTCGCTGGAGGCGCTGAAGGAGCAGTTGGGGAGGGATCGGGAGGCCTGCCGGTAGCAACCTGCGGAGACTTTCTGGGGGGGTGCCGCATGGAACCATCTAACCAGCTGATCCATAGTATATTGGGAATTCTGCTGCGGCAAGCCCTTTGCAAAAAGAAGGGTCTTGCCGCAAGTCATTTTGCGACTCGTTGAATACCAGCCTTTTATGAAGAATCATGCGGCAGGCATTGACTATAAAAAAACTCTTGGAAGGGTTTATGTTTTAGCTTGTTACAGATCCGGCAACGGCAAGCATGTACAAACTTATGCCTAATGTGTTTTGCCATTTGAGAGGGTGTGCAGCGGTAGAGGAGAGACGGTTTCCCGTCAGATCCGCGATGTGGTCGCTTCCCTTCGCCGGATGCGTTGTAGCAACAGTTTAGGGAAGGACAGGGAAGCGTGTAGGTAGAGTGATTGCCCTTGCCCGAAACAATCATACGGAAAGCGTGCAATTGAATCGAATCATTTCTTATATTTGTATTAGGCTGGTTATTTGTATTAGGCTGGTTATTCCGGCTGTTTTTTAGGCATTCATTTGTAACGACATTTGCTATGAAAACACGTTTGACAATTTCAATTGTGATTACCTCGTGTATTTGCATGATGCTACTATGTTGCCTTCCGGCCAAGTCGCAGGTGGTCTGCCCGGATGGTATCGGCCCAGTCAGAATTGGCGGGACAGTTCGTTCACTTCCAAAGACGGTCGCTGATTTATATGATCGGTTAGAGACGGTCGACACGGAAGATGCTGAAGATGGAGAGGTATTTACCTATTCCATATGTAAAGCTTTCATGCATGGAAAGGTTGTGTTTGAATTTTTTCCTGAAGATGGAAAAGTCGACAATATCAGGATACTCTCTTCCAATCTGAAGACGAAACTTGGATTAAGTCTGCAATCGACACCGGCAGATTTGTTTTCTGCGGGCGGCTTTGTCGTAGAGAACAATTCGGGAGTAGCAGGCGTCTTTTGTGACGGTGCTCTTTTTGTCGATATTCCGATGACTCCTTCCGGCCAGAGTAAGGCGGAACAGTCATACTTGGGTTATACCGTCAGTTTTGACGTCTCGGATTTCGTCGCTGACATGCATCCTTCGAAAATGATCCTGTCATCATTATACTTCGATTATTGTGAAATCCCCGAGGAGGAGTCGGGTCGATCGCAGTTGTCATCCAGCCATTTTGTGGAAGACTTTTCTTCGAAAGATTTTGAATTCACGGGAGTTTTTGGTGAAGAAGCTGATATTCGATACGTGGATTTTGACGGTAAGGAAATGTCCATTTATGGTTTCCCTGGATATGTCCTTGTTCAGATGGACCCCGGAATGCAAGCACGGGATATTTGGGAGGTGATTATCGATGCAAAAGGTAGTGTCGTTTCACAGTATCTTGACGCCGGTATTTTCCTGGTTCGGGTAGATGTGGGTACTGAGAGTGAGTTCATCTCAAAGATGCGTGGGTTCAGAGGGTGTCAACTTGCTTTTCCACTTATACGTTTCGATGGAGATTCCGTGTATTACGTGGACTGGAAGGAACATGCTAAGGATGTAGCTTTCCAATTGGGCCCCGAGATGAATGCCAAGTATCAGGCTGCAGCCTCCATTAATTCAGATAATTATACTTTATTTTCTATCGGTTGGGGTTTAGCTTCAGCCTTGAGAAATGATGATTGCGAGATTGTCAATGTTTCTCAAGGACCTCGTTACGACGATGATGATGCCGAACCGCACAAGCATTATGGAGATAATGTGAAAATGAATGTCGCTTATGTGACAAAAATGCGGGAATGGTATAATTATATAGGCAATATAATCCGCAACTCCCGGAATACGTCGGCCCCCGTTGTCATTACTGCCGGGAACCAGTTCATGCATTTTTTCGAGTATGTTATCAATGGTCTTTCTCCTGAGACAAAACAATTGCTCAATTCCCGTTTATTTATTGTTTGTGCGGAGCAGGCAGGAGTGGTACCTTATTCGAATGCTCTTTCAACTGGTAGAATTCCTGGGGTCATAACGGTCAATATCAACAATGTAACCAATTATCTTGGTCAACCCTCTGGCGGAACATCTTTGGCAGCGCCACGATTTGTCCGGTATGTCTGGCTGTTGGTGGAAATGTCAAAACTTTCCGGGCACCCGCTTTCCTTCCAGGAAGCAGCTACCCTTATTTCAGACAGATGGAGGGAAAGTGATTTGTCTTCGATAACGCCTTCTTTCTTTAGCAGTCTTCTTCCAGTCAATTATACAGCTGAAGCTATTGACCTTGGCCTTTCCGTAAAATGGGCTTCCTATAATGTCGGTGCATCAAGGCCAGAGGAATTCGGTAATTACTTCGCGTGGGGAGAGATTTATCCTGATGCCAAGCATTCTGCTTCTACTTACAAATTCTACACAAAGGAAATGGGGGCTTTTGGAAGATATAAATGTTCAAAGTACAATTATTCAGACAATGTTACGGTACTCGAACTTGATGATGATGCTGCCCGCTTCAATTGGGGCGGAAAATGGCGGATGCCAACCGTTGAAGAGTGGAATGAGTTACTAGACCCTAAAAACTGTAAGTGGACGCAAGGGACGCTCAGAGGAGTAGAAGGGTATTTTGTGACTAGCAATAAACCAGGGTATACCGATCGGTCCATCTTTCTTCCAGGTGCCGGCCGTACTTCTTCCTCAGGTCTGGGTGCTGTAGGACAAGGACATTATTGGTCTTCTTCCTGGTCTACTTCATCGAACAGTACTTCGTCTCAGGATGAAGCGTACTATATGTATTTCATCGGCAACAGGTATTTAACTGTGCCTTTATATCGTTATTTTGGAAGATCCGTCCGCCCGGTTTGTCCTTAGCACCAAAACCGGTATCGGACTTAGCTCTAAGGTGTGGTCCGAATCGACGGAGAACGGGTAATCGAGTTTGATATCAGTGATTTCTGATAAGCCGCAGTTTCTTGCCTATTTCAGGGAAGACGGCGCGGGCCGATTCTGAGAAGGGAAAGCCTCCCTGCCTCCGGTGACCGGAACCCAGATGCGGCGGGGAAGGAAGCAGCGGGTAATCATCCGCATGTCTCCGATCTGGAACCGGATTCCCTTTTCCGCCATACCGTTAATTATCACCTGTGTACGCCGAATCTGATTCTCGGGATCGGAGAGAGGGTATCCTCCGGCCCTCTTGTATTTCCGGGCCAGCGTGATGGCGGTGTATTGGGTGAGGATGGATTCTGCCGGATAGTGCGCCATGGCCCATTCGACCAGGTCCAGGGCATCAGCCATGGACATCAGGTCCAGGTTGATGGCGGTGCAGAGCAGGTCTCCCTTGTCCTCACGGAGCGGATTCCCTGCATGCAGCAGTTTGTCCCAAGATGCTTCGACATAGGACCGGACCTCCTCCGGAGTCCGGATGTCCTTCCCGATCAGGACGTGGTATTTCAGGTAGTGGGAATAGTCGAAGACGTCATGGATGACGGCCCGCTCCACTCCTTCGAAGGAATCGTCATCTCCTTCGACAAGGCAGCAGAGGATCCCGTCCAGTTCACTGTTGTCGCGGAAACGGGAGCAAGCGCATTCAATCAAATGGTTGACAAGGTCGACCTGGATGACTCCGCCCCGGGCTTTCAGTTCACACTGGCGGGCGATCCCGAGGACTTCGTCCGGAGATCCCGCGCATTTGACGACCTGGCACAGAATCAGTTCGTTGTCGGAATTGGCGGGAATCAGCCTTCGCAAGGATGACACGTCGGCGGACGGCTCCAGTTTCAGTATTTCATCCATGGCCGTGAACAGGTGCACATGGAACTCGCCATCCGCCTGGATGTCGTATTGTTCCAGCAGTCCGTGCATCTTCCCGGCGAATACCCGGTAGCACCGGCAGAGCTCCTTCTCCGTTTTCTGCGTTTTCCATTCCGGTAGGATGCGGAGGACCGCTCCGAACAGGGAGTTGACAGAATCGATCTCGCGGGCACCGGCAAACAGGAAAGTGTCTTCAAACCGGAGGATCAGTCCGTCGATGCTCTCGGTCGGCGCATCCGTCCATCCGGAGGGGCTGTTTCCCAGCAGGGCGTTGAACAGTTTCCTGGCGGCTCCGGGGTTTTGTCCCTGACACTGCCTGATCCGGTCCTCCAGGATGGCGGCGATGGCGTCGGCCTCTTCCAGGGACGAGGAAACCATCTTCGGCGCCAGCCGGAGGGCCAGGATATTGAGGAGCCCGGCCGCGTTCCCGGCCGCTTTCCTCCGTCGGGTATCCGCTTGAAGCCCCGCGGCCTTTTTCTCCGCTTGCCGATAGATCTCGATGCCGGTCCCAGCTGAAGGACATTGGGCGACAATCTGAAGAAGCGCCGGATCCCGGTCATCATCGGCAATCCAGCCGTTCGCCAACAGATGCCTGGCCAGGGCGATGAAGAGGGGGGCGGACCGGTCGCCGGGCTTCTTGCCGATCCGGTCAATCAAGGCGCGGAGGTGTCCCTTGCCGGTGGTCAGGCCATCCTCCCGGAAATCATTCAGCAAGCGGAAGTAATCGGCCATGCCCTCTTCCGAATCCGCCTTGACGGCAAGGCAGCGCCTATATTGGGAGAAGGTCTTTTCCAGGTATTCCAGGCGGTCTGTGGCGGATTCGTCCTGTAGCCGTTCCTGAAGGACCAGGTGGAGACTTAGCGCCTCCCGGATCCGGTCGGAGTCGTACTTCTTGTCCAGGCGCTCCCGCTGGAGCAGGAAATACAGGTCTTCCTCCAGGCCGTATTCCTCCTTCAGTCCGAGGGCATAATCCTGGAGCCGGGCCGTCCCTCGACCTTTGTGCAGGATCACGTGCCGGAGAAGTTCGTTGACAAATGTGATGTCCGGTGTGATGCCTGCCTGGATGAACTGCCGGCACAGGGACTCCGGATCGGAGACGCGCCCGAGGATGATGCCGATGGTATGGCGGATTTCCCGTTGCACGTCCTTGCCGGCATCCTGGAAGGCGGCCTTCATTTTGACGGGAACGAGGTGGCCGCGGTCATTCCTTGTGACGAAAAACGCTTGGATGAACCGCTCCGAAATGGCTTCCAGGTGCTCGGGGTATTCACTTTTGGCGAGCGTCCTGGCGTAGATGACAGGGTCGTCCGGGGCCATGCCCAGAAGCAGGACTACCTGGTTCCATTCAGCTTCCCGGGTTTCCGCCAGGTATTTCATGGCCAGGGCGTCCGGAAAGTCCGTGCCTCGCCAATTCTCTTTGATATGGTTATACAGACCGATGTCGTCAACCTGGACCGAATCCTGCCCCCTGCGGAACAGACCGGACGAGAACAGGATGTCCAGTTGCGGATCGTTGATTCCCTGCAAGGCGGGAAGCCTTAGGTTTTCCGCTGTCTTGAGGGCTTCGTCTAGTGCATTGATCTTGTCAAAATCGGCGCCATGGGTTCTCCTGTACTTGGAGAGGATCAGGTGGGAAAGTAAGAAAAGGCGGGCGAGAGCCTGCGCGGAAATGCTTTTGGCGCTTTCGCTGAAATACCGGTTCAGGTCAGGAATATATCCGCCGATGACCTTGGCGTAATGGGGTGCCTTGAAATTGGCCACACACCATCGATGCACTTCGTCACCTTGCCGGATATCCTTGATTGTCAGTTCCCTGACATTTGAGATGGTCTCGCTTCCCTTGGCTTCATCGTCGCGGACCATGTTGAAGAAGTCATCCTGCCTTGGAACGTCCCTGGAAATGGTGATGAGGCAGGGAAGGCCCCTTTCGTTGATGGCGGACAGGAGCGGTGCCAGGTCTCCGGGCTCCTTGAAATGGGCGTTGCTTCTCCAGAACCGGTCGATGTCGTCCAGGACGACGAGGGGAAAGCTACCCGCCACCAGATGGACTTCCTGGACCAGTTCATTCACATCCTTGTTCTGCGATTTCCCTTCGGCGTCCCGATTGGGAAGGAAGATGGATTCAATGTCCTCGTGCCGGCGGATGAATTCCCACACGGAGCGGGTCTTTCCGCTGGCGTATTTGCCGCTGATAATCACGAGATTCTCCCGGGTCGACTTCCGGAACGTCCAGAATTCGTCCAAACCGCCGTCCACCTCCCCGTTGGCGAGGCGGGGGAGGTACAGGTCCCTTCTGAAACCGTTCTCCTTCCGGCAGCGGTCCTTTCCGAAAAGCGGTTCGGGATGTTCGAGGATGGACTCCCGGGAAACGAGCAAGTTCTTTTTCTTGCGCAAACGGGAGAGTTTCTTCTCGGCGGACTCGGCGATTTTCCCGACAAATGGTTCGAGGGCTTTGGAAAGGAGGGACATGGTGTGGGCTGGAAGATGTTTGTACAAATTTATACAAAAGATGAAAAACGTAAAAGTGCGCAATTGGAAAAATATTGCTATCTTTGCAATAGGGAAGGCGGCGACCGGTTATCGGTCGTCGGCTTCTCTTTAGTTGCATGGAAACAGAATAAACAATAAACTTACTATGGCAATCGAGTATATGACCCAGGCGGGTTATGACAAGCTCAAGAAGGACCTGGCCGATGCACTGGCCCAGCGTCCGGTGATCTCCGCGGCGATCGCGGAAGCCCGGGAGAAGGGAGACCTCTCCGAGAATGCGGAATACGATGCGGCGCGCGATGCGCAGGGACTCCTGGAGGTCAAGATCGCCCGCCTCAAGGAAAAGGTGGCGAATGCCCGCGTCATCGACGAATCCAAACTTTCGGCCGACACGGTCCAGCTGCTTTCCAAGGTGCAGGTGGAAAACCTCGCGAACAAGATGAAGATGCAGTTCCAGATCGTGGGCGAGTCCGAAGCGGATTTCTCCAAGGGGCTGCTTTCCGCATCCACGCCCATCGGAAAGGCCCTCATCGGCCATGCCAAGGGTGAAACCGTGGAGGCGAAGGTGCCGAGCGGCGTCATGAAGTTCAAGATCCTGGATATTTCCCTCTAAATTATGGCTACCATCTTTACCCGTATCGCCCAGGGCGAGATCCCTTCCTACAAGTGCGCGGAGAACGAGGATTTCTACGCTTTCCTCGACATCGCCCCACTTGCCAAGGGCCATACCCTCGTGATTCCCAAGCATGTGGAGGACGACTACATTTTCCATCTGGACGAAAAGACCTACGAGGGTCTTGTGAAGTTCGCCCGCGAGGTTGCCATCGCCATCAAGCAGGCGGTGCCCTGCAAGCGCGTGGGCGTGGCCGTCCTTGGCATGGAGGTTCCCCACACGCACATCCATCTTGTTCCCCTTCAGACGGAGGGTGACCTGGATTTCCGGAAACCCAAGCTGGAAGTGGCTCCGGAGGAAATGAAACGAATCGCCGACGCCATCCTCGCCGCGTATGAGAACCGCTAAGATTTTCGCCGTCTGCGGGACGGCCCTTTTTCTCGCCGCCTGCGGCCCCAAGACCGTCATCGAGTGTACCCTGAAGGACAAAGCCGACGCCCCCGTCGTCGTCAAGCTCCTGGATGTCAATAAATACCAGGTTCTGGATACCGTCCGTACCGACGCCTCCGGCGCTTTCTCCTACAAGCCGGAACTGACCGAAGGTTGCCCGGAATTCATCTATCTGTTCTCTGGTGACAAGAAGGTGGCCTCCCTGCTGCTGAGTGCCGGCGACCACGTGTCGGTCGTTGCCGATACCCTGGGCAATTATACCGTGGAAGGCTCGGACGAGTCGCTTCTGCTTCAGGAGGTGGAAAACGCCTATGCCCAGTTCCTCGTGGACATGGACCGGCTGGCCGCCCGGGAGGATGATGCGGAACTCAGCCGCCGCTATGTGGAGTATTACCGCCGCAGCGTGCGGTATGTGGTGGAGCATTCCAAGTCCCTCACCTCCGTTCCGGTCCTTTTCCAGCGGGTCAATGATGATTTGGGAGTCTTTGACCAGCCTACCGACGGTCTGCTTTTCGCCTCTGTCTGCGATTCCCTCAAGACGGTCTACCCCGAATCCCGCTATGTCAAGGCGCTGGAGCGGGAAGCCGCCCGCCGGACGAATCTGATGGAGTTGGGCCAGCGGTTCCGCGAGGCCGACCAGATTGGATTCTTCGACATGAACCTTCCGGGTGTGGACGGAAAATCCATCAAGTTGTCCGACATCCAGTCCAAGGTGGTGATGGTCTATTTCTGGGCCTCCACCGCGGAGCAGAAGATGTTCAACCTGGATGCCCTGATCCCGATCTACAATGATTTCCACGGCCGCGGCTTCGAAGTGTATGCCGTTTCCCTGGACCAGGACAAGACGGCCTGGGCCTCCGCCGTCCGGAACCAGCGTCTTCCCTGGGTCAATGTCTGCGATACCCGCGGTGCCGACTCTCCTTATGTGGGCCTGTACGGGGTCACCAGCCTGCCGACGGCCTACTTCCTGCTGGATGGCGAAATCGACGGGACGGCGTCCGTCTCCGACGCTGCCTCCATCCGGAAGTATTTGCAGTCCAAGCTTTAAAACAATTTCTTGCGACTGACGGTCGCAACGAAATCCTTCAGATAGAACGGTTCGAAGTACGCTACGTCTTCGAACCGTTTTTCCGCATAGGCGGCTTCCGCGAGCGGAGCCATCGCGAGGGCGGACGGGAAGGCGTCGGCGAAACGGGCGTTCGGGGAGGTGAGCACCTCGCGGCATTTGAGCGCGCCGTCACCGATCAGCAGGACAGGGCCTTCGGCGAGTTCGGCGGCGAAACTGCCGGCTTCCACGACAATGGGGCGGGTTTCGGTCAGCTGCCGGCCATCGGGGGTAAAGACGGCGGTGTAGACCTCCATCCTCCGGGCGTCGACCATCGGCACGATATACCGGCATCCTTCGTGGACGACGCCGAGGCGGTGGGCTTCCTGGACGAGGATGTCCAGGGTGCCGGCGGAAAGCAGCGGAATCCCGGCGCCGAAGCAGAGTCCCTTGGCCGTGGAAACACCGACCCGGAGTCCGGTATAGGACCCAGGCCCCTTGCCGACGCAGACGGCATCCAAGTCGCTGGTTTTCAAACCTCTTTCATCCAGCACCTCCTTGACGAAAGGCGCGGTGAGAGCGGCCTGCATCCGGGGCTCTCCCGAGATGCGGGACGCGGTGACGGTTCCGTCCTCGGAAAGGGCGGTGGAGAGTTGGGCGGTCGAAGTTTCGATAAGAAGGATACGGGCCATGGCTATGCTTTGAAGAAGAAGGCTTTCAGGTAAGGGAAGACCAGGTAGGAAAAGTCCTTGAGACCGGTATAGATGAGCGAGGCGTCCAGGACTTCCGGTTTGACGAGTCCGAACTTGACGTTCAGGGTGTCGAACAGGATGATGAAAACGCCGATGACGAGTGCGTTCAACAACAGGGCGAAGACCAGGCCAAGGGTCTTGTCCAGCCAGCCGAGCAGGGCCAGTTCCAGGATTTTGGTCAGCAGTTTGGCAAGCAGGAATACGCCCAGGGTGATGACAACCAGAATCAGGGCGAAAGATATGACGTGCAGGGTGGTTTCCGAGACGTCCAGGTACGGCTTCAGCCAGGAGCAGACAAGCGTAGAGAACCGGAAAGCGGCCCATACGCTGAGTACCACACCGACGAGGGCGAGCGCCTGTTCCAGGAACCCCTTCGAGAACCCGCGGATGAGGCCGGGGATGAAGCACAGGAGGAGGATGATGTCGAGTGTTGCCATTGTCCTTGAAAATGATTATCTTTGCACCCCTAAAAGGGAATGCAAAATTAGACAAAAAATATGACATTCAAAGAATACAAGGGCCTTGATTTGGTCTCGACCGGGAATGCGATCCTCGAGCGGTGGCTCGCAAACCGGGCCTTCGAAAAATCCCTGGAGCTCCGGGAGGGAGCCCCGGAATTCATCTTCTTCGAAGGACCGCCGTCGGCCAACGGCATGCCCGGCATCCACCACGTGATGGCACGTTCCATCAAGGATGCCATCTGCCGCTACAAGACCCAGACCGGGTTCCAGGTCCATCGCCGCGCCGGTTGGGATACCCACGGCCTGCCGGTGGAACTGGGTGTTGAGAAGAAACTCGGCATCACCAAGGCCGACATCGGCACGAAGATTTCCGTCGAGGAGTACAACGCCACCTGCCGCAAGGAGGTGATGAAATACACGAAGGAATGGGAAACCCTCACCCAGCGCATCGGATACTGGGTGGACATGGACGATCCCTATATCACCTATGACAACCGCTACATCGAGACCCTGTGGTACCTGCTCAAGGATATCTATGACAAGGGCCTCCTGTACAAGGGATATACCATCCAGCCCTATTCCCCGACCGACGGTACCGGCCTGAGCTCCCACGAACTCAACCAGCCCGGCTGCTACAAGGACGTGACCGACACCACGGCCACCGTCCAGTTCAAAGTGGTCAAGGACAGCCTCTCCCAGCCCCTTTTCGACACGGAGACCCTGCCGGTGTACATGCTGGCCTGGACGACGACGCCGTGGACCCTTCCGTCCAATACGGCCCTTTGCGTGGGACCGTCCATCGACTATGTCCGCGTCCTGTCTTTCAATCCCTATACGGGCGAGCCGGCCATCTATGTCCTCGCGGAGGCCCTGGTCGGCGCCTGGTTCAACCCGAAGGGAGCTGACCTTCCGATGGATTCCTACCAGAAGGGGGATAAGGTGGTCCCTTACAAGGTCCTGGACGGCAAGTTCAAGGGAACCGACCTTGTCGGCATCCGCTATCAGCAGCTCATTCCGTGGTTCAAGCCGGACGGCGACGCGTTCCGCGTGATCCCCGGCGACTACGTGACCGTCGAGGACGGTACCGGTATCGTCCATATCGCTCCTACCTTCGGTGCTGACGACAAGCGCGTGGCCGCCGCTGCCGGCATCGCGGGCATCATGCCCGTGGACCGGGACGGCAATCCCCAGGCCCAGGTGGACCGGCAGGGCCGGTTCTATCGCCTGGAGGACCTGGATCCCGCCTATGCCGCCACCGTTGACCCTTCCTATGCGCCGTATTCCGGCCGCTATGTGAAGAAGGATTTCAAGGAATACTTCGAGGGAGAGACCGAGGAATCCACCCTCGATGTGGACCTTTGCCTGGAAATGAAGGCCGACGGGCGGCTGTTCAAGATGCAGAAGCATGTCCACAGCTACCCGCACAGCTGGCGGACGGACCGTCCGGTCCTGTACTACCCGCTGGATTCCTGGTTCATCAGGGCGACCGCCGTGAAGGACCAGATGGTGGAACTGAACAAGCAGATCCGCTGGAAGCCGGAATCCACCGGCACGGGCCGCTTCGGCGTATGGCTGGAGAACATCCAGGACTGGAACCTCTCCCGCAGCCGTTTCTGGGGGACCCCGCTTCCGATCTGGCGCACCGAGGACGGGAAGGAAGAGAAGTGCATCGGCACCGTCGCCGAGCTCTATGCGGAACTCGACAAGGCGGTCGCAGCCGGCATCATGGCGTCCAACCCGCTGAGAGACAAGGGATTCGATCCTTCCGACATGAGTCTTGACAATTACGGGATGATCGACCTGCACCGTCCGTACGTGGACGATATGTTCCTGGTGTCCGACTCCGGGAAGAAGATGGTCCGCGAGAGCGACCTTATCGACGTGTGGTTCGACTCCGGTGCCATGCCGTATGCGCAGGAAGGCCTCCGCGGCCTGAACGGCGGCAAGTTCGGCGCCACCGCCGACTTCATCGCCGAAGGTGTCGACCAGACCCGTGGCTGGTTCTACACCCTCCACGCCATCCATACGATGGTAAGCGGTACGCCGGCCTTCAAGCGCGTGATCTCCAACGGCCTCGTGCTGGACAAGAACGGCAACAAGATGTCCAAGCGCCTCGGCAACGCCGTGGATCCGTTCTATGCGATGGACAAGTACGGCGCCGACGCCCTCCGCTGGTACATGCTCACGAACGCCGAGCCCTGGGACAACCTCAAGTTCGACGAGAACGGGGTGGATGAAGTCCGCCGCAAGTTCTTCGGAACCCTGTACAATACCTACTCCTTCTTCGCCCTCTACGCGAACATTGAGGGCTGGACACCCTCTGTCACTCCGAGTGCAGTCTCCTCTGTCATTCCGAGCGCAGCGAAGGAGTCTCTCTCCGAGATCGACCGCTGGATCCTCTCCCGCCTGAACACCCTTATCCGGGAAGTCCGCGCCGCTTACGAGGACTACGACGTCAAGACCGCCGGCCGCCTGATTGAAAGCTTCGTGTGCGACCACGTCTCCAACTGGTATGTCCGCCTGAACCGTTCCCGTTTCTGGAACGGCGATCCGCAGGCCTTCCAGACACTCTACGATGTCCTTCTGGACGTTTCCATCCTCGCCGCCCCCATCGCGCCGTTCTTCATGGATCAGCTCTATCTGGATCTGACCGCTGTCATTCCGAGCGGAGCGAAGGAATCTGTCCACTACGTCCTCATGCCCGAGGCCGACGCTTCCGTCATCGACCCGGAACTGGAGGAGCGGATGGAACTTGCCCAGCAGGCCACTTCGATGGTACTGGCCCTCCGCAAGAAGGTAGGCATCCCTGTGCGCCAGCCGCTCGGGAAACTGCTGGTTCCCGTCATCTCCGATTCGGTCCGTGCCCGCCTGGAAGCCGTCAAGGACCTCATCCTCACCGAGGTGAACGTGAAAGAGATGGAGTTCGTGGAGGATACCACCGGCATCATCACCAAGAAGATCAAGCCCAATTTCAAGACGCTGGGCAAAGTATATGGGCCGCGGATGAAGGAAATCGCCGCCGCCTTCGGAACCCTGGACCAGGCCACCATCACGGCCATCCAGAACGCCGAGGCTGCCGGAGCTGCCTACACGCTTGCCCTCCCGGGCGGCGAGGTGGTACTGAATCCTGGCGACTGCCAGATCTCCTCCGAAGACATGCCTGGCTGGCTGGTTGCCTCCGAAGGCGCCCTGACCGTCGCCCTGGACGTGGAACTGACCGAGGAACTGCGTCAGGAAGGTGTTGCCCGGGAGCTGGTGAACCGGATCCAGAACCTCCGCAAGACCACCGGCTTCGAAGTGACCGACCGCATCGATACCGTGATCTTTGCCGATGCTCCTGAAATCGCTTCTGCCCTCGCATCCTTCGGCGAGTGGATGGGCGCACAGACCCTCTCCCGCACCGTTGTGCTCCGACCGGCTTCCGAAGCCGGTGCCGACGCCCGTGAGGTGGAGTGGACCGAAGGAACCATTCAAATCACAGTAAAACGTTAAAACGACCTTAATACGATGGAAGAGAACACTAAGACCCGCTATTCTGACGAGGAACTCGAGGAGTTCCGCGGCATCATCAACGAGATGCTGGACAAGGCCCGTGCAGAGTATGCCACCCTCCGTCAGGCCATCATGCATGCCGGTGGCAACGACATCCTGGACACGGCCCCGACCTTCAAGACGGTCGAGGATGACGGCGCGTTCCAACTCTCCAAGGAAGAGGCGAGCGCCCTTGCCCAGCGCCAGTACAAGTTCATCCAGAACCTGGAAGCAGCCCTCGTCCGCATCGAAAACAAGACCTATGGCATCTGCCGTGTGACCGGTAAGCTGATCCCGAAGGAGCGGCTCCGCCTGGTTCCGCATGCCACTTTAACGGTGGAAGCCAAGGAAATGCTGGCCAGACAGGGAAAAAACTGATTCCCGGCCGGTCATGAGAATCAGCAAGGGAACCCGCCTCCTCGTCCTCGGCATCGTCCTCGTGGTCATTGACCAGGTCATCAAGGTCCTGGTCAAGACACATATGTCCATCGGGGAGCATTTCAACGTCCTGGGCGACTGGTTCCAGATCCTGTTCATCGAGAACAAGGGGATGGCCTTCGGGATGTCCTTCGGGGGCGTGATCGGGAAATATGCCCTGACCGCCTTCCGGATCATCCTTTTCGGCTTCCTCGTCTGGTGGATATCCAAGCTCCTGAAGCGGGAGAAACCGGTCCCGACAGGCGTGCTCGTCGGCTTGACGCTCATTACAGCGGGAGCCCTCGGCAATATTTTTGACTGCCTGTTCTACGGACTGATATTCACGGAATCCGCTCCCGGCGTGGTCGCCACCCTCGGCCACTACGCCCCGTTCATGCAGGGGAAGGTGGTGGATATGTTCTATTTCCCGCTCTGGACGTGGCCCGACTGGGTCCCGCTGGTGGGCGGAGACATCTTCTTTGAGCCGATCTTCAACTTCGCGGACAGTTGCGTGACGGTAGGTGCCATCTACCTGATCCTGTTCCAGTGGAAGTTTTTCTCGAAGGAAGAATAATTTTGGTGTTTGGGCAATTCTCCCTAACTTTGCCCGACATATTGGAGGTGTGGCCGAGTGGTCGATGGCGGCAGTCTTGAAAACTGTTGGGCGGCAACGTCCCGGGGGTTCGAATCCCTCCGCCTCCGCAAAAAGGAATGCATGGTCGCATAAGCGACCGGCTGCATTCCATATCCCCAAACGCCTTCCCTCGGGGAAGGGACTCAGTCGCTACGCACCTACATTTATTGTCGAAAAATTTGGTTTATATTATAAACTTGTTTATATTTGCAGTGCGGTTGGAGAAGACTGCGCAGCTTCGCTTGATCGCAATAACAAGTTAAATAACTGATACAATGGAACAAAACAAAGAAATGACGGCTCAGGAGAGCCTTCGGCTCATCACCGAATCCTTCAACAAAAGCAGGAAGGATATTCTCCGGGACAGTGCCAAGTACTTCATCCTCTGGGGAACGTTGCTTACGGTGACTTCGCTTGTCATCTATCTTTTATGGCATCTTACGGGAAAACCGCAGTGGAACTTCCTGTGGTTTGCCATGCCGGTCGTCGGCTATCTCCTCGCTGCATGGTCGGGGAAGTATAATAAGGCCATACCGCAGAACGAAGTGAGCAAGATGCTCAGCGGCGTATGGTCCGTCTTCGGTGCTTTTTCCGTCACCCTCAGTGCCATCGCGGTCTTCCTGGTCCCGATGCATGTCACGCTGATCATCGTCATCATCATGGGCTTGGCCGAATGCATTTCCGGCGTCCTGCTGAAAAACTGGCCAATCATTATCGCCGGTTTCCTGCTGGGTGTCGGCGGTGCCGTATTCGCCATGCTGGTAACGGACGAAGCACAGCTTCTCATCTTCACGCTGGGCGGTGTCCTGCTGCTTGTGACGGGGCTCATCATGAAACTTCAGTACAGGTAGCCCATGTTCCCCAAGTTAGACCCCATCCTTCATTCGGAGCTCCGGCTGGCGGTGATGTCCATCCTGGCCGGGGCCGATGAAGCCGATTTCACCTATTTGAAGAAGCAGACGGGCGCTACCTCCGGGAACCTGAGCGTGCAGATCGACAAACTCACCACGGCAGGCTACATCACGGTGGAGAAAGGCTTCAAGGGCAAGATGCCCCGCACCACCTGCAAGATCACCCCCGCCGGCCAGGAAGCCTTCGGCAATTACGTGGACGCGCTGAAAGAGTATCTTTCGGCGGGTAAATAACCGCCGCTCATCCTCGAAACTGGCCTCCCTTGAGGATGAACCGGTGCATCCTCGCCGATCATCCTCAGGAGGAGGCTATTTTGAGGATGGGGGTTTGGCCGAAAGGGGGAATAGGGCGTTCACAGTAGCGAGGGGGAGGCCGGTGAAGCGGGCGAGTTGGCCGTTGGAGGCGTGGTAGTCGTATTTGAGTCGTTTGGCCAGGCCGTGCTTCTGTCCTTCGGTGAGTTTCGAGGGGCCGTTCTGGCCGAACTGCTGTTTGCAGATCCTAAGTGAAACGGTGAGAATCTCGTCGTCCGTAAGGGACAGGCTTTCTCCCAGTCGGAGGGCCGTTTCCACATGGGCCTCCACGTTCTTGAATACCCAGAACTGGAATTGCCGGCAATCCGGAAACAGCGACTCTACCAGCCTGTAATTCACGAAACTGCCCGGGAAGACCATGCCGTCGGCCAGGAACGGCGGAGTCGTCGGCACCGCGTCCCGGGATTGGCCCGGCACGGTCACTACGGTCAGCCCTTTCGGCAGGGGCAGGTCCCTGGAACAGGTCAATGCCCGTTTTTCCCGCAAGGTCAAAGTCTCTGCGGGCCGCTGCGGAATCAGCGTCAGCAACGGATTGAAATACAGGAAGCCGGAACACCAGGGGTAGGCGAATGCATGGACATCCGTCCTGACGACAAAGGGGTTCCGGATGACGTAGGCAACTTCGTCCCGGAGTTGTTTGAGGGTCGTGATCGGCGTCGGGTCCGGGAGTTCAACAGTCTTCAGTACGCCCGGTCGTCCATGACGCGAGAAATACAGGGATAGTTTTCCGGAAAATCGACCGTAGAACTCCCGGCATGCCAGTTCCTCTCCGCGCAGAATAAAATGGAAGTGATTGCTCATCAAGGCATAGGCCAATACTTCCACGCCACTCAAAGCAGCAGCGATGGCCATATAGACCAGGGCAATCGCCCGTTCCACATCATTTTTGAAAATCACGCCTGTCTCCAAAGGTTTCGTATGAAGATGGAAAAAGGGGCCGCTGTCCCGGAACAACCGTTCCGATTCCCACTCGTTGTCCCGACCTTGTGGTCTGCCTGCAAACTGTTTCATGGGACAAACATACGCGAATGCCCCTGCCCAGGCAATACCCGTCCTGCAACTTTTTATGTTTCCAGTCCATTTTATCGGTTTTCGGTGTTTCCCAAAACAGAAAAAACCTGAAACAACCGAAGGAATCGAAATGATTTTTATCCTCTTGCGGCCCTTTTGTCCGCAAAAAGGCCGGTAGATGAGGACGAGATACCGGTACTGTCAATCTCATCCTCAAGCGGGGCGGCTTATGAGGATGAAAGTGGGGATAAGGGCAAGTCGTCCTCAAATAGGCCCCATAATGAGGACGAGGGATGCCGATGGACGGAGGACGGTATTTTTCACGGAAAATGTGTATATTTACGAAAATTTGTCAAAGACAGGACCATGAAACAGACCGTAATCACGCTGGCGTTCGCGCTGACCGCTTTCGCCGCCTCTATCCAGACTGCAGACGCCCAGGGAAACCGGACGCAGAAGCCCCAGGATTTCAATGAGTTGTATGCCAAGACGGAATTCGCCTATAAAGCGGGCGAAAAAATCTACAACAGTGCCGTCCGTCCGGTGTGGACCTCGGAGGACACGTTTTACTTCCAGGCCCATGAGGCCGGTGGGGACGCCTGGTACAAGGTGACGGGTACGGAGAAGACCGCCATTGACAAGGATGCCTTCGAGGAGGCCGTGAAGTCCGTCCGCCGGAACAGCTATTACGATCCGTCGGACGAGAGCCAGTATGCCGTGCACAGGGAGAAGAAAACGCCTTCGCCGGACAGTACCCTTACGGCGTATATCCAGGATAACAACGTCTGGGTGAGCGATATCGACGGTAAGAACGCCGCCCAGCTCACCTGTGACGGTACCGATGGCGATGCCTACACGCGGATTATCTGGTCTCCGGACGGCAAGAAGATCGCCGCCCTGCGGAAGCAGGTGCTCAAGGAGCGTCAGATCATCCTGCGCGATTCCCGCCCGACGGACCAGGTGCAGCCCAAGTACCGGTACCTGGACTATGCGAAGCCGGGTGACGTGCTGCCCCAGGCGGTGCCCGTGCTCATCGACGTAGCGGAAAAGAAAGTCATTCCGCTGAGCGAACCCGTGAAGATGGACCAGTATTTCCTGGAACTGGGCCAGTGGGATCCGGATTCCAAATGGTTCACCTTTGAGTACAACCAGCGCGGCCACCAGCGCTACCAGCTTTGCGCCGTGGATGCCGCCACGGGCAAGGTCCGTGTCCTGGCCGATGAGAAGAGCAACACCTTCATCTACTACTACGACCTCTGGCGCTACCTGATGCCCGACGGCAAGCACATGCTCTGGATCTCCGAACGGGACGACTGGCGCCACCTCTACTGCATCGACACGGAAACCGGGAAAATGCAGCAACTCACCAAAGGCGAGTGGAATGTCCGCGAAATCCACCAGGTCACGGACGATTATATCCTGATGAATGTCAATGGTCTCCATGCCGCGGAAGGGGAGGACCCGTACAACAAGCACGTCGTCCGCCTAGACCTCAAGACCCTGGAAATCAAGGATCTGACCCCGGAGAACGCGAACCACCTCGTCACCTTCAACAAGGACTTCAGCGCCTTTGTGGACAACTATTCCCGTCCCGACCTGCCCACGACCTCCGTCCTCCGGAGCGCCGCAAACGGCCAAGTCATTCTGCCCATCCAGAAGCAGGACATCTCGGCCATCCTGAAGGACGGCTACACCCTGCCCGAGGTCTTCAGCGCCAAGGGCCGTGACGGCAAGACCGACATCTGGGGTACCATCTACCGCCCCTACAAGTTCAACCCCAGGAAGAGTTACCCCGTCGTGGAGTACATCTACGCCGGTCCGCATGACTCGCACGTCACCAAGGACTTCATCCCGGCCACGCGCTTCTCCCGTCTGCTGGAGTTGGGCTTCATTGTCGTGACCATCGACGGCATGGGCACGGACAACCGGTCCAAGTCCTTCCAGGACGTCGCCTGGCGGAACCTCAAGGACGCCGGTTTCCCCGACCGCATCCTCTGGATGCAGGCCGCCGCGAAGAAGTACAAGTACATGAACCTGGACAAGGTGGGCATCTACGGCTATTCCGCCGGCGGACAGAACACCCTTTCCGCCCTCCTGTTCCACCCCGAGTTCTACAAGGTGGGTGTCGCCCTGTGTGGCTGCCATGACAACCGTATGGACAAGATCTGGTGGAACGAGCAGTGGATGGGTTATCCCATCGGTCCCTGGTACAGCGAGAGTTCCAATGTGGACAATGCGTACCGCCTCGAAGGCAAGCTCCTCATCATCAACGGTGAAATGGATGACAATGTGGACCCGTCCTCCTCGCTCCAGGTGGTTTCCGAACTGGTGAAGCACAACAAGGACTTCCAGCAGTACTTCCTCCCCGGCCACACCCACAACCTGGGCGGCGACTGGATCACCAAGCAGGTTTACGAATTCTTCTGGCGCAACTGCAGGTAATCGTTCCATGGGCGGCAAAAGGCTTCTGGTAATCCTTCTCCAATTCCTGTCCCTGGCTTCCGGGGCACAGGAACTGGAGAAGTTTGTCTTTTCTCCTTCCTCTTCGCCGCAGGCGCAGTTCGCCGGTTATTACGTGGCGTTGGAGATGGGCTTTTACCGGGAGGAAGGACTCGATGTGACCATCGTCCATCCCTTTGCCACCCAGTCCGTCGTAGACAAAGTCCTGGAGGGGGAATGCCAGGCTTCCGTCCTGCCGCTTTCCCTGGCCATGAGGACCGTGGCGGAAAAACTTCCCCTGGTGAACATCCTCCAGACCTCGATGAACAGTGCCACCCTCATCATCTCCCGGCTGGGAAATGACCCGCGTTCGCTGCGGGGGGCGAAGGTCGCCGGCTTCCGGGCTGGATTCGGCCAGCTCGCCCAGAGTTTCGCCGCCCTGGAGAAACTGGATTACCAATGGGTGTATACCTCCTCCTCTTCTGCCGTCAACCTGTTCATCTCCGGAGCGGTTGACGCCACCCTGGCACGGAGCTATGACGAGTATTACAAGATTCTCCAGTCCGGTCTGGTGGATCCGGAGCAGGGAATCTATCGGTTCGAAGACGGGGAATACAACATCCAGCAGGACGGTGTATGGGTGACACGGGATTATTATGATTCCCATCGGAAACAGGCCGACGCCTTCGCCCGTGCCAGCCGCCGGGGCTGGGAATGGGCGGTGTCCAACCCCAAAATGGCGTTGGATGTGGTGATGCGTTATGTCAAGAGGGACCGGGTCGCCTCCAACCGGACCCTGCAGTGGCTGATGCTCCGGGAAGTTCTGCGGCTCCAGCTGGATCATGAGTCGGGCTTGCGGGAATTCCGTCTCCGTCCCGATATGGTGCAAAAGGCGGACGAGATGCTTCTCCTGTCGGGCAGGACGGGAAGGCATGTAACCTGGGAGGAACTGGTGCCATGAAGCAGCTGTTCGCGTCCTTCCGCCGCTCCTTTTCGGCCCGGTTGAGCCTCTGGGTCGTCCTGTTCGCGGCCCTGGTATTCCTGGTCTCGCTCGTCTATTCCTCGTTTGTCGCCCGGCGTTACGTGCAAAAGGAAGCGGTCCTCCGGGCTTCCCAGGTGCTGGAAAACTCGGTCCTCCGGTTGGCGAACATCCTCGAGGACGTCCAGCTCTCGGCCGACTATCTGGAGTGGTTGGTTTACCGTCACCTGGATGAACCGGACCTGATGCTGGAGTATTCCCGCAATACGGTACTCGGGACGCCCTCCCTGAACGGTTGTTCGGTTTCTTTCGAACCGGATTTCTTCCCCGGCCGGCATTATTTTTCCGCGTATTCCGGTTACAAGGACGACGTCATGCAGTCCGTGCAGGAAGGAAGCGAAGATTATCAGTATTTCTACCTGGACTGGTATCTCCAGCCCAAGTTACTGAATCAGCCTTGCTGGACGGAACCCTATTCCGACTGGGAGTCGGACGACGCCGCGGATCTGCAGACAGAGATGCAGGTCTCCTATTGCAAGCCCCTGACGGTCGCCGACGGCCGGTATATCGGCTGCATTTCGCTGGACATTTCCTTGAAATGGCTTTCCGAGACGCTTTCTTCGGTCAAGCCTTATCCGAATTCGTACAGCATCCTTGTCAGCCGGGGCGGAACTTTCCTTGTCCATCCGGATCCCGAGCGTCTTTTCTATGAGACCATTTTTACGCAGGGGTTGCTGGAGCCCGTTTCGGACCAGACCATCCTGGGCAAGTCGATGCAGGCCCAGGAAACCGGCATGCAGTCGCTGACGATCGGCAACGAGCGCAGTTACGTATTCTATACCCCGGTTAAAACGACGGGTTGGAGCATGGCTATCGTCTGTCCCGAGAGCGACATTTTCGGCGGTCTTGACCGGTTCCGCTGGGTGGTGGCCGGTATCGGCCTGCTGGGGCTGCTTCTGTTGTTCTTCACCTGTTTCCGGGTAGTCGGCCGGTCGGTGAAGCCCCTGCGTGAATTGGCCGTCCAAGCGGAGGACATCGCTTCCGGGCATTTTGACACGGCGCTGCCGGAAGTTACACGCTCGGACGAACTGGGAACCCTGTCCCGTTCTTTCGCCCACATGCAGACATCCCTCGTGTCGTATATGGACGAACTCACCCGGACGACGGCAAGCAGGGTCCGTATTGAAGGAGAACTCCAGATTGCCCGCGAAATCCAGAAGGGGATGGTTCCCCGGGTGTTCCCTCCCTTCCCTGGCCGGAAGGACATCGACCTGTTCGCTTCCATCGACCCGGCCAAAGAGGTCGGAGGAGACCTGTACGACTATTTCATCCAGAAGGACAGCCTGTACTTCTGTATCGGGGATGTCAGTGGCAAGGGGATTCCGGCCAGTCTGTTCATGGCGGTGGCACGGACCCTCTTCCGGGTACTGGGCCAGCAGCAGCTGCCGGCGGCTGATATGGCACGTCAGATCAATGAAACCCTCTCGGAGGGAAACGACCAGCTGATGTTCGTGACAATGTTCATCGGCATCGTGAACCTGAAGACGGGCTCCCTGGATTTCTGCAACTGCGGGCACAATCCACCGGTCATCTTCCCGGAAAAAGGCAGGGCCCGTTTCCTGGATTGCAAGCCCAATGCCGCCATCGGCGCCGTCCCGGGGTATGTCTATGAGGGTGAATCCATCGCGTCGGTCAAGGGTACTCCGCTGTTCCTGTATACCGACGGCTTGAACGAAGCGGAAAACAGGGCGCAGGCCCAGTTCGGGGAAGATCGTCTGCTCTCCACCCTGAACAGCCATCCTTTCGACGGCGCCGAGGCCGTCGTGGAACGCATGGGACGTGCCGTCGCCGCGCACGTAGGTGACAACGAGCGCAGCGACGATATGACGATGCTCTGCCTGGCCGTTTCCTGAGGAAACAAGAAACCCCTGCAGTGCAGGGGTTCTGTTGCGGTGAGGAAGGGATTCGAACCCCCGGTACGCTCACACGTACACCTGTTTTCGAGGCAGGCTCCTTCAACCACTCGGACACCTCACCGTTGGAATTGCAAATTTACGATTAAATTTTCAATTTGCAACCATTTGCCAGGCTACTTGAACCACTCGGTGAGATGATCTTTTGCATAGAGATAGTACACCACGAGTCCGATCACGTTGGTGATGAGCAGGAGCACGATGGAAATGACCTTGCCGACCAGGGAGATCGGTTTCTTGATGATGTCGATGATGGCGATGATGCAAAGGATCTCACCGATGAGCCAAATGAGGGATTTCATGGGTCTTTCTTGTTAAGCGTTGAACTTTCTTTGTTCCAAAAATACGAAAAAGAAGCGGAAAAGCAAGCGCAATTTGCTTATCTTTGTGGCGCTGAATCCTGAACAATCCATGAACGAGACCTGGCGTTTTCTCAAATTCGTACTGTTCTCCGCCAGCGCGGGCATCATCGAACTGGGCAGTTTCGCCCTGCTGAACGAGCTGCTGGACTGGCCGTATTGGCCTTCCTACCTGATCGCCCTGGTCCTGAGCGTTCTCTGGAACTTCACCCTGAACCGGAAGTTCACGTTCCGGAGCGCAGCGGATGTTCCCCGGGCGATGCTCCTGGTGGCGGCCTACTACGCCGTGTTTACACCTGCCACTACCATTCTGGGCAACTGGCTGGCTGAAGACCTGGGCTGGAACGAATACCTTGTTACCGGCATCAACATGCTTTTGAACGTAACCACGGAATTCCTTTTCCAGAAGTACGTCGTCTATCGCGATCAGATCGATACTGCGGTCTGATCCGGATCCTTTCTCCGTACGATTCTCCATCCGATGGCCGCGATGCAGATGGACATCAGCGGGCTGATGAGGTTGAAGAAGCAGAAGGGTGCGTAGGCAAGTGTGGGAACGGAGAGGATGGTGGCCTGGGTCATGCCGCAACTGGACCAGGGGTAGAGCGGCGAGGTGACAGTGGCAGAATCTTCAGCGGCACGGCTCAGCAGCCGCGCTTCGTAGCCCTCCTTCCGGTAAATCTCTCCAAAGATATTGGAAGTCAACAGAATGGAAAGATACTGGTCCGATACGATTCCGTTCAGGGACGTGCCGGTGACAACGGTCGATGCAACCAGTCCTGTCCGGGTGCGGGTAAATGGGGTGAGGATCTGGGCGAGTTGGACGATCATTCCGCTGGCGCGCATACATCCGCCGAATACCATGGCGCACAGGATGAGGAAAATGGTATCCATCATTCCGATCATTCCGCGGGAGGTGATCAAGCCGTCCACTTCCGGATGACCAGTCTCGAGGGAAATCGTGTTGGAGATACTTTCCACGGTGCCGGCAAGCATCACTCGGGCGTGGGAACCGGACGTGATCTTTGAGCCGATACTCTCGATGATGTCAGGCTGGGAAACCAGGGCCGTGATGGCGGCCGCAACTATCGAAATGGCAAGTACCTGCATGGCCGGCATTTTCCGGGCAATAAGGAGCATCGTGACCAGCGGGACAAGCATCAGCCAGGGGGTAATATGGAATTTCGCAGAAAGGACCTCCCGGAAAAGGTCGATTTGCGAGGAGTCCGCTTGACTGTGTGAAAGCCCCAGGATGGTGAAAATAATCAGGGTAATGACCATCGTGGGACCGGTGGTGTACAGCATATACCGGATATGTGTGAACAACGGCACCTGGTTGATGGATGATGCCATTACGGTCGTGTCGGACAACGGAGAAATCTTGTCGCCGAAATAGGCGCCGGAGATAATGGCGCCGGCGATCATTCCGTCGGAGAAGCCTTCGGCCTTGCCGATCCCCAGCAGGGCTACGCCGATGGTGGCGATGGTAGTCCAGGAACTGCCTGTCATCAGGGAAACGACGGCGCAGATGAAACAGGCGGTAAGGAGAAATACCCGCGGGCTGATGAGCTGTACCCCATAATAGATGAAGGCCGGTACTACGCCGCTCATCGTCCATGTTCCGGAAACGGCGCCGATGAGCAGAAGGATGACGAGCGCGCTGGCAACATCGCTGATATTCCCCTTGATGGCATCCTCGAAATCCTTCCAGGGCGTCTTGAAAATCCATGAGGCGAAAAAAACACATACGGCGGAGGCGGCGATGAGAGCCACTTGGCTGGGCCCCAGGATGGAATCGCTCCCGAAAATGCTGATATCCAGCGCCAGGAAGACCACAAGCACCGTAATCGGCACCAGCGAAATGAGAATTCTTCCTGCGGACGACTTCATCGAAGGCTGCATTTTTCGCAAAGGTACGAAAAAAAGCGTATCTTTGTTTATGATGAAAAAATGGCTTTCGATCCTTGCTGCCGCCCTGTCGGGGCTGGCTGCTGCCGCTCAGGAATACGGGGTTGTGGACATTTCCGTCTGCAATCTGCGTGCGACGCCTGATTATGATGCCGAGATGGTGTCCCAGGCCCTTCTCGGAACTCCGGTGCATATCCTCCAGCTTGCAGACAAGAACGGCTGGCCGCAGGTGCAGACGCCGGACACCTATACCGGCTGGGTCCATAAGGACGGGATCACCCTGCTCTCCTTTGAGGAGTACCACGCTTGGAACCAGGCGCCGAAGGTCGTCATCACCGCCTTGACGGGGATTGTCCATGCAGGTCCTACCGAGCGTTCGGCCACTGTTTCCGACGTGGTGGCGGGAGACCGGCTCAAGGATCTGGGCCGGAGCGGATGCTGGCTCAAAGTGGGCTTTCCGGACGGAAGGACCGGTTATGTGCACAAGGATGTGGGACAACCGGAGGCGTTTTGGCGAAGGAAACTGGAACGCACCCCGGAAGCTATCCTCGAATCGGCCTACTCGATGCTCGGATTCCCGTATATCTGGGCGGGAATGTCCTCGAAGGGAACGGACTGCAGCGGGTTCGTCCGCGCCGTGCTTTTCATGCATGACATCATCATTCCCCGGGATGCCGGGCCCCAGGCGCAGACAGGTGAACGTATCTACGGGACCCGGGATCTCCAACCCGGTGACCTGGTCTTTTTCGGCCGGAAAGACACCGCTGCCCCCAGGGTGTCCCATGTCGGCATCTATATCGGCGACGGACGGTTCATCCATTCGCTGGGACTCGTCAAGATTGCCAGTTTCCGACCGGATGATCCACTCTATGATGCATACAACAGCGGACGTTATCTGTTCGCCAGCCGTATCCTTCCCTATATCGACAAGGAGGAAGGGCTGAATACGACCCTGACGAACCCTTATTACCTGGAATAGTCCCATGAAGCAGAACAGACGTGATTTCCTGAAAGCCGCGGGTCTGGCCGCGCTGGGAGCCGGACTCGTAATCGGATGCGGGCCCAGGCGAAAGGAGACGGAGGAACCGGTAGAGGAACCTGTCGAAGAACCTGTGGCGGAGGAGCCGGTCCAACCGGCCGGTCCCAGCCGGATGGAGTTGGGCTTCGAGCCTTATGAGCTGCAGTTGCAGCATACCTTTACCGTTTCATCCTACAGCCGGAACACGACGCCGGGTGTCCAGGTGGCGGTTAACTATCAAGGATTTACAGGCTATGGCGAAGCCTCGATGCCGCCCTATCTGGGCCAGAGCGTCGAATCCGTGACCGGGTTTCTGAAAAGGGTAAACCTGAAACAGTTCGCCGATCCGTTCTGCCTGGATGACATCCTCACCTATGTCGACAGCCTCTCCCCGGGCGATTCCGCTGCCAAGGCCGCCGTGGACATCGCCCTGCACGACCTGGTGGGGAAGATGCTCGGCGCTCCCTGGTACCGGATCTGGGGATATGATCCCGCCAAGGCGCCGGCGACGACCTTCACCATCGGCATCGATACGCCGGAAGTGGTCCGGGAGAAGACGCTGGAGTGCGCCGGAAAGTTCCGGATCCTGAAAGTGAAGGTAGGCCTGGATACGGACAAGCAGATGATCGAGACCATCCGCAGCGTCACGGACGTCCCGCTCGCCGTGGATGCGAACCAGGGCTGGACCGACCGCTTCAAGGCGCTGGATATGATCTACTGGCTCCGGGACCATGGGGTGAAGATGGTGGAGCAACCGCTGCCGGTGGATCGGGTGGACGACCAGGCCTGGCTGAACGAGCGCAGTCCGCTGCCGCTCTTTGCCGACGAGTCCATCCAGCGGCTTGCCGACGTTCCACGGATGAAAGGGCTCTTCTCCGGCATCAATATCAAGCTGATGAAATGCACGGGCATGCGCGAGGCGCACCGGATGGTGGAAGTCGCACGTGCGCTGGACATGCAGGTCATGCTGGGCTGCATGACCGAGACATCCTGCGGCATTTCCGCCGCCGCCCAACTCTCTCCGGCCGTCGATTTTGCGGACCTGGACGGCAATCTGCTCATTTCCAATGACCTCTTCTCCGGAGTAACCGTCGAGCAGGGGCGGCTGGTCCTTCCCGACCGTCCCGGCATCGGGGTGGTGAAGTTGTAGAACCGGCAATGAGTGTCGGAGATGTCCCGAAAACGCGGACATCTCCGTCAATAACCCGGATAAAATGAAGGAGGTGTCCGCGTTTTCGGGACACCTCCAGCACTTTATCAGGGATGGACGCTGTTAGAACACGTCCGGCTCGTTGTTCTGCTCGGGAGCGGATTCCTCGAAGCGGGGCTTGCGGGGGGTGTTGCCTTCCCGGCGCGGACCGCGGTCGTTTCCGCCGTTGCGGTTGCCGTTACGGTCACCTTCGCGGCGCTGGCCACCTTCCCGGCGGGAACTGCGCTCACCGCCTTCGCGGCGAGGTCCGCGGTCGCCACCTTCGCGGCGAGGTCCACGCTCGCGCTTGGGCTCCACGTAGCCTTCCGGTTTCTCGGTGAGTGCGCGCATGGACAGGCGCATCTTGCCGGTCTTGGCATCGATCTCGAGGAGTTTTACATCCACCTCGTCGCCCACCTTCAGGACGTCCTCGACCTTCTCGGTCTTGTTCCAGGCGATCTCGCTCACGTGCAGAAGGCCTTCCTTGCCCGGGAGGATCTCGATGAAGGCGCCGAACTCAAGGATCGAGACAACCTTTCCGTGGTAGACCTTACCGGCCTCCGGAACGGCGCAGATATCCTTGATGCGCTGCAGGGTGGCATCCATCGCGGCCTTGTCCACGCCGAAGATGTCCACGACACCCTTCGTGGTGCCGTCGCCCTTGCCGGCGTCGACTTCCTCGATG
>CACYWN010000020.1 GCA_902778105.1 uncultured Bacteroidia bacterium
AAGGAGAAAGAGCGCACCAAGTTCCGCAAGGGCAACATCGGCTTTGTGTTCCAGAGCTTCAACCTCATTGATGAACTCAATGTGTATGAGAACATTGAGATGCCGCTTCGCTATCTGAACATCAGCGCTGCCGAGCGGAAGCAGAAGGTCACGGAAATCATGAAGCGCATGGCCATCAGCCACCGCGCCCAGCACTTCCCGCAGCAGCTCTCCGGCGGTCAGCAGCAACGCGTGGCCATCGCCCGTGCCGTCGTGGCAGGTCCCAAGTTGATCCTCGCCGATGAGCCCACCGGTAACCTCGACTCCAAGAACGGCAAGGAAGTGATGGACCTGCTGAAAGAACTCAACGCCGAGGGCACGACCATCGTGATGGTGACCCACTCCCAGAAGGATGCTGCGCAGGCTCAAAGGACCATCGACCTCTTCGACGGCCAGATCGTCTCCGACGTTAAAAACGAACTATAATGAAATCCTACCTCAAATTCCTCTCCCGCAACAAGCTTTACACCGCTATCGAGTTCATCGGACTGGCGGTGAGCCTGGCGTTCGTGATCCTGATCGGGTCGTATGTGCGGCAGCAACAGAAGGCCGCCCACGGCTATCCTGAATGGAAGAAGACCTATCTTGTCGGTACCACCTATGGTTCCGTAGAGATGGGGCCCAGAACCGGTTTGGCCGGGCTGTTGAAGGAGAATGTTCCTGAGATCGATAAAGCTGCTGTCTATTCGTATCTGGGAATCGAGGGAAAGGTGGGAGATGTCCCTATCCATAACGGGATGATCGCCGGAGTCAATGCGGATTTCCTGGATATGTTCCCGATTCAGTGGGTATCCGGAAATCCGGACGAACTCCTGGAGTCGAATACCGTGGCCGTCAAGGAGCGGTTCGCCCGGGAGATGTTCCCTGGAGAAGATGTCATCGGCAAAGTATGGGAGTATGAAGAGGAGGCAAGTACCGTTGTCGCCGTTTTCCGGGACTTCGGATCTCCGATTTTCCGTGATGACGAACTAGTTCTCCTGGAGGTCAGAGAAAATGGCGAGTTGATACGGGGATATACCGGAGGCACCACCTGCTTCGTCCGGAGCGATGAGTCTGAGGACAAACTCATGGCCGATATCGACGCCGTCCTGGAAAACCATCTCAGGATGACATGGGGGCGCGACGAAACGAGGGCGATGAAAAACGGATCCATCGAGCGGATGGACCGCCTGTATTTCTCGGATTTGAACGGCGGGAACCAAGTCTTCCTGAAGGGCAACAAGTCTCTTCTGAAGATGCTGTCGGCTGTAGTGCTGCTGCTCCTGCTGTCCGCCATCTTCAATTACATCAATTTAAGTTCGGCGTTGGCAGGACGCCGCGTGAAGGAGATGGGTATGCGAAGTGTCTTGGGCGCATCCAGGGAACAGATCGTGTGGAACTACCTCAAGGAGTCCCTCGTCTTCACTGCCGTCTGTACGGTGGTAGCGGTCCTTCTGGCCTATGCATTCCAGCCAGTCTTTACGCATTATGTCGATGCCCATGTTTCCTATTCCCCCGTTTCCGTCCCGTTTGCCTGGCATTGGGATTTCGGAACAATCACTATGGTCATCGGCCTTACTCTCCTGATTGGCCTGGTTGCCGGATGGGTTCCCTCCCGCATCGCATCCCGATTCGACGCCATCCGGGTCATCAAGGGTGATTATCGCACGACCTCCAAACGGATTCTGTCCAAGGTTTTCATCGTTTTCCAGACGGGTTTGTCTGTCCTGCTGATCGCCTTCTCTCTGGTCATGGAACGGCAATACAGCCATATGATCCACCGGCCGCTGGGCGCGAATGTTGATGGCCTTTACAATCAGTATCTTGTGCGGGGTACGGGCCATGAAGACGCCTTGAAGGCCTTGCCGTTCGTCTCCGAAATGGACCAGACTAATGGCTACCCTGGAGACCCCTATATGACCATATCCATGCAGGATAAAGAGACGGGCGGCATGGTCAGTTTTGCTTTCCTGTACTGCGGTCCGGAGGCATTCAAGATGTACGGTTTCGAAGTCGTGGAGGATTTCCACGCTCCGAATGGAGAAGGATACTGGCTCTCGGAGTCGGCCTTCCGTAAATTCGGAACGGATCCCGCCGAACCCAAGATGCCGGAGATCCTGGGCGAGTGGTACCAGGGGACTGTGGCGGGTGTCGTCAAGGATTTCGCGCTGACGGATGCCGCCCATGTCAACGACGACTTGCTGGGCATCCTCTCCGTATATGACGACCGAGACTCGCCTTATCGGGTTCTTCGTATCGAAGGGGACCACAAAGAAGCAGAGAAGGAACTCCAGGCGCTTTATAAGCGGTTCAGCATGGAACGGGATGGCTATGAGGGCATCCCTGAACTCAGTGGATTCATGAAGGACCAGTTGGATGCCAAACTCGGCGAGGCGGAGAATTACATGCGCCTGATCGAACTGTTCATGTTCCTTGCGGTCATGGTCTCGCTGTTGGGCTTGCTGGCCATGTCGGCTCTTTACGCGTCCGAGCGCACGCACGACATCGCCGTCCGCAAAGTCTTCGGCAGTACCGTCCGAGGGGAGACCCTCAAATCGGTCGGATCGTATATGGTTCTCGTCAGCCTTTCCTGCCTGATTGCCGTTCCTGTGGCCGTGTGGCTGGCCGGAAAGTATCTGGAGGACTTTAATTACAGGATATCTGGCTATGGATGGATCTTCGCCGTGGCGGTTCTCATCACCCTCGCGATCTCCTTCCTCGCCGTCCTATGGCAGAACCTCAAGGCTGCGAAGACCAATCCGGCGGTGGAACTGAAGAAAGAATAAAACCCTCCGTAAGTTTACTGTCTCACGACAAGGACCGTGGCCCACACTTCACAACCTTCGCAGCGCCCGACGAAGCCCAGGCGCTCGGTGGTGGTGGCTTTCACGGAGACGGCATCGACGTCAACGCCGAGGATGGGCGAGAGGGTTTCCCGCATCGACTGGATGTGGGGGGCGAGCTTCGGCCGCTGGAGGGCGATGGTCACGTCGACATTGCCTATGCGCCAGCCTTTTTCCCGGAGGAGGTCCACGACCTTTCCGAGAAGAAGTTTGCTGTCAACGCCTTTCCACTCGGGAGAAGTGTCGGGGAAAAGATGGCCGATATCCCCGAGGGCGAGGGCCCCGAGGAGGGCGTCGCAAAGGGCGTGGATGGCGACGTCGCCGTCCGAATGGGCCACGAAGCCGGTTTCCGAGGGGATGCGTACCCCACCCAGCCACATAGGCAGCCCTTCCGCGAGGGCGTGCACGTCGTATCCGTTTCCGATCCTGATTTCCATGGTTACAAAGGTAACGAAAAAAATCCGAGTCCTAGTCCGCCCCCTTGCACAGGTTGGCGAAATAGGACCGGAGGTCGGCCCAGCGGTAGTAAGGGCCCTGTACCGGCGTGAGTGCGGGCACGGTCCTCTCTTTTTCGTTATAGAGCATCTTTACCAGGATGTCGTCGCCCTTCCGGTAGAAGACCAGCTGGTAGTTGGACCCCATCGGAATCATGTCCCCGGAATACCAGTAATAGTGGGCGTCCGTCTGGAGGGCCTTCTTGTCCATGCCGCTGAAACCGATGAGGGTGGCGAAGGGCAGCAGGGCCGTATCGTGCGTGAAACGAAGGTCTGCCGCCCGGGTGCTTTCCCCGGAGACGGCGGCGTCCGCCTTTTCGACGAAATCCCGTAGGAGCCGCTTTCCCTGAAGGGCGGTGGAATCGCCGTACAGGAGGGAATTGGCGTTCTGGGTGTAGAATCGGTCGCTTTGGTCCGTCGCGAGGATATACAGCTCATCCAGGGTGAAATACCGGTACAGGTCCACTTCCCGCTCCATGTCCAGGGTCTCGGTGAAGGATGTGCACACGAAGAGGGTCCGGAGGAAACGGTAGGGAGAAAAATCGCCCAGGGCCGCTGCTGGGTCCGTGAACAGGGTTCCCAGGATCCGGCCGGGATCCAGGTGCTCCTGCAGGTAGCGGTCGCTGTCCGGCCGGACAGTCGTCTGGCGCGCCCGGTTCCGGCTGTCCCAATGCATCAGGTAGCGCATGTATTTGTCTCCGGTGTCGGTCCGGATTTCAAGACGGGGATGTTCCCGGCTCACCTCCAGCAGGAAGTTGGTCATGGACAGGATGCACCGGGGCACGGTGGAGGAGACCGCATCCACTTCCTTTCGCTGCCGGGAGGAAAAAACGGCGGGGAAGCGCGCCATCATCCGGGCAGCGATCTGCCGGTGCTCCCGGCAACCGCGCTGGGTAAGCATTTCCCACATCCCCTCGGACGCCTCTTTCATCAGGGACACCTCCTGCAGGAGGCTGCGGCCTTCTTCGGTCAGAAGTCCCTGCTCCCCGGCCTTGGTGAGAAGGTCGGTGACGAGGATGAAGTTTTCGCCCTCTCCCAGGTCGTAGCGGCTCCCGTGCCGGCCGACATGGCTGATGTAAAAAGGCTTGTACCCTCTGGGGGCGGGCGTGTCGGTGATCACGCCGGGATCGTAACTGTGGTGGACACCGTTCGCCAGGTATTTGTCCTGTGCCAGGCGCTCGGGCGTGAGCTGGGCATGGGCGGGGAAAAGGGCGACGACAACGAAAATGAAAGGAAGGAGTTTTTTCATCGCGATGCAGATTCAATCATGGTCAAGGGTGATTCGCGGTCTAAAGGTACGCAAACTTTGTTTTAATCGCCAGCCTGAATCGGATGATTTTGCCTTTTTTGAACAAAAGTGAAAGGGAAATGGATTTTTGTTCTATTGATTTCATCCGTAAATGATGACCTTTGTGACAGATCAACCAGACATCCTTATTTTAACAAATCATCTGTTATGAAAAGCTTTTTACCTTTCTTTCTCTCCCTCGCTTTGCTGACGGCGGCACTTCCTGCCGCTGCGCAGGTAACGGTGAGGGGAACCGTCACCGACGAAACGGGCCAGGGCGTCGTCGCCGCCGGTGTCGTGGAAGCGGGGACGACGAACGGCGTCGTCACGGACGGGCGCGGACAGTATGTCCTCACTGTAAAGGGACCGGATTCCGTGTTGGAATTCTCCTGCGTCGGTTATGAAACCCAGCGTGTCCCCGTCGGACGGAACGGCGTTGTCAATGTCGTCCTCGCCGAATCCGCCACCTTCCTGGAGGAAACCGTGGTCATCGGCTACGGTACCCAGCGGAAGGGTGACGTCACCAGCGCGGTCACCAGCGTCAAGGCCGAAGACTTCAATGCCGGCCAGATGCTGGATGCCGGCGACCTGATCCAGGGCAAGGTGGCGGGCCTGACCGTCACCAACGGCAGCGGCGACCCGAGCGCAACGTCCACCATCCGCCTGCGCGGCGTCATTTCGATGGAAGGCAGCCAGACACCGCTTGTCCTCGTGGACGGCATCGAAGGAAGCCTGTCCACGGTCGCTCCCGAGAGCATCGAAAGCATCGATGTCCTGAAGGATGCCTCCGCAGCGGCCATCTATGGCACCCGCGGTGCAAACGGCGTGATCATCATCACGACGAAGAACGGCCGTCGTGACGGCCGTGTCACCACGACCTATTCCGGTTACGCCAGCCTCTCCAATTTCGCGAAGATGTACGATTTCATGGGGGTCGATGACATCAAGGCCGGCCATACGGACCTCACCGATGGCGGCACCTCCACCGACTGGCTCAAGGAAATCTCCCGCACCGCATTCTCCCACAACCACAACGTGAACATCAGCGGCGGCCTGGAGAACACTTCCTTCTACGCCGACTTTACCTTCCGCGACACGGAAGGCACCATCATCGACACCTACCGCAAGAGCCTCAATCTCAACGCAGGTGTCTCCCAGTGGCTGTTCAACGACATCCTCAAGATCGGCTTCGACATCCAGTCCCGCCAGACCCAGAGCGACATCGTAAGCTCTTCGTCGGCCTACCACCAGGCCATTCTCCGCAACCCTACGGAACCCGTGTACAAGGATGACGGCTCCTTCTTCGAGAACTTCAGCGCCACCAACTACTACAATCCCGTGGCGATGATCAAGGGCCGGGAAGGCAGTTACAAGAACCAGCAGACCCGTCTTACCGGCAACATCACCCTGGAGCCTGTCAAGGGCTGGCAGACCAACCTGAAACTGGCCATGGTGAATTCCAACGGTGTCACCGACACTTTCCGGAACGAGTACGATTACGGCAATATCAACTACGGCTACACGGGACAGGCCACCCTGAGCCACGGCGGTTCCCAGCAGAAACTCCTGGAACTCACGACACGCTATGACAAGGTGCTCGGCAAGCACCGCCTGAACGCCCTGGCCGGTTACAGCTGGCAGTACGACGACTACAAGAGTTTCAGCGCCTACAACCGGGATTTCCCGAACTATTTCTTCGGAACCGACAACCTGGGCCTGGGCCGCGCGCTCAAGGAAGGAAACGCCACCATGAGCTCCTACCGCGAAGACAGCAAGCTGATTGGCTTCTTCGGCCGTATCAGCTATGGTTACGACAATCGCTACAACGTGCTGGTCTCCTTCCGCCGGGAGGGTTCCTCCAAGTTCGGTGAGAACAACAAGTGGGGTAACTTCCCCTCCGTTTCCGCCGGCTGGAACATCCACAACGAGGATTTCATGCACAACGTGACCTGGATCAGCGAACTCAAGCTCCGCGCCGGCTTCGGTATCACCGGCGTCATTCCCGAGTCCTCCTACATGTCCCTCACCCGATACGACTATGATGGTTACTATTTCTCCGAAGGGAAATGGCTGCCCGGCATGTCTATCGCTTCCAACCCCAACCCGGACCTGAAGTGGGAGAAATCCCAGGAATATAACGTAGGTCTGGACGCCCAGTTCCTGGGCGGCCGCCTGGGCTTCACGCTCGACCTGTACCGGAAGACGACCAGCGACATGCTCTACTGGTACAACGTGCCCACTCCCCCGAACCTGTATGACCAGACGCTGGCCAACGTGGGCGTGATGACCAACTCCGGTGTCGAGCTGGCCATCAACACGACGCCTGTGAAGACCCGCGACTTCCAGTGGGACATGGACTTCACCTTCTCCCACAACTCCAACAAGCTGGTGAACCTCTCCAACGACCTGTACGAGACCGATAACTACCAGTACAACAGTGGTTTCGGTAACATCTCTTCGGCCCGCACGCACCGGCTGGAGCCCGGACAGCGGGTAGACCTCTGGTACGGTCCCAAGGCTGTCGGCATCTCCGCTGACGGCAAATGGATGATTGAGAACGTGGAGACCGGCGAGGCCGAGGAATATGTCCCGGCCATGGACAACAACGACACCTACTGCCAGGTCCTGGGCCATGCCCTTCCCGACCTGTACATGGGCATGAACCACCGCCTCCGCTACAAGGGCTTCGATCTGGGCCTGCAGTTCACCGGCCAGTTCGGCTTCCAGATCCTGAACGAGGGACGGGTGGAATATGAAAGCTACTACTACACCCAGTACAACCACTTGAAGTCCCTCCTGGTTGCTCCTTTCGCCGACGGCAACGTACTGTCCCGCAACATGAACTCCAAGCAGTGGACCAGCGCCCACCTGGAGAAGGGCGACTTCCTGAAACTCAAGAACGCCAGCTTCGGTTATACCTTCAACCTGAAGGACAACCCCTATCTGACAGCCGCCCGCCTGTATGTAGCCGCCACCAATCTGTTCACCATCACCCGGTACTCCGGCCTGGATCCTGAACTGTCCAACGCGGACCTCTGGTACTTCGGCCATGAGTCTTCCACCAATTATCCGCCGGTGCGTACGCTCACCGTCGGCGTGAACCTGAAGTTTGGAAAAGCCTCCAGTTACCCGCAGCGTATGTATCGTTAATAAATGCGTCAAGCCATGAAAAAGATTCTCTATACCATCCTTGCCGCGGCGGCGGTCCTTTCCTCCGCCTGTACCAATCTGGACGAAACCATCTACAGCCAGATCGCGGCCGAGAAATACGAATTCACCGATGACGACATCCAGGCCATGCTCGCATCCGTCTATGACTATGTCCACCAGGTCTATGCCTCCTTCAACGGGATGGGAGACCTGGAGGAATCCACCGATATGTGGTGCGTTCCTTCCCGCCTGGGAATCGGCTGGGGCAAGTATTACATCCTGCTCCACAAACATACGTTCAACAACAGCATCAGCCACTGCGCCGGTTTCTTCTCCGCCGCCTATTCCGCGATTTCCGAATGCAACCGGATGATGGAGATGGACGCAATCAAGCAGAATGCCGTAACATTCAATCAGTTGCGCTTCTTCCGGGCGTTGATGTACTATAACCTGTTCGACAATTTCCGCAATATCGGCCTGGACACCTCCTATATTCACGAAGACGGCTGGATGCCCACCCAGGTCGCTCCGCAGGTGACCTACGATTTCATCATGGACGAACTGAACGCCATCAAGGGCAAGTGCGGCGCTGACAACGGCTTCGGCGTGGTGAACGACTACTGCGTGAACATGCTGCTCGCGAAGATGTACCTTAACCACAATGCCTGGTTCAATGACGAGAGCGACCAGTCCTACTACCAGAAGGCGCTGGATGAAGTGGAAGAGGTGATTGCTTCAGGCAAGTATTCCCTGGCCGCCAATTACCTGGACAACTTCAAGGCTGACATCTCTTCCAGCCCCGAGGTCATCCTCGCCTTCCCGTTCGAATATCCTTATTCCTACGGCCTCGGCTGGGCCAGCCTCTGGCTGGCCAATTCCAACCGAAAGACCTATGGATACACCAGTTGGGCAACCTCCGGTGCCGGCGCCATTCCGCAGTTCATCCATACCTATGACGAGGATGACCAGCGTCTGACCGACACTTGGTTCTGGGGCCAGCAGTATGACCAGCAGGGCAAGGAAATCGAAGGCTGCAACTACACCATCGAGTTTGGCAGCATCGACGGAGCCTATGAGTTCGAAGGCGCCCGCTGCCACAAATACGAGATCGGAAACGGCCCCGTGGGCACCTACTCCACCGACCTTCCGGTGTTCCGCTATGCCGACGCCCTCATGATCAAGGCCGAGTGCCTGCTTCGCCTGGGCAAGAATGAAGATGAGGCCGCCGAGCTGGTCAGTCAGGTCCGCGCCCGCAACTTCACTTCGGCGCCCGAGAAGGCTACCGTTACCGCCGCCCAGCTCAAGGGAGGCAGCTGCTATGACTACGGCCTGCGCTACAACCTGAACATCCAGGACGATCCCGCCAAGACCGAAGCCGGCCAGAAGAACGAATGGGTAATCACCCACGAGGGCGGCGACGACATTATCCTCGGCGGACTCCTGGACGAGCTTGGCTGGGAATTCATGGGGGAATGGCACCGTCGTCAGGACCTCATCCGATTCAAGATGACCAACGGTCAGAGCGTCTGGAACGGCAAGTCCTGGTTCTGCAAGCCGCGCGTTGAGACCATCGACAACGTGGATGACAATATCTTCCCGTTCCGCGCCGCGACCCTGGAAGCCAACCCTTGGCTCACCCAGAACCCCATCCGGGACGTCAAGTAGGCAGTATGGCAGTATCCGCTCATGGGGAGGGGGCCTGACATCATGGCTATCCTGACACGGTTGTGGCTGTCCGCCGCAGTCCTGCTGCTGGGCGCGGCCATCCCCCTCCCCGGGGCTCCTGCCTATTCTTTCCGCCACTACACTACCCGGGACGGACTGTCCTCCAACACCGTCCGGGCCCTGATCCAGGATCGGTCCGGGCTGATCTGGCTGGGCACCAACGGTGGGCTGGACAGTTTTGACGGGCGGGTCATCGTCCATCATCCCTTTCCTTCGGGAGAGGTCCATCCGGTCCGGCGGATCCTGGAGGACCGCCAGGGCACCTTATGGCTCGGGACGGAAAACGGGGTGTTCCGGTACTTGCAGGACCATGCGGTCCATCCGATGGAAGCGTTTCCGGCCGAATGGGTCTGCGACCTGATGGAGGACCAGGACGGAGATATCTGGGTGGGGACGCGGAACAGGGGACTGTTCCGCTGGTCCGGCGGGAACCTGACCCAATACCTGGATGGAAATGACATTGAATGCCTGTTTGAATCTGCAGACGGGCGTATCTGGGCCGCCTCTCCCACGGGAGAGCAACGGCTCTACCTTTTTTCGGGAACTTCCGATTCCTTCACTCCGGCGCTGCTCGATTACCAAGACTGCAGTCCGACCCGCATTTACGCCATGGCCCAGGATCCTTCCGGGACCATGTGGCTGGGGACATGGGACCGGGGCCTGTATACCCTGGACCCGGAGACCCGGACCGTCCGCAATCCCGTTCCCGGGGGGAGGGGGTTCACCCATATCCACTCCCTTACGCAAGTCGAGCCCTATCATTTCCTGATCGGTTCGGACGACGGTCTGCTGGACCTGAAGCCGCTCCAGGACGGCGGGGGTACCCTGTACGGCAACGACCGCCGGAACCCGTCGTCCCTGTCCAGTAAATTCGTCTACCCGGTCCTGGAGGACCGCGAGGGCGGAATATGGATCGGAACCTATTATGGCGGCGTGAATTACGTCTCCCCATTTGCCGGACAGTTCGTTTCCCGCTCACTGTCCGAGTTGGTCGATGCCGAAGAGAACTACATCGTCAGCTGCTTCTGCGAGGATCCGGACGGAACGGTGTGGATGGGATCCGACAACGGCGGCCTGTTCCGGTACGATCCCGTCACCGGAACGGCGCAGCGCTGGAAGGTGCCCATGAGGGAGAACGATCCGGGGGCGGCCATGAACATCCATGCGATTCACCGGTCCGGATCGGATCTCTGGGTGGGGACCTTCTCCCGGGGGCTCCTGCGGACCGATCTCCGGAGCGGCAAAAGCCGCGTGTACCTGCGTGACAACGGCCTGTTGGACAGCAGCGTCTATTCCTTGGCCCGGGATTCAGAGGGAACGCTCTGGGCCGGTAACCTGACGGGAATCAGCCGGTATGACGCTTCCGCGGACAGATTCGTTCCGGAACAGGAAACGGGTTTCATGACCGGAGCCATCCTCCCCGATGGGGACGGGACCATCTGGTTCGCGACCGAGGGGAAGGGGCTGCTTTGCCGCCACCCCAATGGGGATTGGAAGGGCTACACCACGTCTTCCGGCGACCTTCCCAGCGATGTGGTCCGCTGTCTGCTGGCCATTCCGGGGGGCATCTGTGCCGGTACGGAAAAAGGACTCGTCCTGCTCAAAGATGGCCAGGGGAGCGTACTGCTGGAGGGGGAGGACATCCGCTATGCCGCTTATGACGGAACCCAGCTGTGGATTTCCACCTCCTCTTCCCTGATCCGCTATTCCCTTTCCACGGGGATGACCGAGCGGTTCGGGATCAACGACGGCATTCCGGGCAGTCTGTTCTTTCCGGCCTCGGGCCTCGTCGCCCATGACGGGAGGATTTTTCTGGGGTCCCTGGATGGCTTTGTGTCCTTTTACCCGGGCAACATCCGTACCAACAGTGTTCCGCCGACCGTCCTCATCACCCGCTTCGGAATGACTTCCCGAAACGGAAAGGACAGGCAGGAGGTTTTCTTTCCGGGAAAGACGGCCCCCTCCTTTTCCTGGAAGATGCGGGACCTGCGCATCGGCTTCGCCGCCCTGAGTTACTGTGCCCCGGAAAAAGTCCGTTATTCCTGCCGGCTGGAGGGAATGGGGCCTGCTTATTGGAAGGACCTGGGGAATCAGAACTGGGTCGAATACAGCGGGCTGCCTCCCGGGAAATATTGCCTGACGGTCATTGCCAGCAACAACAGCGGTGTATGGAACCGGGAGGGGGTTTCCATCTCGTTTACTGTCCGTCCGCATCCTTTGCGTTCGGGCCTGGCCATTTTCCTCTATGTCCTCGTGGGAATCGCCCTGCTTTTTCTGGGTGTCAGACTGCTGCTGCAGCAGGCGAAACGCCGGACCCAGACGCAGTATGCCCGAGAACTGGATGAAGCCGTCTCCCTGGTCAAAGAAGACGAGATGGGCGACAGGGCCCGTCTGCTTTCCTCCCTGAACAGCCAGTTGGAGGCCCCCGTTCAGGGAATCGGCGTGCAACTGGAGCGCCTGAAGAAACATCCCAAGGCAACGTCCGACTTCCGTGCGGAAATCAATGCCATCGAGAGGAACCAGCGCATGCTGCGGTCTCTTTCCGGCAACCTGGAACGCATGCTTGTATCCATGGACCGGCAGCCGGCATCCGGGGCCGAGGACGGCTCTTCCCATTCTCCCGCTGATTCCGCCGCGTTCCTGGACCGCCTGAACCGACTCATCCAGGACCACCTGGCGGATCCCGACCTGTCGGTTTCCTTCCTGGTGCAGGAACTGGCCATCTCCAAATCCAGTCTGTTTCTCAAAGTCCGGGAACTGACCGGAGAAACGCCCAACCGGCTCATCAGCCAGGCCCGCCTGAGCAAGGCGGCCGTCCTTCTTTCGGAAGGAAAGCAATCCATAGCGGAGATTGCCTTCGCCGTAGGATACTCCTCTCCGTCTTATTTCACCAGAAGCTTTGTCCGTCAATATGGTATGACCCCGCATGAATGGGTCACCCGCCGCCGTGAGGCCCGGAATGAATCCGATGCATCCGATTCTGATTCCCCTGGTCGCTGAGGTTCCGAAAAAATGCTTATTTTTGTAAGTTGACAACAGCGTAAGACTATGGCAGGTTTTAATTTTGGATTCTTCGGAAACCAGGAACACCGGGTGTTCAACTACAAGCCCCGCTACTACGACCCTGAGGAAGAAGAGCGCCGCCGGATGTTCGGCGACGTGGACGGGACGAACGAGAAAGCGAAGGAGGAAGGCAAGTATGTGCCGGGCAGCAGCATCCGCGGCGCCTGGCGCGATGGCAACTACAAGCGTACCCGTACCACGCATTCCCGCACGCAGACGATCATCGGCCTCATTACGATGCTGCTGATCGCCGCCGTCCTCATCTACATTACGAAATTCTATTCCCTCCTGTAGATGGAACTGAAGATCCTTCCCAGGAACATCGCGGACATGATCGCCGCGGGAGAGGTCGTCCAGCGGCCGGCTTCCGTGGTGAAGGAACTTTTGGAGAACGCCGTGGACGCCGGCGCAGACCAGGTGTCGGTCACCGTGACCGATGCCGGACGTACCCTCATCCAGGTGATCGACAACGGCACGGGCATGTCGCCCGACGACGCCGTGCTGTGCTTCGAACGGCATGCGACGTCCAAGATCGCGACCGCCGAGGACCTGCAGGAGATCACGACCTTCGGCTTCCGCGGGGAGGCGCTCGCTTCCATCGCCGCCGTGGCCGATGTGGTCCTGAGAACCCGCCGCGAGGAAGACGAAGTGGGGGTGGAAGTGGAGATGTCCGGTTCCGAACACCTGTCCACGCGGGTGGTCGCCGCCCCCAAGGGCTCAAATTTCGCCGTCCGGAACCTGTTCTACAACATCCCGGCCCGCCGGAAATTCCTGAAGAGCGACGCCGTGGAATTCCGCCACATCGTGGAAGAGTTCCAGCGGGTGGCCCTCACCCGGCCGGAGATCGGGTTCACCCTGATCCACAACGAACGGGACATCCATGTCCTGAAGCCTGCCAAATCGCTCAAGTTCAGGATTATGGACCTCCTTGGCCCCGCCGTGGTAGGGGAGGTGGTGGACATCGAGGCCGATACCTCCCTGGTCCGGATCCATGGTTTCGTTGGCCGTCCCGAATCGGCGAAGAAGACGCTCGGCAACCAGTTCCTTTTCGTCAACGGCCGCTACTTCCGCAGTCCTTACCTGCACAAGGCAGTGATGAAGGCGTATGAGGCTTTGATTCCCGAAGGGACCACGCCTTCCTACTTTATTTTCCTGGAAGTGGATCCCTCTTCCATCGACGTGAACATCCATCCCACCAAGACGGAGATCAAGTTCGAGGAGGACAGCGTCGTCTTCCAGACCCTCTATGCCTGCGTCCGCGAGGCGATGGGGCGGGAGAATGCGGGCGGAGCCATCGATTTCGAAAATCCCGAGGCGCGGGAGATGCCGGTCATCGGCACCCGTTTCGAGGAATACCGGCCGGTCACCATCCCCACGGCGGGGGTGGATCCGACGTATAATCCCTTTACGGCCGGAGACAAATATCTGGATGACAGGGACTTTGCTCCGTCCGCGCAGCCGTCGGCACCGCTCCGCCCCTCCTATACGGTGGACCGGCACGACGACTATGGCAAACTCTTCGAGGAACGGACGATGCCTACGGCCCAGGTCCTGGTGGTCCAGGGCAAATACATCCTGTCCCCCTCGGCTTCCGGGGTGATGGTCGTGAACGTCCGCCGCGCACGGGAACGCATCCTGTTCGACCGCTTCCTGAAGGTCCTCGGCCACGAGGCCCACGTGAGCCAGACCACCCTTTTCCCCGTCCAGGTCAATGTAGGCGTGCAGGGGCGCCTCCTGTTCGATGCCCATGCCGACCTGCTGAAGCGCCTGGGCTTCGACATCGAAGCCTTCGGCACCGATACGGTGGTGGTGAACGGCGTTCCCGAAGGGTACAGCACGGAAGCCGGCAAAGTCCAGACGATGGTCGGCGACCTGATCCTGGTCCTGTCCGACGACCACGGCTCCCTGCCGGAGATGATGGAGCAGTCCCTGGCGCAGAAATTCGCCGTCCTGGGCGCCTCCGGCGGCGAGAAACTCGCTTCGCCCGTGGAAGCCCAGCGCCTCCTGGACGCCCTCCTTTCCTCGGACAATCCCGAATTCACCTCTTCCGGCCGGCGGATCATCAGCATCCTGCCACTGGACGAAATCGACAGACGATTCTGACATGGCCTTTTCCCAATTTTTCCAGCGCATTCCGCCGGTAACCCGGAATATCCTGATAATCAACGTGATCATGTTTGTTGCCACGTTGATCAACGACAACTTCATGTACAGCCTGTTCGCGATGTTCTACCCGGCGTCGCCGCTGTTCCGCTGGTGGCAGCCCATCACGCACATGTTCATGCATGGGGGCTTCTGGCACATCCTGTTCAACATGTACACCCTCGTGATGTTCGGCATGGTGGTAGAGCAGGTCCTGGGCACGAAGAAGTTCCTGATCCTGTACTTTGTGACGGGCCTTGGCGCCGTGGCGCTGCACACGGGCGTGGAATGGCTGCAGGTCCAGCACCTTATGGCCAGTTCGGACCCTGCGGCGCAAATCGAGTATACGAATCTGCTCCGGACGCCGATGGTTGGCGCTTCCGGTGCCATTTACGGCGTCCTGGTCGCTTTTGCGATGCTGTATCCGCAGGCGCGGATGACCCTGATTTTCCCTCCGGTCACGCTGGATGCAAAGTGGATGGTTCTCATCTTCATCGGGATCGAACTCCTGACCGGCATCACCGGCACGCAGCTGGGGATTGCGCATTTCGCCCATCTGGGCGGTGCGCTCTTCGGCTTCCTGCTTATCTTGTATTGGCGTAAACGCGGCGAACTGTGGAGGAGGTAAAGAAGAAAAGACACGGCTGGTTCTCCCGGCTCACCTTCGGGACGGCGACCCTGATTCTCTGCGGTCTGCTCGCCCTGAGCTACCTGTCCGTCATCGTAAACCCGGCGAAGGCCTGGTATTTCACCGTATTCGGTCTCATGTTCATCCCGCTGGGACTGTTGACGCTCCTGTTTTTCGTCTGGGCCATTGTCCGTCGTTCCCGGATGACGGGGCTGCTCTTCCTGATGCTCCTTCCCGCCATCTTTCTGATCGGCCGGTATTATCAGTTCAAAGCCCCGGAATCCGACCGGGAACCAACCCTGAAGGTCGTCACCTACAATGTCGGCCTTTTCGCCCACGGCGACATGGGGGACAGGCGCCTGGCGCTGGCCGATTCGGTGGCTGCGTTCCTGCGCCGAACGGACGCCGACGTCATCTGCCTGCAGGAGTTCTATCTGCCGAATTCCCTGAACATGGATGCCTGGTTCCGTGAGCACTTTCCGGGCTATCATGCCGAGTATTATGTCCTTACGGGTGAAAAAGGACATGCCGGCAACGTGACGCTGAGCCGTCGTCCCGTCCTGTACAAGGGAAAACTGGACTTTGAAAAATCCACGAACCTGGCCCTCCATGCCGATATCCAGCTGGATTCGACGGTCCTCCGGTTCTATAACTGCCATTTCGAGAGCTACAACATCTCCCTGTCGGGCTTGATCAAGACCATCGGGAACAAAGGTGAGGTGGAGGACACGGGGCGGAAGATGCGCCGGTCCATCACCCAGCGTCCCCGGCAGGTGGACGAGGTGATGCGGGACGTGGACGAATGCCCCGTCCGTTCCGTCGTCCTGGGTGATTTCAACGACAACCCGCTCTCTTACACGGTCCATCGTCTTTCCCGGGGCCGGCGCGATTCGTTCGTCCAGGGCGGAAAGGGTTTCGGTGCAACGTTCCGGACCCTCTGGCCGCTCCTGCGGATCGATTACATCCTGATTCCCCGCGACCTGGAGACCGTCAGCTACGAGGTCCCGAAAGTCAAGTATTCCGACCATTATCCCGTCATCGCCACGTATTATGAAAAGAGATGAAATCCTTGCCGAGGCCCTGAAAACCCTCCGCGCCGGCGGCACCATCCTCTATCCCACCGACACGGTCTGGGGCCTGGGCTGTGACGCCACGAACCCCGAGGCCGTGGCGAAGATCTATGGAATCAAGCGCCGCAGCGAAGCCAAGTCGCTGGTCCTGCTCTCCTGCGACCTGGACATGGTGGCGAAATATGTCCGGCAGGTTCCTTCCATCGCCGTGGACCTGGTGGAGGTCAATGACAAGCCGATGACCCTGATCTATCCCGAGGCCGTCGCCGGTGTCGAAGGCGAGCCCGGCGACCGCTGGCATCTGGCCTGGAACACCGTGGCTGAAGACGGTTCCGTGGGCATCCGCATCCCCCTTTTCGACTTCTGCAAAGATTTGGTTTTCAAGTTGGGACGGCCCCTGGTTTCCACCTCGGCCAACATCTCCGGCGAACCCACGCCGAAACGGTTCAGCGACATTCCGCAGGAAATCAAGGACGCCGTGGATTTCGTCGTTCCTCCTTCCATCGACACCGACTCCACCGGCAAGGCTTCGCAGATCATCAAGGTCGCCCTGGACGGCGAGGTGGAAATCATCAGAATGTGAGGTACACGGCCGTGGCGGCGAGGACGGCGGCGGTTTCCGTGCGGAGGCGCGAGGTGCCCAGATGCACGGGGATGTAGCCGTGCTCGAGGGCGAGGCGGGCTTCCTCCGGTGAGAAGTCGCCTTCGGGGCCGATGAGGACGGTGATGTCATCACCCTCATAATCATTCAGCGCTTCCTGTATGGAAATCCGCTTCGTGTCGCCTTCGAAGCAGTAGGCGATCAGTTTGAGGGATTCCTTCATGTCATTTCGACCGAGCGAAGCGAGTGGAGAAATCTGAATGAAATCCTTGACGGAGATGGGGTCCGCAATTTCGGGGATGCGGGCCTTCAGGGACTGTTTGGTGGCGGACAGGGCAATACGGGCGGCGCGGTCGGTCTTGTACACTTTCCTTTCCGAGCGCTCCCCGATGGTGGGGACGATCCGGTCCACACCTATTTCGGTGGCCTTTTCCACGAACCATTCGAAGCGGTCGTTGTTCTTGGTCGGGCAGCAGGCGACGGTCAGCCGGTAGGGGTGGCCACCCCAGCCGGGAAAGGTTTCCAGCACTTCGGCCTCCGCCCCTTTCGGGTTGTCGTCCGTCAGCCGGCAGCGGTACATCGTCCCGAGTCCGTCGATGACGTTGATTTCGTCGCCGCTGCGATGCCGGAGCACCCGGCAGCAGTGTCCCGACTCTTCGGCGTCCAGCCGGCAGGTCCGGCCATCGGCGTCGTATGCGTAAAACAGTTCCATAATGCAAATATCGTCAAAAATCCGTAACTTAGCACCATGTATATCGGACTCATATCAGATACGCACGGTACGTTTGACGATCCGTTCAGGGAGTTCCTCTCGCCGGTGGACGAGATCTGGCATGCCGGCGATTTCGGCGGGGGATTCCGGACGGCGGCGGAAATCGCGGCGTTCAAGCCGCTCCTGGGGGTCATCGGCAACTGCGACGACCGGCGGCTCATCTACGATTATCCGGCCTACCGGTTCTGGCAGTGCGAGGGACTCTGGATCCTGATGACGCACATCGGCGGCTCTCCGGGCCATTATTATCCCGAGGCGTCGAACTTGATCCGGCAATACCGTCCCAACGTGTTCGTGTGCGGGCATTCCCACATTCTCAAGGTGATGAATGACAGCAAGGAAAACCTGCTGTATATCAATCCCGGAGCCAGTGGAAACCAGGGGTGGCATACCGTGAGGACCGCCCTCCGCTTTCATATTGATAGCGGAAAGGTGCATGACATGGAGGTCTTCGAGCTGAATCGGCGTCAGACTGAAATGCTTCCTTGACTTTTCGGATTATAAATTTTTTGAAAAAAGTTTGGAAGAATCAAAAATCCGATGTACATTTGCGGCCGGAAAGTGTTTTGTTTAACTAGTTATAATACAAATGGCTATGAAAAAGGTATTTATGTCCGCCGCCGTCATCGCGCTGATGGTCGCTGCCGTCGCTTGCGGTAACAACAATTCCAAGAAGGCCGAAACCGAGGCTGAGGCCGCCGTCGAGGCTGCTGTCGAGGCTGTCGATTCCACCGTTGCCGCCGCTGCCGACACCGTCGCTGCCGCCGCTGAGGAAGTTGTCGAGACTGTCGCTGAGTAAGGTTTACTCCAGCAATCATTGCGATGAGATATTGTCCCAGGTTGGAACAATATCTTTTTTTTGTATCTTCGCGTTGACAAAAGGACTGGAAAATGGCCGTGAAAGGATCCGTTAAAGCGAAGACCGTCTGGTTCTGTTCGAACTGCGGCAACGAATACTCCAAGTGGATGGGCAAATGCCCCGCCTGCGGGGAATGGAATACGATGGTGGAGAAAGAAGTGGTCACCGGGAAGCGGCCTTTGTCCGCATCGGTGTCCGTTCCGGGTGCGGGGCGGAAGCCGATGCCCCTGAAGGAAGTCTCCACGACGGCGGAAGACCGCGTGTCCCTCGGCAACGCCGAGGTGGACCGGCTCCTCGGCGGCGGCATCGTCAAGGGCTCCCTGGTGCTGATGGGCGGCGAACCCGGTATCGGCAAATCGACCCTGTCCCTGCAGATCCCGCTTTCCTGCCCGAACCTCAAGGTCCTGTATGTCACGGGCGAGGAGAGCGTCAAGCAGGTGAAGATGCGGGCGGATCGCCTGGGCGGCGATGCCTCCAACTGTTTGATTTACAGTGAGACACTGATGGATAACATCCTCGCCGAGGCTGAGGAGACCGCCCCGGACCTGGTTATCGTGGACTCTGTCCAGACGATGTACAGCCAGAACGTGGAGTCCACCGCCGGCTCCGTCTCACAGGTGAAGGAAGTCGCCGCCTCGCTTCTCCGCTTCGCCAAAGGCAGCGGGATTCCCGTCATCCTCATCGGCCATATCACGAAGGAAGGGACCATCGCCGGTCCGAAGGTGCTGGAGCACATTGTCGATGTGGTCCTTCAGTTCGAGGGCGAGAACCGGGGCGCCTACCGGGTCCTCCGGAGCATCAAGAACCGTTTCGGCTCCACTTCCGAACTGGCGGTCTTCGAGATGACCGGCGCCGGACTCCGGCAGGTGGCCAATCCCTCGGAACTGCTGATTCCCCAGCACGAAGCCGGCCTCAGCGGCACGGCCATCAGCGCCATGCTGGACGGCAACCGTCCCTTCATGTTCGAGGTGCAGGCGCTGGTCTCGTCGGCCGTGTACGGAACGGCGCAGCGCAGCGCGACGGGCTTCGACGTCCGCCGCCTGAACATGCTTCTTGCCGTGCTGGAGCGCCGCGCCGGCTTCAAGCTCAGTCAGAAGGACGTGTTCTTGAATATGGCAGGCGGCCTGCGCATCACGGACCCTGCCTGCGACCTCGCCGTCGTCGTGGCCGTGCTGTCGTCCAATTTCGACTATGCGATTCCGGCTGATGTGTGCTTCGCCGGGGAAGTGGGCCTCAGCGGCGAGATCCGCCCCGTCTCCCAGGCCGAGCGCCGCGCCGTGGAAGCGGCCCGTCTGGGCTTCCGTCGCATCTTCGTTTCCTCCTACACCCGTTTCGACCGTAAACCCGAGGGCATCGAGGTAGTGAAGGTGTCCGATATTCCCGCCCTCGTAAAATCCCTGTTCCGATGAGCATGACGATGAGACAGATCAACCGGTACCTTTTCCCGATCCTGATCGTGGCCGCGGTGTTCCTGGCCGTCAACCGCCCGAAAGCTTTCACGAAGGCGGAACGCCAGATCATCCGGGAGTCCGATTCGGTGATGTATGTGACGGTGCTTCCGGATGACAGCGCCGTCCTCCGCACCCCCTGCGTGGACCTGACCCCGGCCGAACTCAAGTCCAAGGAACTCAAGACCTTGATGGCCAAGATGCTGGCCACCGTACGTTCGCCGCAACACGACGGTGTGGGCATCGCCGCCCCGCAGGTGGGCATCGACAAGCGCGTCATCTGGGTGCAGCGGTTCGACAAGGAGGGGAGTCCCTTCGAATGCTACCTGAATCCGCACCTGGACAGCCTGTTCGGGCCCATGGGCAAGGGGCCGGAAGGTTGCCTGTCCGTCCCGCCGATGCGCGGACTCGTTCCTCGTTTCACCTCGGCCATCGTGTCTTATGTCCAGCCGGAAACGCTTGAACCCAAGTGCGATACCGTTACCGGATACACCGCGGTCATCTTCCAGCACGAGTGTGATCACCTGGACGGCATCCTCTATATTGACCGGGCCGACACGGTTTATGTTTCCCCCTCCTGGGAAGCAGAAAGGCGGGCATATGACTATACCCGCCCCGAATGGTGGCCCCTCCCTTAGCGGGAGTACAGCTTTCCTTGCCAGGTGTCCCGTTCAACGAGGCGCTGGTCCAACAAACGAGAGAATTCCGAGGCTTTGACTCCCCAGCCGGGAACGGCGAGAAAGCGGGGAGGAACGCTGGCTGCCAGGCGGCCGACGGCAAGGGTCGGCCGAAGGCGTTCCAGCAAATCTGCCAGCAGGTCCATATATTCAGGAAGCGTCCATCGGACAAAGTCTCCCGGCCGGCTAGCGTATTCGATCTCCATCGGCGTCCCTTTCAACAGCTGCAATTGATGGAACTTGATACTGTCAAGGGGGAGAGCGTTGATCCGGGCGACGTCCTCCAATAACGTCTCCCGCGTTTCGCCCGGCAGTCCCAGGATGAAATGCCCGCACACGGGGATTCCCCGTGTTGCCGTCTCCCGTACCGCCCATTCCGAGCAGGCGAAATCGTGTCCCCTCCGCACCCGCTTCAAAGTATCGTCCCGGCACGACTCGATACCATACTCTATCCGCGCGCAGCCGAGTGAGGCAATGTAGTCCAGTTTCTCCGCGTCCACGCAGTCCGGCCGGGTGCCGATGACGATACCGGACACGGCCGGATGCGCCAGGGCTTCCCCATAGACCTCTTTCAGGTGTGCAATCGGTGCGAATGTATTGGAATAAGATTGGAAATAAGCCAGATACGGTCCTCCAGCCCGCCCCCGTGCGGCGTGGAACGCAATCCCTTCGTCAAGCTGTTGAGAAATGCTTTTGTCAGGAGTGCTGTAGGAAGGATGGAATGCAGCATTGTCACAGAAGGTGCATCGGCCCGGGCACGAAAACCCCGCGTCCAGCACGAGCTTCTGTCCCGATTCCCGGGCTACCTGATATCTTTTCCCGTTCCACTCCATCCGGAAAAACTTATCCCTGCATCCGCATGGAAATGGGCTTGTGCGACAGGATCTCGAAGAAACGGGCTTTACTGGAATCGGAAAGCGGGAGCAGGTTGCCCGCAATGGAGACTTTTCCTCCCTTCAGCCCTTCGACTTTGTCGACATTGACCAGGAACGAGCGGTGGATCCGGCAGAACCGGTCGAAGGGAAGCTGTTTCTCCAGCGCCTTGAGGGTCATGAGCACCATCGGAGCCGACCCGTCCGCCAGGTGGATGACGATGTAGTCGCCGTCACTTTGCACATACAGGATATCGTCCAGGCGCAACTGCTTCTTTATCAGGTCGATTTTGACAGTGATGCTGTCCTGCTGCCCAGCCGGCCGTTTCAAGGCGTCCACCTGTCCCTTCAAATCCTGCACGTCGCGGACGAGCGTCCGGTTCTTCTTTTCTGCTTCGTGATAGTGGAACGCGGCGACACGCCACTCGTCCGACATGCCGACGGCCAGGGCGACAAATGTGGTGACCAGTTGAAGGATGGACATCATGACCAACTGGGAAAGGTTGACTCCAAACCCCAGATAGTCCTGGACGGTAAGTCCGTCCCCGATTTCAAAGCGGTTGAAAACGGAATGCAGGAAATATTGAAGGCCCAGACCGACCAGGAAGACGGCTGTGCTGAGAAGCACATAGGCACCGATCCTGCCCTGGACGAAGTAACGGTCAATGAGCAGACACCGTTGAACCAGATAGATGCCGGCATTGACCAGGACGATGCAGGCATAGAAGGCATATGCCCACCAGGGAAGGACGATATGCCCCAGCATGAAAGGCAGCGTCGTGGGCAGGATGAGCAGCACCAGCAGGACGCAGAGGAATATGGTCAGCCGTTTGCGTGACATAGAGGATCCGTTATCACGCAAAGATAATCATTTAGAATGAAAAGCCCAGATTGATGTATACACCGAAGCTGCCGTCCTGCGGATCCAGCGGGCGTCCGAATTCGACCGCCGTGATGAAATTGTGGTTCATCGCAAACCAGAATCCGCCACCCACACTGCTGTGGAGCCGTTCGCGCGTGGCGATGTCCGGATCGAAAATGCTTCGAAAGGGACCGGCTGTCACTCCGTCCAGGGTTTTCCCTGCGGTAATGCTTCCCAGGGCGGTCTGCTGCTCCAGTTTATACGGCTGTATGGCGGCGCCGGCGTCGGCAAAACCCACCAGTCCGAGTTCGAAATTCTGCTTGAAAAGCCGGAAGCGTGCGAAACAAAGCCGCAGGTCTGCGGATGCCCAAGCTACGCCGTTGCCCGTGATGCGGCTGCCGAACGAACCGCGCATCGAGAAGGCGGGCAGGGCGTAAAACGGCAGTGAACCGGCCAGCAATCCCTTGTAACTCAACTGATACGCCAGCGTGATTCGGCCGGGCCAGAGCGGAAGGTAGTGCCGGAAATCCGCTGAGAGGAGCAGGGACTCCCGGGCTCCTTCTGAGATGCTGGCCCCGGCGGTGGCGGTCACCGTCGCAAAGAGTCCCCGGACGGGGTTGGGCTCGAAATCCCGGGTGTCATATACCAGGCCTCCCTTCAGTTCCGCCCGGTGTCCGTGCGTGTCAGCCTCCGGAATCAGTCCGTTCTCCACGTATTGGTGAAAAAGGGATTCATGTCCGTCGAAAGCTTTGAAGGAAACATCCGTGTAGTGCTGCCAGGAATAACTGAAACCGCCGATCCAGGTCAGCCCGTCCGCCAGGCGTCCCTGCAGGTCGAGGTTCGCACGAAGTTGGCGCTGGTGATCGGCATAGAAGGCAATCCCTTCCGTTCCATCCGCGGATTTGCGCATGTCCAGGTCGGCATGATAAGGCGAGACCGCACCGTTGAAACCATAGAAACCGCATAGCGGGTTGTCCATGAATTCCAGACCCGCCGTCACGCGCATGCCGGGGATGAGGTACTTGGAATCATAATTCAGGGCCACCTGCTTGGCGCCGCGGGTATAATAGTTCACATTGACCGAAAACTTGTGCCGGTAGTTGGGATAGACGCTGCCGTCACCATAGTCGAACACCTGCGCCATCGCCCCGACCATGAATCCGAAATCGTTGTTGTAATAGAATGCGGGCAGCACGCCGACACTCCAGCCCGATTTGGCGATCTCTTTCTTGAGAGGGACCGTGACCGGGTCGTTCCGGTCGCTTGAGGGGGAGGTCCTTTCGTTTTCGGCAAGGACGGGGGTGGAGAAGGAGACCAGGGCAAGAAGCAGGAGGACCGAAGGGATGTGTTTCATGGCATCGACGTGTTTGATTTCGCCACAAAAGTACGCTTGCCCGCGTCATTTCAGGAAAATAATCGGTGAACGGGCCGTTTTCTCGGTGAACGGACCGGATTTGAGGTAAATATGCTATCTTTGTTCCAGATGCTACGACTGAAACTTTTTTTCGCTGCCCTGATCATTTCTTTGCTGTCCGGTTGTTCCGGAGGGAAGGATACGGCCGGAGATCGTGTTTCCACCCTGGAACAGACCGGCGGTTTGACTTCCTATACCCTGGGACCGGACGCGTCCCAAATTGAGGACATTTCTTTTACTGCCTCGGAGGGCTGGAAAAGCTACGTTTCATATAGAGGTGTCCTGGGATGGCTTTCTGTGGAGCCGTATGCCGGAAAGGATGCCGGCGCATATACTCTTACCGTCACGGTGGCCAGGAACAAGTCGTCAGAAGCCCGGAGTGCGACACTCATCATTCGATGTGGCAACGCCTCTGACCTGCAGATATCCATCGTTCAGGAAGGTGCTGAGCCAGAAGAGCCGGAAGAACCGGAAGAACCCGATGAGCCTGACGATCCGTCCAAGACCACCGTGGTGTCCTCCCTGAAACTGGGAACCGGCATGGCCAACCCCCTGCTGGACTTCCAGTTCTGCGCCGACCCTACCGCCATCGAATACGAAGGGCGTCTCTATGTGTACGGCACCAACGACCACCAGCAGTACGAGGAGGCCGAAAAGAACACCTATGAGAAAATCAAGTCGCTGGTGATGATGTCCACGGACGACATGGTGAACTGGACTTACCATGGACTCATTCCGGTCGGTGAAATCGCCCCGTGGATCATCGCCTCCTGGGCCCCCAGCATCATCAGCGAGCCCCAGGCCGACGGCAGCACCCTCTTTTCCCTTTATTTCTCCAACAGTGGCTGGGGAACAGGCGTGATTCAATCCAAATCCCCTGTAGGCCCATGGACTTCCCCCTTGAACACCAGCCTCATTGACGGAAACAACGAGATCGTCAAGGGCAGCGGCGCCATCTTCGACCCCGGTGCTGTGGTGGATGACAGCGGACAGGCATGGGTGGCCTTCGGCAGCGGCCAGGGCTGGATCGCCAAACTGAATCCGGACCTTTTCTCTCTGGCAGGGAAACCCGTTAAATTGCCCTCATCCTATCACTTCGAGGCCAATGAACTGAATTTCATCAACGGAACATACGTCTACACGTACAACAACGACTGGAGCGACCACTCCCCGTGGACTTGGGGCGGCACAAGGCCCACCATGTGCAGCATGAACTACTTCACCAGCAAAACGCCACTGGTTACGGACTCCTGGACTTACGGAGCCAACTATTTCAAGAACCCCGGCGAGAACGACATGGGCTATACCAACAACCACACACACCTGCACAAATACCAGGGCAAGTGGTATCTGTTCTACCAGACCAACCTGATGCAGTCCTGCCTGGGGTCCGATGGCGGATTCCGCAGTATCTACGTCGACGAAGTTGACGTGGACGAAGAGAATGTGGTCATCCATGAGTGTATTCCCACCAGGAAGGGCGGCAGGGCAGTCAAGGACTTGGACCCCTATGCCAAGCAGTCTGCGGCGACGTCTGCGGCAACACTGGGCATCATATTCAACGCCACCGATACGCCCGGCCACATGACGGTTTCCCGCGGAACTCCGTGCAAGACGGCCAACAAGCCAAGGGCCGGCTTCATTGAAGTACGCAATGTGACGTTCACGGCCGGCGGGCAGACCCTTTCCTGCCGTATTAAAGGAAAGGGAAAGGTTTCTTTCCGTCTGGACAAGCAGGATGCTTCTGACTTTGCCTCTGTTTTTGGGGCCGGGAATGAATGGACCGAACAGGAAGTATCCTGTACCCTGGAAGGCGGGACCCATACTCTTTATATCGTCCTTACCGGGAATGCAGAACTGGACACCTGGCAGGTCATCCATAGATAATAGTTTTTTTCAAGAATAATCCGTATCTTTGACCCGAATTAAAACAGAAAGACAATGAATCTTCGTGACATCAAGAAAGACATCGAGTATGTGATCGGTGCATTTGTGGACGACTGCGCCCTGTTCCTCTCCGTCCATCCGGGCAAGAATGCCGACGGAATCGCGGACCTTATCGACGGTGCCGTGGACCTGTACAATGAGCTCCGCGACAAGCTGGGCAAGCCGGAGGGCAGCAAGAAGGCCTACTACAACGACATCCGCAAGCAGCTTCTCGAGAAGACGGACGCCCTGTACGACCAGCTCAGCGAGGCAGTCAAGAAAGGCCTGTCGGAAGAATAGGCATCGCCCCATACCCATGATAAAAGAGGCTCGGAGAAAACTCCGGGCCTCTTCCTTTGAAAAATGGTGGTTTAGGTTAAGTAGCGTCAGAACGACCACTTGTAGCCGATGCCGCCGGAGATCATGTTCCCGGTGTACCATTCGATGGACTTGAGCACCAGGCCGTTCTCTTTCCAGCTGGAGGATCCTTCGCGGTTGGTGTCAATCTTCTTGTCCTTATAGTGGTCGCCCAGCACATAGAAGTCCAGTTCGTGATGCTTGTTGAACTTGACGGTCACGCCCAGCTGTCCGCGCAGGCGGTTGATGTAGGCGTGCCGGTAGCCGAGGAACTGTTCGTTCTGGTAGCGGCCGGGATTGTCGGTCGCCGAAGCGTTATAAGTGCCTGAGTAGGATGCGTCGTTGAGGGTGTTGCGTACCTCGAAGGCAGCGAAGGGGACGACCTTCCCCCAGCCGCGGTATTTGACCGAGACCTTGGACTTGAGCGCCAGGGCGGTCTTCGGGGATTGGTACGGGTTCACATCGTCCGGGCGGTAGGTCATCCGGAAAGTCTCCTTGAGCCCGAACCGCCAGTCGTCGGCGTCGAAGGTACCGGTCAGGAAGAAGTTCCCCCGGTGACGGATACCCCATTCCGTGTAGGTTTTTCCGTTACTGTCGGTTTTGTATTTCTGCCGGTTGATCAGTTCATATTCCGCGCCCACCTTCAGGAAAGAAAGCACCTTGTATTCCAGGCCGATTCCCGTATAGAAACGCAGGATGTCGTCTCCGCCCGAATAGACGCGGGCTTCTTCATGGGCGAGCAGGTGCAGGCCGCTGGAGAGTTTCGCATCGGCCTCCACCGTGGCACGGGCGCCGAAGGAAAGGCCCTCGTCATAGGTTGTCTGTGCGAAAGCCGTCGAAGGGAGCGTCAGCGCAAGGATGAGAAGGATCTTTTTCATTGTTCGAGGAAGTCTTTGGCGCGGGTGATCTGGTCGATGGAGCCGGTTTCGTCCTTGCCGAGGGTGTAGTAAATCTTGATGAAGGCGGCATCCTTGAGAAAGTCCACATGGCCCACCTCGAGGTTGTCCACCTTGACGCCGATGCGTTTTTCCAGGTCGGCGATGAGTTCGGCCCTCCGCTCAGGGACAATGAGTTCGATCCGGTCGTAGAGGACGAGTTTGGTGGATGTATGGTGCAGGAGTTTTTCGCTCTCCAGCACCCAGATCAGGCCCACGACCAGGAAATTCGACAGGACGGTAACCAGCAGGGCGCTCCCATTCAAGGCGTAGTGCGGTGTGTCGGAAGATGCCCCGGCAATCCGGTACAGCGGTGCCAGGCCGTTCATGGCGGCGATGGCGATGATGACGAACAGGTAGGTCATCTCCCGGATGGGGACGGTTTCCGTTCGGTAGCGGATGACGCCGAAAATGGCGAACAGACCGAGGGTAAGGCCTACGCCCACCTCCACGTTGCCCATGATGTACAAGAGCATGAGCATCGCGGTGGAGAACACCATGAAGGTGAAGTAGTAGTCGCGGCGCCGGCTCTTCCGGTAGTAGAACAACCCGACGATGACCCAGCACACCAGCAGGTTCAGGAAAAACCGGATCGCCAGTTCCGTGAGGCTCTGGGTGGTGGTCATCATCGCGTCCGTAATGGATTGGACGTCAATGAAATTCTCGTCGGCGAGATTGTATTCGTCAAGGTCTTGCATGGAGATCATACGACGGTGATTTTATGGTTGATGGTTTTTTCGATCTGTCGCACCTTCACCTTGAACCGGTTGGATTTGGCCGAAGGGTCCGTCAAGGTGACGGCGATGCAGTATTTGCTGATCCGGGCGGGCTTGACCCGGTGGTTGAGGAGGATGCGTTTCATCGGACTGGCGGCGTGGCCGTCCTGCTTGAGTTCGATGATGACGGCGTCGAGAAGGGAGGTTTCCAGTCCGGTGCGGATGTTCCTGAAGCGCAGACGGGTGTCGATGGTAAGCCGTTCGGTCATCGCCGGATTCACCAGCGTGATCCGCTCGAAGAGCGTCTCCAGGGTGGGTTGGAGTTGTCCGGCTTCGAAGTCCGAATGAGCGGCCAGATACCGGCAGGCGGCTTCGTCGGAGCGGAAATCGGGGAGCTCGCCGATCGGGATGCCGGTCCGTTTCTTCCTGGTCCGTCCCTTGTTGTTCTTCCGCTTGATTTCCAGATAGGCATCTCCGGAGTTGACGTAGGCCCGGGTCCGCACCTTCTGCCGGCACAGTCTCCGGTTATGGTGGTCGGAAAACATCTTGAGTCCATCCGTATCGAAGTACACGGAGTCATACGGACTGATGCGGGCGTCCTCTGCGACAAGGACCCGATACCCGGCAGCAGCCGCATCGGAAAGTATGCCCAGAAGCGTCGCTTCGTCCGTGAGGTACTTCGTGTCGATGCGGTTCATCAACTTTACCGAGTCCATCTCCTCCAGGGTGATGGGCACGAGCGCCCGCAGCGGTTCCTCAAAGGAAATATGCGTTTCCTCAGGCATCTTCCGTGATATACTCGAACACCTTGATGGATTTGAGTTTTCCCTTGGGGTCATAGTTGTACTGGGTCTTCTTGCGCCCGAATTCGTTGTATTCGAATTTCCGGACGGTATCCAGCCGGTTCCGCTCGTTATACAGCGACTCCTTGACGCATTTCCCGCTGGCGTCATATTCGTAGCGCTTGCGCCATTTCTGCCCTTCGGAATTGTACTCGATCTCTTCGATTTTCTTGCCGTCGGCGTTATAGGTGGTGATGCGGTCCAACGCCTTGCTGCCGCTCTTGGGGTCGGTCTTCCATTCCTTGATGACCAGGTTTTTCTTGTTGATCTTCTGGCCGGTCTGGGAGTTCTGTGCCGCAGCCGGCAGGGCGAGGGCGAAAAACAGGGCGATGAGGGTCAGTATCTTTTTCATTTCAAATCGGTTTAACTTACAAAGATACGATTATTTTTTCACAATCACCATCCGGGACGTCCGCCGCCTCCGCCCATGCCGTTTCCGCCGGTGTAGGAGGACAGGGTGCATCCGCTTCCGCCGGTGACCGTAGCGCCCGTGGTGAACAGGCCGTCGAAGAGGGCGGCCCCGCCATCGACCGTCACCCCGTATTGGACGGACTCCAGGCTTGGACCGGAGACAATCAGGGTCAGGTTCCCGGTAGAAGGGGTTTTGAAAGCGCCGAGGACCTCGCCGTCGCCATCAAAGAGGGCATAGGCGGTATTGGATTTGACCGTGCCGGCAGACCAGCAGTTCTGGCCGATGGAGGCCCCGCTTTCCATCCCGCCCACGGCGACGACCGTGCCGCCGGTGACATAGAGCTTTTTCTGCGCCTCAGAGTTCGCATCGATGGCAAGTTCCGCCCCGCCGCTCCCGATCGCATAGACGATTCCGCCCTTGATATAGAGGTTACCGTTGGCGTCCAGGCCGTCGTTGCCGGTGGACTGGGCGAAGACCGCCCCGCCCTCGATGGTGAAGTCGCCGGCCGCGTTGATGGCGTCGTCGCTGGAATAGGCGTATACTTCGCCGCCGCTGATCTGGATGATGCCCTTGGCCTCGATGGCTTCGTGCCTGGCGCTCTTCACGGTCACTTTACCGCCGGTGACATAGAGATTGCCGTCGAACTTGACGCCCTTGGACGCCACGGAGTTGTCGGAAGAGGAGTTTTGTCCGCCCCAGCCGCCCATGCCCGGGCGGAATCCGCCCTTGCCGCCGGACGAGCTGCTGCCGTAGTTGGCGCCGGAGACATCGACCGTGACCGTGCCGCCGTTGAAGTAAGCCACGTTGTCGCCGCTGATGCCCTTGGCACCGGTCCCGGTGCTGGTGATCGAGAGCATGCCGTCGTCCATGACGAAGCGCAGGTCGGCCTTGATGCCGGCGACACCGGTCAGCTCCCCGTCTACATCTCCGGCCGATCCGGTGGTCTTGATGGTGGTCACGCCGCCACCGAAATAGACCAGCGTATCGGAAGAAAAGCCTTTCTTGCCTGTGCCGGAAACATTGACGTCGATGGTCCCGTCACTCACGATGATGGCTTCCTTCCCGCGGACGCCGTGTCCGGCGCTGGAAGTGACGTTGATGACCGGCGCATCCATGAACCGGACATAGTCGTCGGAGGTGATGCCCGCCTTGCCGGTGGCGTTGACCGTCAGGGTTCCGTCACCGCTGAAAACGAGCTGGCCTTCGGAGAAGAAAGCGGCCTTCTCATCCTCATCGGACGGCGTTGCGGTATAGGAGGCTCCGTCGGCAAGGGTGTTCGTTCCTTTCACAACGACGAATGTGCGCTTGTGGCTTTGGTTGTTGATGGCGGCGCCGTTCTTGTTCGTGAGGCTCAACCCGTTCAGCAGAAGCTCCTGCTTCCGGGTGCTGTACAGCTTGAAATACCCGTCGGAGGATGATCCGGTGAGTTCGTAAATCACGGCTTCTTCGCCGTTGTTGGTGATGGTCACGCCGGCCCCGTCGACGGACACGGTGAAGTCTTCCGACGCCCCCGTAACGGTAGCGCCGGCTCCGCTGAAGGTAACTTTCACGGTGCGGTCGAAGGTGGAATTGGCGACCTGGTCGTCATCCTTGTCGGTTACGATGCTTTCGCCGGCGGAGTCGTCGGCTTCAACGGGAGTGGTGTCTGTTTCCGGAACGGCGATATCGATGGGGTCCTTCGAGCAGGACAGCAAAACGGCGGCTGCCAGGACCGGGAGGGGTAATACGGTCTTTCTCATGACTTCTTCGGTTTTAGTTACACTACAGGCATGCATGCAAAGGCAAGTTAATCAAGAATCTCACCTTGCGGGAAAGTTTTCAGCGTACGGGCCGATTCTTTCAGCGAACGGGAGGCTGCTCTCGGAAATGTTTTGTATTTTTGCGGCAGCTATGATTCGGATGGACTCGGAAAAAAAGCAGGAGGTTGTCATTTACGGCATCCTATGGGCTGTCGTTTTCCTGCTGGTGCCGGCCGCGATGCTTCTCCATGGGCATTCCGCCGGCCATTCGTTCCGGTTGGCGGACGGGTTCCGCATCTGGCTGGACATCCTGCCGTTCCTCATCCTGTTCCTCCTGCATGACTTGCTGGCGGCGCCGCTTTGGGTGGAGAAGGGGAAGGTGGGTGCCTATATCGCCGTGACAGCCGTGCTGCTGTTCCTGTTCGGAGGGTATGTCTGGACGAGCCGCCGGGAGCCTGAGCCGAGGCATCGCGAGGGACCGCCGCCCGTGGAGAGGAAGGAGGGACAACGCCCTCCCATGGGCCCGGGGAGAGACTTGCCCATGACACCCGAGGTGATGAAGTTCCTGCTGGGACTGCTTATGCTGGGGGTGAACCTGGGCGTAAAGTATTATCTGAAGTCCCTGCGGACCGAACGGCGGATGCAGGAGCTCAAGGCGGAGAACCTGGAGCGGCAGATGGAAGCACTGCGTTACCAGATCAATCCGCATTTCTTCATGAATACCCTCAACAATATCCATGCGCTCGTGGACATCGACCCGGAACAGGCGAAGACGAGCATCGAGGAGTTTTCAAAGCTGATGCGGTTCATCCTCTACGAGGGGGACCGGCCCACGATACCGCTCTCGAAGGAACTGGAATTCCTGCGGCACTATGTCTCACTCATGAAGATGCGGTATGCCGATTCGGTCCGCATTGACCTGTCCCTGCCGGAGGCGGATTCCGGGGCAGAGGTCCCGCCGCTGGTGCTCGCTTCGTTCGTGGAGAATGCCTTCAAGCACGGGATCAGCTACGAGAAGCCCTCTTTCGTGCGGGTATCCGTTTCCCTGGAAGACGGAAAGATTGCCTTCAAGTGCGTGAACAGCCGGCAGGGGGAAGAGCAGGTGCGGAGTCATGGTGTGGGCCTCTCCAATGTCCGGGGCCGGCTGGACCTCCTGTACGGGGATGGCTACACCCTGTATATCGACCAGAATGCCGAGGTGTATGACATCCTGCTGCTCCTGCCGATGGAGGCGGCCCGCGCGTGATCCGGGTGCTCATTGTCGATGACGAGCCGCTGGCGCTCAGGCAGCTGGAGATGTACATCGGCCGGATCCCCGACTTGTCGCTGGTGGCGTCCTGTCCCTCCGCGGCTGCGGCCCGGCCGTTCGTGGGGGAGACCGACATCCTGTTCGTGGACATCAACATGCCGGACCTGTCCGGGATGGATTTCGTGCGCTCCCTGGAGCGTCCGCCGCTGGTGGTCTTCACGACCGCTTATTCGGAATATGCCCTGGAAGGATACCGGGTCCATGCGGCGGACTATCTGCTCAAACCCTTCAGTTTCAGTGAATTCGAGGCCTCTGTCGCACATCTTCGTGACCGGATCGAGGCCGCCCGTCCCAAGGCGGAACCCCAGCCGGAAGTCCTGACCTTCCGACTGGATTACAAGACCGTTCGAGTGGAAGTGTCCCGCATCCGGTATGTGGAGAGCATGAGCGAATACCTGAAAATCTGGCTTCGGGACGAGCCGGCTCCGCTGGTCGTGCTGTACAGCCTGAAACGCCTTGCCGGGCAGCTGCCCGGAGACCGCTTTCTCCGCATCCACCGCTCTTACCTGGTGAACCTGTCGGAAGTCAGCGAATTCCGCCGTACTTCCGTCACCCTCTCCGGCGGCCCGACACTCCCCATCGGCGACCTTTATCGGGCCGCCGTGCGGGAAGCCTTGTCTCAGTGATAACTATCGTCCCCCTGCCGGCAGGTGCTCCAGCCAGAAGCGGAGCATCGTCCGGTACAGGTGCATCGTCGTGTTTTCCCGTTCGCTGATTCCGTGCGTGCGCATCGGATAGGCCATCATCGAGAACTGCTTGTCCTGCTTCACCAGCTCGTTCACCAGCATTTCCAGGCTCTGGTAGTGGACGTTGTCATCTCCGGTGCCATGGATGAGGAGAAGGTCGCCCTTCAGGCCGGCGGCATGGTTGATCGGCGATCCCTCACGGAAGCCGTCAGGATTCGTGGAAGGAAGACCCATGTAGCGTTCCTGATAGATCGAGTCATACAGGTACTGCGAGTATACGCCCGCGACGGCGATGCCGGTGGAATAGATGTCCGGATACTTGAACATCAGGTGGGCGGTGGAGGAACCGCCGCCGCTCCAGCCCCAGACACCGATGCGCTCCGGATCCATGAAGGGGAACATTTCCTCCGCCAGGCGGACGGCCTTGGCGTGGTCGGCCATGGCGAGGATGCCCACTTTTCCGTAAATGGATTTCCGCCATTCCCGCCCCTTGGGATTGTTCGTCCCCCGGGGATCGATACTCATGACGATGTACCCGTTCTGGGCCAGCAGCTGGTTCCAATAGTCGCCGGACCAGCTGTTCTGGACCGTGGAGGAGGCGGGTTCTCCATAGATGTTGAAGATGACGGGGTACTTTTTCGCCGGGTCGAAATCCCGGGGCTTGATCATCCAGCCGTCCAGCACGACCTCTCCGATATCCACCTGGAAGTACTCCCGGGTGCGGAAGCCGTAAGAAGCGTAGACGGCCTTGAGGGCTTCGTTGTCCTCCAGGGTGCGGATGACCTTGTGGTCCGGAAGGGAAACCATCTCATAGACGCGCGGCGTGGCGCAGTTGCTGTAGCTGCACAGGGCATACTTGGCGCCGGGTGAGATATTGTAGGAATAGGTTCCGTTGAATCCCATGGGCGTTACCCTTTCCGCCGCCTTCTTCCCGTCCAGCCGGCTGCGGTAGAGGTACTGTTCCACGGCGCTTTCCGGAGAAGCCATGTAATAGACATATCCTCCCTTGGTGTCGATCTGCAGGATGCGGATGACATCGAATTCGCCCTTCGTGATGAGGGTCTCCTTCTTTCCGTCGCGGCTGACCCGGTACAGGTGGCGCCAGCCATCCTTCTCGCTGGTCCAGGTGAAATACTTGTTCCCGTCCAGCCATACGATGTTGTCGTGGATGTCCAGGAAGGCGTCGTCATGGTCCTGATAGAAAGAATTCAGTTCCAGGGTGTTGACGTTTCCGTAATAGACGGTGTTCGTATTCTGGAGGCGGTTCAGCTGCTGGATCATCACCTCCTCGGTCCCGGGGACGAATTCCATCCGGGCGATGTAATTCTCCCGCGGGTCGCCCGGGACGGGGAACCAGCCGGTCTCCGCGGTCTCCACGTCCACGACCCCCACCTTGACGGCGGAATTCGTCGTTCCCGCCTTCGGATACGGAAGGGGAATGGTGAAGGAATAGAGGGAGTCGATGTTGTCGATCATCAGGAAGGTGCCCGTGCCCTCGGTGTCGGAGCGCCAGAAGGCGATCTTCTTCCCGTCGGGGCTCCAGCGCCAGCCGTCGTAGCAGCTGAGTTCCTCCTCATACACCCAGTCGAAGTTGCCGTTGACGATGACCTCGCTGCCGTCGCGGGTCAGCTGGCGGCGCTCGCCGGTGGCGATGTCTTCCACATACAGGTTGTTGTAATAGACGTAGGCGAACTTGTCTCCTTTCGGGGACAGTTTCCCGTACATCATCCGGGAAGGCTCCAGGCCCTGGCCGAGCTGGCGGATGGTCCCGGCGGCGATGTCCAGGAGCCAGTAGTCGCCCCGGGTGTTGCGGCGCCAGACCCGGCGGGAGTTCGTGTAGACGACCAGTTTGGTCTTGTCTTCGGACCAGGTGTAGTCCTCGGCCCGGACAGGCCGGTCGGCTCCTTCCGGAATGAAGGCGGACATCGGGACGACGACCGTTTCCGCCAGCGTGGCGGCGTCGATCCGGACCAGTCCTTCCCCGGTCATGGCGGAATAGGAGCGGCCGTCTTCCATCCAGGTAGGCTGGGGGACGCCCCGCATCCGGAACGTGCCTTTGGCGTAGATGTCTTCCAGGGTGAGTTCGGGCTGGGCCTGCATAGACAAGGCCGCCGTCAGCAGCGTGACGGCGGACAGGAGAATTCGTGAAGAGCGGTTCATAAGCGACTATTTCCCTGCGATATGCTTCTCCCAGGCCCAGGCGGCGGCGAGGGTTTCCTCGACGGTGCGTGTGGCTTTCCAGCCCATTTCCTCATTCGCGAGGGTCGGGTCTGCCCAGATGGCGGTGACGTCGCCCGCACGGCGCGGGGCGAACTTGTGGTTGACTTTCACGCCGTTCACTTTCTCGAACGCGTTGATCAGTTCCAGCACGGAGACCGGACGGCCGGTGCCGATGTTGAAGACCTCGCAGTCTTTCTTCATCTTGCCTTCGATCATCCGTGTGACGGCAAACACATGGGCCTTCGCGAGGTCCACGATGTCGATGAAGTCGCGCAGGCAGGTACCGTCCTCGGTGGGATAGTCGTTGCCGAATACGGAGAGGCACTCGCGCTTGCCGATGGCGGTCTGGGTGATGAACGGGACCAGGTTGTTGGGAACGCCGCGGGGGAGTTCGCCGATCAGGGCGCTGGGGTGGGCGCCGATGGGGTTGAAGTAGCGCAGCAGGATGCCCTTCACCGCACCCTTCGTGGCGAAGACGGTGTCGCGGAGGATGTCCTCGCAGACCGCCTTGGTGTTGCCGTAAGGCGAGGTGGCGGGCTTGCGGGGCGTCTTTTCCGTCACGGGGACGACATCCGGTTCGCCGTACACGGTGGCGGAAGAGGAGAACAGCACGTTGCATCCACCCTTGGCCTCGGCCGCTTCCAGCACGTTCAGGAAGCTCATGAGGTTGTTCTTGTAGTAGAGGACCGGCTTGAAGACGGATTCACCCACGGCTTTGAAGGCGGCAAAGTGGATGACGGCGTCGATGGGGTAGTCGTTGAAGATCTTGTGCACCGCCTCCGCGTCGCAGAAATCCATCTTTACCAGGGGAATGTCCTCGCGTCCGGTGATCTTCTTCACGCCCTCGAAGCAGGTGAGGTCGCAGTTCGAGAAATTGTCGGCGACCACCACGTCGTAGCCCGCCTGGATGAGTTCCACGGTCACGTGGCTTCCGATGAAGCCCGCTCCGCCCGATACAAGTACTGTCTTTTTCATTTCCGGAAAGGTTTGTTCAGAAAACAAAGATAAGAAAAATATCCTATCTTTGTCATTATGCGTAAATGGATGTTATTGGGGATGCTCCTCGCGGCGGTCCTGCCGCTGCGTGCGCAGACGACCCTGCAGCAGAAAGTGGATGCGGAAGCTTCCCAGGAACCGCTCAAGGGCGCCGTGTTCGGTGTGATGGTCCAGGACATGACCGGCCGCGTCGTGGCGGAACGGGAGGCCGGCCGGAGGATGGTACCGGCCTCGAACCTCAAACTCGTGACTACGGGGACGGCCCTGCATGCCCTCGGGCCGGACTTCCGCTTTGAGACTGGTATCGGCTACACCGGTACGGTGGAGGACGGAACCTTGCACGGTGACGTGTACATTATCGGCGGGGGCGACCCTACCGTCGGGGTGAGCGACACGATCGCCGTGAAGCCCGACGCCCTTTTCTGGCGGTGGAAGACTCTGCTGAAGGAGGCTGGCATCCAGCGGATCGACGGTCGCGTCATCGGTGATGGTCGTTCCTACGAAGGCCATCTGGAGAATACGACCTGGGGCTACGACGATACCGGAACCTATTACGGAGCGGGAACCAGTGCCCTCAGCTTCTATGCCAACGCCGTGGACTATGCCGTTTCGGCCGGGCCAGAAGGCGGACCGGTCCGGGGGGTCCAGCAGTATCCCGAAACGCCCTGGATGCATTTCACGAACCATTCCGTGACCGGTCCCAAGGGTACCGGCAATAGCCTGTACCTGTACACCACGGACTTGGCTCCGTATGCGGAGCTGCGGGGCACATTCGCCGTAGGGCGCGCTCCCAAGGTGGAGCATTTCGCCAACAAGTACGGGGCGCTCACCTGCGCCTATTACTTCTGGCGGAACCTGCGCTCGACGGGCTGGGAGGTGACCGGAGGCTATGCCGACATCGACCGGGGCGGCTACATCCGTGGCGCTGATTTCGTCGCGGCCGAAAAGGCCGGCCGGCCGGTGCCCGTCGGTGTTTCCTCCTCTCCGGTCCTGTCGAAAATCGTGCGGGAGACCAATGTCCGCAGCGACAATTTCTATGCGGAGGCCCTTTTCCGGCAGATGGGCGAACGGGCGAGCGGCGTCGCGGTCTATGACAGCTGCCAGGTGGCCGTGCGGGAAGTCCTGGAAAGCCTGATGGCCGGTCCGGACGGGACCAAGGCCGACTTGTCAGGCCTGCGGATGGAGGACGGGAGCGGTCTTTCCCGGCAGAATCTGGTCTCACCTTCGTTCATGACGGCCTATCTCCGTTCGATGACCCGCTCCAAGGCTTTCGACGCCTTCCTTGGGAGTCTGCCGCAACCCGGCGAGGGCACCCTTGCGTCGCTTCTGCCCAAACTGACGCCCGCCCAGAAGGCCCGCATCCGCATCAAAAGCGGATCGATGACCGGCGTCCTCTGCTACAGCGGCTACATCCTGGACGGGAACGGCGCGCCCAAATACGTCTTTTCCCTGATGGTCAACGGGGCCACCGTCACCACCGCTTCCATCCGCACCGTGCTCGGCTCGATCATCGAAGCGATGCTGTAGTATTGGGAAAACAGAGGAAATTTCCTATCTTTGTAGATTCACAAAACGAGAAGCGTATGGCAAGCAGTTCTGCAGGAAAGATAACCCAGGTGGTGGGGCCGGTCGTAGACGTGCATTTCGACCTGGAAGGGGGCGGGGATCTTCCCCGCATCCACGAGGCCCTGGAGGTGACGCGGCCCGGCGGGCGGATGCTCGTCGTGGAGGTGCAGCAGCACATCGGCGAGGATACGGTCCGCTGCGTGGCGATGGATTCCACCGATGGAATCAGCCGGGGAATCGAGGCCCGTCCGACGGGAAAACCCATTGCGATGCCCGTGGGCGCGCAGATCCGCGGCCGCGTGATGAACGTCGTGGGCGAGACCATCGACGGCATGGGGCCCCTCTCCCGGGAGGATGCGCTCCCGATCCACCGCGAACCGCCTAAGTTCGAGGACCTTACGACCTCGCAGGAGGTTCTTTTCACCGGCATCAAGGTCATCGACCTGCTGGAGCCGTACCTCAAGGGCGGCAAGATCGGCTTGTTCGGCGGCGCCGGCGTGGGCAAGACCGTCCTCATCAAGGAACTGATCAACAATATCGCGAAGGCCCATAACGGTTTCTCCATCTTCGCCGGCGTGGGCGAACGTACCCGTGAGGGCAACGACCTTCTCCGGGAAATGATCGAGTCCCACGTCATCCGCTACGGCGAGGCCTTCGAGAAGGCAATGGAAGAAGGGAAGTGGGACCTTTCCCTGGTAGATAAGGAGGAACTGAAGAAATCCCAGGTGTCCATGGTCTTCGGCCAGATGAACGAACCCCCGGGCGCCCGTTCCAGCGTGGCCCTGAGCGGCCTGACGCTGGCGGAATCCTTCCGCGACAGCGATACGGGCGAAGGCCCGCGGGACATCCTCTTCTTCATCGACAATATCTTCCGTTTCACCCAGGCGGGATCGGAGGTGTCGGCCCTGCTGGGACGTATGCCTTCCGCCGTGGGCTACCAGCCTACCCTCGCCACGGAAATGGGCCAGATGCAGGAGCGGATCACTTCCACGAAGAATGGATCAATTACCTCTGTCCAAGCAGTTTACGTTCCTGCCGACGACCTTACGGACCCGGCCCCGGCGACGACCTTCTCGCACCTGGACGCCACGACGGTCCTGAGCCGAAAGATCACCGCCCTCGGCATTTACCCGGCCGTGGACCCGCTGGAATCCACCTCTCGCATCCTGGACCCGAACATCGTGGGCCAGGCCCATTACGACACGGCCCAGCGGGTGAAGCAGATCCTCCAGCGCAATCAGGAGCTTCAGGATATCATCGCCATCCTGGGCATGGACGAACTCTCGGACGAGGACAAGACCACCGTCAACCGCGCCCGCCGCGTCCAGCGCTTCCTCTCGCAGCCTTTCCATGTGGCCGAACAATTCACCGGCGTCCCGGGCGTAATGGTCTCCATCGAGGACACCATCAAGGGCTTCAACATGATCCTGGACGGCGAAGTGGACTATCTCCCGGAACAGGCCTTCCTGAACGTGGGCACGATCGAGGATGCGATCGCGAAGGGTGAGAAACTGCTGGCGGCGGCGAAGGAATAGATTTCTCGACAAGCTCGAAATGACAAACGCAATAGCTTTGCATATCGTATCCCCGGAGGGAACGCTGGTGGAGACGGAGGTGTCGGCCGTGACGCTGCCGGGCTCCCTGGCGCCGTTTGAGGTCCTGAAGGACCACGCCCCCCTGATCTCCTCCCTGGACCAGGGCGACATCGTCTATGTCAACGAGGGTGGCGAGCAGCGCCTTCCCATCGCTTCGGGATTCGTGGAAGTGCGTGACAATCAGGTGGAAGTTTGCGTGGAGGTATGATCGCTGCGCTCCTCATATCGCTGCTGATGCTTCTGCAGATTCCTTCACCTGCTCCGCAGGTTCGGAATGACAGGGAGACTGTCATTCCGAGCGAAGCAACCTCTGTCATTCCGAGCGAAGCGAAGGAATCTCAAGAAGACATCGACATCGCCGAAATCATTTTCGACCACATCGGCGACGACTATGAGTGGCATCTCTGGTCCTGGGGGGACAGGCATGTCGCCCTGCATCTTCCGGTCATCGTGCACAGTTCTACGGGCTGGCATGTGTTTTCGTCCAAGCGTCTCTCGCACGGGCAAAGCTATGAGGGATTGAGGATCGACCCGGAGAAAGGGAAAATCGTGGAGGCGGACAGCGGAAAGCGGCCTTTCGACATTTCCATTACCAAGAACGTGCTGTCGCTGATGATGTCCAGCCTGCTGCTGCTCGTCATCATCCTGTGCACGGCCCGCTGGTACAGGAAACATGACGTGCTGAATGAGCCTCCGACGGGTATCGCCGCCCTGATGGAGCCGCTGGTGATGATGGTCCACAACATGGCCCGCGAGAACATCGGCGAGGAGGATTACCGGAAGTATTCTCCCTACCTGTGCATGGCCTTCCTGTTCATCCTGCTGAACAATTTCCTCGGCATCGTTCCGTTCTTCCCGGGCGGAGCGAACCTCACCGGCAACATCGCCATCACGCTGGTACTGGCCCTGTGCACCTTCTTTACGGTGAACTTGACCGGCACCAAGCACTATTACAAGGACATCTTCAATCCGGACGTTCCGGTGTTCCTGAAGCCCATCATGCCCGTCATCGAGGTCTTCAGCGCCCTGATGAAACCGGTGTCCCTCACGATCCGACTCTTCGCGAACATGCTCGCAGGCCACATCATGATCCTGTGCATGGTGTGCATCATCTTCATCATGGCCAAGTACGGGCCGCTCCTGATGGGGTCGATGACGGTGGTGTCCGTGCTCTTCGGCATCTTCCTGGATGCGCTGGAGTGCCTGGTGGCCTTCATCCAGGCCTATGTGTTCACGATGCTGTCATCTATCTATATCGGGCTCGCCAGGGCCCATGGAGAGTGAGATTTCTCGACAAGCTCGAAATGACAAACATTTAAAACCATAAAGTTATGTTACTTGTTACCATGATTCTCCAGGCTGCGGCCGGTGCCGCCCGGCAAGATCGGTAAGTCCACGATGGAATCCATCGCCCGCCAGCCGGAATCCGCCGGCAACCTGAGGACCGCGATGATCATCGCCGCCGGTATGATCGAAGGCGCCGCCCTGTTCGCCATCATCGTCTGCCTCCTGGCCCTGGTTCTCTAAGCCATGAACCTCGTTACGCCTGACAGCGGCCTCCTGTTCTGGATGGTCGTCATCTTCGGTTCCTGCTGTGGAAGTTCGGGTTCCCGGTCATCACGGAGATGGTCGAGAAACGAAACGACACCATCGAGAAGTCGCTGAAGGACGCCCATGAGATCGAGGCCCGCATGGGTCAGATGGTGGAGGAACACGCCCGGATGCTCGACGAGGCCCGCAAGGAGCAGAGCGCCATCCTCAAGGAGGCGTCCGAGACCAAGGCGCGGATCCTCGCCGAGGCGAAGGAGCAGGCGCGCGCGGAGGCCGACAAGATCCTCTCCGACGCCCGCACGCAGATCGCGGCCGAGAAGGAATCGGCCCTCCGGGACGTCCGGAAGGAGGTCGCCTTGCTTTCCGTGTCCATCGCCGAGAAGATTCTCCGCAAAGACCTTTCCGTCGACGAGGCCCAGCAGGAGTACATGGACAAGATGGTCGACGAAACCACCCGCGCCGGCATCAACTCATGAATACGAGCATCGTCCGTCTTCGCTATGCGGAAGCCCTGACCAGATACGTCCATGAGACCGGTCGGGGCGAGGCCGTCTGCGCCCAGGCGGAAAAGCTTGCCCGGGTCATCGGCGAGGTTCCCGACCTCTCCCGGATGGTGGCGGCGAAGGATGTCGTCTCGGATGCGGAGAAGATGAAACTGCTCCGCGCCGCGCTGGACGGGCCCATGGAAACGGACCTCGAGCGGTTCATCCGCCTGATGATGGCAAACGGCCGGACCGACCTCCTGCCGCTCACGCTCAGGGATTTCGTGGACCGGTACCGCCGGAGCATCGGCATCCGGAAAGCGTCCCTGAAGGTCGCGGTCCCGCCGCCGGAAAGCCTCCTGGAACGGCTCAAGGCCCTGGTCCGGGAACGGACCGGCTGCGAGGCGCAGATCGACGTGGAGGTAGATCCGTCCCTCATCGGGGGATTCGTGTTCGACATCGACGATGCGATGATCGACAAGAGCGTCTCCCGCCAGCTGGAACTGATCCGGGAACAGTTCATCGAGAAAAACAGAAGAATCGTGTAAGTATGGCAAATACGATAAAACCCAGTGAAATTTCCGAAGTGCTGCTGAGCCAGCTCCGGGAAATGAAGAGCGACCTCCAGTTCGAGGAGATCGGCAAGGTCCTGCAGGTCAGCGACGGCGTTGTCCGCATCTACGGGCTGGACCATGCCGAGGCCGGCGAGCTGCTGGACTGCGGCGACGGCGTGATGGCCGTCGTGATGAACCTGGAACCGGACAATGTGGGCGCCGTCCTGATGGGCCCGACGGACCTCCTGAAGGAAGGGGCCGTGGTGCGGCGCACCCGCCGCATCGCCTCCATCCCGGTGGGCGAATCCATGGTGGGCCGCGTCGTGGACCCGCTGGGCAATCCCCTGGACGGCCTGGGCGAGATCGGCGGCGAGCGGCTGGACATGCCGCTGGAACGCAAGGCGCCGGGCGTCATTTTCCGTCAACCTGTGAATGAACCGCTGCAGACCGGCCTCAAAGCTATCGACGCGATGATCCCGATCGGCCGCGGCCAGCGTGAGCTCATCATCGGCGACCGCCAGACGGGAAAGACCGCCATCGCCATCGACACCATCATCAACCAGCGGCAGAACTTCCTGGACGGGAAGCCTGTGTACTGCATCTATGTGGCTGTGGGCCAGAAGGGTTCCACGGTCGCCAGCATCGTCAAGACGCTCCGGGAGCACGGGGCGATGGACTACACGGTCGTCGTCGCCGCCACGGCTGCCGATCCCGCCGCCCTGCAGTACTATGCGCCTTTCGCCGGCGCCGCCATCGGCGAGTATTTCCGCGACACCGGACGCCATGCCCTCGTCGTGTATGACGACCTGTCGAAGCAGGCCGTCGCTTACCGCGAAGTGTCCCTGATCCTGAAACGTCCCTCCGGACGTGAGGCATATCCGGGCGATATCTTCTACCTGCATTCCCGTCTTCTGGAGCGGGCGGCGAAAATCATTGACCAGCAGGAGGTTGCTGAACAGATGAATGACCTTCCCGAGGTCCTTCGCGGGAAAGTGCGCGGCGGGGGATCCCTCACCGCCCTCCCGATCATCGAGACCCAGGCCGGTGACGTTTCGGCCTATATCCCGACCAACGTCATCTCCATCACCGACGGCCAGATCTACCTGGAGTCCGGCCTGTTCAACCAGGGCATCCGGCCGGCCATCAACGTGGGTATCAGCGTCTCCCGCGTGGGCGGCAGCGCCCAGGTGAAGTCCATGAAGAAGGTGGCGGGTACCCTGAAGATCGACCAGGCCCAGTACACCGAACTGGAGGCCTTCTCCAAGTTCTCCTCCGACATGGACAAGGTCACGGAGATGGCCCTGGACAAAGGCCGCAAGAACAACCAGCTCCTCATCCAGCCCCAGTACAGCCCCATGCCCGTGGGCGAACAGGTCGCCGTCCTCTACTGCGGCACGAACGCCCTGATGCGGGACATCCCGGTCGCCCGCGTCCGCGAGTTCCAGGAACTCTTCCTGGACCGCCTCCGCGCCGCCCATCAGGACGACGTCCTCGCTCCGCTCGCCGCCGGAAAGATGACCGATGAGATCGGTGACATCCTCCGCGCAGAAGCTACGTCCATCATCGCCGGAATGCAGTAGTCCCATGCCCTCTTTAAAGGAAATCAAAGGCCGCATCGCCTCCGTCAAGAGCACGCTGAAGATCACTTCCGCGATGAAGCTCGTTGCGTCGGCCAAACTCCGCAAAGCCCAGCAGGCCATCGAAGGCATGCGCCCGTATGAACGGAAGTTGCAGGAGATGCTGGCACATTTGACCAGGCAGGCCGGCGGTTCCGGGGTGGGGATTTCCGGAACATATGCCCGTATTGAGCCACCCCATAAATCAAAGATTTCCGGGGACCCCGGTTGGTCGCGAAGCGACGCGGAGGAAAGCGTCACCCCCGGCCCGGAGACATCGGCGGAAGAGAAGGTTGTCATCGTCGCTTTCGCGTCCAATTCCTCCCTTTGCGGCGCGTTCAATGCCAATGCCGTGCGGCTGGCCCTGGAGACCATCCAGTCTTGCGGGGATGCGCAGGTAACGGTCTATAGCGTCGGCCGCAAGATGGCCGAAGCCATGAAGAAAGTCGGTCATCCTTCCCCGGCGGACTTCCACGACCTGGCCGACAAGCCCTCCTACGCGGAAGCCGCCGCCCTGGCCGGTCAACTGATGGAAGACTTCCACGAAGGCCGCATCGACCGGGTGGAACTCGTTTACAACCATTTCGTATCTTCCGGCAAGCAGGTTCCCGTCCGGGAAACCTTCCTGCCTTCCACCATTGTCATTCCGAGCGAAGCGAAGGAATCTGAAACCGATTACATCCTGGAACCCTCGGCCAAGGAACTTCTTGAGGAACTTCTTCCGAAGTCCTTGAAACTCAAGCTCTACACCGCCCTCCTGGACAGCAACGCCTCCGAACATGCCGCCCGGACCGTGGCCATGCAGACCGCCACGGACAATGGCGAAGACCTTCTGCAGGAGCTCACCCTCCAGTACAACAAATCCCGCCAGCAGAAGATCACTTCGGAAATCCTGGATCTTGCGGGCGGGAGTCAGCAGCAATAGCCGGTTGACTACTCCTCTTTCAGGCGGTCTTCTTCAGGGATGAGGGCGACCGCTTTTTCGTAGTCGTCGGCGTTCACCTTCACCTCGATGGCCTTCGCGTAGCCGAGGGAAGGGTAGGAGGAGTCGGCGCCGAAGACGCCGGCGGGAATGCCGTTGTCATTGAGCATGCCGGCGAGGATTTCGGCGGGCATGCGCTCGGAGAACTTGGCAACGGTCTTGAATTTTTGGGTGTCAATCGTTTCCATGGTTCCGGAATTGATGTTCGATGGAGCTTATGACGCGGACCAGGTCGCGGGAAAGACCTTCGGCCTGGAAACCGCCCAGGATGGGCGAGAGCGTGATGCGGTCCTCCCACATCCGTGCGGCCCGGTTCAGGCCGGAGGAGAGCCGGAAGGTCAGCACGCCGTCCCGGTCATCTTCCAGGACATAGCCGCGGGCGTCCAGGGCACGGACGATGCCTTCCTTGTAATCCGCCGGATCTCCGGCCGCATTGATCTTCCGCTTCTGGTAGCCGAAAAAGGGATAGGCGAGGGCCATGACGGCAAACAGGGCGAGTATCCACCAGACCGAGGTCCAGCCATGCTGGAAGGCGACGGCCACGTCCTTGGACACCATTCCCGTCGCCATCAGGATGCCGATGATGACGGCGAACAGCAGCGTAATCTGGATGAAATACTTGAGGGCTCTGCGCAGGTAGGTCATTTCTTGAGGAGGTTTTTGAGTCCGACGACGGCGTTGATGGCGATGGTGTACAGCCGGTGTTCCAGGGCGAATCTCCGCACGGCCTGCAGCGCCAGGTTCTGGGGCGTATAGAACCCCTGGACCCGGGTGAGGCTTCCGTGCACGGAATCGCCCATGGATTCGATCCGGGCGCGGTTGCTCCGGATCGCGGCGTGGAGGTCGTCCAGCGTCCGGATGTCCTGATAGCTATTTTTCTTTTTCATCTTCATCGTCGTCGTTGAACAGGAGGTTGACGAATAGCGGGACGAAGGTGTCCTTGAACAGGCTTTCGCGCTTGCGGATGAGGATCCAGACGGCGATGGCGAGCAGCACGGCCACGCCGATGGCGGACCAGGCGTAGCTGCCGACCAGTTCTCCCACCAGCAGGATGAGGCCGAACGAAAGCACGAGCACCAGGTTTGTCGCCACGCCCAGGATCAGGATCATTCCCACGAGTTTGGACACGGAGACGGAAAGACCCTTCACCAGATGGAGTTTGACGTCGTCCAGGCGAAGGTCGATGTATTCCTGTGCCTGACGGGAGAGGTCTTCGGCCGGTTGGGTGAAATGGCTCATGCCTCGGGGGCCTGTTCGTCCACTCCGGGTTCCTCGGCGACGGCCTCTTCCGCCTCCGATTCGGCCTGCTTCAGGGCTTTTTCCAGCCGTTCGAGCTGCTTGACGAGCAGGTCGCGGGTACTTTCCTTGATTTCGCTGCCCTTCTCGCGGAGGGTTTCACGGATGTTCTTGATGGATTCCCGGGCCTCTTTCGTCTTTTCGTCAACCTTGGTGCCGAATTCACCGAGGTTTTCCTTGAGGTCCTCATAGCCGTTGGCCGTGGCTTTCTTTACGCGGGCGCGGGTTTTCCAGCCCTTGTCCGGCGCGTACAGGATACCGATGGCGGCGCCTGCAGCGAGGCCCGCAAGGAGGGAGAAGAAGGATTTTGTGCTTGCCATGATACAGTGTGGTTAAATGAGTTCGCGGACAATTTCATCGGAAACGAAGAACCGGTCCTCGGGAATCCGGTACCGGTTTCCCACGGGGACCAGGGCTCCGCTTTCCACGAGCCGTCCGATGTCTTCCTTCCTGCAATTTTTGTGCAAGAAGGCTGCATCGATTCCCTTGTCAGTCCGGAGGGAGAGCATCAGGGTCTCCACGCGGGCGTCCTCGGGCGAAAGGGTTTCTGCGGTGGCGGTCCATCCGTGGAGGACCTTGCTGTTCCAGGACCGGGTGGAACCATGGAAGGAATGCGCTCCGGGGCCGATTCCGACATAGGGCCTCCGGTCCCAGTAGCCGCCGTTGTGCACGGCCTCGAAGCCCGGGCGGGCGAAATTGGAGATTTCGTAATGGTGGTAGCCGGCCTCTGCCAGTTTCTGACAGAGGATGTCATATTGGCGCCGGCAAAGGGCGTCGTCGGCCTCGGTGTATTCTCCCGCCGCCACCTGGTCGGCCAGGGCGCTTTCTCCCTCCACCGTCAGCTGGTAGCAGGAGATGTGCTCCGGACCGAGGGCGACGGCCTGGTCGACGGTATCGGCCCACACCTCGTCGGAGAGGTGGCTGATCCCGAAGATAAGGTCGATGCTGACATTGTCGACCCCCGCTTCCCGGACGATGCGGAAGGCTTCCCGTGCCCGGGCGGCGTCGTGCCGGCGGTTCATCCACTGGAGGAGCGGGTCGTCAAAGGACTGGACACCGATGCTGATCCGGTTTACCCCGAGGGCCCTGAGGCTTTCCACGTAGCCCTTCCCCTTTTCCACGATGTCCTCCGGATTCACTTCCATCGTGAATTCCTGGTAAGGACCTCCGTGGCCCACTTCGTCCAGGGTGATGAGCAGGCGGGTCAAAACGGAAAGGGGCAGCACCGAAGGGGTGCCGCCGCCGAAATAAAGGGTCTTGGGATCGTCTCCGATGTCGCGGGCCCGCCGGCGGATTTCCGCACAGGCTTCATCGGCCCAGGCCTTGAAGCATCCTTCCTCCGTTATCTCCGAGTAGAAGTCACAGTAGGTACAGAAACGCTTGCAGAAGGGGACATGGACGTAGATCATCGCTTACCGGAGCATCAGTTCGGAACGGCCCAGCAGGCCTTTCGTCGTGTAGGCTTCGACCGTGTAGATTCCCTTGGTGAGCTCGCCCACATCCTTGACATAGATGCTCAGTTCGACATCCTGGCCTTCATAGTCCACCTCGCGGGAGGCGGAGGCGGAAAGGGTTTCGCCACCGGCGGTGAAGTCGGAAGAACTGTTGTTCAGCAGGATGAGCCCGTTGGGATCCTTCACGCGGACATACACGCGGACCGGGCCCTTTTCGGCGATCTCGTTCTCCACCAGGGAGAGGTTGGCGACGAAGTATTTCACGCGGCTGGAGCGGTCGGTCGCCTTGTCGGAACCGTTGTAGGCGACCAGGTTCAGGCCCCGGGCCTTGATGACGGAACCGGCGGCTACCTGTCCGGAGAGGTTCTCCACCTGGCGCGTCAGGTTTTCATTGGCCTGGCGGCTCTCGGCGGCCTCCCGGCGCGCTGCGGCGGCATCGGCCGTCAGTTTCTTGTTCAGGGTGTTCAGGGAATCGATCTGGACGATGTAGCCGCGCATGATGGAGCGCAGGGTGCCCAGTTCTTTCTCATACTGGCGGATCTTGGCCCGGTTCGTGGCCTCGGTCTTGGACAGCTGGTCGATGAGGAGGGCCACCTGTTCGCGGGAGGTGTCCAACTGGCTGTTGATATTCTCGTAATCGGAATTCAGGTTCTCGAAATCACTCTGCAGGTTCAGGAGCTGCTGGGTCAGTTCGGCCTTCTCGTCTTCCAGTTCGTTCACGAGACCGCTTTTCTGGCTCCAGATCCAGGCCAGGGCGCCGGCCAGGGCCAGGGCGGCGACGGCGAGGATGATGGTCGCGGTCTTCAGGCCGCCGTTGCGGTTTTTCTTCTCACGCTCTTCGCGTTCGATTCTCTCGAGGGGGTCTTCAGTCATAATGATTCCTGTTTTAAATATCTGCAAATATATTTATATTTGTGAAAAATGTCAATAATCATACCATGGAAAACATCTTTGCGCAACGTGTAGAAACCCTCCGTGCCCAGATGCGGGAACGGGGGTGGGACGCCGTCATCCTTACGGGGAGCGATCCCCACGCCAGCGAATATCCGGCAAAGCGTTGGAAACAAGTGGAGTGGCTGTCCGGATTCACGGGCGAGGCGGGGGACCTGTGCATCACCCTGGACCACGCCGGCCTGTGGACGGATACCCGGTATTTCATCCAGGCTGTGAAACAGCTGGCTGGAACGGGGATCGAGCTGCACAAGATGCGGGTGCCCGAGCAGGTTCCCATCCCGCAGTGGCTGGCCTCCCGCGGATTCGCGAAGCCGGTCATCGCCGTGGACGGCCTGTGCCAGACTGTATCCGCCATGGATAATCTCCGGCGTTCCTTTGACGTTCCGGTGACAATCGTCCCGGTTCCGGATCTGCTCTCCACCCTGTGGAAGGACCGTCCTGCCGTTCCCTGCACCCCGATCATCACGCTCGGCGAGGACCTGACGGGTGAAAGCCGGGAGGCGAAGATTCATTGGCTCCGCAAATGGATGATCATCCAGGGTGTCGACGCCATTTTCCTCTCCGCCCTCGATGAAATCGCCTGGCTGCTGAACGTGCGCGGTTCCGACGTGGAATACAATCCGGTCGTCATCTCCTACCTGCTGGTGACCATGGAACAGGTGTACTGGTTCGTCCGGAAGGATGCTTTCTCCGAGCCCGACGAGGAAACCCGGGCCAGCCTGGACGAGCTTTCCGCCGACGAAGTGACCATCTGCGACTATGACGAGGCCGTCCTGGCCCTGGCCACCTACGTGCACAATGACGTGGACCGGATCTACGTGGATCCTTCCACCCTCAACCTCCAGATCCGCGCGTCCCTGCAGGAGGGCTCCTATGGCGTCGTGGAGGGCCTCTCTCCCATTCCGCTCCGCAAGTCTGTGAAGAACTCCGTGGAGATTGAGGGGATGCGGGAGGCACACCTGGAGGACGGACTGGCCGTGGAGAAGTTCCTGTACTGGCTGGAAGGACAGGCCGGACAGGTGGATGAATGGCAGGCCGCCTGCAAGCTGCAGTCCCTCCGGGCCGAGATTCCGGGCTATCGGGGCGACAGCTTCGAAACCATATCGGCCTATGGGCCCGGCGCGGCGCTGCCGCATTATGTGACGCCGCATGTCGGAGCGCCCATCCTGGAACCGCGCGGACTCTATCTGGTGGATTCCGGCGGCCAGTATCTCTTTGGTACGACGGACATTACCCGTACCGTTCCGATGGGCCCCTGCACGGCCTTGGAAAAGGAGGATTATACGCTTGTGATGAAGTGCCACATCGACCTGGCGATGGCCGTATTCCCCCAGGGAACGGCGGGCTGCCAGCTGGACATCCTCGCCCGCAACGCCCTTTGGCAGACCAAGCGCAACTTCGGCCACGGCACCGGTCACGGCGTGGGCTTCTTCCTGAACGTGCATGAAGGTCCGCAGGAGTTCCGCCAGAATTTCAACGCCTATCCTTTCATTCCGGGAATCATCAACACCATCGAACCGGGCCTGTATCGGGAAGGCATGCATGGCGTGCGGCACGAGAACGTCGTGCTGGTGCGCGAAGACGGCACGAATGATTTCGGAACCTGGTATGCTTTCGAGACCCTGACCCTGTGCCACTACGACACCTCCGTCCTGGTCCGCGAACTGATGACTCCCGATGAAATCGCCTGGCTCAACGCCTATAACGAGCACGTTTACCGCGTCCTAAGCCCGCGCCTCCCTTCGGAGATCGCCGCCTGGCTGCGGCAGAAGACTTTGCCGATGTAAGAGGCCCCGTCCCTTAGTGCCATTCCGGGGAGGGCCTTGCCCGACGAAGGAATCCCTCCCGGGGCGGCCGTCGAATGGAAGTGGTAATTTGTTCTCCTTCAACCATTTCCATTCGACGCTTTTTTCAGCGGCATATGCAGAAATCTGGCAATTTGCTCATCCAAAGCAGCTGTTTGGGGTCTAATTCGGAGAAAGAGGTCGAATTTCTCGTCCGCGGTCATGGACAGGATGTCGTGGATGTCTTCCACGAGGCGGTTCTTGAGTAGGAATGAGCTCATCTTTTGGTAGGGCGAGTCGCTCTTGCCAATGAACACTTCATTGATGTCGTGCTCGCTGCCTGTTGTCGCATGCATGGACGTAATCATGTCTTCACCAGTATCAAAGAACCGGATCGCAGCCTTATAGTCAATGCAGTTGTAGGTGGCGATGATAAAGTCCGTGAGTTGCAACCCCTCTTCCCTGGTCAGGGGTTTAAAAAGCCGGTCCAATTGCGTATAGTTCAAGGGCTTCCCGGCCTTGAACTGCGTTTTCACTTCTTTGACGGCCTTCTGGAGCGGCCATCGTGCGTCCCGGATGACCAGTTTCTTGGAGAAAGGATGGTCTGACCAGGCATAGGCAAGGTAGTTCCATCGGTAATCCTCAGCCCTCTCCACCAGGCGCCGCTCCACGGGGTTGTTTCCGACGTAGATCAGACTTGTCCGCCCTTTCTTGTCTCCGAGCTTCTGCGCCCAGCCATAGCGGCCCCGCAGGACATGCCCTTTGGTGCGGCATCGACCATTCCATTGGCGCGAAAAGAACGTATTGACCTCCCGCTTGAAGTTTCCCAGGTCGGCTTTGCTCTTTGCCCGGACGGAATCGTGGACATGGTCCGGCATCTGGCACAGGCTCAGCACCTGGATTCCGTGCTTTCGGGCGAGGGTGCAGAACAGGGTGAAATGGACCAGATGGTCGCTGTAGGAATAGAAAAGTACGCCGTCATCGGCGCTCCGCTGGTAACAATGGGTCAAGATATCCTTGAAAAACTTCCGACGCTTCATATCTCGCAATACAAGGCAGAAAGGGCCTTCATGGGCGAATATCGGGAAGTTTTTTCGAAAAAGCAAAGAAGTGGTCGTTGAATGGAATCTCCTGGTTTTCAGGTGTTTATGGCAAGGTGACTGTACCGTTTTGCGCAGTCATCATTACATAAACGATTGATTGTTAGTGATTAACATTCGACGCTTTCTTCCTCAAGTCCTGTGCAATCCAAAGCACCCACTCGTCGATATTGTCAGTAAGTTCCGTAGGATAGGGCAAGTCAAGACGCACATCCGGGCTGATGCCCTCTTTGTCGATACCGCGGTCGGGCAGGCGGTGAGATACGGTCATAGGGATGGTGATAGTAATAGTGCTATAGGGGAGATTGACAGATCTGATGTTGGAGATGTCCAGGCATCCGTAAGTATTTTCGCGACCGTAAATGGTGGTTCGTTTGCTGATTGCCCGAAGCATCAAGGTCAATTGTTCTCCGGCACTCGCTACAGCGTTGTCGATAATCAGGGCAGCAGCAACCGGCCGTTCAGAAACCGAGGGTAATTCAACGAAAGTATCATCGACGAACGGCCACATGACGCGCTCTTTTTGCTTGTTCCGGAAAAGAGCGAGTCGTCTCATCTGGGGGAGATGTTTTTTAAGGAAGTTGTAATTCTTTTTCGTGTAAAAGAAATCACTCCCATCCACTTGGGCGGGGGTGTCGTATAATAACTCGAGATAGGGCTCAAAATAGTGGTCACTGCCGCCACCGTTTCCTCGAATGTCCAGAATCAGGAACCGGCAATCCGATTCTTGGAAATCTTGTACGGACTGGCTGACCCATTGCTCGTCAGGGTCTCCGGAACAAGAAGGGAAACGGATCAGATAGGTCTCATCGTCGACTTTGCAAGACATTTTTCGGGGAGCATAGGAAAACAGGGAGGAATAATCGACATCGTATTTCCAGAGATTCGTTTGCTCAATGTAACACGTACGCAGATGCGGATTCTGAAACCAGGCCAGATAATGGCCGACAGCCTCGTAGTCCAGATATGCTTTGGCATCAACACTGTCCCGAAGGGCCGCTTTCATGACTTCGTATTCTGCTGATTCTTCTTCGGTCAGCAGAGGAAAGCCCGCGTAATGGTATTCTACTTCGTGGATGGCGAAGTCGAGGTCATCCGCGAAGTTCTCCGTGGAGGATTGCGGTGTACACGAGAATAGCGCCCCAATTAGGCACAAAAGAGCCGTTGAATGGATGTGCTTGACAGTCATATAGTTACAAGAGAAAGACTGCGCTGTGCAGCACAGTCATTATTGTACAAATAATTGATAATAAGGCGCTTCCATTCGACGGGCCTCTACGGATGCACGAGCGTGCCCACCTTTTCGCCCTTGATGAGCCTGGTGAGGTTGCCGGTGGCGTTCATGTCGAAGACAATGATGGGCATGTTGCCGTCGGAACAGAGGGCATAGGCAGTCTGGTCCATGACCTTGAGGTGCTTGGAAATGGCTTCGTCGAAGGTGAGTTCGTCGTATTTCACGGCCGTGGGGTCTTTCTCGGGGTCGGCGGTATAGACGCCGTCCACGCGGGTACCTTTGAGCAGGGCGTCGGCACCGATTTCAAGCGCGCGGAGGGCGGCGCCGGAATCGGTGGTGAAGAAGGGGTTGCCGGTACCGCCGGCGATGAGGGCGACGCCGCCCCGCTCGAGGACCTTCACGGCGTCGTCGCGCATGTAATACTTCGCGACTGGCTCCATGGGCGTAGCCGTAAAGACCTGTGCTTCGACACCTTCGTCCTTAATGAACATGGACAGGGCAAGCGAGTTGATGACGGTGGCCAGCATGCCCATCTTGTCGCCGTCCACCCGGTCGAATCCCTTGCCCACGCCCTGCAGTCCGCGGAAGATGTTGCCGCCGCCGTTGACGATGGCAATCTGCAGGCCAGCTTTCGCGGCAGCTGCTATTTCCTTGGCATAGGCGGAGAGGCTCTCCGTGTCCAGCCCCTTTCCGGCAGGACCGCCGAGACTCTCACCGCTGAGCTTCAACAATACTCTCTTGTACATGGCATTTCGGTTTGGTTTTGAAACAAAAGTATTGAAATATTATGAATCTTGCAAGAAAGACGTTATATTTGCATACTTATTGACAAACGTTTCAACTAACTTATAATGGCTAATTTCCTGACCTCCTCCATCGGCAAGAAGTTCATCCAGAGCGTATCCGGCGCTTTTCTCGTAATCTTCCTGCTCCTGCACGGCACCATTAATTTCTTCTCCGTCATCGACTCCCTGAAGGGTCAGTTTGGCAAAGTGGCCGAAGATACCGTCCGTTTCTCCGAAGGTGACGGCTGGTTCCAGCTGGGCTGCGACTTCATGTCCACCCCGGTGATTGACATCATGGTTCCGATCCTGGCCCTGGGTGTCCTCATCCACATCATCTATGGATGCTGGCTCAGCTACGAGAACCTCAAAAAACGTGGCGGCATGAAGCGTTATGAGGTCGCTTCCAAGGCGAAGAACGATTCCTGGTCCGCCAAGAACATGGCCGTCCTGGGCGTTGTCATCCTGGGCCTGCTCGCCTTCCATCTCACCCACTTCTGGGCCAAGATGCAGCTCCGCGAATTCATGGGCAGCGAGGCTGAGAATCCGTATCTGCTGCTGCTCAACACCTTCCGTCACTGGTGGGTCCTTGCCATCTACGTGGTGTGGTTCGTCGCCATCTGGCTCCACCTCAACCACGGTTTCTGGTCCATGTTCCAGACCATCGGCTGGAACAACAAGAAGTGGCTGCCCCGCCTCAAGGTCATCGGCGTCATCGTGAGCACCTTGATCGTCCTCCTGTTCCTGTGCACCGCCGTCAACACCTTCGTCGAGGCCCATTACGTGACCAAGTCGGCTCAGTATGTGCAGCCCCTGCTGGAGCAGATCGCCGCGCTGAAATAAATTTTTTTAGAATTATTTGGAATTATCATTCCTATTCTCCATATTTGCAAACAGATATGAGAACGAACATGGTCAATAGCTTTTGGTGGCGCACTTGCAATTCCGCATTGTAAGTCGCATCGCCGTAGGTATAGGAGACCGTGAAAAGATAAAGGCGCGCTGACTTACAGCGCGCTTTTTTTGTGCCGAAATCAATTGTCAAACACTTAACAAATAACACCATGAGACAGAAAAAATACCTGCTCCCGGAGTCCGAGATTCCGACCCATTTCTTCAACATCCAGGCGGTCATGCCCAACAAGCCGCTGCCGTTCCTGAATCCCGCCACCAAGGAGGCCCTGAAGCCCGAAGACCTGTATCCCGTCTTCGTGGAGGAATGCGCCCGCCAAGAGCTCAACCAGACGGATGAGTGGATTCCCATCCCGGAGGCCGTTCGCGAGCAGTATGCCGCCTACCGCTGCACCCCGCTCGTGCGCGCCTATGAGCTGGAGGAAGCCCTCGGCACCCCGGCCCACATCTACTTCAAGAACGAGTCCGTCTCGCCCGCCGGCAGCCATAAGCTGAACTCCGCCCTCGCCCAGGCCTACTATGCCAAGCAGCAGGGAATCACCAACATCACCACCGAGACCGGTGCCGGCCAGTGGGGCGGTGCCCTCAGTTATGCGGCCAAGAAGTTCGGACTGGAATGTGCCGTATATATGGTGAAGGTGAGCTATAACCAGAAGCCTTACCGCCGGAGTATCATGCAGACCTTCGGCGCCGCCATCACGCCTTCCCCGTCCATGTCCACCCGTGCCGGCAAGGACATCCTCACGGTGAACCCCAATGACCAGGGCTCCCTGGGCAGCGCCATTTCCGAGGCGATCGAACTGGCCGTCACCACGCCCAACTGCAAGTACACCCTGGGCTCCGTGCTCAACCACGTGTGCCTGCACCAGACCGTCATCGGGCTGGAGGCCGAGAAGCAGATGGCCCTCGCCGGCGAATATCCGGACATCGTCATCGCCTGCTTCGGCGGCGGATCCAACTTCTCCGGCATCGCCTATCCGTTCATGCGCCACAACATCCAGGACGGCAAGAAGACCCGCTTCATCGCCGCCGAACCGTCCAGCTGCCCGAAACTCACCCGCGGAAAGTTCGAATATGACTTCGGCGACGAGGCCGGCATGACCCCGCTCCTGCCCATGTATACGCTGGGCCACACCTTCAAGCCTGCGACCATCCATGCCGGCGGACTCCGCTACCACGGGGCCGGTGTCATCATGTCCCAGCTCATGAAGGACGGCTTCATGGAGGCTGTCGACCTGGACCAGACCGAGACCTTCAAGGCCGGCATCCTCTTCGCCCAGACGGAGGGCATCATCCCCGCTCCGGAGTCCTGCCACGCCATCGCCGCCACCGTCCGGGAGGCCCTGAAGTGCAAGGAGACCGGCGAGCAGAAGACCATCCTTTTCAACCTGTCCGGCCACGGTTTCGTGGACATGGCGGCCTACGACCAATACATCTCCGGCGAGCTGCAGGACTACCATCTGAGTGACGAGGAACTCGCGAAGTACATCCAGAGTGCCGATGTGCTGAATCAGTAAGGCCCTGGCATGATTTGTGAAAAAACGGCGGAAACCGCAAGGTTTTTGCCGTTTTTTGCTATATTTGTACGATTGACTGTAAACAAAACACGATAAGACTATGTTACCGAAAGCGAAAGAAATTGTGGATGCCGCCGACCTCAAGATGCAGGATGCGGTGGATTTCCTGGAGGAAGACCTCAAGAATTACCGCGTAGGCAAGGCCACGCCGGCGATCTTCAACGGCGTGACGGTAGACTACTACGGGACGGTCACCCCGTTGAACCAGGTGGCGTCCGTGACGACCCCCGATGCGAAGACCATCGCCATCCAGCCCTGGGAGCGCAGCATGATCGGCAAGATCGAGAAGGCCATCCTGGATGCCAACGTGGGCCTGACCCCGTCCAACAACGGCGAAATCATCCGCTGCGTGGTGCCCGCCCTCACCGAGGAGCGCCGCCGCGAGCTGATCAAGAAGGCCAAGGCGCAGGGTGAGACCACGAAGGTGACGGTGCGCAACGCCCGCCGCGACGGCATCGACCTCCTGAAGAAGGCCCAGAAGAACGATGGCCTGTCCGAGGACGGTGAGAAGGATGGCGAGGATGAGCTCCAGAAAGTGACCGACAAGCACATCAAGGCCGTCGATGCGATCATCGCCGCCAAGGAGAAAGAGATCCTGACCGTGTAGTTTCGGGATTTTATTGCGGTCCGGTATTGGATTGTAAATTTTTTTATTTACCTTTGCCGAAACGAACTTGACGATGATGCGATTTTACGGTTTCGACTTTATCTATCTCTATTATCAGAACAGATAATAGCCGGACGCCGTATCATCCAGACAAAGGTTGAAGTATATTGTTGGGCTGTCCGGAAAAGGATAGCCCATTTTTTTGCGCCGGACCATGAAAAAAGTTGCGATTTTGGGACGTCGGGGCAGTTTCCACGAGGAAGCCGCCCTGGCCTTCTATCAGGATATTCCGCTGGAGCTGAAGGGCTTTGACAGTTTTGAAAAGATGCTGGCAGCCTACGATTCGGCGGATGTCGACGCCGTCGTCATCGCCGTTGAGAATACGCTCTCCGGGGGGCTTGTCCGGAATCTGGAACTGATCCATTCCGGCGGTTACCAGGTTGTCGGCGAGGTGCATATCCCCATCCATCAGTACCTGATGGCGTTGCCCGGCGAGTCCCTGGAATCCATCCAGGAAGTCCGTTCCCATGAAATGGCCCTTTATCAGACCCGTGCGTTCCTCGAGAAGCATTTTCCCGGGATACCCCAGACCCAGACGTCCAGTACGGTCGCGGCCGTACAGGAAATCGCTTCGGGTCAGCTGAAAGGAGTGGCGGCCGTGGCCTCCCGGCTGGCCGCCAAGGAATACGGGCTGGAAATCCTGGCCCGGGAAATCGAGTCTTTCAAGGAAAACAGGACCCGCTTTTTCGTGCTGGACCGGTATTTCCGGCCGGAGAAGGCGGACAAGGCTTCCTGGTGCTTCACGCTGCCGCACAAGGCCGGTGCCCTGGCCCAGATCCTGACCATCCTGTCCTTCTATGAGATGAACCTGACCCGCATCCAGTCGCTGCCCATCCCGGGTTGTCCGTGGGAGTATTTCTTCTATGCCGACATCCGTTTCGAGGATACCGTCCGCTACCGGCAGGCGCTGTCGGCGGTACGGCCCCTCCTGGCCGACCTGGATATCATGGGTATCTACAAGGGAAGTTTTTGAGTTCAAGTATTTTTCCAAGCTATGAGTGAATCGAGAGTGTCCAAAAGAATGACCCGCCTGTCCCCCTCCATGACCTTCGCCATGAACGCGTTGAGCAATGAATTGAAGGCCAAGGGGATCGATGTTGTGAACATGAGTCTGGGGGAGCCCGACTTCAATACCCCGGAGCACGTGAAAGAAGCCGCCTGTGCCGCCCTGGACGCGGATTATACGCACTATACCCCCGTGCCCGGCAGCCTCTCCCTGAAGGAGGCGATCATCGGCAAACTGCAGCGGGAAAACGGCCTGACGTACGGACCGTCGGAAATCCTGGTGTCGAACGGCGCCAAGCAGAGCCTGTGCAATGCGGTCATGGCCCTGGTCGACGAAGGGGACGAGGTGATCATACCGTCGCCTTACTGGGTGAGCTATCCGCAGATGGTGCTCCTCGCGGGCGGGGTCCCGGTCCATGTCGACACCGGCATCGACCAGGGATACAAGATGACCCCCGCGCAGCTGGAAAAGGCGATCACCCCGCGGACCCGGATGCTCATCCTCTGTTCGCCCAGCAATCCGTCGGGTGCCGTGTATTCGAAGGAAGAACTGGAAGCCTTGTCCGCCGTAATCCTTTCCCACGAAGGGCTGCTGGTCCTTTCCGACGAGATCTATGAGCACCTGAACTATGTGGGTGCCCATGCCTCTATCGCATCCTGCCCGGGAATGCGGGAGCGTACCATCGTGGTCAACGGCGTATCCAAGGCTTATGCGATGACCGGCTGGCGGATCGGTTTCCTGGCCGCTCCGAAATGGATCGTTTCCGCTTGCAACATGCTGCAGGGGCAGTATACCAGCGGTCCTTGTTCCATCAGCCAGAAAGCGGCGGAAGCAGCCTGGAACGGCCCTCAGACCTGTGTCGAGGAGATGCGGCAGGCCTTCGAGCGCAGAAGGAACCTGCTGGTTGGGCTGCTTCGCGAGATTCCCGGCCTGGAAGTGGCCGTTCCCGAAGGAGCCTTCTACCTGTTCCCCAGGTGCTCTTCCTATTTCGGGAAGACGGACGGGACGCGGGTGATCAGGACGTCCACCGACCTGGCGATGTATCTGCTGGAAGTCGGGCATGTGGCCACCGTGGGCGGCGATGCGTTCGGCGCTCCGGATTATATCCGGCTCTCCTACGCGACCTCCGAGGAGAACATCGTGGAAGCCGCGAAGCGGATGGCGGAAGCCCTTTCACGCTTGAAGTGATCCCGTGATGGAAATGGAAAGAACGATAGGGATCGTGGGGCTCGGCCTGATCGGCGGGTCCCTGGCCGTGGACCTGCGCGCACGCGGCTATGCCTCCCGCTTCATCGGAACGGACAAGAATCCGCTGAATGCGGAAGCGGCCTGCCGGCTGGGCCTGGTGGACCGCCTGGTCTCTTTGGAGGAATGCATCGGGGAAAGCGACATCATCGTGGTCTCCGTCCCTGTGAGCGCGGCGGCGGGAATCATCCATACGGTGCTGGACACGTTCCGGGACAAGGGGTACACGGACAAGGTCGTGATGGATGTCTGTTCCACCAAGTCCCAGATCGCGGAACGGCTCAAGTACCATCCCTGCCGCACGCGGTATGTGGCCACCCACCCGATGGCCGGTACCGAGCACAGCGGCCCCTGGGCGGCCCTGCCGGGGCTTTTTGACGCCCGCGCCTGCATCATCGCCGACCAGGACGAGTCCGACCCTGCCGCCGTCCGTACGGTGGAGGAACTGTACCGGACGCTGAACATGCGGATCGTGTATATGACTTCGGATTCCCACGACGTGCATACGGCGTTCGTTTCGCACCTTTCCCACGTCACCTCCTTCGCCCTGGCCCTCACGGTCCTGGACAAGGAGCGCGACGAAAAACACATCTTCGACCTGGCTTCCGGCGGTTTTTCCTCGACGGTGCGTCTGGCGAAGTCGAACGCCGACATGTGGGTCCCCATCTTCATGCAGAACCGCGACAACCTCCTCCACGTGGTGGACGCCTATGTCGACAAGATGCAGGAATTCCGGGAGGCGATCGAAAACTACGACGAAGACAAGGTCCGGGCGCTCATCGACGAGGCGAACCGGATCAAGAAGATCATCCGATAACGATAATATGGCAAAGACACTGGACATCGTCCCCGTCGGTGAATGGGGATTCTTCACGCTCCCGCGGCCGATGGTGATCGCGGGTCCGTGCAGCGCGGAAAGCGAGGAGCAGGTACTGGAAACGGCGCGCGGCCTCGCGGCCTGGGGCATCCACATGTTCCGGGCGGGCATCTGGAAGCCCCGCACGCATCCGGGCAGCTTCGAAGGCGTGGGTACCCCCGGCCTCAAATGGCTGAAGAAGGTCAAGGAGAAGACCGGCATGAAGGTCTGCACCGAAGTGGCGAACGAAAAGCACGTGTACGAGTGCCTCAAGTACGGCGTGGACATGCTCTGGATCGGCGCCCGCACGAGCGCGAACCCCTTCCTGATGCAGGAGATCGCCGATGCGCTCCAGGATACGGACATCCCGGTCCTGGTAAAGAATCCCGTCAATCCGGACCTGGACCTGTGGATCGGCGCCCTGGAGCGCCTGAACCGAGCCGGCGTCCGGAAGCTCGGCGTCATCCACCGCGGTTTTTCCGCGATGGGCAGCCAGCCCTACCGCAACACGCCGGGCTGGCAGTTCGCCGTCGAACTCCGCACCCGCTATCCGGATCTCCCCGTCTTCGCCGACCCGTCCCATATGGGAGGTGACCGGAAATACCTGCAGGAACTGTCCCAGCGGGCGATGGACCTGGGTTTCGAGGGCCTGATGGTCGAGTCGCACTGCAATCCGGCCGTCGCCCTGTCCGACGCGAAGCAGCAGCTTGTCCCCTCGGAACTTCAGACGCTCATCGAAAGCCTTCTCATCCGGGAGAAGGATTCCGGCGACGAGGACTACCGCGCCGGCATCGACCAGCTCCGTTCGCGGATCGACTACATCGACGAAGACCTGCTCAAGGAGTTAGGCGCCCGGATGGAGGTGAGCCGGAAGATCGGCGCCTACAAGCGCGACCACAACGTGGCCATCGTCCAGACTTCCCGCTGGGACCAGGTCCTGGAGGGGGTGAAAGAAAAAGCCCGTGCGTACGGGCTTTCGGAGAAATTCATCGAAGACGTGTTCAACGCCATCCACGAAGAATCCATCAGGATTCAGAACGGAGTCCTCTCAGCAGGCCCAGAAGCGTAGTCTCGAAGATTTCCTTTTCCGCGGGGGAGAGGAAATCCACCTGGATCGGTACCTGGAACAGGCGTTCGCGCAAGGTTCCAGGTACTTTTTTCGTATCCACGATGCGCTGGGCGTCTTTCTCGGTCGTGGCCACGCAGGCGGTGGGATAGGCCTGGACGGCGCGGGCGACCTTGGCGATGTCGCCGCTCGAGTACTTGTGATGGTCCGGGAACGAGAAACGCTTGACTTCCCTGTACTTGTCGGACAGGTAGGCCCGGAGAGGCGTGTCCTTGGCGATGCCGGTGAACAGGATCAGGCGCTGGGCGTAGGTGAAACGGCTGTCGGCCTCCTCGGGGAAGACCGGAACCATGGGCTCGTATCCGATGGAGGAGAAGAGGACGGTCTGGACCTTTTCCTTTCCCTTGCGGAGTTTCCGGACGCCGGTGCAGGTCGCCGTGCTGTAATTGTCCACTCCCAGCTGCTGGGCCCATTTCCCTTTCTCCCATTCATCCAGGTAGGTGGGGCACTTGGTGACGATGAGGATATCCGCGGCTTTCAGGCGGGAAGGAAGGTCGCGGAGCTTGCCCCACGGCATGAGCTTGTCCTTCTGGACGGGACGGTTGTAGTCGACGAGGACGATGTTGATGTCGGCCTGGAGCCTGCGGTACTGGAAGGCGTCGTCCAGGACGATGAGGTTGGCGGCCGGAAAGTTCTTGTCCAGGCACTTGCGGGCTTTCTTGTCGGTCTGGAGCTGCTCGGGGTGGGCGAGGAATCGGCAGCCCTCCACCCGGTCCTTGTCCACGGCGACGGTCACCGAGGGGAACTTCTTTGCAATCTGCAGGGGTTCATCGCCGAACTGCAGGGCGGTGCCGTCCCGCCCTACCTTCTGGAACCCTTTGGACTTGCGTTTGTAACCCCGCGACAGGACGGCGAGGTCGGAGTAGGCCCATTCGTCGCTGTGGAGGAGTATCCGGAGGATCATCTCCGTATGCGGGGTCTTGCCGGTCCCTCCAACGGTGATATTGCCCACACAGATGGTGGGAACGTCGGCCTTGAAGGATTTCTTCCAGCCTTTGTTGAAAAGGAAGTGTCTTATGGATAGAATGATACGGTAGATCATAGGATTACATCGAAAGCACGTTCAGCACGGTGATGAGCTCCTGGTTGATGGGTTTGTTCATCTTTACGGCCCGGGAGATGGGCACGTACACGATCTCGTCATTCTTGATGCCGATCATGATGTTGCGCTGCCCTTCCAACAGGGCCTCGATGGCGGCGTAGCCCATCCGGGACGCCAGGATACGGTCGTAGGCCGATGGGGTGCCGCCCCGCTGCAGGTGACCGAGGATGGTCACGCGGGAATCGAACTGGGGATACTCCTTTTTCACGCGCTCGGCATAGTAGAAGGCACCGCCGACCCCGTTCTTATGCGCTTCGGACACGAGGACGATGGCGCTGTTCTTCGACTTCCGCTTGCCCCGCTCGATGAATTCCGCGAGCTGGTCCACGTCGGTCGATCCCTCCGGGATGATGGCGGCTTCGGCGCCCGAGGCGATGGCGCTGTTCTGTGCGAGGAAACCGGCATCGCGCCCCATTACTTCGATGAAGAAGATCCGGTCGTGGGAGTTGGCGGTGTCACGGATCTTGTCCACGCACTCGACGATGGTGTTGAGGGCCGAATCGTAGCCGATGGTGGAATCCGTCCCGTACAGGTCGTTGTCGATGGTCCCGGGCAGGCCGATGACGGGAATGTCGTATTCCCGGGCGAACAGCTGGGCTCCGGTCAGGGAACCGTTGCCGCCGATCACGATGAGGGCGTCGATGCCGGCTTCGACCATGTTGTCATACGCTTTCCGGCGCCCTTCCGGAGTCATGAACTCCTGGGAGCGGGCGGTCTTGAGGATGGTGCCGCCCCGCTGGATGGTGTTGGAGACCGACGAGGAGGTGAATTTGAGGAACTCTTTGTCGATGAGCCCCTGATAGCCACGGACGACGCCGATGACGTTGATGCTGTGGAAGCGTGCGGTGCGCGTGACGGCGCGGATGGCGGCATTCATTCCGGGCGCGTCGCCCCCGGACGTGAGGATGCCGATGGTCTGGATATGTCTTTCCATGGCAGGATCGGATTTAAATCTTACAAAGATAAGAAAAAAGCGTAACTTTGCAGCGTGAAAATCGGGAACATCGACTTGGGACCGCGCCCTGTTGTGCTGGCGCCCATGGAGGACGTGACGGACGCGTCCTTCCGCATCCTGTGCCGGGAAGCCGGCGCGGCCATGGTCACGACGGAGTTCGTTCCGTCGGACGGCCTCATCCGCGACGCCTCCAAGGCGATCGCGAAGATGCGTACCCTGGAGGAGGAGTCCCCCGTCGCCATCCAGATATACGGCCATATCCCGGAATCGATGGTTGATGCGGCCCGGATGGCCGACCGGGCGGCGGAACTCGCCGGGGGCCACGGGGCCGACGTCATCGACATCAACTGGGGCTGTCCGGTGTCAAAGATCGCCGGCCGGGGCGCCGGAAGCGGGATGATGCGGGAACCGGACAAGCTGGTCGCCATCACGAAAGCCATCGTGGACGCCGTCAGGACCCCCGTCACCGTCAAGACCCGCCTGGGCTGGGACGAAAGCTCCAAGATCATCGTGGACCTCGCTGAACGCCTGCAGGACGTGGGCATCCAGGCCCTCACCATCCATGGCCGCACCCGCTGCCAGATGTACAAGGGCGAGGCCGACTGGACCCTCATCGGGGCGGTGAAGGAGAATCCCCGGATGCACATTCCCATCATCGGCAACGGGGACATCAACAGCGCTTCACGTGCGAAGGAGATGTTCGACCGCTACGGGGTGGACGGGGTGATGGTCGGCCGGGCGAGTTTCGGCCATCCGTGGATCTTTACGGAAATCAGGCATCTGCTGGACACCGGAGAAGAAATGCCCCCGATGAGCGTCCGGGACCGCGTGACCCTCGCCAAACGGCATTTCGGCCTGTCGCTGGACCTCAAGGGGCCGGTCACCGGCATTTTCGAGATGCGGCGCCATCTGTCCTGCTACTTCAAGGGCCTGCCCGGTTTCAAGGAAACCCGCATCAAACTCGTCACATCCAAGGATCCCGAAGAAATCCTCCGTACCCTGGACTACGTCGCGGAAAGATGGGGCGACGAAGCGCCGGAGGCGGAGTCGGCATACGGAATATAGTCAATCATTTGGTAATTTGCCGAATAATTGCTACCTTTGCGGTCCCCAAAAAGTGTGGGGATCGCATTTTTTTATTGTTAAACCATTAACTATCAAGACAGTGGACACACTTAGCTACAAGACAGTTTCGCTGAACAAGGCGACTGTGAACAAGGAGTGGCTCGTCATTGATGCAACCGACCTCATCCTGGGTCGCCTGGCTTCCCGCGTCGCCCTCGTGCTCCGCGGC
>CACYWN010000021.1 GCA_902778105.1 uncultured Bacteroidia bacterium
GCGTTCTTCTTGCAGGTAACATAGTTCAAAAACTTTAATCGTCCCGGTTTGGAGGCCCTCCAGCGGACCCTTATTCCCGGAGTTCCTTGTCGGAACCGCATAAGGGAATTGCAAACCCGGGACCAATGCCGGAAAAGTGGACAAAACGGCACGCGAAGTGCCAGAAAGTCCATTTTCGAGTCAGAATGTCTGCTTTGGGGCCGATGCGGCCGTGGGTTTCAGGGGTATGGAAGTGCATAGCTTTGTGTACGCATCCCATGCGTACACAAAAGAAGGAGCGCCACTCGGATAAAACATGTACTCCTTGTCGTAAAGATACATCACTTCCGGAAAACGGATGATGCTGTAATAAAAGAAGCGTAAGAAAACATCCCAATTGAGTTTAACCCTCGCGGGGAGGGTCATGTTGAAAAAAAGTGTTAATTTTACGAAAACTTATCATTCTCGTCCCTGTTTATCTATGAGTATTGTCGAGATTTTGTCCCTTGCCATCGGCGTGTTGGGCCTTGTCGCCACCGTCGCCATCTTTGTCGTCACCTCGAAGAAAGAACGATTCGCCAAGGAGAGGGGCCTTCTGGATGAACTGATGAGGGCATGCAATGCCCTGGCCGGAAGCCTTTCTCCCGCGCCCTTGAACGATATCCTCTCGGAAATCGTCAAGTCTCCATCACAAGTGAATTCCTCGCAGCAGTACACTTTCAGGAAAGATGTCACTGGAATTGTGAAGGGGGTGAACGAGCAGGCAGCCTCGATGAACCGCGCGATAGACAACCTACTTGATTTCAAAAGGAAGCATAGGAAAGATACGTCCCGGTTGACACAATTCCGGGAGGATGCCCAGATTGTCTGCAACGAGTTCATTGCTTGCACCCGTGATGTACTGTTCCTCGTGAATATCTGTAATCAGGACCCTATCCCTGAGGACATTGGGGACGTAGGCATCTCCGAAACGTTGCAGGATATACTCGCGGCGGAAAAAAAGGAGAAGGTCAGTAATGCCGTCGCGGACATGGTAAGCCAACGGTTCAGGGGAGATGAGATTCCGAACCTCAGCATCGAATTGAGCAAACTTTCAAAAGCCTTTGCCAAGGAAGAGGGGGAATCAATATCCGAGGATGAAATGTGGTGGGTGAATAAGCCTTTCTTCGGCAACGGCAGTCCCGAGGTTCAGGAATACTTGGGAATTAGATTATTCTTGGTAGAGCATAAGTATGAAAAAGGAGCGGATTGGTTTGAGCGTGCTGCAAATCAGGGCCTTGCATCATCCCAATGCTATATTGGATATTGTTACGAATATGGACAGGGCCGTGAAAAAAATGAATCGGTGGCTGCGGATTGGTATGAAAAGGCTGCTCTTCAGAATGATCCCTCAGGTTTGTATTATCTCGGAAGTTGTTTTTATAAGGGAATTGGAAGGCGTCAAGATTTCGCGAAGGGAGCAGACTTGTATGAAAAGGCTGCACTTTTAGGTGACAAGAGTGCACAATGTGAATTGGGACGGTGTTATGCGAATGGGATAGGGCGGGAGCAGGATGATAAAAAAGCTGCCGACTGGTTTGAGAAGGCGGCTCTTCAGGACGACGAGGACGCACAAGTAGAACTTGGGATGTGTTATGCGAAAGGGAAAGGCAGGGAGATTGATTACAAGAGAGCTGCGGACTGGTATGAATTAGCCGCGCTTCATAATAATGTGGTGGCTCAGCGCAAATTAGGATATTGTTACGATAGTGGGAATGGCCGTGATGAGAACATTGTTGAGGCAGCAAACTGGTTCGAAAAAGCCGCGAATCAAGGAGATGCCTTTTCTCAAGGCAGAATGGGAGAGTATTATCTTCACGGTGTAGGACGTGAACAGGATTATGAGAAAGCAGCCGATTGGCTTGAGAAAGCAGCCGAGCAGGGTAATTCGATGGCCCAGAACAATCTGGGGACATGTTATTATCATGGTCAAGGCCGAAAAAAGGATGTAGTAAAAGCGGCAGAATGGTTCAAAAAATCAGCGGCTCAAGGGGAGCCTATCGCCTATTATAATATCGGTGTTTTGCTTTACAGTCAAGAGATTCCCGGGAATGCTCTTGGCTATTTTAAGAAAGCAGCCGATAGCGGGTATCTGAAAGCTGTCCGCTTTGTAGGTAAATGCTACGAAACAGGCAATGGCATCCTGGCAAACCAGCAGAAAGCTCAAGCCTATTACGACATTGCGGATAGAATCGATGAAGCTTTGGCACGAGGTGTTTACCCGGAGCCTTATGTGGATCCATATCCGGAAGACAATGACACAGTCTTCCTCGATTGAATGAGAGATGATTTTCTTATAGCCCTCTCCCCAACAATCCGGTATGGGAGAGAGGAGAAACCAACACGATAAAGTGATTTAAACGAATACCTGGAGGACGTGGAATGAGAATCGAGGAAGCCATCGTATATGTCCTCTCCACTTAAGGCTACGGAATGAAAACGGAAAAGGATCGCCGAGGAGATCAACTCGCGCAGGCTGCATGTCCGGAAGGACGGAAACAGGTACTCCGCTCGCATTCGCATGACCCCGTCTGCGCATTGCTCGATGCCGCTGATCATGGGAAGGTCCAGAACGGCGTAGCCGAAGTACTGTCCATAAGCCAATGAGCCGTCGTAGTAATGCATGTGGCTGCCCCTTTCCTTGAGCGGGAATTCACGGATGAATGCCCCGAAACTACCATTCGGCAGGTCAACCCTCTCGTACCCCAGGGGAGGACGGATGTCCCCGATCGTGTCCCTTCCTGCCGGATTGCTTACCCCGCCCGAAGTGCCAGAAAGTCCATTTTCGAGTCAGAATGTCTGCTTTGGGGCCGATGCGGCCGTGGGTTTCAGGGGTATGGAAGTGCTTACCGGACGTAGCGGTCGCGGTCGTCGGGGGAGAGGGGGCGGATGACGCGGCAGGGGTTGCCGGCGGCGAGTACCCCGGGCGGGATGTCCTTGACGACGACGGAGCCTCCGGCGATGACGGAGCCGCTGCCGATGGTGACGCCGGGCATGACGCACACCATCCCGCCAATCCAGACATCGTCCCCGATGGTGATGGGCAGGGAGTATTCCAGTTTCCGGCGCCGGAGATCCTTGTCCAGAGGATGGCCCGCCGTGTAGAATCCGCACTGCGGGGCGATGAACACGTTGCTGCCGATGGTGATTTTCGCCTCGTCCAGGAAAACGCAATAGCCGTTGATGAAGACGTTGTCGCCGAATTCCAGGTTGGACCCGTAGTCGCAGAAGAAGGGCGGGACGATGGTAAGGCCGCTCCCTTTGTGGGGCAGCAGCTTGTCAAGGAGGGCGGCGCGGCCTTCGAAATCGGTGATGCGCAGGGCGTTGTACTCCTGGCAAAGTTCCTGGGCCCGGTACAGTTCGCCGAGGAGTTCCCCGCTCGAGGCGTCATACAGACGGCCGGACATCATTTCTTCCCGGATGTTCATGGCAGATTATCTATTTATCCTGATCGCGTTGATGATCCGTCCGCACTGGATGCCTTCCCGCCGGGCGGAGAAGAGATCGGCCGAGGTGTAGGTGTCGATGCCGCAGCAGCGGATGTTCCCGGCCGGGACGCCGGCGCTTTCCAGCAGCCACGCATTGGCCTTCCAGAGGTCGATATGATGCCCTCCGGACATGGGCGATCCGTCTCCCGGACCCCGGAAAGACCAGATCTCTTCCATCGGGAATCCCGCGTCCTTGAATTGCATGGCCACCTCTTCGCCCACTTGGAAACTGTCCGGGCCGATGGAAGGTCCGATGACCGCTTGCAGGTCCCCGGCCTCGCACCCGAACTGCTGCTCCATGAAGTCGATGGCTCCCCGGACGATATGCAGGACTGTGCCTTTCCATCCGGAATGCACGGCCGCCACGACCTTCCGGACCGGATCGTGCAGCAGGACGGGAACACAGTCGGCCGTCCGCACCCCGATTGCGACGCCGGGAAGGGCGGTCACGAAGGCATCGTATCCCTCCAGTTCCTCGCGGGTGTAATCCGGCCGGTCGATGACGGCGACTCTCGAACCGTGGACCTGATGTCCCTGGATGACGGGATACGGAAGCACGCTATCCCTTCGGGTGGAGAACGCCTCCACCCCCTTCCCAAGGTCATATTTGATCAACGCTGCATACATGGCCGTGCAAAAATACCGATTTCTTTCCAAATATCGATACAGATTCCGGGGCGTCGAAACGAAAAATCGAGTATATTCGCGTATCCAAAACTGGATGGACATGAGGAAGGCCGATTTCATAGGACTGGCGCTGCTCGCTCTCGTCATCGGATGCCGCTATTCGGGGCCGATGGCGGACTTCTACGCGGAGCGCTGCTACCCGGTCATATCGGCAATCCTGTCCCGGGTCGCATCCATCTGCCCGGTCTCCCTGGAAGAGGTCGTCGTCATCTGTTTCATCATCGCCTTCCTGGTCGTGCTGATCGGATCCCTCATCCGGAAGAGGGGATTCTTCGGGTGGCTCGCCCGGACGTCCCGCGTGGCCATGTGGCTTGTCGTGTGGTTCTACCTGGGGTGGGGGAACAATTACTTCCGTACGCCGCTGTATCCCCGCATGGGCATTGAACGGGCGGCCTTCGACAAAACGGAATTCGAAGGCTTCCTTTCCGGCTATACGAGAGCCCTGAACGCCGTCTCCGGCAGCGCCGTTCCGGTGGACAGAAGCACGCTGGAAGCGGATGTGAAGGCCTTTTATTCGGACAAGGTCACCCGATTCGGATACGCGCCCATCCACCATTGGCAGCATGTCAAAGACCCGCTGCTGAATCCGCTGTATTCCTCCGTGCGGGTGCTGGGCTTCATGGGCCCGTTCTTCTGTGAATCCCAGTTGAACCTGGACCTTTTGGAAAACGAATACCCGTTCACGCTGGCGCATGAGCTGGCGCACCTCGCCGGGGTGACGAGCGAGGCCGAGGCCAACTACTGGGCCTACGCCTATTGCCGGCAGGCCTCGAGTCCTTTCGTCCGATACAGCGGCTATCTGGGCTTGCTCCCTTATGTGGCATCCAATGCGGCGGCGCTTCTCCCGGAAGAGGAATATACCGCCTGGGCAGGCAGGCTGGAACCCGTGGTAAAGGCCGATTATGCGACCTCCCGGGACTACTGGGACGGGAAGAAAGTGAAAATCGTCGATGACATCCAGCGCTGGCTGATGGACGCATTCCTCAAGTCGAACCATGTGTCCGAGGGAGCGCAGGACTACGCCGGTGTGGTCGGGATGATCATGACCATGGATCGTACGTGGTGATGAAGTCAATGAAAAAGGTAGCATTGGTACTTTCCAGCGGGGGCCCCCGGGGCTTCGCTTATATCGGGGCCATCGAAGAGCTGGTCCGCCGTGGCTATGTCATATCGTCCGTTACCGGGACCTCCGCCGGTGCCCTCGTGGGGGGCATCTATGCGGCCGGAGGCTTGGCGTCGTTCAAGGAATGGATCACGGGCCTGACGCCCGCCCAGGTCATGACGCTGATGGATCCTGCGTTCAGCCGGACTGCCCTCGTGAAGGGAGAGCGGCTGATGCGGGAGATCCGGAAAAGGATCCCGGACGTACGGATCGAAGACCTTCCGGTTCCCTTCACCGCCGTGGCGACGGACCTTTATACCGGGGAGGAAGTCCTTTTCCGGGAGGGACCGCTCATCGACGCCGTGCGGGCAAGCATCTCGATCCCGTCGATGTTCGTGCCGGTACGCATGGGCATGCACACCCTGGTTGATGGCGGCATCTGCAACACTTTCCCGCTCAATCGGGCCATCCGGACAGAAGGCGACATCCTCATCGGCTTCAATGTGAACGAGATCGACGCGGTGGAAATCCGCTCCTTCCTCGAATCACGAAGGGAGCTTGACGACAGAGGTGCCGCGTTGAAGGAGGAAGCGCAGCATGTCTTCCGGGAGACGCTATCCGCTCCGGGAGCCGATTCCCTCCGGCGGGTGAAGGAACTGATCATGACCGGAGTAGAGACCCTCCAGGAGGACCACCAGCTGGAGCTGGACGGACGGGAGAAACGGATTCCGACAGGGGCCGATGACAACGTGGCGACCATCCTGGACCGGAGTTTCGGCATCATGAACTGCGCCATGGCGCGCCAGAGCATCGCCCTGAACCCACCCGACATCCTGGTGAGCCTCCCTTACGATTCTTACCAGGGAGTGGCCGCATACGCCCGGGCGGGGGAGATCATCAAGAAAGGCCGGGAACTGATGGGGCAGGCCCTGGACCGGTATGAAACAGGAACATCCGTGAAACCTTAGCGCATGGAACAGAGGGAAACCGTTTCAAAAGAGACATTACAATACCGAGAAGACCTTCGGGAGCCGAAACGGTATCTGGTTTTCGTCATCAACGATGACATGACGACCTTCGAGTTTGTTGTAAACGTCATGATGGGCGTGTTCGGCAAAAGTGAGGAGGACGCCTGGATGATCGCGGACCGGACCCATCATCACGGGAAGGCCCTCGTGGGGACCTACACCTATGACATGGCCCATACCAAAGTCAGCAAGGCGGTCTCCCTGGCGCGGGAGAACGGTTTCCCGCTCAATTTCACCATCGTACCGGAAGAGAAGAAATGAACAGTGAGATAGCACCCAGCGTCCAGTTGGCGCTGAACAAGGCGGCGGGATTCGCCGGCAAATACCATACGCAGTATATCACCCCCGAGATCTTCCTGCAGGGGCTCCTTTCCCTGGAGCGGTTCCGCTCGGTACTCGAGGGATTCGCGACCTCGCTGGCGGAGGCCGGGAAGGACCTGGCCGGCTACATCGCCGCCAATGTCGAAAAGGCCGACGGCGAGATCAAGGAGCTGGAACTGTCCTACCAGCTGATGCAGGTCCTCCAGATGGCCGATGTTCAGGTGAGCCAGTCCGGCGCCGACCGGATCGCCGTCCCGCACATCATCTACGCCTTCTACCAGCTCGAGGACAGTTACGCCGCCTTCTGGCTGAAAAAGTATGTCACCCCGGCCCAGGGCGACCTACTCAGCGCCTTGAATGAGGCTTATGCCGACGAGCCCTCCGGAACGGAGGCCCAGGGCACAGGAGACGAATCGCAGAAAGCCTGGATGCGTTCCTGTCGTCCTTTGGTGACGGAGCCGGACTGGCGGCTCATCGGCCGGGAGAAAGAGATCGCCAGGGCCCTGCTGGTCCTTTGCCGGAAGCAGAAGGGCAACCCGGTCTTCGTCGGCGAGCACGGGGTTGGGAAGACCGCCATCGTCCGCGGGCTTGCCACCCTGCTGGAGAAGGGGGATGTCCCCAAGCGCCTGCAGGGGAAGAAACTGTATTCGCTTGATTTCTCATCCGTCATTTCCGGGACGCAGTTCCGGGGGGACCTCGAACGCAGGATGAAGGAGGTCCTGGACGGGGTGGCCGCCGAAGGGAACATCATCCTTTTCATTGACAATATCCATGAGATCGTCGGAGCGGGACGCACCGGCGACAGTGCCAGCGACGCGACGAGCCTCCTCGTCCCCTATATCGAGCGGCGCGACATCGCCTTCATCGGGGCGACGACCTTCGAGGACTACAAGAAGAGCGTGAACCGCAGCAAGAGCCTGGAGCGGCTGTTCCAGAAGATCGAGGTCGAGGAACCTTCCAGGGACGAGGCCGTGGAGATCCTGGAGGGACTCCGGGGGCAGTTCGAGGCCTTCCACGGGGTCCGGTATGCGGACGGCGTCATCCGGTATGCCGTCGAAAGCAGCGACCGGTACGTCCACGGGCGCTTCCTTCCCGAGAAAGCCATCGACCTGCTGGACGAATCCGGGGCCTGGCTGGAGATGCACCCGTCCGAGGATGGGGAACAGGTGGTGGACAAGTCCCTCGTCAAAGCGGTGCTGAGCCGGATCAGCGGGATCGACCTGACCGACAAGGGTGAGGACGAAGACGCCGTGTACTCGCTCAAGGACGAACTGAAAAAGCGGATCTTCGGGCAGGACGGTGCCATCGACACGGTCTGCGATGCCGTCTATACGGCGAAGGCGGGCCTGTCCGACGCGCTGAAGCCGATGGCTTCGTTCCTTTTCGTGGGGCCGACAGGCGTGGGGAAGACCCAACTGGCGAAGGACCTCTCGGACCTCCTCCGGATGCCGCTCCTGCGTTATGACATGAGCGAATATGCGGAAAAACACACCGTTTCCAAGTTCATCGGCGCCCCGGCCGGGTATGTGGGCTACGAGGACGGAGGGATCCTGGTGGACGCGATCCGGCGTTCCCCGCACTGTGTCCTCCTGCTGGACGAGATCGAGAAGGCCCACCAGGACATCTATAACCTCCTGCTCCAGATCATGGACTACGGAACGCTGACGGATTCCCGCGGCCGGAAGGCCGATTTCCGGAATGCCATCATCATCCTGACGTCGAATGCCGGCGCCCGGTTCGCCAGCCGTCCCTCCATCGGGTTCTCGCCTGAAATCCATGCCGGCGAGGCGATGGGAAAGGAGGTGCGGAACGTCTTCGCGCCCGAGTTCGTCAACCGCCTGTCGGCGACGGTCGTTTTCAACAACCTCTCCGAGGAGATGGCCCGTCTGATCGTCGGTGCCAAGATCCGGGAGTTCGACGCGCAGCTCCAGGTGAAGGGCATCCGCCTGACCTATTCCGACGAAGCCCGCGCCGGAATCCTCCGGAAAGGCTATTCACAGGAATACGGAGCCCGGGAGATCGAGAGAATCATCACACGGGACATCAAGCCGCTCGTGGTCAAGGAAATCCTGTTCGGCTTCCTCAAGGACGGAGGGGAGGCTGAGGTAGCCTGTACGGCCGACGGCTTCATCCTGAAGAATAAATCATGAGCCGTATCGTCGTGGAAGAGGGTCTTTTCCCGAAACCTACGAAGGGGAATGGCTACGGTCTGATAGCCGTCGGTGGCGACCTGTCCCCGGAAATCCTCGTGGAAGCCTACTCCCACGGTGTTTTCCCCTGGTTCGACTTCCGGGAGGGAACCATCATGTGGTACTGTCCCTATGACCGTTTCGTCATCTTCCCGGCCGAGGTCCACGTCTCCCACTCGACACGGAACCTTTTCAACAAGGGAATTTACCGGATCAGTTTCAACACGGCGTTCCGGGAGGTCATCCGGCATTGCAGCGAGCTCCGGATCGACGAGGAAGGCGCCTGGCTCGGCCCCCAGATGGTCGAGGCCTATACCCGGCTGCACGACCTTGGCATTGCCCGGAGCGTCGAGGTCTGGAAAGGAGAGGACCTTGTCGGCGGACTGTACGGTGTCCATATGAACGGGATCTTCGCCGGGGAAAGCATGTTCTCCCTGGAACCGGGCACCTCCAAGCTCGCCCTGGTCAGCCTGGCCCGGAAGATGGAAGCGGACGGCGAGAAACTGATTGACTGCCAGTTCCATACCGACCACCTCGCATCCATGGGCGGAAGGACGATCCCCTACGACGAATACATGCGCATCGTCCAGGACGGTGACACCGGCCACGACCTGGAAGGATGGCCGTCGGATGCATAGAAGTACAATCCTCAAGTTTTTCAACGATGAAAGCACTTGTCATAGGCGCCACCGGCGCCGTAGGGAAAGACCTTGTCGAACAGCTGCTTAAGGATGACTCTTTCGAAAGGGTCGATGTCTTTGTGAGAAGGGAGATGCCCCTCCTTTCCTCCAAGCTGGTCTCCCATATGGTTGATTTCGACCGTCCGGAGGGGTGGACCGGCCTTCTTACGGGCGACGTCCTCTTCTCCTGCCTGGGCACCACCATCAAGGCGGCCGGCAGCCAGGATGCGCAGTGGAAGGTGGACTACACGTATCAGTATGATGCGGCCAAGGCCGCACGGGTGAACGGCGTCCAGCAGTACATCCTCGTCTCCTCCGTCGGGGCCGACGCCCATTCCAAGATATTCTATTCCAGGATGAAAGGCCAGCTGGACGAAGACGTGGCGAAACTCGGTTTCCCGGGCTGTTTCATCCTCCGTCCTCCGTCCCTGATCCGGAAGGGGAGCAACCGGTTCGGAGAGAAAGCCGGCGTGGTTGTCCTGAAGGCGCTGAATGCCATCGGCCTCATGCGCTCCTGGACACCGATGCCCACGGAAGATGTGGCAGCCGCCATGGTCCGCCTCGCCAAATCCGGGAAAACCGGACACAACATCATTACCTCGCAGGAAATCCGTATATTCGCATATTCAAAGTGATTTGTTCATGATTCTTTCCTCAACCCCGACCATGGAAGAGCCCGTACTCAACCCGCATAACAAGGAAGAGTATCCGCCCATGCACACGGCGGAGCATATCCTCAATGCGACAATGGTGCGCTTGTTCGGCTGCCCCAGGTCCAGGAACGCCCACATCGAACGGAAGAAGTCCAAGTGTGACTATGAATTGGCAGAGGCTCCGTCAGATGAGCAGATAGCCCTTATCGAAAGGACCGTCAACGATGTTATCGCCAGGGACCTTCCCGTTACGGTGGAGTTTCTCCCCAGGGATAAAGCTGCCGGGATCGTGGACCTGAGCAAGCTCCCGGAGGGCGTATCCGACACGCTCCGGATTGTCAGGGTAGGGGACTACGATGCCTGTGCCTGCGCCGGTGCCCATGTGAAAAGCACCTCGGAAATCGGGACGTTCAGGATCCTCAGCCACGATTACGGGAACGGACGCTGGCGTGTCAGATGGAAAGTTCAATGAGACAATGAAACCGAAGAAGAAACTCCACATCACCGAGGCCGACTTCATGCTGGCCAACCGCCGTGCGGCACGGCTGGAAGAGACCTTCGGGCGATGGGTGCAACCCATGTGACGGTCCGCTGATTCCGGCCCTCAGCAGTATTCGCCGTATTCGCAGCCGATATTTTCGGCATGGATCCGGTCGATGAGTTTTCCTTTCCGGTCGAACAGTTGGATGGTTCCCGTCCCGTTGCCTCCGTTCCAGAGGCGGTTGTGCCGTTTCTGACCATCCGGGGCCTCATAGTTCACCAGGAGCATGTCCCTCTTCTCGCAGGTGATGTCCGTGACCATCCGCCCGGAAGTAGACGACTGCTCCACGTGCCAGATAATCTGCGTGTCGGTTTCCCGGCAGTCGAACTTCGTCCGCACCCGCGTCCAGAACTTCGAGAAATTGAACTCGAAGGGTTTCCCCTCATACCAGAAGGCGGAGAGCAGCTGTCTGGGGAGGGCGACGGGGCCGACCTTGGGACAGCCTCCGCCGATGTCGAAGACGCTGTCGGTCAGCTTCTTCCCCGTAATCTCGCTCGTGAGGTTGTTCGATGACAGCCATACCCAGGGCGACGTGAAGTCTTTTCCCCAGTTCTTGTCGGCATACCCGAAGCAGTCTTCCGGGCGGACGACGTACCGCCTGCCGTTCCAGACCACTTCCCCTTCGAAGCGGGACTTCATCCCCTCGGCGTGCCAGAACATCTCGAAGGCCTGCATCTTCCGGAAGAGACTGCCGGCGCCGTAGCCGACGTTGAAGGCCGTGACCTTGTCGATGCGGAGATTCCACGACATTTCACCGTCCTGGCACATCCACTCCGGATGGGCGGCGGAACCCTCGACCTGGACATGGCCCCGGGTGGCCGTTTCCGTCAGGATGCAGTCTCCGGCCGTGATGGAGAAGGGAATATCCATGCCGACCTTTATCTCCTTCCAGCCGAAGAACCGATGGAGCTGCGCGGCATCATCGCCCCAGGCGCCGCACTTGACCATCAGGTAGGACGGCTTCCGATGCTCGCCGGGAAACTGGCCGAAGACCGGGACGGCCTGGCCGAGGTCTGGGTTGCAGGTGAAGAATTCAATGAAGAAGGGCTTGGACGCTCCGGTTTCGGCATCATGGGCGGTGAAGGAGTGCCACCACCAGTCGTATCCCTTGCGGGCCTGGCCGCCGTAGAGCTGGCAGGCGTCCCGCGAAATGTCATGCTTGTTGAACATCGTCGTTTTCAGTTTTTGTTCAGGTCACGCCCCCACGGCGGGTCAGGCCAACGGGAGAATAAAGATACGAAAAAAGGATTATTTCTTAACAGGGTATGATACGCTCAGGAAGAAGGTAGTGTGATGGAGTGCGTAACGTCAGGAATCTTTCCGAATCCATTTTAATCCCAGGTAATCGATAAGCCTGGCCGGAAGGAGGGCGATGAGGGGAGGAAGAAGGGCGTTTGTCAGTCCGGGAGAGAAGGTACGGCGGCCGTGGAACAGGGCTCTCAGGGAACGGCGGACAAGCCATTCGGGGGTGCGGATGAGGCCGATGCGGCGGAGGAACCGGCGCAGGCGGTCGGGGAGCGGGTAGAGTCCGGTGTCGACAGCAGCGGGACAGACGGTGGTCACGGTTACGCCGAAGGGGCGCAGCTCGTAGGAGAGGCTTTTGCCGAAGCTTTTCAGGTAGGCTTTCGTGGCCGAATAAATGGCGATGCCCGGTGCCGGGATCCGGGCGGTCATGGAGGATATGTTGAGGATGCGGCCGCCTTTCTCCTTCATCTGCGTTCCGGCAAGGATGCTGAGTTCCGTCACCGTTTCCATATGGAGCGCCATCATGGTCCGGACCTTTCCCAGGTTTTCCGGTCCCAGGTATTCCATGAAGAACATGCCGGCGTTGTTGATGAGGATGTCCGGAGCGGGGCACCATGCGAGCACCTTTTCAGCGATACCATGTTGAGCCAGATCGATGCACAGGGACTGTACGGGTACGCCGAATTCAGTGCGGATGCTCTCCGCGGCATCGGCCAGTTCCTTCTCCTGGTTGCTCACGATGGCAAGGGCATATCCCTTCTGCGCCAGCTGACGGGCGAACTCGAGTCCCATCCCGGAGCTGGCTCCGGTGACGAGGGCTGTTTTCTGCAGGTCGGGCATGGGGTCGAAGGATTGTCTATACAATGAAAATGATTCCTTAAATAGCCGTCCCTGTCTCTGACGGCAGGGTAGGGAAGGCTTCCCTCAGAACATCCGATCGGTTGGCCTGGGAGGAGGCGATGAACCGCCCGTCGCGGGTGAGGGCGAAGACCCGGTCGGCCACTTGCAGGGCGTCATGCAGGTCGTGGCTGGAGAACAGGATCGCCATCCCGGTCTTCTGGGCGACATCGCGAAGCGTCCGCAGGACTTCGATGCGGTTCTCCACGTCCAGATGCGCTGTGGGCTCGTCCAGCAGCAGCACATCCGCCTGCCTGGTGAGGCCGACGGCCAGGCACGCCTTCTGGAATTCTCCGTCACTCAAGGTAGAGATATCGCGTTTGCGGAACGCCTGGATACCAAGCAGTTCCAGCGCTTGCTCCATTCGCCCGGCCGTCTCGGCCGAAATCCTTCCCCGCCAGTCGCTCTCCTGGTAGCATCCCGTCTCGATGAACCCCTCGACCGTGAATCCTTTGACTTTGGGGATGTTGGTAGGGATGAGGATGATTCGGGCGGAAGGAGGGAAGGGGGCATTTTCCTTTCGGGGAGAGCCGAGGGTGGCACAGTTTTCAGACCCCTTCCCGCCTTCCGCCAAAGCCTTCAACAGGGTGGTTTTGCCCGTTCCGTTGGGGCCGGCAAGCAGGACGAGTTCGCCCGGAGCCAACTCGAAGGAGATGTCCCGGACGAGAAAGCGGTCGCCGTAGCCGATAGCTGGGATCTGAATCTGAAGGACCGTCGAATGTATATTTTTGATTATCAAGTCTTTATAAAATAATGCCCGGATACTTTTCACCAGGCAATAATTGGTAAATTATTGTGTATTAATATTTTGCATTCGACGACTGATTGCAGAGCAAGAGGACGAGGATGAGGGGAATGCCGACGAGGGCGAGGGTGGAGCCGACGGGGAGGGGGATCGGCCAGAGGTTCGCCAGGATATCGGCGGCGAGGGCAAGGGTGGCACCGGTCGCGAGGGACCAGGGCAGAACCTGCCGATGGGCCGATGAACCTGTGATGCGCCGGGCGATATGCGGAGCGACGATACCTACGAAACCGAGCGGCCCGCAGAAGGCCGTGACCATACCGGTCATCAGGCAGGCGGAGAGCATCGACAGGACAAGGATCCGCCTTGTCGATGCGCCCGAAAGGGTGGCATACTCTTCTCCGAACAGGATGAGGTCCAGGCCTTTTCCGTTGGCCATGGCCAGGATCAGCCCAATCAGGAGCGCCACGGCCATCAGGGCGGTCTCGAAGTAGCGGTTGCCGGAAAAGCTTCCTGCCATCCAGCTGTAGAACAGTTTCAGGCTCTCTTCGCCGGCCGTGTACTGCAGGATGGAACTCAGGGCGCTGAAGATGAATCCCAGCATGACGCCGAATACCAGCAGTGTCGTCGCGGACCGGAACCGGGCTGAGACGAGGACCACGAGGGCGGCAGCCAGGAACGCCCCCAGGAAAGCGGCCAGTGCTACGGTAAAGCCCGTAAAAAAGCCCGTCGAAACGCCCAGGGCCATTGTGGCGATGGCTGCCCCGAGCCCCGCTCCGCCGCTCACGCCCATGATGTGCGGATCGGCCAGTGGATTGCGGAAGACAGCCTGCATCTGTGCGCCGGACAGGGCCAGCGCCCCTCCGGCAAGGACCGCCGTCAGCACCCTCGGCACCCGCAGCTTCCACAGCACCGCCCCCGTCGCCCACGAAATCCCACCTCCACCGACCATAAGGTCTACAAGGAGAAGACAGGTCAAAACAATGCAGGCGACAAGAGAGCGATTCATCACGGTGGTGTTTGTCGCGGGAAGGTTGTATTCTGAAAACCCAAATATTACTCCATTATTCCTCCGGCAGGAACATCGGATCCCAGGCGGGGAGCAGGATCGGTTTCTGGTCCAGGTACTTCATCAGGGAAGCGGGAACGTATTTCTTGTCCACGACGAGGCGGAACATGTACTCGTCGAACCAATCGTCGGTCATGATGATGTTGCCCTGATAGCCGGAGTTGGCGCCCCAGCTGTTCTCCACCATCCATTTGACCGGCTTCCCGTCCTTCAGGTCCACGGCGATGAGCGTCATCGCGTGCGTGGAACCGCTGGCGTGGGTATAGACGCGTTCTTTCTTGTTCATACCGAAGGTAACTCCCATCAGCGATTCGTAGTCGAAGTTCCCGAGGTCGGCGAACCCCTTGTCGCGCAGCAGGAACTTGCCCACGTCGCAGGAGAAGTACATGGCGGTGTTGTCCTTGATGGAGGCGATGGCCATCTGCTTGATGTCTTCGATCGGAAGATTCAGGTAGACCCAGTTCTCACCGTCGTAGACGTGACGGTCGTACTCGATCTCGTAGACCTTGTAGAACTCGCGGCACGGGTCGTTCATCACCATCACGTAGTTGTTCTCGAGATCGGTGCCGATATACTTGTCATAGAAGGACTTGGGCGTGTATTTCTCGGTAGAGACCACATTGCCTTTAGCGTCGGTGCGGGTCCAGGTGAACTCGGTGGGCGGGACGCCCAGGCACAGGGCCAGGATACGGTAGATTTCCTTGAGCTGCTCCACCTTCATCTTCTGGAGGTCGGTGCCCTTGGGCGCCTGGCGGAGCCGCAGGCCGTCCTCACGGAGCTTGAGGGCGAGCTGGGCGCGCATCTGGCTGGTATTGTTCGCATTCAGGCTCTCTGGGAAGACCTCGGCGGGAACCACGCCGTATTTCATGATCAGGTTGGAGACGCCGGTGAACTGGCCGCCGTCACCGATCGGGTTGGAGAAGAGCCAGTCGACCTTGCGGTCGTCGTCGGGCAGATTTTTCGTGTCGATGATCCCCTGCAGGAAAAGATTGGCCTTCTCCAGCTGGTCGTAGAAGAATACATAGTTCTGGGACAGCATCACGGGGCCCATGTCGAACTTCTCGATCATCTTGGCACGGAGGACGTTCAGGCCGGTGAACAGCCAGCAGCGTCCGGAAGAAAGCTGGTTGGTGCGGCCCTTCGTGGTGACCATGTCGGAGAACCGGGTATCCACCGGGAGATTGTCCGCATTCAGGGCCAGGGTGTTGATCGGTGTGGTATTCAGGGCGTTCCGGAGGGCTTTGTCGGCAGCCGTCCCTTCATATCCTTTGCTGATTTCGCCGAGCAGGTCGGCGGAAATGCCGCCCTTGTTCTGGGCGTTCAGGGCCAGGGCGCCGACTAGCATGGCGACCGCCAGGAGGGTTGTCTTCTTCATGGTGCTATGGATTATCGTGGGTTTTCAGGAAAGAGGGGAGGAGGGCGATGAGGTAGCCGACCAGGGCGACGCCGACCGCCGTCCACAGGATGTCCGCCCCTTGCAGGATGACGGGATAGGAACTGATAATGTAGTTCCCGGGCATCCGGATGAGGCCGAACCGCTGCTGCAGGAGTACGAGGACGACGCCGAGGACGAGGCCGATCGCCAGTCCGAGGAGCGAGATCAGCCAGCCTTCCAGAAGGAAGATCCGCCGGGTCATCGATTCCGGGGCCCCGAGGCTGTGGAGGGTGTCGATGTCCCCGCGCTTCTCGATGATCAGCATCGTCAGGGAACTGTAGATGTTGAGGGCGATGATGATGACGATGAAGATCAGGATCATGTAGATGGCGAGCTTCTCGTAGCGCATCATCTTGTAGAGGGCCTCGTTCTGGCGGTAGCGGTCCAGGACGGAATAATCCGCCCCGAGCCGGTCCTCCAGTTCCCGGACCAGTTTCTGGGCGTCCTTGTCCGATGTTCCCTTGGCCAGGCGGATTTCCACGGCCGAGACTTCGTCGTCATAGTCCATCAGTTCCCGCATCGTCTCGATGGGGACCAGGACCAGTTCTGCGTCCAGTTCTGCGTTGATGGCGAAAAGGCCGGCGACCGAGACTTTCGTGCTTCGCAGCGAAGCCGTGGGGTTGGAAAGGGAGACGGTACCTTCCCGGTCGGGATAATAGATTTCGAGCGGGGCGATGAAGCGGGGATTGATGTCCAGCGACCAGGCCAGGGCGCTGCCCACGACCGCCAGGGGCCGGGTTCCGCGATGGAGCGCGAATACGCCGTCGGTGATGTGGTCCTGGATGGGACTCTCCTCTTCGAAGACGCTGTCTACGCCCTTGACCCGGGCCAGGCTCTGCTTTCCGTCAAAGGAGATGAAAGCCTGCTCCTCGATGACGCTGGACATGTTGAACACCATCTCCTGGTCATACAGCCAGGAGAAAGCGGTGCTGTCGGGAATGAAGGCCTTGCCCGCAGCCGGCCGGACGACGAGGTCCGGCTGCGCGTCGGAAAGGCTGTCGGACACCAGCTTGTTGAATCCGTTGAAAACGGAGAGGATGATGACGAGCGCCGCCGTTCCGATGGCCATCCCAGCCACGCTGATGCCCGAAATGATGTTGATCACGTTGTGTGACTTCCGGGCGAACAGGTAGCGAAGGGCGAATCTGAGCGGCAAGTTACTCATCTTATTTCTTCAACAGCTCCTCGATATGCTCCGCGTAATCCAGGCTCGTGTCCAGGTAGAACACGATCTCCGGAACGATGCGGAGCTGCTTCCGCACCGTGCGGCCGAGCTCGCCGCGGAGGGCCTTGTTGTTCTCCTCCAGGAGGGCCATCACGGCTTCCTGCTTGTCGGACGGGAAGATGCTCACGTAGGCCTTCGCCACCGAAAGGTCCGGGCTTACGCGGACTTCGCTCACCGTGACCAGGGCACCGCCGAAAGCGGCCATGCCCTTGGCCCGGATGATCTCGGCGAGGTCCTTCTGGATCTCGCGGCCCACCTTCAACTGTCTTGTGCTAGCCGGTTTTTCCATACTTCTGTCATTCTGAGACCGTAGGTCGAAAGAATCTAAATGATATTGACAATGAAATAATTCTTCTTCCCCTTCTGCGCCAGGACATAGTGCCCGTTGATCACATCGGCCTCCGTTACATCATAATTGATGTCACCCACCTTGCCCTTGTTCAGGGAGACGCCGCCGCCCTGGAGCATCTTGCGGGCCTCGCCCTTGGAGGGGAAGACGGCCGTCTTGACGGCGAGGAAGTCGAGGATGTTGCAGGGGAGTTCATCGGCCTTCACCTCGAAGGAGGGAACGTTCGCGAACACCTCGCGGACGGTGCGCTCGTCCATCTTGCGGAACACCTCGGCGGAGACGTTGCCGAACAGCAGCTGGGAGGCCGCGACGGCATTGTCGTAGGCTTCCTGCCCATGGACCATGATGGTGATCTCGCGGGCAAGGACCTTCTGGAGCTTGCGCTGGCCCGGGTCCTCGCGGTGCTCGGCGATAAGGCCCTCGATGGTCGGGCGGTCCAGCATGGTGAAGATCTTGATGTAGCGCTCGGCGTCGTCATCGGCCACGTTCAGCCAGAACTGGTAGAACTCGTACGGGGAGGTGCGCTCGGCGTCCAGCCAGATGTTGCCCTTCTCGGTCTTGCCGAACTTGGTGCCGTCGGCCTTGCGGATGAGGGGGCAGGTGAGGGCGAAGGCCTCGCCGCCGTCGATGCGGCGGATGAGCTCGGTGCCGGTGGTGATGTTGCCCCACTGGTCCGATCCGCCCAGCTGCAGCACGCAGCCCTTGTTCTTCCACAGCCAGTAGAAGTCGTAACCCTGCATGAGCTGGTAGCTGAACTCGGTGAAGGACATGCCCTCGGAAGAGTCGCGCTGGAGGCGCTTCTTCACGGAATCCTTCGCCATCATGTAATTGACGGTGATGTGCTTGCCGATGTCGCGGATGAAGTTGATGAAGCTGTAGTCCTTCATCCAGTCGTAGTTGTTCACGAGCTCGGCCTTGTTGGGGGCGTCGGACTCGAAGTCCAGGAAGCGGGCGAGCTGCGCCTTGATGCAGGCGACGTTGTGGTTGAGGGTTTCCTCGTCCAGGAGGTTGCGCTCGGCGGACTTCATGGACGGGTCGCCGATCATGCCGGTGGCCCCGCCCACGAGGGCGAAGGGCTTGTGCCCGCAGTTCTGGAAGTGTTTGAGGATCATCACGCTAACGAGATGTCCGATATGCAGGGAGTCGGCCGTGGGGTCGATGCCTACGTAGGCAGCCTTGGGGCCTTCCATGAGTTTCTCTTCCGTACCCGGCATGATGTCCTGGATCATGCCTCTCCAAGTGAGTTCTTCAACAAAATTCTTCATTGTATGGTTCACAAATTCTTAATCCGCAAATATAAGTAAAAAACCGCCCTTCTCCAAAGGACGGTTTCAGGGATCGGCCTAGGCGAGCTCGATGCCCGCGGCGTGGCATTTCGCCCGCATCTCCTCCGGCCAGATGGAGGACTGGATTTCGCCGATATGGGCCTTGCGCAGCAGGTACATGCACAGGCGGGACTGGCCGATGCCGCCGCCGATGGTCTGCGGGAGTTCGCCCGCAAGGAGCCGGCGGTGGAAATACAGGTCCGCCTTCTCTTCCTGCCCGCGTTCCCTGAGCTGGCGCCGCATGGCTTCCGGGTTCACGCGGATACCCATGCTGGAAATCTCGAAAGCGCTTTCCAGCACCGGATTCCACAGCAGGATGTCGCCGTTCAGGCCTTCGTACCCGTCGCTGTTCGGCGTGCTCCAGTCATCGTAGTCCGCGGCGCGGCCGTCGTGGATGCTCCCGTCGGAGAGTTTCCCGCCGATGCCGATGATGAAAACAGCCTTGTGTTCCTTTACGATGGCGTTTTCGCGTTCCTTGGGGGTGAGGTTCGGATACCGCTGCAGGAGTTCTTCCGCATGGATGAAGAAGATCTCGTCCGGGAGGGCGGGCACCAGTTGCGGGAATTCCACATACAGTTTGTTCTCCGTCACCTTCACCGCTTCATAGATGCGGCGGACGGTGCGCTTCAGGAAGTCCAGGTTCCGGTCTTCCTCCCGGATGACCTTCTCCCAGTCCCACTGGTCCACATAGATAGAATGGAGGTTGTCCAGGTCCTCGTCGGGACGCAGGGCGTTCATGTCGGTATAGATGCCGCGGCCAGGGGTGATGCCGAGCTCGGCCAGTTTCAGCCGCTTCCACTTCGCGAGGGAATGGACCACTTCCGCCGGACGCTCGTCCAGGCTCCGGACAGGGAAGCGGACCGGGCGCTCCACGCCGTTCAGGTCATCGTTGATACCCGTTCCGGACAGGACCGTCATCGGAGCCGTCACGCGCAGCAGCGCGAGCTGGGCGGACAGGTTGTCCTGGAACATGTCCTTGACGGACTTGATGGCTTTTTCCGTCTGCTCGGTGCTGCCAAGCAGGTTGCGGTAATGCTGGGGAAGATACAGGGACATACGCGTTTTCGTTCGTTTCAATCCTGCAAAGATACTCCGCATGCACGAAATATCCAACTCTGCTCCCCTTTAAGTCTGATTTGTTCCACATAAAAAAGGACGAATCAAATGGGTCAACTGCATCAGATAATGACTTACAATTCCGAAGCATCAAAACAAACGAGAATAGAACAGCGAGAATAAGAACTGTTGCAAAGATCAAAAGCGGATAAACTGGCCCTGGAAAGCAGATAAGCCATGTCAATCCGCTTTTCCCTATTTCTAAACTGCCTCAAAAGCGGAGAGGAATGGCCTGGAGACCGTACAGGGACGATGGACCCGCTTTTCCTTTTCATTAGTAGTCCGGGAATACTTTCGCTGGTACCCCCGCATCCCTATGGTTTCAAAATAAGGGCGTCCCGTCTTCTTGATTATTTCTCCCGGAATGACTAAATTTGCGGATTGGAAACATCTAACAAACATCCATAAAATGAGAAAGTACATCGTTGCAGGAAACTGGAAAATGAACACCACAGTTCCTGAAGGCGTCGAACTCGCCAAGGCCGTCGTGGAGAAGGGCAAGGACCTTCCCGCCAATGTTGAACTCGTCGTGGCTCCGCCGTTCACGCACCTTGCTTGCGTCGCCGACGTCCTGAAGGGTTCCCAGGTCGCCCTCTCCGCCCAGAACTGCGCCGACCACGAGAAGGGTGCCTATACCGGCGAGATTGCCGTGAACATGCTCACTTCCCTCGGCTGCAAGTACACGATCCTCGGTCACTCCGAGCGCCGTCAGTACTACGGCGAGACCGACGAGAAGCTCGTCGTCAAGACGAAGCTCGCCCTGGAGGCTGGCCTGAAGGTCATCCTGTGCGTCGGCGAGAACCTCGACGAGCGTGAGGCCGGCAAACATTTCCAGGTGGTGACGGACCAGACCAAGGCTGTCCTGTACAATTTCACCGCCGAGGACCTGAAGAATGTCGTGATCGCCTATGAGCCCGTCTGGGCCATCGGTACCGGCAAGACTGCGACCGCGGAACAGGCCCAGGAAATCCATGCCTGCATCCGTACCGTCATCGCCGAGAAGTTCGGCCTGGAAGTGGCTGACGACATGACCATCCTGTACGGTGGCTCCTGCAAGCCTTCCAACGCGAAGGAACTCTTCGCCCAGAAGGACATCGACGGCGGCCTCATCGGTGGCGCCGCCCTGAAGGCGGACGACTTCATCGGAATCGCCCGCTCGTTCTAATTCAGGATCTTGACTACCGCACCGGTCTTGTCTTCTGCACACCAGAGCCAGACAAGGCCGGTGTCTTCGTATTTCTCCACCTTGAAGGGAATGCCGGAGGCGGTTTTTTCGGAACTGCCGGACCGCCACTTGACTTCGGCCCTGATCTCCTGCCCGACGGTCGTCGGAAGGTCGCTGCACGTAATGACGAAGTAGGAGGACATGTCGTCATTCCCGGCGCGGAACTGCCGGAGCGACCGGTTGAAGCCGAGTTGCATCGTGCCTTCCGTGAAGGTGAAGACTTTCTTGCCTTTGAACATCAGGCCGACCTGGTCGGAATTGTACAGCTCCGGGTCCATCTCGACCTTCTTCTCGCAGGCGGTCAGGACGGAAAGCGTCGTCAGCAGGATGATATAGAGGAGCTTTCTCATTTCACGGTGACTTGTTTGGTGAGGATGTCGGTCGTACCGTCCGGATAGGATATCACGGCCTTCAGGAGGCCGGAACGGGTCAGGTGGTAGTATCCGTCGGCTCCGGGGGTGATGGACCGTCCGTCAAGAGACCACCGTACGCCCTCGGCATCCGGTGCGTTGTAAACACGGAGGGAGAGGGGAGTGTCAGCCGCGAAAGAGCCGTCGCCGCCCCGTTCCACGTCCTTCAGATAAATATAAGGATAGGAATCGGCCTTCCTGCCGGACTTGGTCGTGAAGGAAGCGTTGCTGTTCACCGGGCCGGGAATGTTGCCCCGCTTGCACAGGAGCTGGACCTTGTAGGCGGTCGTCGGCGTGAGCCCTTCCAGCACGTAGGCGTATTTCCCGGGTTCATAGGCCGTTACTTCCACTTCCTGCAGCTGGGTTGCGTCGGCCAGGCCGAAGCGGATGATGCTCTTTCCGGTAAAGGACGGGTCCAGGCTGCTCCACTGGATGATGGAGGCGTCCTGGAAGACGGTCTGACGGTCGATTTTCACGGCGGGGGCCTTTTCCTCCAGGTCGTTGAAGACCGTAAAGGTTACGCTGCCGTCGGCATTCGTGCGGATGTCGGCGAGTCCCAGCGGAGAGTTCGCCCCGCTCCAGAAGACGAGGGCGGGATCGGTGTCGCAGGTGAGGGTGGCGATGTCACCATAGGGCCAGAATGCGTGGGAGGCCAGGGTGTAGATGGCGTCGTAGTTCCGGTTCTTGACGGCGGCCTGATAACGTTCCCGCGCCCGGGGATCGGGTTCGATGAGGTCCACGCACTGGTGGTCGGGGCGGGCGTTGACCTCATTCAGGTCCCAGCGCTCATCCGCCCGGAGTTCCCGCTTGGCTCCCGTCGACTGCCCGGACGGGCGTTCCGACAGGTCGATGTGATAGATCAGGAGGCCGTTCCCGCCGATGTGGGCGTCCCAGCCCTTTGCCTGCCGGCATTCCAGCAGGTAAAACTCCTTTTCATCTTCCGTCGGGAGCATGAAATAATCCCCGTTTTCCTGGATGGGGCGAAGGGTGTGCGTGCCTTCTGCAAGTTCCCGGCCTTCGCTCATCCCGAAGAACCAGCGTTCCACCACGCTGTAGTTCGGGGGTGTCCTTCCCTTGTCGTTGTGGTTGCCCGCATCCATCAGGTCGATGCAGTTCCACTCCGCCTCCGCATAGCCTCCGCTATCTTCGTTGTCGGTATCGTACAGGTCGGGAATGCCGAACGTGTGGGTATACTCGTGGCAGAACGTGCCGATGGTGGCCAGCGTCGTATAGGTGGTCAGGTTCTCATCCAGTCGCAGTTCCGATGTGCAGGCGTAGTTGTCGATGAGGACCCCGTCCAGCCGGCAGGTCTGCCCGGCACCGCTCCGCACATACCACATATGGGGCCAGACATATTTCTCTCCCGCCCCTTCGGATTCGTTGGGACCGGCGTAGAAGACGAAGACGTTGTCCGCCTCGCCGTCGCCGTCGTTGTCATAGATGGAAAAGTCGATGTCCGGATCCACGGCATGGCAGGCGTCCATGATCATTTCGGCCGCATGTTCATCCTGCCCGTCCTCGTCGTTGGTCCCGTAGAAGGCGTAGTTCTCCGGCAGGGTGATGATGTCGGTGATGTCGAACCGGAAGGTGTATCCGTCCTTCCACTGGTCCTTGAAGTAGGAGAGGGCGGTTTCGGGGCCGCTCCCGTTGATGATCCGCTCGAAATCGTCCCGCGTAAACCGGAAGGGAAGGTCCTGGAACTGGGCGAGGATGATGAGGCCGTGCCGGATGCCGCCGGTCTCTTCGGAACTCCGGGTCCTGGTCAGCTCACGGGCCTGGAGCGGAGCGAGCCGGCGCAACCGCTGGATGCGACGCTGCCTCAGCAAGGCATGGGGGATGTTCCGGCTGGCGGCGATGACTTCGCCGGGGGCTTCGGGATCGCCGGCATGTACGCCCGAATTCAGGCGGTTTCCGTAAAAATCATAGAAAGCGTAGCACCACCAGCCATCCGCATCCTGCAGCAGGACGCAGCCGTCCGCGGTGGTGAGCAGGTGGCCGTGTTCGTCTCCGGTGAGAAAAGCCTGGACCAGACTACCGTCGGGTTGGGTAAGATAGGAAACCCCTTTGCGCGCAGGTGCGCCGGCGAGGGACGCCGGAGCGATGAGGAATATGGTCAAAATCAGCGGCAGGAGCCACTGACGGACGGGTTTCGGTTTCATATACAATACAAATGACGGCATTTTTTCGTTCATTCGCAAGGGTATATGCAAAAAACCGGCCCCAATGGCTGGGAACCGATTCTTTGACGTGTACTAAAACCTAAACCTGTACTAAAGATGCAATGCAGGGGACGTTCGTTGCAAAAGAATGCAAAAAAATGCTAAAAAAATAACCGGCCACCCAAAAGCAGCCGGTTAACGGAATGGAGTGTCTGCTTACTTCGCGGCATCGACGGAAACCTTGCGGAACTCCTTCATGTCTTTCATAAGCTCCAGGGCAGCCTTACGGGCACGGGCACCGGCAGCCTTGTTACCCTTTACAACCTGCGCCTCAGCGTTCTTGGCGAACTCGGCAAACTCAGCATTGATCTTTTCAACAAGCTCTTTCATGATGATAGGTTTTATATTAGTTCGTTAAATGTTGGTAGTCATAACTTTGTGCAAGATAAGAATAAAAACGCGAATAATCCAAAAAAAACGCTAAAAAAATTAATTTTCAGCCTCTTTGGATGGCGTTTGAGGGTCTTTGGGCCTGGCATTGACGTAATTCATCGCCCGCTGGGGACCGATGGTGGAAAAGTCCTTGATGCCCCGGATAATCCTATCGGCAAGCTCAGGAATCTGTTCCAGTTCTTCCGGCGACAGGTTGCCGAGCACATAGTCGACCTGTCCTCCGCGCGAAAAACCGTTGCCGATCCCGACGCGGATCCGGGCCCACTGGTCGGATTCCAGGGTCCAGATGATGTTTTCGAGTCCGTTGTGTCCTCCGTCGCTTCCGCTGAGGCGCATCCTCAGCGTACCGAAGGGAAGGTTGAGATCGTCGGAGATGACGATGAGGTTTTCCAGCGGGAGGTCCAGTTTCTGCATCCAGTAGCGGACGGCGTTCCCGCTCAGGTTCATGTAGGTCGAGGGCTTGAGGAGCGTGAAATGGCGTCCCTTGAAGGAAATCTCGGCGACCGCACCGTACCGCTGCACGGAGAAAACGACATTGGATGCCTGGGCCCAGGCATCCAATATCATAAATCCCATGTTGTGGCGGGTCGATGCGTATTCGGCACCGATGTTCCCGAGCCCGACAACGAGGTAGTCCGCCATCTTTACTTCGCGGCCTTCGCGGCATCAGCGGCGGCCTGCTGCATGGCGCGGGTGGCGTTCACGCGGCAGATGATCGTGTTCTTGTCGGAAACGATCTGGAGGTTGTCGTACTTGAGGTCGCCGGCCACCATCCGCTTCTCGATGTCGAGCGGAGTGACGTCGATGTCAAGCTGGTCGGGGAGGTCCTTCATGAGGGCCTTGACCTTCAGGGAGCGGGAAAGCTGGGTGAACTTACCACCGGCCTGGACGCCCACCGGATGACCGTAGATGTTGAGGGGGACGCTGATGACGATCGGCTTCTCCTCGTTCACGGCGAGGAAGTCCACGTGCAGGCAGTTGTCGTCCACCGGGTGCCACTGATATTCGTGGGCGACAGCGGTGTACATCTTGCCGTCGAGGTTGAGGTCCACGATGTAGGAGGCGGGGGTGTGGGTCAGGCCCATCAGCTCCTTCTCATTGACGGTGAACAGGATGTTCTCCATACCCAGACCATAGAGGTTGCAGGGGACGAGACCCTGGCGGCGGAACGCCTTGAGGACGGCCTTGTTGCCCTTCTCGCGGATCTGGCCGTTCAGCTGAAAATGCTTCATTGCAGTTAAATTTAAAAATGTGTTACTCAGTCTTCTGTTTCAAAGACCCCATTGCACCAAAAAGCCTTGCGCTTTTTAAGCGCGCAAAGATAAGGAGAAATATTTTGATTTCCAAAAGTTTTACCGCCTCGGATGATGCGCGAGCACGGCCGCCTGCCAGGTGGAGGAGTCGATGTGGGTGTATATCTCGGTGGTGAGGATGGATTCGTGGCCGAGCATCTCCTGGACGATCCTGAGGTCCGCCCCGCCTTCGATCAGGTGGGTGGCGAAGGAATGGCGGAAGGTGTGCGGGGAAATCTCCTTGTGGATGCCGGCGGCCATCGCCTGGTTTTTCACGACGTTGAACACGTAGACGCGGCTGAGCGGGCGGCCGGCACGGTTGAGGAACAGGACGTCCTCGAAGGAACGGGCCGCCGGTTCCGGCCTGGAGGGCAGATAGTTCCGGATGGCTTCCGCGGCCATTTCCCCCAAGGGGACGATCCGTTGTTTGTTCCCTTTGCCGATGACGTCGACATAGCCCTCGTCCAGATGGACATGCGAGATCCGCAGGCCGGTGCACTCGCTTACGCGGAGGCCGCAGCCGTACAGCACTTCCAGGATGGCGCGGTCGCGGGGACCGGAGGGTTTCCGGAGGTCCACCGAACGGATGATGGCATCGACCTCCTCCACCGACAGGACGGCGGGGAGGTATTTCCCCAGCTTGGGGGCGTCGATGCGGTCACAGGGGTTGTCCTTCAGGTCGCCTTCCTCGATGCACCAGTTGAAAAAGGAGCGGAAGGAACTGAGCATCCGGGCCTGGGAGCGCTTGGAAAGCCCTTTTTCGATCCGTTCCGACAGGTATCGCTCCAACTCCGGCGTCCCGATGTCGGCCGGACGGTACCCTTCGAAGGCTTCCAGCAACCCTTCCACGTCCCGGGAGTAGGATGCCACCGTGTTCGGCGACATCCCCCTCTCGATCCGCAGGTAGTTGCGGAAGTCCTCGGCGATGCGGCCCATCAGAGCGTGCCGTACTTCCTGCCGTACGCGAGCATCTGCCCGATGTAGTCGTCGGAGTAGACGATTTCGTAGTCCACCACCTTCCCATCCTTTTCGACGGGACGGATTTCCGGGTTGATGAATCCGCCGTAGGGCTTCAGCTCCAGGGCGTCATAGCGCTCCTTCACTTCCTTGTGGAGGGTCGGGTCGATGTGGACGGCATAGGTCTCGATGAGATGCTTGCCGGCGGCGTAGTCGCCTTCGGACTTGATGCGCTGGATCTCGGCCAGCAGCTGGGCGAACAGGCCGCGGAGCTTCCCGTAGTCATTGACTACGAAATAGGTCTTGCCGTCACGGACTTTCTTTTCGATGACGTTGTCGGCGGCACCCTTCTCATAGCACCACTCGGCGACGAGTTTGCGGTTCTGCATGTGGGCCTCGGTGTTGGGGCGGCCCAGCTCCACGCGGTTGAACTGTACCATCAGGCCATTGCGGATGTAGCTGTCGTATTCCGCCTTGTAGGCTTCCGGGTCGGGCATGATGCCCAGCTCGACCATCTTGGGATCGGCCGTGTAGTAGAGTCCGAACAGGTCGGCGCGGGCTTCCTCCAAGGCGGAGGCGTATTCGCCCATCGCCGTGGTGGACACGCCGGGCAGGAGCTGTCCGGAGCCGTGGCCCAGGCACTCGTGGAGGTCGGTGTGGATCTCATCGGCGACGGTGCCCCATTTCCTGGAGCGCTCGACTTCCGCCTCGTCCCAGGCGAATTCGCTGAGGACGCTCTTCGGGAATTCCTGTGCGGAATAGTCGTAGGTATGGGTGATGTTCGCGATGGTCACGCTCTTGGAGCCGTGCTCCTTGCGGATCCAGTCGGCGTTCGGGAGGTTGATGCCGATCGGGGTGGACGGATAGCTGTCACCGGCGAGGCACACGGCGTTGATGACCTTGGCGGAAACGCCCTTGACCACAGCCTTGCGGAAACGCGGGTCCACGGGAGAATGGTCCTCGAACCACTGGGCGTTGGCGCTGAGTTTCTCCGTGCGGGCCGATGCCTCGAAGTCCTTGATATTCACGTAGCCTTCCCAGGAACCCTTGCGGCCCAGCGGGTCATTGTAGTCCTCGACGAAGCCGTTGATGAAATCCACGGTGCCGATGGTATCCTTGACCCATTCGATGTTGAATTCGTCCCACTTGCGGAGGTCGCCGGTGCGGTAGTAGTCCACCAGGAGGCCCAGGGCGCGGGCCTGGATGTCGTTCTCGGCCACTTCCTTCGCCTTCAGGAGCTCGTCGCAGATCTTTTCGAGGGCGGGGGAGTAGATGCCGCCGACCTTCCAGGGCATTTCACGGACGATGCCGTCCGGGCCCTTGACGACCTTGGTGTTGAGGCCGTAGGAGATGGGACAGGGGTCCTTCGGGTCCACGATGCCGGCATAGTATTTCTCCACTTCGTCCCGGGTGACCCCGTCATAGAAGTTCACGGCGGACAGGGCGACGATGTCGCCGGAAGTCTCGGTGGACCGGCGCTGGGGATATCTTTCCGGGTTGTAGATGACGTCCAGCAGGTCCGCGTCCTCGATGCCGACGGCTTTCAGCAGGCCAGCGAAGTAATCCTGGGGGCAGGCCGGGAAGAACTTGTCCTCGGCATAGTGGTGGTGCATGCCGTTGGAAAAGAACAGACGCTTGGCGTAGACGAGGAAGTTCTGGAAATCAGCACCTTCCCGGTCTCCCTGGTAGTTTTCCAGGATGCTTTCCACGGCGTGGCGCACGCGGAGGTTCTCCTTGCAGTTCTGGTCCCAGAGGATGTCCCGGCCGAACTTGGCGGCTTCGGCCAGGTGGTAGGCATATTCTTTCTGCTTGAGCGTCAGGCTGTCCCAGCCGGGGACCTGGTAACGCATCACCTTGAGGTCGGCGAAGGTGTCGACTGTATAGCGGAAGGGCTCTTCCGACTTCTTTTCCGAGCAGGCGCCGACGGCGGCCACGGCTCCGATTGTCATCATCATCTTGAAGAAACGTTTCATAGGGTTTTAATTTGGTGCAAAAATATGAAATTAATCATTAACTTTGCCAAGATATATGAGAAAAGTCCGGCTCATACTGATGTCTCTCCTTCTCCTGCTGTTCGCTTCCTGCGAGCGGGAAGGAACCGACGTGACCCTCTCCGTGGGCCCTTTCGGGGCGGAGACCCGGAAGGTGCTGCTGCTGTATGAAGCGGGTTTCAATTCCCTGGGTACGGACATCCGCCGCAATATCGAGACGCTGAAGGAGGGATATCTCCCCGGTAAAGGCCGTCACGACGATGTCCTTCTCGTCTTCAGCCATCTTCCCGTCAAGAGCCGGGCCTATACCCAGGCTACCGCTCCTGCCCTGGTCCGGATGTACCGGGCGAACGATATCATCGTGACGGATACCCTCAAGGTCTGGCCGGAAGGGACGGTGGCAGCGGATGCCGCCTTGGTGAACGAAGTGTTCACCACCGTCAGGGACCTGTTCCCGGCGGCGGGTTACGGCGCCGTCCTTTCTTCCCATGCGACAGGCTGGCTTCCGGAAGGCTATTTCAGCAATCCCAAGCCGTATGAGGGCAATGACCGGGGCGGCGGGAGCATCGACATATGGAGCGCATCCCGGAAGAAGACTTTCGGACAGGAGTATTATACCGACGGCAAGAAAACCAAGGAAATCGAACTGAAGGACCTTGCCGCCGCCATTCCCTACCACCTGGACTACATCCTTTTCGACGCCTGCCTGATGGCTTCGGTGGAAGTGGCCTGGGAACTGCGGAACGTATGCACCTATCTTGCCGCCGCTCCCTGTGAAATCCCGGCGGCCGGATTCAACTACAAGACGTTGACCCAGCATCTGCTCGAGCCGGAGGTTCCTGACCTGAAAGGAGCCTGCGAGGACTATTTTTCCCAGTACGAGCACGATACCACTTACGGTGCTGCCATCACCATGCTGGACTGCCGCGCCCTGGATCCCCTGGCTTCCGTGTGCAGGGACCTTTTCTCCCGGTATCGGGATGCCATCCGCAACGTCTCCGGCAAAAACGTCCAGGTTTACGACCGTATTTCGGGCGGCAAGAATTACCTGGCCTTCTTCGACTTGAAGGATCTTCTCCGGGAAGCGGGCGCCTCCCCGTCCGATCTGCAGGACCTGCAGGACGCCCTGGACGCCGCCACCGTGTACGAGGCCCATACCGCCCAATTCATCAACATCTCCCTGACGCGCTGCTGCGGCCTGTCCGTGTATCTCCCTTCCTATCCGGATTACAGGAAGGACACTTATCACGGGACGGAGTTCCTGGACGGTTTCTATAAAGAAAATGTTGCCTGGAACCAGGCTACGATGCTCGTGGAATAAGTCCGGGCCGGTTCCAGGCTCTCATTGCCCCTTCTAAAAAAGAAAAAGCACACCCATTCCTGAATGATAGAGCTGAGCGCATGCGCTTGTTCGTTTCCTTCATTCTGAAAACGGGGAAAAGAACATGAATAGATGAAATACTGTCTCTGACTCGTTCTAATGCTCTTTTGTTTTTGTCTATCAGGTTCCCAAGACAGCTCTTTTTGCAGATTTCGATGAAGGGGTACGGACCGTCCCTGGTTCGCAAAACACTGACTCAGTGGAATACTGCCTCTATGATGGCCGGATTCATCTTGACGGCCCGGGCCAGCTGCTTTCGGGACAATGTTCGACGGTTCTGCCACAGTATTTTTGCAACCTCAATGCGTTCCGCTTGGGTCAGTTTCGGAATGCGGCGTCCGAACCGCCGTTCGCTTTCTGAATTGGCTTCCTCATTCAGTTCGGAATCGCCCCTTTTTTCAAGAAATACCCTTGCGTCGTGAGCTTCCTGCTCCGCCAAGTCCTTTTTCCTGACAAACAGGAAAGAAATGAACCTTTTGGGAGAGCCGAATAGCCTCTGGACAGCATCGGCATCCACAAAGCAGCGGGGAAGGACCATTCCGTTTTCATCTAACTGCCAGTCGTCCGGAATCGCTATCCGGGTGCGGAATAGCATCCATTTTTGGCGGACGGTCAAGTCACCGACCCGCTTCACCGGGCGATCGGAAGCCGGATGAAAAAACAGCCGGCCCACGCCCCAGGGATAATCCTCAGGCAAGAACGGATACCCGGCGTCCATGGGATTCCGGAAAACGTAGATGATTTTTTGCATCAGTTCGATGTCGTCCCGAATGGGTTCCGGGTGGATCCAGATCCCATCATTCAACAGGTAGTCCCTTCCGGTACGATGGAAATACATGGTCAACAACCTTTTCATTTGGATTGTGAACGAGGCGATGTCTTCCGCCTTGCCTTGGGTGATGAGATGGAAATGGGTATCCATTACAACAGGACAATATACACGGAGTTTGTATCTGTGGGCCAGTACGGCGATCAGATTCATTGCAAAAACCTTGTCTTTCGGTAATTCGAATAGGACGGACACCCGGGTCCCATCCGAACAGATGTGGTAGCAATCCTGAACAGGATGCCGTTCCCACTGCACATAACTCTCCATCACAAATCGTTTTTGCAAAGATCGGAAGAAAAAACCGGACGAGCCGTTTTTAAACGTTTATCTGAAAAAACGCCATCTGAACTGTATTCCATGGACATTTTATCAACAAATGGCTGGAATAACATGTTAAAACAATCGGCACGATAAGGCAAGGCAGTTATCAGTTGCCCTTTTGCTCCTTTTTTGAGAAAGGGAGCGAACGCCAAGTGGCAAATAATGCACTATGATTAAGCATTGTGTTCGTTTCCCCCAAATTAAAAACGGGGAAAAGAACACGAGATATAGATATGGGCCAAGAATCACAACTCCCTGTGCGTTTTGTTTGGACAAAAGTTCAGGGAGCCGTTCAATTCGAAGTTGCTGAGCGCTAGAACCGCAGCGCCATGCCCACACCGGAAGGTGTCGGGCCGAAGGTGAGTTCGGCCGCAGGGGTGACGGGAGGAAGACCGGCCGCATCGCAGGATGCGGCAAGGTTGCGGAGACGGTGGTTCCCGACACAGAGAAGGACGACGCCGGTCGTGCCGACAGCGATGCCGGCCAGCATCGCCGCACCGCCGATCTGGACCCGGGGACCCATGTCGTCCCACATCTTGTCCACGGCCTCCTGGCCGCCGATGGCGGCGAAAATCGAACCGACCACACCGGCCAGCAGATAGACTCCGCCATAACAGAGTCCGGCGACGGCCAGGGTATAGCCGCCGGCCGTGAGTCCGATTCCCCAGCCCCGCTGGTCTACGTACCGGTCCCATTCGGCGACCATTTCCGCACCGCCGACCTGGTCCAGCAGGGCGCGCGTCGTTTCCTGGTCCAGTTTTTCTCCCAGGACGGCGATTCGCGCCCCTTTCATTTTCAGGTCACCCTGATGCCATTCGGGAACATACTGGGCATGGCCATTCAGGCAGGCCAGGGAAAAGACGAAGACGATCAGCAGGATCCGTAAAAATGGTTTCATCGACGCAAGCAGTTGGTTCTTTCGCAAAAATAGGAAATTATCACGGGTCGGCAAGCAGGCAGCGGGATAATTTCGCATAATGGTCTTCCGAAAGGATGCCGGCCTTGTGCAGTCCCTCGACCGTCCAGGCTTCCCTGGGTTGGTGGGCGCGGTACAGGACGACCGAATGCGCTTCTTCCTTCGAAAGATAGGGATGGCGGGCCAAATCGGCCTCGGAGAGTGTCCAGAGGGGGTAAGGTGTCGGTTTTGAACAGGCGATCAGGTCTTTCAGCCCGTCATATTTCTCCTGGTCGAAATGATAGATGTCCATCAGCTGCTCCGGGTGGGAATAGCCGCCGAGTTCCTTCCGGTAGGAGACCATCTTCGCGGCGAAATACGGCCCGATGCCCGGAAGTGTCTCGAAGGCGGCGCTGTCGGCCCGGTTGATGTCGATCCGGGGAATGTCGATATAAGGCTGCAGCCGCTCAAAGACGGAATCGGCTACCACATAGGATCTGGCGAAATCCGACGGACGGCGGAAACGGCCGCCTTTGGCCCGGTAGTTCAGGATGGACTGCGCCTGCTTCTCGGAGAAGCCCAGCCGCATCAAGTCCTCCAGCGAAGCCGTGTTCGGATTGAACCGGAAGGACTCCACCCGGCGGGGGGACGCTTTCTCCCGGATGCGGACGGCTTCGGGCGCGTGCTCCGACTGTTTCCGGACCGTAACCATGCCCTGGACCGGCTCCGAAGGCCGTCCGGAGGGATGGCTCCCCGCATCCTGCCCGGACAGGATTTCCTCCGCCAGGGCCCGGTCCACGACGTACACCGTGTCCGGCCGGTCCCGGTCCGCTACGATACGGGTCACGGCCGCCTTGTGGACGAACAGGGCGACTTGATAACCGATGATCAGGAAAACGAGCGCGATGGCGCCTACCGTGAAACTACGAGTCGGATTCTTCTGTCTCTTCCCCTCTTCCATAGCGCTTCTTTTTGACAGGTTTTACCGGCTCCGCGCCGGCGACGACAAGGACGATTTCGCCTTTGGGTTCATGCTCCCGGAACCAGGCGGCGACTTCCTGGAGGGAGCCCCTGCGATGCTCCTCGTGCATTTTGGATATCTCTCGGGCGACAGAACAACGGCGATCCGGTCCGAAATGCTCCGCCAGCTGTTCCAGCGTCTTGACGAGCCGGTATGGCGATTCATAGAAAACCATCGTGCGGGTCTCCGCCTCCAGCGCGGTCAGGAGCGTCTGCCGTCCCTTTTTCTGCGGAAGGAAGCCCTCGAAGCAGAAACGGTCGCAGGGCAGGCCGGAGGAAACGATGGCCGGGATGCAGGCCGTCGCTCCGGGAAGGGTCTGCACCTCGATTCCTTCCTCCGCACACGTGCGGGCCAGCAGGAAACCGGGATCGGAGATGCCGGGCGTGCCGGCATCGCTGATGAGGGCGACGTTCAGTCCCCCCAGGATGCGTTCCTTCACCAGCTGGACGGTCTGGTGCTCGTTGAACTTGTGATGCGACTGCAAGGGCCGCCGGATGTCATAATGATGCAGGAGGACCGAGCTCGTACGCGTGTCCTCCGCCAGGATCAGGTCGGCTTCCTTCAGGACCTGGACCGCCCGGAAGGTCATGTCTTCGAGATTCCCGACCGGCGTCGGGACGATATACAGCTTTCCCGCCATCAGCCCAGTTTCTTGCGGATGGCCATCATGAAGTTGTAGACGATGTCGGACTTGAAGTTCCAGTCCGGGAAGGTCTCCACCAGATAGTCGACGGCTTCGTCCAGGGTGCCCATGGCATTGAGGGTGCCGATCGTCTGGTCATAGAGGGCGTAGTCTTCCTTGAACAGGGTGCCGATGAAAAGGGCTCTGTCATACAGGGAGATGCCGCTGCGGATGTTCTTGACCGCCACGCCGGGTTTGTCCAGCCGCCACGCCATCCTTTCCGTATCCGGTTTCGGGGCAGCCGGCTTCACCGGTGGAACGGGTGCCGGTTCCTCCGGATCGGGCGCAGGTACTTCGAACACGCGCACGGGCTGCTCAGGTGCCGGTTCCACAGGCAGATCCTCGACAACCGGCCCGGGCTCGACCGGCAGGTCCTCCGGAACCAGGTCGGGCTCCTCCGGAAGGGGTGCAGGCTCTTCCGGCTGGGATGCAGGTTCTTCCGGCAGGTCGGCCACGCCGATTTCCATGTCCGTGAAATCAACTTCGTCCGGCGCGGGTTCCGGGGCAGGTTCCGCCGCGGCCTCTTCCTCGGCGGCAAGCCGCTGGTACGCAGCGAGCTGGTCCTCCAGCCCCCGGATCTGGTCCTTGAGCGAAGCGATGGCCGCTTCGATTTCTCTCAAGATTTCTGTGCTGTTTTTCTCCATAAATGACTATCTTTGTCCAAGTCAACATTAGCAAAGTAAGGAAATGTTTTTGGAAAACACAAGAAAATCGGGCTGCATTGAAGTGATCTGCGGTTCGATGTTCTCCGGCAAGACGGAGGAACTCATCCGGAGGCTCAAGCGCGCCCAGTTCGCCAAGCAGAAAATCGCCACGTTCAAGCCCACCATCGACAAGCGCTATTCGGACCTGGATGTCGTCTCGCACGATTCCCACAGCATTTCCTGCACCCCCATCAAGTCTCCTTCCCGGATGCTCCAGATCGACCCGGACGTGGAGGTCGTCGGAATCGACGAAGCCCAGTTCTTCGACGAGAGCATCATCTCCGTCGCCCAGGAACTGGCCGGCCGCGGCATCCGTGTGATCATCGCCGGACTGGACACCGACTTCCTGGGGAAGCCCTTCGGCCCGATGCCCGGTCTCATGGCCATCGCCGAGGACGTCCAGAAGGTCCATGCCATCTGCGTCCGCTGCGGCTCCCTTGCGAACCATTCCCACCGTCTGTCCGCCAGCAAGAAACTGGTCGTCCTGGGAGAAAAGGACACCTATGAGCCACTCTGCCGCGATTGCTACAACAAGGCGCTGAAGGAAGACCAGGAGGGATAGCTATGAGAAGGTTTCATTGTTCGATACTTCTGATCATCGCCTTTGCGATGTCCTCCTGTGGAACGGCACGGTATTATGCCGGATTCACCCCGGCGACCGCCTCGGAAGGGATGGTCCTGCTGGGCCCCAGTTCTGTCCAGTTCTATCTGGACGACAAGAACGTGGAGTCCTATGACGATTCCCTTTCCACGGTTTCCGAAGCGTTGATCGCCACGCTGGTCAATGACATGCCCCTCCCCATCACAGGGCGGATTCAACTGGATTCCCTCCGGAAAGAGGAGGCGGTGGGTTTCATGCGGTTCCTGAATACCAAGGACGCCAAGGTCAGGGGAGAGTATCCGATTCCGGACTTGCTGGACGAAATCCTCGAAGCGGAAGGCCGGCGCTACGGCCTGCTCATCTATGCCGATGGCATGAGCCGGGATACGAAAGGCTATGCGAAGGAAGTGGCCAAGGATGTCCTCCTGGGAGTAGCCACCGCCGTGCTCACGATGGGAATGGCCTCCATCTACGGCACCTCGGTCTACTGCGTCTCCCACATCTATGCCGCCATCCTGGATTCCGAAACGGACCGTATCGTCTTCTACAACATGTCCGTTCCCACGGAAAGTCACCCGCTCAAAATCGGCCCTGTCCGCAAGCAGCTGGACGGCATCTTCCGCGATTTCCTGAAATAAAAACGAAAAGCGTATTACTGCTCAACGTAGAGCTCCTGAATGTGTTCTGCCCGCTTTTGCCTGCTTTAAAAGTATGGGAAAAGCGGGCAGATCATTGACTGGCTGCGTGAGATTGCTGTTCATCCGCTTTTCCTTTGGTAAGCATAATCAATGGTGTTTTCATCAAACTCACCCCAAGAAGGATTCCACGCATCTTTCCACGACTGATATTCCCAACCTGCCTCGTTTTTCATATAGTCATAGACATTCTTGTAATTTTTAGTGGTAATAATGTGTAATCATCAGAAGCGCTTTTTAATATAAATATTCGCAATTGTTTGGTATTTAGTTATTTGTTCTTGTTCATTGGACAACTGATACAGGGCTCCCTTTTCTTTTTACGTTAAAATAGTGCGTTTCATTCCGTGTAAAAAGCTGGATCAGAGCAATTTATAACTTAAACGTTTAAAAACGGATTAATTGGAAAATACTCCCCATCTTTATCCGGAACAAGTGACGTTGATTATGGAGAGTCAAGTGCAGTGGGAAAGGCATCCGGTCCAAAATTGCTTCCACGTATTCTCGGACGGAACGGTTGTTTCCGTCCTGTTTGAAACCCCTCGCGACAAGGTGTTCGCCATCAACCTGATGGCCATCCTTGCCTGGATGTATCATCTCAGGGTGTATTGCGATGTGGTGATGGATACACATTTCCATATTGTCGTGCAGGGACTGCCGGAAGACGTCGCCCGTTTCGAGATGCAGATGAAGCGGCAGTTGACCATGTATTTCCGTCGCACGGGGCGTCCGGAACTGCTGAAGGCCGGGATCTGGATTGACCACGAAGTGATCAAAGACGATGTGGAACTGATGCAGAAGATCATTTATGCCTTCCGGAATCCGATGGATGCCGGGTATCCGTATCTTCCTGAAGATTATCCTTGGGGCGCAGGGCGTTCATTTTTCCATCGGGAAGAAATGATGGCGGCACGTAGGATAGGGGATATGACACAGGACGAGAGGAGGGCGTGGTTTCACACGCGGGAGAAGCTGCCGGAGGATTGGCTGGTAGATCGTGAGGGAATGATTTTGCCTTGTTGCCGGATAGACCTGAAAGCAGTTCATCGCCTGTTCGGTTCTCCCCGCCGTTACATCTCCTTCCTATTCGTGAGGAAGAAGGATTTGGCCGAACAGGATGCGAAATGCGCCAGCATCTTCCTGGAGAAACATGGAGATACGGAACTGCGTTCGGAAGCAGATGAGGAAGGAAAGCGCCTTTTTGGTCGCAAGGTTTCCAAACTGTCCCTGGCGGAACGGATTCAAGTGGCAAAAGTCCTGTGGCAGAACCGAAGGACGCTCTCCCGCAAGCAACTTGCTCGCGCCGTCCGGATGGCCCCGGCCGTCATCGAATCGATTTTCCATTGATTTTTGCAAAGGAAAAGCGGATAACCATGCTTTTGAGAGTGTCTGTGGCATGTCAATCCGCTTTTGTCGGGTTTTAAAATAAGGGAAAAGCGGATGAAAGGAGTTCAGAAAGCGTATATCCGATGTTCATCCGCTTTTCCTTTATAAAAAGGGAACGGTCAAATAGTTCTAGCGCGGAACGGAGTCCTCCGGGTGGGTGCTCCTTTCCTTGAAATAAACAAAAATAAACGGAGCTGGCTCAAGGCGAGTCGGATCCGTTTGTCAGTGTACGGCCAGGCGATGCAAGGAGATTGTTCCCCGTCAGTAGACTATGTCCATGTCGGCGAGGTCGAAACTGCCGGAGCCGTCGATGGGGACTCCGTAGGTTCCATTCCTCCGTTTCCCGTTGCTGTCAATAGGCAGTTAGTCCTGGACCTGCTGCATGGCGGCCCGGATCTTGGCCTCGATTTCGTCGGCGAGTTCGGGATTGTCCTGCATCACTTTCTTGGCTCCTTCGCGCCCCTGGGCGAGCCGGGAGTCGTTGTAGCTGAACCAGGAACCGGACTTCTGGATGATGCCGAGCTCAACGCCCAGGTCCACCAGTTCGCTGGAGTGCGAGATGCCCTCGCCGAAGACGATGTCGAACTCGGCCTTCTTGAACGGCGGGGCCATCTTGTTCTTGACCACTTTCACCTTCACGTGGTTGCCGAGGGCTTCCTCGCCGTCCTTGATCTGGGTGGTACGGCGGATGTCCAGGCGCACGGAGGCGTAGAACTTGAGGGCGTTGCCGCCGGTGGTGGTTTCGGGGTTGCCGAACATGATGCCGATCTTCTCGCGGAGCTGGTTGATGAAGATGCAGCAGGTGTTCGTCTTGCTGATGTTCGCGGTGAGCTTGCGGAGGGCCTGGGACATCAGGCGGGCCTGGAGGCCGACCTTGTTCTCGCCCATTTCCCCTTCGATCTCCGCCTTCGGGGTGAGGGCGGCGACGGAGTCGATCACCACGATGTCGATGGCGCCGCTCCGGATGAGGTTGTCCGCGATTTCGAGGGCCTGCTCGCCGTTGTCGGGCTGCGAGATCAGGAGGGTCTCGAGGTCCACGCCGAGGGATTTCGCATAGGTCCTGTCGAAAGCGTGTTCTGCGTCGATGATGGCAGCGATGCCCCCTGCCTTCTGGGCCTGGGCAATCGCGTGGATGGCGAGGGTCGTCTTGCCGCTGGATTCGGGGCCGTAGATCTCGATGATCCTTCCTTTCGGATAGCCGCCGATCCCGAGGGCGTGGTCCAGGGCGATGGAACCGCTCGGAATGACCTGCGCCGCATCCCATTCTGGCTGATCTCCCAACTTCATGATGGTACCTTTCCCGTAATCCTTCTCGATCTTGTCGATCGTCGCCTGCAATGCCTTATGAAAATAAAATGTTATTTTTGCAAAGAATATGGAAAAGACCAGGCTCCTGGGGATGACCCCCGACCAGTTGAAGGAAATAGCCCTCGAGGCGGGGCTGCCGGGATTTGCGGGCAAGCAGATCGCCCAGTGGATCTACGGCCGCCGTGTCCGTACCATCGCGGAAATGACCAATCTTTCGAAGGCGGGCCGCGAGCGGCTTTCGGAGCGGTATGAAGTGGGCGTCGCCGAACCGGTAGGCAAGGCCGACTCGTCCGACGGTACCCGCAAATACCTGTTTCCGGTCAACGGCGACCCCGGCAATGCCGTGGAGGCCGTGATGATTCCTGACGGCGACCGGAAAACCCTCTGCGTCTCTTCCCAGGCGGGCTGCAAGATGGGGTGCAAGTTCTGCATGACAGGCCGCCAGGGATTCCACGGCAGTCTCTCCGCCGCGGACATCCTGTCCCAGTTCTTCGGGATCGACGAAGCGGGGGAACTTACGAATACGGTCTTCATGGGTATGGGCGAGCCCCTGGACAACTGGGAGGAGGTGAAACGCGTCATCGAAGTCCTTACCGCCCCCTGGGGCTTTGCCTGGAGTCCCAAGCGGATCACGCTGTCCACCATCGGTGTCCTGCCCAACCTGAAGCGCTTCCTGGATGAGTGCAGGTGCCACCTGGCCGTGAGTCTCCACGACCCTTTCCCGGAGGAAAGGGCGACCCTTATGCCGGTCGAGAAGGCATACCCCATCCGGGATGTCATCTCCCTGGTCCGGAAATACGACTTCACCGGCCAGCGGCGGGTGAGTTTCGAATATACCATGTTCGCCGGCCATAACGATACGCCGCGCCATGCCGATGCCCTTCTCCGCCTGCTGCAGGGCCTGGAGTGCCGGGTGAACCTGATCCGCTTCCACCGGATTCCCGATTTCCCGTACGGAACCAGCTCCCAGGCGGCGATGGAGGCTTTCCGGGACCGGCTCGCCCGCGGCGGTCTCACCGCCACGATCCGCGCTTCCCGCGGGGAGGATATCCTGGCGGCCTGCGGGCTCCTGGCCGGCCTGCATAACCATGCTTGAATACTATGAAACGATTCCTTCTGCTCCTGTCCATGCTTGTCCCTGCGGTTCTTTCGGCGCAGGACGAAAAATCATCCGGATTCGGTCTGGACCCTTCCGATGCGGAATCTGTCCAGGAAATGAAGGACCGGATGGCTGAGATCCGGAAACACCGTCCTACCGTTGCCCTGGTCCTCAGCGGCGGTGGTGCCAAGGGAGCGGCTACGGTAGGCGCCCTCAAGTATCTGGAAAAGTACAAGTTCCCCGTGGATATGGTCGTGGGCACGAGTATCGGCGGACTGATCGGCGGCGTGTATGCGATGGGATATACCCCCGAGTTCCTGGATTCCCTGATGCGCAACCTCGATTGGGACCGGACGATGAGCGACAAGGTAGACTGGGATTACATTCCTTACGGACGACGCAAATACAAGGAAAAATTCGCGCTTTCCTTCCCTTTCTTCTACAGTGTCAAGGACTATCAGAACCAGTTGGAAGAGGATGTCCGCTATGCGAATTCCAGTGACGGCAAGCTGCACCTTGCCGCCAATGACGGTGATGCCGACGGAATGGTGCGCAGGAGCCTGATGAGCAGCCTCCCGTCCGGTTTTATCTTCGGCCAGAACGTACAGTACCTGATTTCCAGCCTCACGCCCGGTTATGCCGACTCCACCGATTTCCTCCGTCTTCCGGTCCCGTTCGCCTGCGTGGCAACGGATATCGTTTCCGGTCGTGCCAAAGTATGGCACAGTGGGAATTTGAACACGGCAATGCGCTCCACGATGTCCATTCCCGGCCTCTTCGCCCCGGTCCGGACACGCGGCATGGTGCTGGTGGACGGCGGGATGCGCAACAATTTTCCGGTGGACCTGGCGCGTCAGATGGGCGCCGATGTCGTGATCGGCATCGAACTGTCCGATTCCAAGTCGGGCTATGAGGATATCCACAATCTCGCCGACATCCTCTGGCGGGGCATCGACATGTTCGCGGAGGACTCCTTCGACCGGAATGTCAACAATGTCGACGTGCGCATCAAGCCGGACCTGACCGGTTTCGGGATGATGAGCTTCGACGCCGTTTCCATCGACACGATGCTGAACCGCGGGTACAAGGCCGCGGTGGAGAAGACGGAGGAACTGGAGGCCATCCGCCGCTGGGTGGGGACCGACACGCTCCGGCTGGCGGGGCCGCCGGCCGTCGACATCAACCGGACAGCGGTCCTGATCGACAGCGTGGAGGTGGCAGGAGTCTCCGGCAAGGATGCCGCGTATATCCGGGCCAAACTGAAGGTCCATGCCGGAGACCGGGTGTCCCGGGCCGAAGTGGAGGATGCCGTGAATACGATCTACGGCCAGGGAGCCTATGAGTACGTCACCTATGACCTGTTGGGGAAAGGGGAGCCCTTCCACTTGAGAATCAATTGCAAGCGGGGCCCGAAGCACTTGCTGGGCGTGGGTTTCCGCCTGGATACGGAGGAACTGGTCTCCCTGCTGCTCAATGTCGGGCTCAACACGACGGCGATGCGCGGTTCTTCCCTGGACATGACGGCCCGTATCGGTGCGAACCCTTTCCTGGACCTTCACTACGCGTACGAAACGCCCCAATGGCCCACCCTGAATATCCGGACGGACCTCCACTGGACCGACCACAACAATTTCCTGATGGGGGAGAACCGCTTCAATGTCGCCTATCTTTCCACAGCCCAGGAAGTTTACGCCTCCAATATGGAATGGTCGGCCTTCGATGTCAAGGGCGGTTTCCGGAACATGTTCTACAGCATTGCCCACCTGCTGGCAAGCGATGTCATCGGCGACTATGACCGGTCGTTGTGGAAGATGGATTACCCCGGTGTCTTCGTGGATGCTACCGCTTATACGCTGGACAACGGGTATTTCCCGCGGCAGGGCTTCTCCGCCAATCTGCGGTACGACCTTGTCTCCCGTGTCTTTGACGGCCCGGCCTACCCCGGTTTCTTCGGCATCGTGAGCGGTTCCGGCAAGATGCCCGTCCCGATCGGCCGCCGGTTCACCCTCATCCCGCAGGGTGGTTTCCGCCTCATCTTCGGTGACGACATCCCCATCCCTTTCGCCAATATCCTGGGCGGGGACATGCCCGGCCGGTATGTGGACCACCAGCTTCCGTTCATCGGTATCAACAGTGCCGCCTTCCGGCGCAACAACGTCATCGTCGCACGGGCGGACCTGCGCTTTGAACTGGCCCGGAACAATTATCTGACGGCGATGGCCAACTACTCCCGTGACTTCTACAGTTTCGACAAGTTCGAAAACGGTGAGAACCTGTGGGGGGTCGGCCTCGGCTATGCCTATGATACCATTGTCGGCCCGGTCAAGGCCATTGTCCACTGGTCTACGCTGACCCGCAAGGTCGGGGCCTATTTCTCGTTCGGTTTCGATTTCTGAGATGGAAGAGAAGAAGGTCCTGGAACGCCTGCAACGCCAGTGTGCGCGGATGGAGTACTGCTCCTCCGATATTTACCGGAAAGCCTTGAAGGCGATGGAAGGGGATGAGGAAGCGGCGGCGCGGATCACGGGCTCCCTCGTGGAAGACCGGTTCGTGGATGACCGGCGGTATGCCGCGGCTTTCGCCCGCGAAAAATCCTCCCTGCAGGGGTGGGGAGCGGTCAAGATCCGCTTCCAGCTCCGGGGGAAGGGGATTGCCGACGGAATCATCGCCGAAGCCTTGCAGGAGATCGATCCGGCGAAAGCGGCCTCGAAGCTGGACAAACTGGCGGCCGACAGGTACCGGTTGCTCAAGGACGATCCCCAGTGCCGGTTGAAAATGCTCAAGGCGCTCCTGTCTCGGGGATATTCATATGACGAGGTGGAAGACGCCGTAAAACGTGTAATGCAATGAAAAGGTTTCTTATGACGGCCACGGCTTTTCTGGTGGCTATCTCCGGCTTGAAGGCCCAGGATTTCGACGCCTGTTTCGAAGATGCCACTCTCCGGCTGGACTATGTCTTCTGCGGGGACAACGCCCATCAGGCCATCTACTTCCAGCAGGCCCTGCGGACCTCCGCCTGGGCAGGACGGCGGAGCAACCTGTCCGCGCCGCTGCTGGAGGGAAACGGACAGGTCCGCGTTCTGGATCCGGAGACGGGGGACTGTCTCTATGCGAATTCCTTCTCCACCCTTTTTCAGGAATGGCAGGTGACGGAGGAGGCTACGCGTGTCCAGAAAGCCTTTGAGAACTGCTTCCAGGTTCCCTTCCCCAAGCGTCCGGTGGATATCGAGGTCTTCCTGATGGACACGCACCGGAAGCGGACTTCCTATCTGAAGCACCGGGTCGATCCGGCCGATATCCTGATCCGGAAGACAGCGGATAACGGCTATTCCTCAGCCGTGGTATGGCAGGGCGGTTCCCTGGCGGAAACCATTGACATCGTGGTTGTTTCGGAAGGGTATGACGCTTCGCAGAAGGCCAAGTTCTACCAGGATGCAGAGCGCGTGGCGCAGGCGCTGTTCGGCCACGAGCCTTTCGCCAGCCGCCGGGGCCGCTTCTCCGTCCGGGCGGTGTTCGCTCCTTCGATGGACTCCGGCGTCAGCGTCCCGCGTCGGGGCGAGTGGCTCCGCACCGTGGCGGACAGCCATTTCGACACGTTCTATACGGAGCGGTACCTGACTTCTTCTTCCATGCAGAAAGTGTATGACCTGATCGGCACGGTCCCTTTCGAACATATCGTGCTGCTGGTCAATACGCCCATCTACGGCGGGGGCGGCATCTACAATTCCCTGACCATCATGAACAGCGACCATCCCACCTTCATCCCGGTGATGGTCCACGAATTCGGTCACGCATTCGGCGGCCTGGCCGACGAGTACGCCTATGGCGACCAGGTGGAGACCTCCTATCCCGCCGATACCGAACCGTGGGAACCGAATATCACGACGCTCCACGACTTCGCGTCCAAATGGCAGGATATGCTGCCGGGGGGTACGGCCGTTCCTACGGAAACGGACGCCCTGGACAAGCAGGACGTCCGCCGTATCTGGCATACGTTCACCCAGGAGCAAAAGGATCTGCTGAACCTGAAGGTGGGTGTCTATGAAGGCGCCGGCTACCAGACGAAGGGCGTCTACCGCCCGGTCCAGGAGTGCCGGATGCGCATCAACGAGTGCGAGGAGTTCTGCCCCGTGTGCACCCGTGCCATCGTCCGGATGATCGAGTACTACACCCGCTAGCGTTCCCAGAGGATTTCACGCACCAGGGCGGGATTGTTCGTCGTGATCTGGTCCACACCCAGGTCGCGCATGGCTTCGATATCCTTGCGGTCATCCACGGTCCATGCATTGACGGTCATTCCCAGGTCGTGCGCTTCCTGCACCCATTCCGGGTGCTTGTAGAACACGCTGTAGTGATAGTCGATGCCGTTGATCCCTTCCGCGTGCAGTTGGGCGGGGGCGATATCTCCCTCCAGGTACTGGACCATGTAACCGGGTGCCCGGCGTGAGAGTTCCTGGCAGATATGGTGACTGAAGGAGATGAAGACGACCTTGGCGGGTTCCTGCCGGCGGGCGAAAGCGGCAAATTCCGGGGGAACATTGCGCGCCGGGGCAGGTTGCAGGGCCTGGAGGCACTTCTCGACCAGTTCGTCTTCCCGCTCGGCCGTCGACTGCGGCTTCAGTTCCAGCACGGCCATGCATTCCCGGTTCCTCGCCACCTGACCCATGTATTCCGCAAGCGTAGGTACAGGTTCGCCGTTGGCCAGCCGGTTCGCCCGGACATCCTCGAAAGCACTGGTCTGGATGTCCAGTTCGCCGATATGCCGGTCATGATGGATGACGGGAACCCCGTCGGCCGTCAGGTGGATGTCGAACTCGCTGCCCCAGCAGCCGAACTCCTGGGCCTTGCGGAGGGAGGCGATGGAATTCTCCGCGTTGCCATCCCAGTAGCCACGGTGGGCGACGATCTGCGTCCTGGGTATCCGGTTTTCGCACCAGGCCTTCACGTCGTTCCAGCGGTAATATGGCCCCTGGACCGCTTCCAGGGCCGGGAGTTTCGCCTCGCGTTCATTCATCAGGAACTTGACGAGGACTTCGTCGGATTTCTTGCTCCGGTAGAAGATCATCTGCAGGTTCGCCGCGAAGGGGCAGTACCAGGAAGGGAGCCAGTTGTCGGCCGCTTCCTCCAGGGTGTAACGCTCGCTCACGCCTTCCAGGCCCAGATAGCAGACCAGCCCCAGGTACGGCCAGTCGTGTCCGAAGCAGAGGTCGGCGGCCTTCCGGACTTTCCCGGAAATGACCGCGTCCGCCTGGCTGATCAGGGTGTCGATGAGTTCCTGTGCACGCGGGAGGCGGAGTTCGCCGTTCAGTTTGGAATCGCACTGGTTCAGGTAGGCCGACAGGAAGTTCAGTTCATGGAACTTGACCACGTTCCCGAAAGGAAGGTACCGGTACATGTTGTCCGGGATGTCGAAGGGATCCGATACCCGGGCGCAGTCGTAGATGGCGTTCTGGAACGCGACAGCGTCAGGGATGAGCTTGCGGGCCTCGGCCGGGTCGGTGAACAGGGTCCGGTACACGGAAACCGTGTCCCACTGGATCGTTTTCCGGTATGCTGCCAGCGCTTGGCCGGTACGCGCGGAAATAGTGCTGTTTTCGCCCCGGGCGATATAGGCGTAATACTTCTCGCCCGTGTCCAGGTCGAAGTCCAGGTCCGGCTGCAGGGACATCAGGCGGCCGGTGAATCCGTTCATCGACACGATGCAGCGCGGCGTGGTGCTGGATACGGCGCGGATGTGCTTGCAGCCCTTCCTGAACACTTCCGGGAACCGGTGGTACATCCGCTCGGCCAGTTGTGCGTGCTCGCGGACTCCGCGGGGCGTCAGGCGCCCGTCCATCCCGTTGTGCAGTTCGTAGATGACGGCCGCCTCGTGCATCAGGGAATCTCCGGCCGGCGTCAGGAGATGCTGCTCGCTGGCTTTGGCCAGGAGGTCGCGGACCAGCCTGTACTGCGGCCCGCCCCAGTCGGACCGGGAACCATGCCGTCCGTAATGGCTGATGTAGAAGGGCTTGTAACCCTTTGGCGCCGGCGTGTCCTGGATGGGCAGGAATTCATAGGAGTGCGTATTGAACGCAGCCCGGCGCGGGTTTTCCCGCAGGAAGCGCACCACCGGCGTATCGGGAACCGCATTTTGCGCCACGGCGGTCCCGACGGAGAGGACCAGCAGGGCCCAGGTAAAGAATCGTTTCATCATGAAGGCTAGGCTTTATTCGTAATCCGGTTGATCTCTTCCAGTTCTTCCGCCGTGAAGGAAATGTTCTCCAGCGCCTTGAAGTCATCCTCCAGCTGGGACACGCGGCTTGCCCCCACGATGACGCTGGTTACCTTGTCATCCTTGAGGCACCAGGCGAGGGCCATTTCGGCGAGGGTCTGTCCGCGCCGGGCGGCGATTCCGTTCAGCTGCTCGAGCGTCCTGTGCATTTCGGGCGTAAGGACCGATGACTTGAGGAAATGCTCCTTCGCCATCCGGGAATCGGCGGGGATGCCCTCCAGATAGCGGTTGGTCAGCAGCCCCTGAGCGAGCGGGGAGAAGGCGATGAAGCCTGCGCCGTTCTCCTTCGCCTGGTCCAGGATGCCCTGCTCTTCCGGCTCCCGGTTCAGGATGTTGTACCTGCCCTGGTAGATCAGGCAGGGAACATCCCGCTCCCGTAGGTACCGATAGGAGAAGGCGGCCGCTTCCGGCGGATATTTGGAAATGCCGATGTACAGCGCCTTCCCGGCCCGGACGATGTCCACGAGGGCCTGAAGCGTTTCCTCCAGCGGCGTTTCCGGGTCGAAACGGTGGGAATAGAACAGGTCCACGTAGTCCAGGTTCATCCGCTTGAGGCTCTGGTCCAGGCTGGCCATCAGGTACTTCCGGGACCCCCATTCCCCGTAGGGCCCTGGCCACATGTCGTGTCCCGCCTTGCTGGAGATGAACATTTCATCCCGGAAAGGGGCGAAGGACTTTTTCATCATCTGTCCGAAGGTCTCCTCGGCGGAGCCGTAGGAGGGACCGTAATTGTTGGCCAGATCGAAGTGGACGATGCCGTGGTCGAAGGCATAATGGGCCATCTCCAGGGAGTTCGCAAAGGGGTTCACATCTCCGAAATTGTGCCAGAATCCCAGGGCGATTTCGGGAAGCAGGACACCGCTCCGGCCGCATCGGCGGTACCGGATTCCGCTTTCATAGCGGGTGGGGGAAGGGGAGTAGACGGGATTGATCATGGATTGGTGTGCTTTTCAGACCGCAAGTTAGTCAAACGGATTGGAAATGGCAAGCGTGATCTTTTTTTACGGCGTAGGGAATAATAATTTTGTTGAAAGAGTACAACGAATGATTAAAATGTTTAACTTTATCGGCGCATTTTGCTTAAACTACATTATTACTAACACGTATAGCTATGATCATTGGTATTCCCAAGGAAATCATGCACGACGAAGCTCGTGTAGCCGCCACACCCGAAACGGTGGGGAAGTTTGTCCAGGATGGTTTTGAGGTGCTCGTGGAGCGCCACGCCGGCGACGGCGCCCTCTATCACGACGAGGATTACATCAAGGCCGGTGCGAAGATCATTGACAATCCGCAGGAGATTTACGACCGCGCGGAGATGATCCTCAAGGTCAAGGAACCCTTGATGAATGAGGCCCTGGGCAAGCATGAAGTGGATATGATGCATAAAGGCCAGCTGCTGATCACCTTCATCCATCCGGCTTCCCCGGTGAACCACGGGATGGTGAAGGCCCTTTCGGCCAAAGGCGTTACCGCCATCACCCTGGACGGCATTCCGCGCATCTCCCGTGCCCAGAGCATGGATGCGCTTACTTCCATGAGCACCTGCGCCGGATACAAGGGTATCCTGATGGCGGCCAACATGCTCAAGACCTTCGTCCCGCAGATGTTCACGGCCGTCGGCCAGATCAAGCCGGCCAAGGTCATGGTCATCGGCGTGGGCGTCGCCGGCCTGCAGGCACTGGCTACCGCCAAGCGGTTGGGTGCGATCACCTATGCCGCCGATATCCGCCCCATGGCCTCCGAAAACGCCATGTCCCTGGGTGCGAAGGTGGTGGATACCACGGTTCCGCCGGAACTGGCCATTGCGGAAGGCGGGTATGCCAACCGGCTCCCGGCCGATGTCCTGATTAAGGAACAGGAGGCCCTGAAGGCGACCATCCAGGAAATGGACATCGTGTTCTGCTCCGCCCTCATCCCCGGCAAGATCGCTCCGATCATCATCACGGAAGAGATGGTGAAGGGCATGAAGAAGGGATCCGTCATCGTGGACATCTCCATCGACCAGGGCGGCAACTGTGAGCTCACCCCGAAGGGGGACATCGAGACCAAGTACGGCGTGACGCTGATGGGTGTCAAGAATATCCCCGGTCTCCTTCCGACAAGCTCCACCTGGATGTTCTCCAACAATCTGTACAACCTCGTGAGCTACCTGGTCAAGGACGGCAAACTGGTCCTGGACCGCAGTGATGAGATCATCCAGAAGTCGCTGGTCTGCATTGACGGCGAGCTGGTCCATCAGGGCGCCCGCGAAGCCATGGGTTTATGATTCATCCGCTGATTCTTATCGCAGTTTTCCTCGTGAGCGCGGTCCTGGGATATTTCATCATCAGGACCGTGCCCAGTCTGCTCCATACGCCGCTGATGTCCGGCATGAACGCCCTGTCCGGGGTGACGATCGTCGGCGCCATCGTGGCGACGGGCGTCGCTTTCCTCGCAGGGGACGGCCTGCTGGCGCAACTCGCGGGAGGCCTTGCCATCGTGCTCGCGGCGGTCAATGTGTTCGGCGGTTTCGGGGTCACGCACCGGATGCTGAAGATGTTTGACAAGAAAAAGAAATAGGGATGCCGGCGTTGCAAATCATAATCAGTGCGGTTCTGGCGGTGCTCGTGCTCGCCGGAATCTCCATGATGAGCAGGGTCAGGACGGCCGTCGCAGGCAATCTGTTGTCGGCCTTCGCCATGCTTTGCGGCATCGTGGCCACGCTGCTGTTTGCCGGTGTCGTTTCGGTCTGGACCATCTACGTATCCATCCTCATCGGAGCGCTGGTCGGCAGCCTGCTGGCGGTCCGGGTCCAGATGATCCAGATGCCGCAGACGGTAGCCCTGTTCAACGGCCTCGGCGGCGGCGCATCGGCCCTGGTGGGCCTCCTGTCCGTCCAGGGAGACGCTCCCTTTGTCCGGTTCACCGCGCTCCTGGCGGTGGCGGTGGGCATGGTGACCCTGGTGGGCAGCCTGGTCGCAGCCGGAAAACTGCACCGGGTACTCCCGCAGAAGCCGGTCGTCTGGAAAGGCCATGCCCTGTGCACCTTGCTGTTCCTGGTGCTTACGCTGGTCTTTGTGGTGGTTGGCACCTTTGCCCAGGGTGCCGGCCTGACGGTGTGCATCGCAGGCGCTTTTGTGGCCGCTTCCCTTTTCGGCCTCTGGTTCTCCCTCCGCGTCGGGGGAGCGGACATGCCCATCACCATCTCCCTGCTCAACTCGCTTTCGGGGGTGGCCGGGTCCATCGCCGGCATGGCTGTCGGTGACGTCTTCCTGGTTGCCGTGGGCGGTATCGTCGGCGCCTCCGGCCTCCTGCTTACCCAGATCATGTGCCGGGCGATGAACCGCAAGCTGATGAGCATCCTTATGGGCGGCACGATGACTCCGTCCGTCCCCACCCCTGTCATTGATGAAAACGAAAACGAAGAACTGGTTCAACGAATTATGGATTTAGAGAAGAAAATCAAGGAACTGGAGGCGATGGTCGCCGACCTCGAAGCCCGCGTCAAAGTGCTGGACGGCCAGCTGAATGCAGCCGCTCCCGCCCCTGTGGAAGAAGCGCCCACCGCTGCATCCGTCCTCTCAAAGGCCAAGGATGTCATCATCGTTCCGGGTTACGGCATGGCGTTGGCGCAGGCCCAGCATCAGGTGCGCCAGCTGGCGGACAAGCTGGAGAGCCGCGGCGCCCGCGTCCGTTTCGCCATCCACCCGGTCGCCGGACGTATGCCGGGGCACATGAATGTGCTGCTGGCCGAGGCGGATGTCGATTATGAGAAACTGTATGAGATGGAGGCCATCAACGACGACTTCAAGAATGCGGATGCCGTCGTGGTCATCGGCGCCAACGATGTCCTCAATCCGGCAGCCCGCAATGCCGTGGGAACCCCCATCTACGGCATGCCGGTCCTCAATGTGGACCAGGCTCCGGAAGTGATCGTGTGCAACTACGACCTCAAGCCGGGTTACGCCGGCGTGGAGAATCCGATCTACAGCCGCGGAAAAGGCGTCTATCTGGAGCTCGGCGATGCCAAGGAAACCCTCATGCGCCTGATGGCCGGGATCGCCTGACCGGCGTTTCACCGGATGCAGCCGTTGAGCATTTAGCATCGGGACCCTTGCGGGGGTCCCTTTTTTATATTTGTTTTGCAGAATAATCCTTGGAAAACCGGGTGAATATCCGTATTTTTGCAAGTTGAAATGACTCGAGTAGCTACATATATGACACGCTCAACCACCGCCGTTATTGTTCGGGGGGGGGGTAGAAAGTAGCTCTATATCAATAGGTTATACAGTTAATCCTTGCTTTTCCATCTCTGGAGAGGCAAGGATTTCCGTTTTGTGTCCGTATCTCGGAAACAACTGAATCACAAATGAATATACACAAACAAAATCAATAAAGCTATGAAGAAAAAGTATTATGAAAATCCTGAATCGGAGCTGATTACGGTTCGGTTTGAGGAGAACATTATGTCTGATGGGACATGGGACAATTCCATCAAGAAAGGGTCCACATGGTCCTCTGACGACCCTGAAGATGGTTATGGACTTGAATAAGGAGGAATGGCCATGAGAAAGATTTACACTACTTTGATGGTCCTTGCCGCAGTGGCAACGGCCTTAGTTTCCTGCTCCAAGGAAGTTGACGTCCAGAAGGACGAGCAGGTTTCCGGTAAGATGAAGACCATCACGGTCAAGACCGATATTGAGACCCGTACGACTCTTGATGCTGACCATGCCAATCTCGTTTGGAGCAGTGGTGACCAAATTAGCATCTTCAACGATGTTAATCAGGCGAATTCGGCATTGACTTACGAGGCCGGTGGTGATTTGATAGTTGAAGTCCCGGAAGAGACTGAAGAAATCTTTGCTCATTATCCGTACTATAATGGAAACACGAGCGGGCCTGAAAGCGTAAGCGTTTATATCAGCAATAAACAGACTCAGGTGAATCCGGGTGTGCTTGCAGGTAAGTATTATCCTATGGTTGCAAAGGGTACCGTTTCTGCTGACAATAAGGCGCTGATTTCTCTTTATCCGGTGGCTTCTGCTTTAGCTCTTAACATCTACCATACTGGCCTTTCTGGAGAAGAAACCGTTAAGTCCGTTAAGGTAACACCTACTGCTAATACTGGTTTTATTGGCCGTCAGATGACTGATTTGACTGGGGATAATATCCAGTATACCTCTACTGAGTCATCAGATCCCATTACTGTTACTTTGACTAATCCGCTCACCCTTGGTAATACAAAGCCTACAGATAAGCAAAAGTTTGCAGGACAGATCTATGTCTGCCTTGCCAAGCAGAGCTATTCGAAAGTGAAGTTTGAAATTGAAACCAATAAGAGTACTTACGTAATCACGTCCAATGACACTCCTTTTGATTGCGAAAACAATGATTTTGTTCCTGTCAACATCAATCTGGCTAAGGCTGTCGCTGTGAAGGAAATCTATTCCACGGCGTTTGATTATGCAATCGAAGGAACTTCATATTCGTTGGAAACCCCTATTATTGGAACTGACGCAGGTGCAACCACCAGTTGGAGTATTGTCTACGGAAACTGGAATGGGAGCGAGTGCGCACAAATGAGAGTTTATTCAGCTGGTAACTTTGGCTACTTGTACAATAATTTCGATTGTTCCAATGTAACATCTGTTTCCTATTCAGCCAAAGTTAGCAATACTGCTTTGAAACTTAACACGTATTATTCAACAGATAGTGGTAATACATGGACTAAGGTCGACAATGCTTTGGCATTGACAACTAGTGCTAAAGATTATTCTTTTGTCGTCAGTGAAACTGGCGAATATGATGCAGTGCGGATTAAATTTGAAGTTACCGGTACAAAGCCGTCTTCCAGTAATTACTCGCTTACTATTGATAATGTGAAGATTTATGGTTTCGGCGAGGTGCTCCAGGATGCTTCGATTGCTCTTTCAGCGAATGAAGTTACTTTGCCTTATCAGGGTACTGCACAAACAATTAGTGTCACATCCAACTATCAGTGGCTTGCGGAGTTTGTACCGAATGGTTCCAATGCATTGACTATTACTCCTGACACGGGCAATAATGCAAATAACACAGGTGATGTGACCTCTGTTACCTTGTCTGCATCCGAGAATAGCTCAAATGAAGAGATTACTCTTGGCACAGTTAACTTCTACGATTATGCCACCAGTAAAGTCAAGGCTACGTGTACTGTGAAACAGGCCGCTCGTCCAATTAATGGTATTAGTGTAGATAATGCCACTCCGCAATTGGCATCTGGTACTGGGGAAACTGTTACCGTAAATGTCACGTGCAATTGGGCATGGGAGGCGGCTCTCACTTCTGGTAGTGGATTTACTTTCTCGCCCGCAAGTGGTACTGGAAATGGTACTATTACCATTACTTCTACCGTTGATACAGGCGCCGCCGGTGTGATTACCCTCACTGATAAGGATGACAACACTAGCACATGCACTATCACTGTTTCACAGGCAGAGGCTGGAACAATAGCTGTTGGTACCGTTCTTTGGAAGGATACATTTGGTGACTATGGTGGAACTGGGACGGCTTTCGCAAATCAAAGTCTGCTGAGTGGTTATACATACACAGGGCGTTCTGGATATAAAGAGAATGCTTCGAGTGTTACTCTAACAGCGTCAAATGATAATGTTCGTGCGACGACTTCAAATGGTGGGAATTGCACGAGTGGCCACTTATGGTTTAATAAGAGTACTGATGCTACTGTGACTAGCTCTGCCATTATGCTTTATGGCGCCACCTCTCTTGAATTGTCTTATGACCAAGGGACCTCTGGCTCTGCTATTATTGCAGGATACAGTGTTGATGGAGGAACTACATGGACTGACTTTGACTCTACTAGCCCTAGTGCTAATATCAAGCATTCCTTTACTGTGGCTCAGGGGACAAAGTCTGTACTCGTTCGGTTCAACCATCCAGATACAAACGCCAAAAATACCCGCTTTGATAATCCGACATTAACAGTCGGTGAATGAAGCGAATCCGGAGAGGGAGACTCCGGGGATGGAAACATCACAACAGTTTCTTCCTCTAACGTAAGCGCGACAGGGGCAACCCTGTCCGCTTCGTTTGAAGGAGTGAGGACGGACTTCGCCCCGCAGGCGGCGTGGTTCAAGTACGGAAAGAGCGAAAGCGCGCTGAACAGCACCGTCAACACGACGGACATCCTGGCAGGCCCTTCCGGGTCGTTCACGGCTCAGGTCGGCGGCCTGGAGGAGAATTCGACCTACTACTACAAGGCCTACATGAAAGTCTGGAACGGATCGACCTATGTCGAAATCGAGAGCCCGATGGTCGGGACCTTCACGACATCTGCATCGACCGTGCCCTCCGGGGAGACCCTGAACGCCGACTGGATGGAACTTCCGGCATCACCGTCATCATTGGGAAATCGAAAGCTGGTGACGATGCGGGGTACCATGAATGGCAAGGACACTCGAAACTACTCGATTCTGTACGACCCTCAGTATTATGCCGCAACGTGGGTAGCATTCAACTACTGTAAGGCCCATCGGGGAAGCGGGAGTTTGTCCTCCTGGAGTGTCAACCCCCAGATTGCGTCGAACCTCCAGGTTGAACCTTCCTACCCCAGCGGCTATGACCGCGGACACCAGATTCCCAATGCGCTTCGAAACGGTGAGACCTCCATGCAGAAACAGACGTACTACTACACGAACAGTACGCCTCAGTTGAAGGATTTCAACCAGAAAATCTGGGCGAATCTGGAAACGGCGGAACGGAATATCATCGACAACAGTTCGGCGTCGGCAACGGATACATTGTATGTGGTTACGGGACCGGTTTACAAGACCTTGAACGGGAATGAAACGGTTACGACCATTTCGAGCAGTGGCAAGAACGTTCCGGTTCCCAATTACTATTACCGGGTTATCCTGAAAGTCCGCCGGAATGCTTCCGGTACCGTGACAGCCGCCTCGGCTATCGGTTTCTGGATGCCGCATGATAACAGTATTGCGACGGAAGATTATGCCGGTTATGCATGTAGTGTAGATAGTATTGAGAAAAAGACCGGCTTTGATTTCTTTGCCAATCTGCCGTCCTCGGTAGAAAGTTCGGCAGAAGCTAACACCTCATGGACAACCTTCAAAAACTTTAGTTTTTAATCACCCAGGGGCCCCGCTCGCGAGGCCCCTTTTTCTCCTTCAAATGCCGTCAGTCCTCACTTTCATAGACATCTCCTCCCATCGGCTCTCCGTGAGTGCCGGTCTGCTGAACCCTGCAACCGTAGCAAGTGAGGGAGCATGGACGATAGGACACCCCATGCCGCATTTGCGGCAAATCGGCCTTGGAAGGCCATCGGGCTGCCGACGCGGCAGGCATTCGGCCCGAAAACGGCGTTTCCGTGGCCGCGTCGGCACGTGGACCGCTCTCCAGAGCCGTTTTTCTGCATTTGCGTCCGCATCCCGAAAGAACCTACTGCCCTTCCGGCACAGAGATGGCTTTGGCAAGGATGTCTTCGGGGACACCCTGGCTCCGGAGGGCTTCCAGGATGCGCTGCGGCGTAAAGGTAGCAATTTCAGCGGAATCGAACTAGAGAACATCTTGCCCTTACCTTGACGGCCATGTCCCCATCCACCCCCACCTTCCAGGCAGTCGCCTCCCGCTGGCTCTCCGAACTGGCCGGGAACGTGGACCCCAAGACCATTGAGCATTATCAGTGGTCCCTGGAGAATTATGTCTATCCGGAGCTTGGGGAGAAGGCGCTGCAGGATGTCACGGAGGAAGACGCGCGGAATCTGTTGGAGAAGAAGCGTGCGGAGGGGTTGTCTGAAGGATCGGTCTACATCATCCCGAAACTGATCGGACGGATCCTGAGCTATGCGTCGGCGGAGGGCTTGTGCGAAGCACCGGAGTGGAACATCGCGATGGGTAAACCGAAGAGAATGACTCCGCCGGTTATTCTCACTTACGACCAGGAAAATCGGCTGTTGACCTACCTCAGTGAGAATCCGAAGCCAAAGTATGTCGCTATCTATCTCTCCTTGACGACGGGAATCAGCATCGGTGAGTTGCAGAAACTCACCTGGGCCGATGTCTCCCTATACCAGAAACGGATCCGGGTGTTGAAGGAAGCTGCGGGAACATCGGATGCCAGGAATCAGTTCCGGATTATCCCCATCAACGAGCGGCAGCGGATTTTCCTGAAGAAAGTGGCGTCCCTTCCGACGGTCTATGTGGCCAGCGGAAAACCCAAACCCGCATCGCCCTATGCCATCAGGGATCATTTCATCCGGGTGCTGAAGGCATTGGATCTGCCGGACATGCCGTTCTCGGACTTGCGCCGTACTTTCGCTGTCCATTGTCTGGAAGGAGGAATGGGCTATGAGAAGCTGAGCCAGGTTCTTGGCCAGAAACACACCCCTGACTTCCGCGCCAACTTCCGCGGACTCGTTTCCCCCGGGACAAGGGAGCGCCTGGAACAGGAATTACTCGCAGCGAGAAAGGTCCGCCAGGCTCCGGAGCACACTAATTGTATCGGCCCCGACCTGTCCCCGGAGGTGGTCGCGCTCAGGCAGAAGGTGGAAGCGAAGAAGCGGCAGCTCAGCGATGCGCTCGCTGCACTGGATGGCGACTTGGAAATCATCCACACCCTGCGGAAAAGCAATCTCGCCGGTCTCGGCAGACCCAGGGAAGGCCTGTATCGGTTCATCGAGAAAGTTTTGGGTGACGATCGCGACGGAAAGATGCTGGTGGAGTACCTCCGCTGTAACATGCGGGTGGCCGACATGCCTTCGCAGAAAGACGTCACCGTCCAGACCATCCGTTCACGTGTGGCCCGGGGCTTTTCTAAGCTCACAGAGCGCCTGGATGCCATCTATGCCGTGGAAGGGTTCGACATCCTTGACATGTTCCATAAGCTTACCGCCCGGATTCAAGAGATTGCCCCGCCGGAACCTAAGCGCCCCGGCCGTAAGTTCAATCCTACGGTCGAAAATGAATTCAAGAAGGCGATGGAGGCACTGGACAGAATAGGGGACAAAAAGTGACAATAGAAAAACCCCGCTGGAACTCATTCCAACGGGGTTTTTCAGTGACTCCAACAGGACTCAAACCTGTAACCTTTTGATCCGTAGTCAAATGCTCTATTCAATTGAGCTATGGAGCCATTCGCCTTGCGGCTGCAGTGTAGACCTTTTCCTTGATGCGGGCCTTCTTACCGGTCAGATCGCGGAGGTAGAAGATACGTGCGCGACGCACTTTACCATGCTTGTTCACCTCGATCTTGTCAATGAAAGGGGACTGGAACGGGAAGATTCTCTCAACTCCGATACCGCCGGAAACCTTGCGGATGGTGAAGGTCTTGGTGAAAGGATCAGCACCCTTCATCTGGATGACGACACCGCGGAACTTCTGGTCACGCTCCTTGTCTCCTTCCTTGATCCGGTAGGTCACGGTGATCGTGTCACCTGCCTTGAACTCCGGGAATTCAGCGGCCTTGCCACCGGCAAAAGCCTGCTCTGCTACTTTAATCAAATCCCCGTCTTTAGCGCAACTTTGCCGTTCATACCCTTGACAAGAGGTTGCTGAATCGGGATTGCAAATGTAGGAAGTTTTTTTTAATTCACCAAATATTTTTTAGAAAATGTTCTTTTCCTTGTCGAACAGGGCCTTGTCCTCCCGGCTGAGGTCGGGGGTGAAGGTGGAATTGTTGCGGATGGACTCCATCATCTCCTTTTCGGAGCGGGAGAGTTTGCGCGGAATCCATACGAGGACCTTCACGTACAGGTCGCCGGTTCCACGGCCATAGCCCTGGACAGACGGAAGGCCTTTGCCCCGCAGCTTGATCACGGTGCCGGACTGGGTGCCGGCGTCCAGTTTGACCCTGTAGCTGCCGTCCAGGCAGGGAACGGAGATCTCGCAGCCCAGCATCGCATCCATCACGGAGATGATCCGGGTGTAGAACAGGTTGTTCCCGTCCCGGCGGAGATTGGAATGGGGTTCCTCCTTGATGACGACCAGAAGGTCGCCGTTCGTGCCGCCACGCATGGCGGAGTGTCCCTCGCCGCGTACGGTTACCTGCATGCCTTCCTCCACGCCGGCCGGGATCTTCACGCGTACGGTCTCGCGGCGGCGCTCCAGGCCGGTGCCGTTGCAGCGGCGGCAGGGATTGGTGATGATCTTTCCCTCTCCACCGCACTGGGGGCAGGTTTCGTAGGAAACGGCGCGTCCGAAAAGGCTGTTGACCACCCGCTGGACCTGGCCGCGTCCGTTACAGTTCGGACACGTCTTGACGTCCGAGGAATTCTTGGTACCCATTCCCTGACAGTCGGGGCAGGGACGGTTGCGCTCGATGCTCACTTCCTTTTCACACCCCGTGGCTATCTCCTCCAGGGTGAGTTTTACGCTGGTGCGGATGTCGCGGCCGCGGTAGGTCCGCGTCTGCGCACCCCCTTGGGAGGATCCGCCGCCGAAACCGAAGTCGAATCCGCCGCCACCGAAGTTGAACCCGCCGCCGAACACGTTCCGGAGGATGTCGTTGAGGTCGAATCCGCCGAAGTCGAATCCGCCACCGCCGCCCATCTGGTCGCCGGCGAAGCCGTACTGGTCGTACCGGGCCTTCTTGTCGGGGTCGCTCAGCACCGAATACGCCTCGGCCGCCTCCTTGAAGTTCTCTTCGGCAGTCTTCTTCTCGGCGTCGGTGCCGTTCACCCAGCGGTCCGGGTGCCATTTCAGCGCCAGTTTGCGGTACGCGGACTTGATCTCGTCGGCCGATGCCGACTTGGTCACGCCGAGTACCTCGTAGTAATCCCTTTTCTGTGCCATATCCTTATGCTCCTACGATCACTTTGGCGTACCGGAGGACCTTCCCGCCCAGGGTGTAACCGGTCTGGGCGACGTCGATGACCTTTCCCTTGAGGTCCTCGCTGGGGGCGGGGAACATCGTCACGGCCTCGTGGAATTCGGTGTCGAACACTTCGCCTTTGGCTTCGATGCGCTCCAGGCCCTTGGTCTTGAGATAAGTCATCATCTTGTTGAAAATGAGCTGGACGCCTTCCATCGCAGCCTCGTTTCCTTCGGTTTTTTCCAACTGGGACAGGGCGATCTCACAGTCGTCCAGGACCGGAAGCAGTCCCTTGATGGTGTCGGCGGATGCCGACTTCACCAGTTCCAGTTTCTCTTCGGCGGTCCGGCGCCGGAACGTGTCAAACTCCGCCATCAGGCGCAGGTAGTCGTTCTTCCGGTCCGCTTCCTTGGCGGCGGCATCGGCTGCTTTCTGCGCGGCTTCCCCGGCCGCCTTTTCCGCTTCTTCCGCCCTCTTGAGGGCGTCGGCGAGCTGCTGTTTCAGGGTTTCCACATCTTCCAGGGCGGTTCCCGCCTCCTGATTCTCCATATTCATTCTCTTTTTCTTTGCCATAGTGCAGTCAGTTCAATCAAATTATCTGCCAGAGGAAAACCTCTGCCAAAGTGTCAGTCTTTCTTCTCCTTCTTCACGAGATACTGCTCCTCCTTATAGGTAAGTCCCATGAACAGGATGGCGAGGAGGCAGGCCGCAAGCAGCAGGGTGAAGGTCGCTCCCCAGCCCATGTTCTGGGCGATGAGGCCGATGAGCCAGTTCGCCAGGATGAAAGTCCCGAAGAAGTATCCGAAGAACCCCGTGAGGCCGGCGGCCGTGCCGGAGGCATTCTTCGGGGCGAGGTCCAGGGCCTGCACGCCGATGAGCATCACCGGTCCGTAGATGAAGAAACCGATGCCGATGAGGGCGATGATGACGACCGTAAGGTTGTCGATGTACGCCCAGTACAGGGCGATGAATACGGCCACGAGGGCCATGAAGATCATCGTGGGAAGGGCCCGGCGGCCGTGGAACAGCTTGTCGGACAGCCAGCCGCAGAGAAGGGTGCCCGGGATGGCGGCGAATTCGTAGGCGAAATAGGCCCAGCCGGCGCTCTTGAGGTCGATGCCCTTTTCCGTGAGAATGGTGGGGGCCCAGTCCAGGCAGCCGTAGCGGACCATGTATACGAAGGCGTTCGCCAGGGCGATGTACCAAAGGAATTTGTTGTTCAGCACGTGCTGGAAGAAAATCTCCTTGGCGGAGATGGAGGTTTCCTGTTTTTCGGAGTAGTTCTTGGGATAGTCGTTCCGCCATTTCTCCACGGACGGGAGTCCGCAGGACTGCGGCGTGTCCCTCAGGAGGATATAGGCCAGCAGGGCGATGAAAAGGGCGACGGCCGCGGGGAAGGCGAATGTGCCGATAAGGAAATACAGCTCCTCGTGCGTTCCGTAGAACCAGCTGCCGAACCAGGCGGCACCGTAGGTGGCCATCGGGCCGACCAGGGCCCCGCCCACATTATGGGCGCAGTTCCAGATGGACATCATCGTGCCGCGTTCGCTGACCGAGAACCAGTGCGTCATCACGCGGCCGCATGGAGGCCAGCCCATTCCGTTGAACCAGCCTACGAGGGCGTTCAGGATGCCCATCACCGCGATGGCGAGCGTTTTGTGCTCAGCCCCGATCAGCTGGATCGGGACGATCATGAAGCACATCGAGATGGCGGTGAGCACGAGCCCCAGCGGCAGGAATACCCGGGCGTTGGATCGGTCGGAGACGCTGCCCATCAGGAATTTCGAGAGGGCGTAGGCGGCCGCGTTGAGTCCCAGGACGAATCCCAGTTCGGTCTTGTCGAAGCCGAGCGGAGCCATGGCCGGGATGGCCATCGACAGGTTCTTCCGGACCAGGTAGAAACCGGCGTAACCGATGAAGGCGCCGATGAACACCTGCAGCCGCAGGTGCTTGTATTTCTGATCGGCCTCGGGGCCGGTTTCGACCGGTTTGTGAGGGGGCTGTTGCAGGAATTTGAGCATTTCCATATGGTTTAGTGCGCAAATTTACTAATTTTGCAGAAATATATAACGAAATGGAAGACGGATACGACTCCTACAAGCAGCATTACGACGAGAATGATTTCTGGGAGAAACTGCGCAGGTTCGCCCGGAAGGCCGGCATCAAGGTGAGTTATGCCGCCCTGCTGCTTTTCTATGTGCTCAAGAGTCCGATGACTACCTCCAAGGACCGGGCCAAGATCATCGGCGCCCTGGGCTATTTCATCCTGCCCATCGACCTGATCCCGGATTTCATTCCTGTCGCCGGTTATACGGACGACCTGGCCGCCCTGGTCTGGGGCGTGTACTGCGTCATCAAGAGCATCACCCCGGAGGTGAAGGCACAGGCGGCGGAGAAACTGCACGAATGGTTCGGCGATTTCGACGACCATATGCTGGACCTCTTCTTTGAAAAGAAAGACTGGCAATGAAAAAGACTGTTTTCGGAGCGATGCTCCTGCTGGCCGTTTCCTGCGGCCAGGAAAAGGAAAAACCATTCATCGACGTCCAGGCCCACCGCGGCGGTGCGGGCCTGATGCCGGAAAATACCATCCCGGCGATGAAAAATGCCATCGACCTGGGTGTGAACACGGTCGAGTTCGACCTGCAGGTCACCTCCGACGGCATGGTCGTCGTAAACCACGACGCTTATTTCCACCCTCGGTATGCCACCCGTCCCGACGGCAGCCTCATCCGGGAGGAGGACCCGAAGGAATATATCTATACGATGCCCTACGACAGCGTCATGAAGTATGACGTGGGGCTCCGGGTGAATGACCGCTGGCCCACGCAGCGGCATTGCGCCGTCCACCGCCCGCTCCTCACCGACCTGATCGACTTCGTGGAGGACTATGGGAAGCATGCGCTGAACTATAATGTCGAGATCAAGTCGATGGAGGGCGAGCTGGAAGGGACGGCCTGGCCGGAATACCACGAATTCGTGGATGCCTGCGTGCAGGTCCTGCTCGAGAAGAAGTTGGGCAGCCGCCTCATCGTACAGAGCTTTGATACCCGCGCCCTGGAGTATATGCATGAAAGGTACCCGCAGCTCACGCTTTCCTACCTGACGGAAGGGGAGGGCACGGATGTGGAAGCCTGGATGTCCAGACTCAGCTTCAAGCCGGTGTGGTGGAGTCCCGAAAGCATCGAGGTGACCCCCGAAAACGTGAAATGGTGCCATGAGAACGGCATCATGGTCGTTCCCTGGACCGTCGACGAACCGGAGGAGATGCGCCGCCTGGTCCAATGTGGCGTGGAGGCCATCATCTCCAATTATCCCGACCGCCTGATCGAGGTCGTCCGTTGATTCCTGTTCATAAAATACCTAGTGATGAAAAAACTGTTTTTTGCATTCCTGACTGCCCTTCTGGTGGGCGTTCCGGCTTTTGCCGATGAAGAAGGTACCACCTTGTACACTTCCTCCGACGGAAAGGTGTCCTTCGATATGTTATCCCATATCGGCTACGGCTATCATTTTGTCAGTTCCGCCGATTTCAAGTCCAACTGGTCCGGCGAAGTCTTCTTCAATATCCTGAAGGTGGAGGTCCGTCCGGCCGAGGTCCTGGGTCTCAGCCTGGGCCTGGACGCCCGCTTCAACAATTTCAACTCCAAGAATACGGTCTTCGCCCTGGGAAATGATGACCATCTCATCAAGGCGTTCGATTTCGGCAAGTTCGTCGAGGGCAGCTTTGACAAGTCCCGCGGCGGATTCAATGTCTTCACCCTGGACACTCCTTTCCTGGTGAAGGGCCTCTTCGGCGAGTTCCAACTGGGTGTCGGTGCTTTCGCCGCCTTCAACCTGTCCGGTAATACCTACTATTATTTCAGGCAGGACAACAAGCGGACCGAGGTGTCCGAGACCAAGGCGAAGGTCAATACCTTCAACTATGGCCTGCTCGCATCCTTATCCTACAATGATTTGGGTGTGTATTTCAGGTACTATCCGAAGTCTTCCAAACTTCTTCCCGACGGCAGCGTGGACCTCAGTTACATGACGCTGGGCATCGCGGTTAACTTCTGATCTATCGTACTTGCGGATTAAAAGCGGATAAACTGGCCCTGGAAAGCTTGTATGCCAGGCCAATCCGCTTTTCTTTTTTATAGAATACGATTTGCCGAATGAAAACGGAAGACACAAGGGGGCGGCCCCTTTATTCCGTATGTTCATTGTCTAACAACCAAAGAAGTCCCGCCCTATTGGGCGAGACTTCTTGTAACCTTTTGTAACAGAAATAATTATTTCTTTCTGTTCTTGTATCTCTGGTAGAACATATCGACGCGACCGGCGGTGTCCACGAGCTTCACCTTGCCCGTATAGAACGGGTGGGAAGTGTTGGAAATCTCCAGCTTCACCAGCGGATACTCGACGCCTTCGACCTCGATGGTCTCCTTGGAAGGGGCGCAGGAACGCGTGACGAAGATGGTGTCATTCGACATATCCTTGAAAGCTACAAGACGGTAGGTTTCGGGATGGATTCCTTTCTTCATTTTACGTAAAAACTAATTGTTAACAATTTCGGACGGCAAAGATAGGAATTATTGCAGACACATCCAAATCTTTTTCAGATTCTTTCGTCGGTCTCCGACCTCCTCAGAATGACAGGGGACCCAATCTCCGACCTCCTCAGAATGACAGTCATTTCATGCGGTACGGCTGGTCGTCGTACAGGAGGTAGCGCTTGGCCTTGCGAATCCATTTCTGCTCTTCCAGCTTGATGTGCTCGCGGGCGACATCGAAGGGAATGGACCCTTTGAGGTACTCCTCCAGCACCGGGTCGGCCAGCTTGGTCCAGAAGGCGTCTTCGAACTCGAAGGCGGAATAATGCTCCGTGAACCAGCGCATCAGGCGGAGGGTGTGCATCAGGCTGTGATAGTCCTCACCCGGAGAGAGCATGATCTGGAAACCATAGCAACGCTCTCCGGCATACTTGCCGGCGGCCGGCGTGAAAGAGCAAGGGCGCATCAGGGCGCCTTCCACGACGGGAAGGTCCACGGGAAGTCCCGGATGCACGAAGGGCGCGCCAATGTACTCGTAAGGACGGGCCGTGCCGATACCGGGGGTGATTGTCGTATTGTTCCACAACCCTCCTCCGCTGTATAGGTAGGAGCTGAACAGTCCGGGGATGTCGGAGGCGGGCGCGATGGTCCAGGGCAGCAGCTGTCGGTTGGAATCCGTAGCCCGGGCGGAGATGATGTGGATGGGAAACTTCGCGCCGATCTCGGAGGCATACAGGTTCACGAGTTCCCCGAGGGTGAGCCCGTGCCGGTGCGCCACCTTGGGAACGAACATTTCGCCCACCACGGAAGGGATCGTCCCTTCGACCACGCGGCCGGAAGGATTGATATGGTCCACGACATACAGTGACGGAGCATCCTCCCCCAGCAGGAGGAGCATCTCCATCAGCCGCATTACATCCTTCGTATAGTTGAAATAGCGGACACCCACGTCCTGGATCTCGACGACGACGGCATTCAGCCCGGACAAGCGTTCCAGGTCGAAGTCGATGTGGTTCGTGCCCGGAGTGAGTTCAGCGTCGCGGGGGGTAAAGACCACCTCCAGGTTGCCCCGGCTGCGGAAGATGTCGTACATCCACCGCGTCCGGGCCGTATCCCAGCAGTTCTGGGTGCAGAAACATCCCACCTTGCCTTCGCGGAGGGCCTTGTCCAACTGGTCCTCGAGGGGAGTAGTGCGGAAGGAGAACATAGATTTCTCGACTACGCTCGAAATGACAGGTTAACCGATGATACGCTGGGCCACGGTAATCACCTCGTTGCCCAGGGCCTCCGCGCGCTCCATCGTGCCGGCTTCCGCATAGATGCGGATGATCGGCTCCGTATTGGATTTGCGGAGATGGACCCACTCCTTCTTAGCCTCGAAGATGATCTTCACGCCGTCGATGTCGTTGATATCCTCGCTGGCGTAGACCTTCTTGAGTTCCCCGAGGATCCGGTCGATCAGGGCGGGATCACTGACCATCATCTTGTTCTTCGCGATGAAATACTGCGGGTAGGTCTTCTTGAGTTCACTGACCTTCATCTTCTTGTGGGCCAGGTTCGACAGGAACAGGGCGACGCCGACCATCGCGTCGCGGCCCGCGTGAATGGCGGGATAGATGACACCTCCGTTGCCTTCGCCGCCGATGAGGGCGCCTACCTTGTGCATCAGGGTGGTGACGTTCACTTCACCCACCGCCGAGGCGTAATAGGTGCCGCCATGGGCCTCCGTCACGTCGCGGAGGGCACGGGTGGAGGAAAGGTTGGAGACCGTAGCGATGGGCTTTCCTTCCTTCTCCGCCAGCTCACACAGATAATCGGCAACGCTGACAAGGGTATACTCTTCCACGAAAGGCTCCCCGTTCTCGCAGATGAAAGCAAGCCGGTCCACGTCCGGATCCACGCTCACGCCCAGGTCCGCCTCTTCGCGCACGACGGTGCGGCTCAGGTCCACGAGGTTCGCCGGAAGCGGCTCGGGGTTGTGGGCGAAATCGCCGGTGGGATTGCAGTTGAGCTGGATGCACTTGACGCCCAGCCGCTCCAGCAGACGCGGCATGATGATGCCGCCCACGGAATTGACCGCATCCACCACGACGGTGAAATGCGCGGCCTTCACGGCCTCCACGTCCACGGCCGGCAGGGCCAGGACGGCATCCAGATGCTTGTCGGTGAAATCCTCCTCCTCGATCGTTCCCAGCGCATCCACCTCCGCAAAGGAGAACTCCTCCGAAGCGGCGAGGTCCAGGACCGCCTGACCTTCGACGGCCGTCAGGAATTCGCCCTTGTCATTCAGAAGCTTGAGAGCGTTCCACTGGCGCGGGTTGTGGCTGGCAGTCAGGATGATGCCGCCGTCGGCGTTGGCGAAAAGGACGGCCATTTCCGTGGTGGGCGTCGAGGCGAAACCGCACTTGACGACATCGATGCCACAGCCGACGAGGGTACCGACGACCAGCTGTTCCACCATGTCCCCGGACAGGCGGGCATCCTTGCCCACGACAACTTTGTATTTGTCTCCATTGGGCTGCGGCTTCCGCTGGGGAAGCGTAGCGGCGTAAGCGGCCGTGAATTTGACTACGTCGATGGGAGTCAGCGCATTGCCCGGTGCGCCACCGATGGTGCCGCGGATGCCGGAGATAGATTTGATCAGTGTCATAAATCTTTTCTTTAAATCAAGCAAAAATACTAAATTTGCGGCCTTGAAACAATAGATGGACTTATGAAAGGGTTTTGGACTGTTTTGATGTTGGTGTTTTCCAACGTCTTCATGACCTTCGCCTGGTACGGGCACCTCAAGCTGCAGGAGATGAAAATCTCCACGGGATGGCCCCTCATCCTCATTATCCTGTTTTCATGGGGCATTGCTTTCTTTGAATACTGCCTGACGGTCCCCGCGAACCGGATCGGCTTCCTGGGAAACGGAGGCCCGTTCAACCTGATGCAGCTGAAAGTCATCCAGGAAGTGGTCTCCCTGACCATCTTCACCGTCATCATCACCTTCCTTTTCAAGGGGCAGACCGTCCAGTGGAACCACATCGCGGCCTTCATCTGCCTGATTCTTGCGGTTTTTTTCGTGTTTCTCAAATAAAAATTTGGAAATCCGGAAAAAAGCCGTACCTTTGCAATCCCAACTGCTGGGTTCGTATAACGGTTAGTACTCGAGATTCTCAATCTCGCAATAGGAGTTCGATTCTCCTACCCAGTACCAAAAAGGCTTCGGAAACTCCGAAGCCTTTTTTTATTGCAGCATCTTGAAAATCAGTTTCTCGGAGGCATCGGGCATCAGGTCCCGGACGTGCGCAACCAGGCGCTCCCACGATTCGGCAGGGGAGTGATCCACTTCCAGGGTCCGGGCTTCGCCGAAGGGAAAACCGCCGGGACCGGGGAGTGCCTCCACGCAGAATAACGCTTCCGGCGAACAGAAGGACGACACTTGCCAGCCGTTGTAATGCAGGTCCGGCCCCCGGTAGACACGGGTGATGTCACCGGTGACTACGCGGCACTGCATCTGCAGGCGGGTCATCAGGGCGTCGGCCGCGCTCTTCTTGATATCCAGCAGTTTCCGGATGTCGCGGATGGAGATGCTGCCCTGCTCTTCCATCAGCGCCAGGACGCGCCGCTGTTCCTCCGTGGGCGCAAACTTGGGTTGGCTCCTTCGCCAGTTCATCAGTTCGGCATACCACTGTACCGTGGCGAAGGCCGCCTTTCCGCCCCAGAGGAACTTCCCGTAGGCGATGTCACCGCTCTGGATGACCGGAATCTTCCAGTCCCAAGGGGTGCGGCTCAGGTTCTCCTGGCTGTCGAACCAATAGTCCCGGGCGGTCATTTCCTCGATGGAATAGCCCGGGATGGCATTTTCGAAAAACGGGACGATGCCCAGCGCCTCGATGGCGCCGAGCATCGTCTCCGCAGATACTACGGTCGGGGCCAGGCCCGATTCCTTTTTCCGGTCGAAGGACATCTTATCTGCGCATCGGCCTCCGGCCGCCTCCCATCGTGTGGAATGCCCAACTGAGCCCGAATGACACGTGGGAGAACGTATAGGCACTGTTCAGGTACCACTGGTACTGGACGCTCAGTCTGAGGCATTCGAACAATTCTACGCCTGCGCGGGGGCTGATGACCAGGGCCTGGATCCAGCCGGACCGGTTCGCTACGGTATTCTTCTCAAAACCGAATCCCGCTCCGACACCGAGGCCTACGTACGGGTTGAAACCACTGTATGGCAGCAGGTTGACGTCGGTCACGATGAGGGGCGCACCCTGCCAGTACCACATGTCGTCACCGTAGGGATTGACCGGATCATAGGTGAGGGAGCCCTTGCCGAACGTGGTCGAAAGCTGCAGGCCCATGTCCACCATCGGGCTGATGTCCACGCGGTATTCCCCGAAGAATCCCACCCGGTCCGGACGGTACGCCTTGGAGCCGTCCTTCGTTGCCGTGGTGAAATGGTTGAGGGTGATGCCGAATTCGAAGACCCCGTCCTGCATATAACCGAAGCCGGGACCGGGACGGTGACCGGACCCGTAGCCGGGGCCGTATCCGTAGCCGGGCCTTCCGTAATGTCCGGGGCCGTACTGGGCAAAGGCGGTCATCCCGACGGCCAGTGCGAGGAGGGTGATCAGTGCTCTTTTCATGGCAGAATCTTTTTCCTGAACGGGATACAAAAAACAAGCCAGCCCTTAGGGACCGGCTTGAAGGGGGCGGGCTGGATTTACACCATCAGGGCGCCGACGAGGCCGAGGATCGCGTAGAACTCCGGAAGGGCGGCGTAGATGAGGGTGTTGGTGAACACGTTGTGGCCCTGGGAGATACCCACGATACCATTGGCGCACACCTGGCCCTGGCGGATGGCGGAGAGCATGCACACGAGGCCCACGGAGAGGCCCACGCCGAAGACGACGGCCGGATTCTCCATGGAACGCATCATGAAGAAGGCGACGAAGCCGTAGATACCCTGGGTGGCCGGGAGGGCGGAGAGCACCATGTAGTTACCGGAGGCTTCCGGCTTCTTCTTGAGGTCCGAGATAACCTAAAATAAGTTCCATAATTTGTTGATTTTTATTTTGTTTATTGTTTCTTTAGCGGGTTATAGTTTCGGCCGGCGGCCTCGTATCCGGAATTCTTGAAGAACTCCAGGAAGTTCAGTCGCAGCGGGTGTACGAAGGCGCCGAGGGCGGCCATCGCGATGTTGAGGGTATGTCCCACGAGGACGATGAGGATGAAAGGGATCCACATGACGAGGTTGCTTCCGTCGCCGAGGATCATGCCGCCGATGTCGTTGAAGGCCTTGCCCAGCATGCTGCCGGCGAGACCCAGGGCGTACAGGCGCAGGTAACTCAGCACGTCGCCCAGCAGGCCGGTCACCGTGTTGTAGGTTTCCCAGAGGCCGGATCCGATGTTGATGAGCGGATTGCGGTGCAGGTCGTTCAGCAGGAAGATGCCCGCCGCGGAGACGACGCCCAGGGCGATGATGACCCACTTCGTGATGTCCTTGTCCAGCACGCCGATGAGGGCGAGGGCGCCGACGGCCGTGCCGCCGACGATCAGCAACGTCCAGCCCCAGGTGCCCAGGGAATTGGCAAATCCCTTGACCTTGGTCTCGTTGTAAGTCTTGACGACCATGGCGAGGCACAGGTGGACGATACCCACGATGAGGGCGAGGACCATGGTCCCGTCATAGCCGGCGATCTTCGACGGCAGGAACGGGAAGCCCTGGAAGATGCTCCACTCGGCGATGTCCATCGAGAAGAAGGTATGGAACAGGAAACCGATGACGGTCGTGCCGATACCGAGGGTAACCACGAGCGGCGCATAGTCTTTGAAACTGTCCACCTTCTTGAGCAGCAGGCCGATGATGATGAGGATAAGTCCATAACCGGCGTCGCCCATGCAGAAGGCGAAGAACAGCAGGAAGAAGACGGCGATGAAAGGCGTGGGGTCGAATCCGTTGTAGGCCGGACGGCCGTACATGTCGGTGAGGACCTCGAACATCTTCACGAACTTGTTGTTGCGGAAGCTGATGGGCGGATTGTCCTCCACCACGGCCGCATCCTTGAAGTAGTATTCGCCGGTCGCGTCCAGGGCCTTGGTCACGGCCTCTTCATCCTCCGCGGGCGCATAGCCCACGAGGGTGACGAGCGTATTCTCCGCGGCGGGGACGGCGGCCTGGGAAGCGAGATACAGGTCCAGGTCGGAGAGATTCCGCCGGGCCGCGTTCTCGATCTTTCCGCGCACGTCCTTCACGCCGGCGAGGACCGCCTTCTCCCGGTCGATATTGGCCTGGAGGGTGGCGATGCGGGCCTGGATGTCGGTGACGCTGGCCTTGGGGCCGCGCTTGAGGGCGTCCGGAAGCGGGTCTTCGCCCGCAACGACGTAATAGACCTTCCCGTCCAGCTCATTGACGACCGAGAGGGCGTACTGGTCGGCCCATTCGGCCTTGAAGGCCTTGGCGGGGGTGATGTGGAAATGGACCGGGATTCCGGCGTCTTCCACCGCACGGAGCTTGTCGCGGTCATACTCGCCCCAGGGCGCGCTTGCGGCGGCTTCCTTTTCGGCGGCCTTGAGCGCTTCCTCGAGCTCGGAGAGTTGGTCCAGGGCGGCTTTCGCCGTCTGTTCCGGGTCGCCGGAAACGGCGGTATGGGCAAGCCCTTCCGGAATCTCCACCTTGTCCAGGGACTGCAGCAGGTCGTGCTTCCGCTGCGCTTCGGCGAGGATGGCGGCGGACTTGTCGTCCATCGGCTTCACGCTGCGGGTGATGTCCACGAGGCCGATTTCCTGGAGCTTCTCCAGGAGGCCTTCCTGATCCCCCTTCAGGAGGATGAAGGAGTATTTGGTCATCGGGGCAATCATGACACCGAGGCCTCCTCCTCCTCTTCCTCCGCCGCGTGGCGCTGCTTGACGATCTTCTGGGATGCCTTGGAGAGGTTCTCCTCGTCTTCCATGTACCGCTTGATCTTGCGGATGGCCTCCTGGTAGCCCGGAATCTGGACCTTCTCGTAGAGGTTCACCTTCTGGGTGGTCTTCTTCCGCTGGTAGTCCAGGATGCGGGCCTTCTCCTTATAGACCTCCGACTCGATGCCGAGCCGGGAGAGTTCCTTGAGGATGGCGACGCCGTCGGCGTACCAGGCGGGTTTGGTGAAGGCGTTGAACGGGCGGATCTCGTACTTGATTTCACCGAGGGCCGGTGTCTTCACGCCCGCGACCTTCGCCGTATACAGGTCCACGTCGGTGATGGCCACGAGCCCGGGATCGAATTCGTTCCAGAGGGCGGCGAGATAATCGTAACGGTTCAGGGCGGCTTCCAGGTCGGCAATAAGACGGTCGCTCTCCTCCTTGGCCTTCCGCACCTCCAGGCGCAGGGCGCTCTCCTTGTTCTGAAGCGTAGGGAGCGCCTTCTGCCGGACCTTGAGCTGCTTGCCCAGTTCGTTCAGCGAGGTTTTATTGTATTGAAACTTGACAGCCATATTTCGGTTTTAGATTCTTTCGGCTCTGACGGGCCTCAGAATGACATTCAAGATTTCCAGTATTTGTCGATGAGGGCCTGCTTGATGCCGGTCTCGGCCGGGGAGAAGTACTTCGCGAAGAGCTTCCAGGCGGTGTCCAGCATCTCGGTGATGGTGATGTTGACGTCGATGGCGAGGAGTTCGCGGGCGTAGTCCTTCGCATAGGAGAGGCAGCGGAGGTCGTAGTCCGACAGGTCGAAACCGTTCTCCAGCTTGGTCTTCGCGTTCTGCGCATCGGCATACAGGCGGACGGAGGCGTTCATGACCTGGGAGTGGTCCTCGCGGGTCTTCTTGTTCTGCACCAGCTGTTTGAGTCGGCTCAGGGACCGGAACGGGTCGATGATGACCTTGCCGGTGTCGGAATCGGCACGCAGGAACAGCTGGCCTTCGGTGATGTAGCCGGTGTTGTCCGGGATGGCGTGGGTGATGTCGCCGTCGTTCAGGGTGGTCACCGCGATGATGGTGATGGAACCTTCGGTCGGGAGCTGCACGGCCTTCTCGTAGATCTTGGCGAGGTCGGAGTACAGGGAGCCCGGCATGGAGTCCTTGGACGGAATCTGGTCCATACGGTTGGACACGATCGAGAGGGCGTCCGCGTACAGGGTCATGTCGGTCAGGAGCACCAGGACCTTCTCATTCTTGTCCACAGCGAAGTACTCGGCGGCCGTCAGGGCCATGTCCGGCACCAGGAGGCGCTCCACCGGGGGATTCTCCGTCGTGTTGATGAAGCAGATGATCTTGTCCAGCGCGCCGGCGGCCTCGAAGGAATGCCGGAAGAACAGGTAGTCGTCGTTGGAGAGGCCCATGCCGCCGAGGATGATCTTGTCCACGTCGGCGCGGAGGGCCACATCGGCCATCACCTGGTTGTAGGGCTGGTCCGGGTCGGCGAAGAACGGAATCTTCTGGCCGGACACGAGGGTATTGTTCAGGTCGATGCCGGCGATGCCGGTCGGGATGAGCTGGGAGGGCTGGCGGCGCTTGTACGGGTTCACGGACGGACCGCCGATCTGGCGCTCCTCGCCTTCGATCTCGGGACCGCCGTCGATCGGATGGCCGTAGGCGTCGAAGAAACGTCCGGCAAGCTGGTCGGAGACCTTGAGGGTGGGCGGTTCGCCGAGGAAGGTTACCTCGGCGTTCGTGGGGACGCCTTCGGTGCCGGAGAAGATCTGGAGGGTCACGACGTCGCCCTTGACGCGCACGACCTGGGCGAGTTTGCCGGCCACCACGGCCAGCTCGTCGTTGGAGACGCCCTTCGCACGGAGCGAGACCGTCGCCTTGGTGATGGCTTCCAGCTGGGTATAGACTCTTTGGTATGCTTTCGTTGCCATATGCTTATGCGATCATTTTGTCCACGGTTTCACGGTAGGCGGCGAAGGTCTCGCTCTGGAACTCGGAGTAGTTCATCTGGCGGAGCGTATTGATGAGGTCCTTGAAGAAGGCGCGGCACTTCTCGAAGTCCTCGAACTCGTAATCCTTGCTGCAGATTCCCAGCACGAGGTCCAGCATGTAACGCTGGCGCTCGATCGGGCACAGGGCGTCGATGGCGTCGAACGCATCCTGCTGCAGGATGACGAAGTCCACGAGCTCGGACTTCCAGAAATTCACGTGGTAGCTCATCGGCACGCCGTCGTCGCCGAGGATGTTGATCTGCTCGCTGGCTTCCTTGCCGCGGCGGATGAGGTTCTTCGCGGTGCGGACCTTCTCCACCCAGCCGGGCTCGACGGTCCGGTCCAGGTATTCGGCGATTTCCGGATACTCCAGGTACTTGGAGTAGGAATCCAGCGGGGAGACGGCCGGGTAGCGCTTCTGGTCGGCGCGGTTCTGCTCGAGGGCATAGAAGCAGCGGGCTGCCTTCTTCGTGGACTCGGTCACGGGTTCCTTGAGGTTGCCGCCGGCGGGGGAGACCGTCCCGATGAAGGTGACGGCGCCGCGCTCGCCGTTGTTCAGGATGACCATGCCGGCGCGGGAGTAGAAGTTGGAGATGATGGAGGAGAGGTCCACCGGGAACGCGTCGGCGCCCGGGAGTTCTTCCATACGGTTACTCATCTCACGGAGGGCCTGGGCCCAGCGGGAGGTGGAGTCCGCGAGCAGGAGGCACTTCAGGCCCATCGCCCGGTAGTACTCGCAGATGGTCATCGCGGTGTAGACGGAGGCCTCACGCGCGGCGACCGGCATGTTGGAGGTGTTGCAGATGATGGTGGTACGCTCCATCAGGTGACGGCCGGTGTGCGGGTCGATGAGCTCCGGGAATTCGGTGAAGATTTCCACGACCTCGTTGGCGCGCTCGCCGCAGGCCGCCATCACGATGACGTCGGCGTCGCCCTGCTTGGCGATGGCGTGCTGGAGGACGGTCTTGCCGCAGCCGAACGGTCCGGGGATGAAGCCGGTGCCGCCTTCGGCGATGGGGTTCAGGGTGTCGATCACCCGGACGCCCGTCTCCATGATGCGGTCGGGACGCGGCTTCTCGCGGTAACCCTTGACGGCCACCTTGACGGGCCATTTCTGGGTCATCGTGACATTGACGTCTTCTCCCTCGGCGTTGGTGAGGACGGCGATGACGGTGTCCACGTTGTAGGAGCCTTCCGGTTTGACGGATTTCACGGTGTAATCGCCCTTGAAGGCGAACGGGACCATGATCTTGTGGGGCAGCCAGCCTTCCTTGACCTCGCCCAGCCAGTCGGCAGCGACGACCTTGTCACCGGGCTTGGCGATGGGGGTGAAGTCCCAAAGCTTTTCACGGTCCAGGGGGTCGGTGTACTCGCCGCGCTGCAGGAAGACGTCCTGCATGGTGGTGAGATCGTTCTGCAAGCCGTCATAGACGCTGGACAGCAGGCCGGGACCCAGGGTGATCTCCAGCATCCGGCCTTCGAACTCCACCTTGTCGCCGCCCTTGAGGCCGCGGGTGCTCTCGAACACCTGCACGGAGGCGTTTTTCCCGTTCACCTTGATTACCTCGGCCATCATCTTGACGCCGCCCAGGTCGATGTAGCAGATCTCGTTCTCGGCCACCGGTCCGTCCACCAGGACGGTAACCAGGTTCGAGACGATCCCCGTAACAATACCTGTAGTTTTCATTGATTCTATCTTTAATTGTTTATTGTTCAGTGTAATTGACTCCCTTGAAGGTGCCGCGGACCTCCTTGACGAGGCGGCGGAACTGCTCGCGGCCCACTTCCTCGTCCAGCGCCAGCCAGCGGTTCACGATGTGCAGCTTGGCGATGTAGGCGAGGACGGCCTCGATGTCGAAGTAGTGGAAGACGGACAGGCTGTCCACCTTCTCCCAGAGGATGTCGTCCAGGCCCTTCTCCCGCGTAACGAGGTCCTCGCCGGAGAGGATGGCATCGACCTTCAGGGCCTCCTCGAACTCGCCGCCGGTGAAGCGGAAACCGTCGATGTCCACGTCGGCGGCGTCGGGATCCTCGCCCGTCATGACGTCCATGTCCGGCTCCCGGCCCAGCTGGGCGTTCAGGTAGCGGACCTTGGCGTTGCGGAGGTTGAGGTCGAACCGGAAGTACTCGCGGAGGAAGCGGTTGCGGCTGCGGAGCGCCTCGGCGTAGAAGTCCGGGGTGAGCTCCTTGTCGCTGAATCCCTTGAGGAGGAAGTCCACGAGGGCGGCGTCCTTTTCGTCCAGGTCCCGCTTGATCTCGGCGATGACGGAGTTGAATCCGCCGCCGTCCGCGTACTTGAAGTCCGCGGTCAGGAACGGGAGACTGGCGATGATATACTCGTAATTGCTCATGCCTTTACCCGAACAGGAGCTTCTTCGTCGCAGGCCGGAGGTAACCGCCGATGAGGTCCTTGAAGGTCTCGTCGGTCAGGCTCACGAAATAACCGCCGTCCTTGGGGCCGATCTTGAATCCGCCCGTGACTTTCTTGGAGAAGGAGGCGTCCACGCCCTTGCCGATGATCTTGCCGAGCTCGCTCCTCACGAACGGCTCCAGACCGGCCTTGAGGGATTCGGGAAGGACGAGGGCGAGGTCCGCCGGCTCTTCGGCGGAGAACTTCTGCGCCACGGCGGTGATGATGCCCTTGACATATTCCTCGCTGGTGAGGGCCTTCTCGACGGCCGTGTCGGCCATCTTGGTGACGATGAGGTTCTCAATGTCGGAGCGGGTGGCCTGGACGGACTGTCCGGCGGCCATCTTCACGTCGCCCTCCACCTTGACCTTGTAGTCGTCGGCCTCCTTGCGGGCCCGCGCGAGGATGGCCTCAGCTTCCTCCCGGGCTTTTTTTACGATATCTTCCGCTTCGGAGAGGGCCTTCTGGAGAACGGCTTCCCCTTCCTGTTTTCCCTTCGCGAGGCCTTCGTCATAGAGCCTCTGGGTGAGTTCCTGGAGTTTGTCCATATTGAGTCGGTATTTGTTATTAGTCTGGCTATATTTTCACAAATATAAAAAAATAATGGCCAAAACTCAAGGTCGTGGCCAAAAAACGGAGCATATTGACAAATAATGGAGCCGGTCGGAACAATCAGAAGAGATAGGTGGTGGCCATCGAGACCGTCAGGTCCGCGAGTTGCGGGTTGAAACCCTTGCCCACCTCCAGGGAAAGGATGAAGTTCGTGTTCATATGGACCTTGCCTCCGATGCCGGCGCTGCAGTGGATTCTTTCCGTCGCGTCCTGCCAGAGCTGGTTGCCGTCCATCAGGGAACCGAGTTTCCGGTGCTCGTCGCCCCGGAATTCCCGGGTGATGGCGGCCACGTCGAAGAAGGGGTTCACGACGAAGTCGAAATGCTGATTGAACAGATTGAACTGCAGGACTTTGGCCCGGAGCTCGAAATTGCCCCAGGCATAGCCCGCGGCCATCAGGCGGTTGTACTTGTAGCCCCGGACGGTGTAGCGGCTCCCGAGCCCTTCATACTCCTCGTACTGGTAGATGAGGTTGGAGATTTCGTTTAGGTTGTACCAGGGCATCTCCCCGGCGAACTGGTGCTGGAGGCCCAGGTGGTAGGCAAAGGTCAGGCGGCCGAAAACGATCGGGACGAAGTGGCGGAAATGGGCCACCAGCTGGGCATAGTGGTATTTCTTGTGCGAAAGGTCCGCGACGCCGTTCACGTACAGTTCGCCGTAGATTCCTTTGTTCGGCACCCATTCCACATCCCGGCTGTCGTAGGTCAGGCCCACGCGACCTTCCAGGCTGGTCCCGCCCAGGGCTTCGTCGGGCCGGATCAAGCCGGAACGCCGGTAGTCCCGGTACAGCGTTTCCCCGTCGTCGTAGTTCTTGAGGTCGAAATCCGAGATATAGATGCTCCTCAGGAGTGTGCCGGCCATCCAGTTCAGTTTCCCGCGGATGGGTTTCTGGAGGGTCGCCACCGCGCGGAGTACCCGCCGGTGATCCGTGTAAAAGGCCTTGCGGGTGTCAGCATTGAGGTCCAGCTCCGGGAAGTAGGGGGAATGGAGGCCGTTGAACCCGTAGAAATTGTTCATCGACGCATCCCGGTAGGTGAGCGACCCCGTCACCCGGGCGCCCCGGACCAGCGTCTTGGAATCGAACAGTCCGTGCAGGTACCAGGAGCCTTTCGTGGCCCAGGCCCCGCTCACCGCGATATGATGCTGGAAATTCGGATAATCCGTCCCGTCCCCATAGTAGAAGAAATCGCAGAACGCGCCCAAGTTCAACCCGATGTCCGAGTTGTAACTCACATCGGGGAACGGAGTGAACACCCAACCCGTCTTGGGCTCTTCCTGCGCTGCGGCCGTGAGGGCGGTCAGCGCGGCGGCCAGGGAAACGATCATATACTTTTTCATCTGTTGTCTTTAATTCGAGACAAAGATAACCATTTCCCGGCAAAAACACATCGGGGGCCTGCCGGGCCATGCTAATGCCGTGCCCGGCGCTGTCGGGGTCAGCACGCCCGCGTGCTGACCCCTCCGAAAAACAGGAGGGGTTAGCACAGTGCAATTATGAAAGCATTGTGAATCAGTGCGTTATAAACCAAAGCGTGCTAACCCCTAATACTCCAGCAGGAACCCGATGCTCCACGTCCTGTACTCCGGTCCATGCGGCGCGGTAAAAGCAGGTGTCGGGCTATAACGGAGTGGTTGGGCTTGATGTTGTCCACGAGTTCAATGACATGATTCCCGTTCAAATGGTAGTGGGTACGTGTGTGGTTGACCAAGTTCCAATGCAGTTCGGCGCCGGCTGATGCCCTCCACGAGAGATTCTTTCCAAACACGAACGTGTACTGCAGCGGCAGAGAGTAGCGGAGCCTCCGGATGGTAGAGGTCCCCAGCTTCGAGTCACCGGCTGGATAATCAACCCAGGAGAGCATTCCGCTTGTCTGTGATAAGTGTTGTTCGTTATTCTGGATTTCTGTCATCGCATAACCGACCGTCCACCCCAACGAGAGATAGTGATTCTTCAAGCCGGGATAGTGCCTTAGGCTGAGTATCCCGAGATCCGCGGAATTCTCCCGCGTTTTCCAATGACCGAACAGATCCTCACCACCTAATACGCCCTCGAAGATCCCTACCTCTTCCATACCGAGTAAGGCGATCTTCCAATGGGAAAGATTTTTCTTCCGGGTAAAGGGTGTCTCGAAGTTCAATCGGTCGGAAACCGCTTCCACCTCCGAACCAGCCTTCAAGGAATTCGAATAATGGAAATCCGGCTTGTCCGCAGTCCCGTCGATACTGACGGAAAGGCTCCCGGGCGATGAAATCACCTGTACGGAGGAAGGGTTTTCAATGCGCAGGGTGTCTGCCAATTGGGCTTGAGCAACAGCCGGAATCAGGGCAAGAACCCAGACAATTATTCTTTTCATATGTGATAAGTTGTTAATTCTTAAACAATTGCTTCAATTCATCCAAGGTTGCGTCGCCGGACATATATACCAGCGTAACGTCATAGCGGGTTTCCTTTGGGAACACCTGTAAACAAAGGTATTTGTTTCCTTCCACCGGCATATCGTACCGGGAGGAATGGACTTCTGCTCGGAAGCGGAACAAGGCGTATGTCAATACACCACCGGTATACTCAGTTTGCCGGTCTTCAGCCCCCTTCCCATCCTCGAGCAATAGTGCTTGGATGCGTGACAACTCTGCTGGCGTGGCCGTGAACTTCACACTTCGGAATACGCGGAGTTTATAGGGGGCCAACTGGGTTCCATTGATGTATGTTTCCTTGATCCGGGAAGATGGAATCAATTTCCCGTCGAAGACTGGATTTATTCCGTACCCGGATTGAGCTGACAACTGAATCACGGCTAACAGCGCCCAAAGCGCAAGGATCATCCGTTTCATCATCATATTCATTTCAAAAGGGTTTCCAATTCTTTCTCAATGTCTGGCGCAGTACCGAACAGACTGGAGAGGGTGGCCTCCATGCTTTCCAGTGCGAGTTCTTTGTCTGTGCTCTTTTCACCGTATGCCAGTATGTAGCATTGATTCTGGCGCTGGTTGTACATGGCTGCGACCAGGGCCAGGCTGGCGGCGACGGCGATGGCCGCCCAGGCGAGCCGGTGCGTGGTTCGCCGTTGCCGCGCGGGCCGGTGGTTCTCTTCCTGCGCCCCGTACACGGCTTTCCCCGTCGCGAAGAAGCCGGCCACCACTTTTATTTCATCGAAGTCGGGATCGTCGGTCGATGCCAGGAAGGCTTTCAACGCGCGCTCCTCGTCCTCGGTGAGGAGGGCGTCGAACCAGCGCTCGGAAAGGTCTATGTAATATGCCTTATTCTTCATGGTATCGTTTTCTGTATTGTTCTCGAATGGTTTTTCGGGCTCTGGAGAGTTGCATCCGTACAGCAGGGGGCTGCATGCCTAGATCTTCTGCTATCTTTTCCAAAGTGACACCTTCGTATTCGTGCCGCCGGATGATTTGTCTCTGGATATCGGTCAATGCTGTAGTGACCATCTCCTCTACCTGCCGGAACCGTGTCTCCAGGTCTTCGGAATCTTCTTCCGGCAGGTCTCCCGCGAGCGGTACCGTCTTTCGCTTCCGGAGCTGGTCGATGGACACGTTCCGCACCGTCCTGGTCAACAGCGCTTCCGCCTCCTTCTCGTTCCGCACCGGGTAGCGCCCCCAAAGTTTCAAGAAAGCGTCCTGCAAGGCATCCTCGGCCGCTTCTGCGTCCGCGAGCACTTTCCCCGCCCGAGCCTTCAGCCGCAGTCGGATCCGCTGGTATGTCTCTGTCAGGATGTCTGCCATCTTGTTGTTTCTCTGCCCTTTAAACGCAAAGATGGACAAAATGTAACAAGAAACACATAAAATACCTACTGAAACAACACAAGTTATCAACAATCCCTTGCAGAATGCGGGCGGCGGGTGTACCTTGGGGCAAAAAAGAAAGGACATGAAGCCGTGCTTTCAGATCAATTCCAAGAAGTTGGAGAAGGAGCTGCTGTTCCGGGATGAGGAGGATTATATCTATGGGGTTAACACCTTGGCCTTGATCCTGCTCCAGTTTCCGGGCGTGGTGGTCTATGCATTCACGCTGATGAGCAACCACATCCATCTCCTGCTGGGCGGACCCAAAGAGCAGTGCGAGGCCTACTACGATGCGGTGATGCATCGGCTTTCTCTCTGGCTGAAAAGGAAATACGGGTTGAGCGGCGTCGTGCCCTATGGACCGGAGAATCGGGAAGTGGTGGCCGTCAAGGGGCTCGATCATTTCGTCATCGAGGTGCTGTACCTGCTGCGGAACCCTTTCAAGGCAAAGATCTGCTACCCGGGCGACTACCCGTGGAGTTCGGTCGGCATGTACTTTTCCAGGCGCGGCCAATGGGGCGGCCGGAAGGCGTCCACGTTCACGGCCCGTGAACTGCGCCGGATGCTGAAGACCAATGCCCGGATTCCTGGCGACTGGGAGATTGCCGAAAACGGCATGGTCATTCCCCACTTTGTGAACAGGAAGGCTGTCGAGAAAGCCTTCGAGAACGACGAGGCCAATTACCTCCGGCGGCTGATGGAACCGGTCGAGGCGCGGCGCAACCAGTTGTCCGGCCTGCCGATGGAGCTCAAGTTCAGCGACCAGGAAATCGCCGCCCGGGTGCAGACCATCTGCCAGAACGAACTGAATGTCAAGGACCATCGCCAGCTCTCCGCCAAGGAGCTCCTCCGCTTGTGCCGCACCTTGTCCATGCGCTTCGGCACCTCGGCCGAGCAATTGCAGCGGGTGCTCGGGGTGGACAAGACGATACTGGAGGACTGGTTTTAGGGTGCGCAAGACTGGCCAAGCGCGGAACGGGGGCAGGGGGCCGGGACTGGCCCTTGAGGGGGTCAGCACGCTACGTTTCATAACACACTGATCCACAATGCCTTCATAATTGCCTTGTACTAACCCCTCCCGTTTTTCGGAGGGGTCAGCACGCAGGCGTGCTAAACCCTACTGAAAAGGGAGGGGGTTAGCACGGGTTGATTTGTAATTGATTAAAAATCAGCATGTTGAAAAAGTAGGTGTGCTGACCCGTCAAAGACACCTCGAGGCCGGGCCGAAGGGCGGCCTCATTTTTTGCCGTGGATCGCCCACAATAGCCCCCACAAGGCCCCTCGCCACCTTGCGAGGCCCGTCAGATCTCCGACAATTCCAGCCAGCGGAGTTCTTTTTCGTCGATAAGGTCCTGCAGCTCCCCGTACCGGGTGGAAGCGGCCTGGAGGTCGGCAGGGGAGAGGGTGCCGCTGGAAAGCTTGGCTTCGAGGTCCGCCTTTTCGGCTTCGAGGCGGGGGAGTTCTTCGTCCAGGGCCTTGAGTTCCTGCTGCTCTTTCCAGGTGAGCTTGCGCTTTTTAGATTCCTTCGCTGCAGATTCCTTCGCTGCGCTCGGAATGACAGAAGAACCTTTCGGAATGACAGAAGAACCCTTCGAGGCCATGGAGGCGGCTTTCTGCACTGCCTTCTGCTGGGCTTCGTAATCCTTGATGAAGGTGCGGTATTCGGTGTAGTTGCCGATGAAGTCCTTCACGACGCCGTCGCCGCAGAAGACGAAGAGGTGGTCCACCAGCCGGTCCAGGAAATGGCGGTCGTGGGAAACGATGATCAGGGATCCCTTGAACTCCAGCAGGTATTCCTCCAGGATGTCCAGGGTGACGATGTCCAGGTCGTTCGTGGGCTCGTCCAGGATGAGGAGATTGGGCTGCTGCTTGAGGATGGTCAGGAGGTACAACCGCCGCCGTTCGCCGCCTGAAAGGCGCTCCACAGGATTCATCCACATGTCGTGCGGGAAGAGGAACCGTTCCAGCAAGTGTGTGTCGCCGATGGTGTCCATCACCGTCTGTCCGGGTTTGAACTGCATCCCGGCCTGGTGGTAGTAGCCGATTTTCAGGGATTCGCCCCGGTCGATGATCCCGTCCAGGGTACCGCCCATCGACGGGTTCCAGCCGCCGGTAAGGAGGTTGAGGAACGTCGTCTTTCCGGCCGCGTTCCGCCCCACGATCCCCACGCGCTCATACCGCTGGAAATTGTAGGTGAAATGGCTCAGGTAGCATTTGTCCTCCCACCAGAAGGAGACGTCCTTGCAGTTGATGACCTTGTTCCCGAGATAGGTGCTCTTGACCTGCATCTCGGACATATCGACCTGTTTGGAAACATAGGTGTCCTCCGCCCGTTCCTTCAGCTCCCAGAAGGCCTGCTTGCGGTATTTGGCCTTGCCGCTGCGGGCGCACGGGGTGGCATGCATCCATTCCAGTTCCCGCCGCAGGACGTTCCGGACCTTGTCCGTCTCCGCGTTGTAATTGTCGATGCGCTCCTGCCGCTTCTCCAGGAAGTTCATATAGTCCCCCCGGTAGATATACACCTGCCCCCGGTCCATCTCCATGACCGTGTTGCATACGCGGTCCAGGAAATACCGGTCGTGGGTGACCATGAACAAGGTGCTGCGTTCGTGCTTGAGCCGCTGCTCCAGAAACTCGATGGCGTCGATGTCCAGGTGGTTCGTGGGCTCGTCCATGATGTAGAAATCGGCCTCCGAGGCCAGCATCTGCGTGATGGCCACGCGCTTGACCTCGCCTCCGGACAGGTCCTTCATGGGCTTGTCCCAATCCGTCAGGGAGAACTGCGTCAGGAGCCGCTGCACCCGCCGCTCGTACTCCCACAGATGCTCCTGGTCCAGGTGCTCCGTCCATTCGGCGGAACCGTCCATGATCTGGCGGAAAATGCTCTTTTCCGGGTCATAGGCATATTCCTGCTCCAGGAAGGCGATGCGGATATCCTTCAGAAACAGGATCTTACCGCCGCTGTCGGACTTGTCCTTCCCCGCCAGGATGCGAAGGAGGGAAGTCTTTCCGGTTCCGTTCGGGGCGATGAGCGCCACCTTGTCACCCTCGTTGATGTTGAAGTCGATGTGCTCGAACAGCACCTTGGGGCCGTACGACTTGGAAATGTTCTCGATCTGCAGGTAGCTTGCCATGTCTTGCAAAGATACGCATTTTATTTGAACACTGTCCTTTGTCTTGGATGAAGAGGAAGCGAGTAACGGCCTCCATGCTATAACATCCTCCATGCTATCACTCGGTGCAGGTATAGGGCATCTGTGGTGCAGGTGCCTGGTGTACTTGGTGCAGCAGGTGTTGCCCGGCATCTATGGCGCAGGTGAATGAACTTCTTGGCGCAGGTGTGCTTTTTCCATGGGGACCGGCGCCACCAAAAAACACAGGGACATGATTTGCGGCGCCGGTGACTGTTCCTGATTTTGGTTGACTGTCTGCGTGTCTTATCGCGTGTGAAAGTTGACTCAGGTTTAACTGCTATTACTGGTTTTTGTTGACTATCTGGT
>CACYWN010000022.1 GCA_902778105.1 uncultured Bacteroidia bacterium
CAAACTCAAGTCGTACGACCACATGCTCGTGGACAAGTCCGCCAGCAAGATCGTCGATACAGTGAAGGCTACCGGTGCAAAGGTCAATGGTCCCATTCCCCTTCCTACCCACAAGAAGATCTTCACTGTGAACCGCTCGACCTTCGTGAACAAGAAGTCCCGCGAGCAGTTCGAACTCGACTCCTATGTCCGTCTTCTGGACATCGACGATTCCAACGCGAAGACCGTCGACGCCCTCATGAAGCTCGAACTCCCTTCCGGTGTCGAGGTCGAGATCAAGGTCTGAGGTCGATAAAATCGACCCAACGAGGCAAAATGGTCTGGGATGCGTTGCATTCCGGACCATTTTTGCTTATCTTTGACACTTCGAAAAACGGACTTATCATGGACAGATTCAACCTGGTGCGGGAATCCTTCATGAAGAAGGCACGTCCCGTGGAGATGCCCGAGGAACTCCCGTCGGAGTATTTCGGCGAATTGGTCTTCGACCGGAAAAAGATGCAGAAGTACCTGGATGTCAAAACGTTCTATGCGCTTCTGGAATGCATCGAGGGTGGAAAGCCGCTCGACCGCAAGACCGCTGACGGCGTTGCCCGCGGCATGAAAGAGTGGGCTTTGGAGCACCACGTCACGCACGTGACGCACTGGTTCCAGCCCCTGACCGAGGGCACGGCGGAAAAGCACGACTCCCTCATCGACTATGACGGAAAGGGCGGCGTCATCGAGAAGTTTGACGGCTCGATGCTCGCCCAGCAGGAACCGGACGCCTCCTCGTTCCCCAGCGGCGGTCTCCGGGCGACCTTCGAAGCCCGCGGCTATACGGCCTGGGACCCCACCTCCCCGGTGTTCATCCAGTATGACACGCTTTGCATCCCCACGGTGTTCATTTCCTACACCGGCGAAGCCCTGGACTACAAAACCCCTTTGAAGAAGGCCCTGAAGGCGGTTTCGGATGCGGCGCTCCCCATCTGCCGCCTGTTCGACCCGGCCGTGAACAAGGTCTACTCCTATCTGGGCTGGGAGCAGGAGTATTTCCTCGTGGACGAAGAGCTGTTTGCCGCCCGTACGGACCTGATGATTACCGGCCGGACGCTGTTCGGTCACAATTCCTCCAAGGACCAGCAGCTGGACGACCATTATTTCGGCGCCATCCCGCTCCGGGTCGCCGCCTTCATGCGTGACCTGGAACTGGCCGGACACCGCCTGGGCATCCCCATCAAGACGCGGCATAACGAAGTGGCTCCCAATCAGTTCGAATTGGCCCCCATCTACGGGGAGACGAATCTCGCGAACGACCAGAACCAGCTGCTCATGAATGTCATGCATTCCACGGCCCGCCGGCACGGGTTCGTGGTGCTGCTGCACGAGAAGCCCTTCGACGGGGTGAACGGATCGGGCAAGCACAACAACTGGTCGCTCGGGACCGATACCGGCGTTCCGCTCATGGCGCCCGGCAAGGACGCTCTGGGGAATCTGCAGTTCATCACGTTCTTCGTCAACGTCCTCGCGGCGGTCCAGAAGCACAATGCCCTGCTGAAGGCCACCATCGCCAGCGCGACCAATGCGCACCGGCTCGGCGCCCACGAGGCGCCGCCCGCCATCGTCTCCGCCTTCCTGGGCCGTACGATGACGGAGGTGCTGCACAAGCTGCTGGAAGTCCCCTCCGACACGCCCATCGAAATCGCCGGCAAGAAGGGCTCCCGGATGGGCCTGGTGGAGATCCCGGAGATCTTCCTGGACAACACCGACCGCAACCGGACCTCCCCCTTCGCCTTCACCGGCAACCGCTTCGAGTTCCGTGCCGTAGGCTCCAGTGCCAACTGCGCCGGCGCGATGACGACCCTGAATGCCGCCGTGGCCGAGCAGCTGCTGGACTTCAAGACCGCTGTCGATGTAGAGCTTGCGGCCGGCAAGTCCCTGCAGGTGGCTGTGATGGACACGCTGAAACCCATCATCGCCTCCATCATCGACACGGTGTGTTTCGACGGCAACGGCTATACGGACGAGTGGAAGGCCGAAGCCGCCCGCCGGGGACTGGACACCGAGAGCTGCGTCCCCGATATGTTCCTGGAGTTCCTGAAGCCCGCCTCGGTGGAAATGTTCGCCCGCACCGGTGTCTATACCGAGAAGGAACTGGAAGCCCGCAACGAGGTCAAATGGGAGACCTACGCCAAGAAGGTCCAGATCGAGGCCCGCGTGATGGTGCGCATGTCCATCAACCACATCATCCCCGCCGCCGTCGCCTACAAGTCGTCGCTCCTGAAGGAAGTCTCCCTGTATGAAAAGGTTTACGGCGACACGGAAGGCTGCGCCAGCGAACTGGCCATCCTGGACGACATCTCCCGCTATGTGGAGGAAGTCCGCCAGCGCGCCCGTCAGGTCGAGGACGCCCGGGTGGAGGCCGATACCATCGAGGATGCCTACGCCCGCGCTAAGGCCTTCTCCGAGATTGCGAACATGCTCTTTGCCCTCCGCAAGCCCATCGATGCGCTGGAGGAAGTCGTGGACGACAAACTCTGGCCGCTCCCGAAGTACCGCGAGCTCCTGTTCATTTCGTAATTTGACGAAAGTTTGCTAATTTTGTATCCGCAAATGCGCGGGGGACCTTTCCCGCCGCGCATTTCACCGGCCCCTTAGCTCAGTTGGTTAGAGCAGCGGACTCATAATCCGTGGGTCGTGGGTTCAAGTCCCCCAGGGGCCACAAGAAAAAGAGGCAGCCGATTTCGGCCGCCTCTTTTCTGTGGCCCCGTCTTCCCCCTCAGGCGGCTTCGCCGCCAGCTCCCCCAAGGGAGCGCCACCCTCCTTCCGTCCTCCCTCGCCGGGAGGAAACTGTCGCTTCGCTCCGGATGGCATTCCTCCGCTGCTGGCGCAGGTGTGGCCGGTGGCTGGCGCAGGTGGGTTTTTAGCATGGACACCGGCGCCGTGAATCGGGCTCCTACGCTTTCTAGCGGCGCTGGTCCCCCACCCAAAAACCCACCTGCGCCAAGAACCCCGTGCACCTGCACCAAGAACCCTTTACACCTGCGCCAAGAATCCCGTATACCTGCGCCAAGGAATTCCACCCACCTGCATCAGCAGCTTTTTGCCTGCCCAGAGGTCCGTCCGGAGCGGACAAACCAAATAATTGCTTATTTTTGTACGTCAGAATGAACAGAAAGGACAACGCCTTTTTCAAGAACTACGGAGCGACGCTCCTCCTGCTGCTGGGATTGCTCCTCGGCGGCGTGTTGGGCGCGGTCCTGGGGGAGAGCGCCCGGGTCCTGCGTCCCGTCGGGATGCTGTTCCTGAACCTGGTCTTCGTGCTGGTCGTCCCGCTGGTCTTTTTCTCCGTAGCCCGCTCCCTCGTGGTGATGCACGAGAGCGGCGTCATCGGGAAGGTGCTGGGGACGGCCCTGGGCGTATTCCTGTTCATGTCGCTGGTGGCGGGTGTTTTCTCCTACGGGCTGATGTCCGTCTGGAATCCCTTCGCCCGGATGACCGTCGATGCGGGAAGTGCGGACCTTGCCGGCGCGGAGGCCTTGAACCTGGGCGACGCCATCGTCGCCGCCTTGACGGTGGACGATTTCCCGCTGCTGTTCTCCCGTGAGCACCTGCTTCCGCTCATCCTTTTCGCGGCGCTTTTCGGCCTGGCCGTCGCCCTGCTCGGGCAGCGGGCCGCCCTGGTCCGGCAAGGCGTCGAAGAAGGGGAATCCGTCGTCATGAAGATGATGGAACTGGTCATGAAACTGGCTCCCGTGGGCATCGGCTGCTATTTTGCCGATACCGTCGGGCAGCTGGGCGGGCAGATCGTCGGGGACTATCTGGAGATCTTCCTGGTGGTCTGTGCGGCCAGCGCCGTCTGCTACGGACTCTTCTATACCCTTTATGCCCTGTTCTGCCATATTCCGCCGGGCCGGTTCTGGAAAGCGATGATTCCGACTTCCGCCACGGCCGTGGGTACCAGCTCGTCAGCGGCCTGTCTCCCGGTGAATCTGGCCGCAGCCAGGGAGCTCGGCGTAAGCGACAAAATCGCGGACGGGGTCATTCCGCTGGGCACGAACCTGCACAAGGACGGATCCGTCATTACCTCCGTCGCCAAGGTTCTCTTTGCGTTGTATTTCTTCCATATGATGCCGGAGGGCGCCGGAACTGCGGCGCTTGTCATCCTGCTGGCAATCCTGGAAAGCGTCGTCGTGGGTGCCATCCCCGTGGGCGGCATGACGGGGGAGATTTTCCTCTGCGCCGTGCTCGGGCTGGATCCTTCCTTTGCTGCAACGCTCCTGATCATCGGCACCATCTGCGACATCCCCGCCACGCTTCTCAACGCAACGGGGAATCTGGTCGCTTCTCTTTTGGTCCACCGGTTGGTGAAATGATCTTTATTTACTTCGTTTGAGCCAGTGTTCCGTGAGCCATGCGCGGACGGGCAGGTCGTATGCCTTGAAGACGCAGCGTGCCAGGAGGATGGACAGGAAAAGGATGCCCGCGGACACGGCGATATGCTGCCAGAGCGGGGCGTTGCCGTGTTCGGCCGCCCAGTTCATCTGCATGTACATCAGGGGGTAATGCGTGATGTAGATTGGGTAGGAGATCTCTCCCAGCCACTTGCAGACGGCTGTGCTCCGCTTGCCGGTGGTCGTGGAACCCGCTCCCGCGAGCACGATGAGCGGGAAGAGCAGCAGGATGGTGACGGCCTGGAAAAGCCCGTCGGAAACCCCTTGTTTTCCGCCGATGCAGGGGATGGACAGGAGGACGACGATGGCCAGGCTGCACCACCAGAAACCGCCTTTCAGGCGGATGGGCGAGCCGCTGGGATTGCCTTCGGTGCGGTGCGCCGGCAGGATCCGGGAGATGAGCAGGCCGCACAGGAACGGATACAGCAGCCGGGTGAAGCCGATATAAAGCTGGTCCGGTGTCAGGGACCAGCCGCCGATGACGTTGTACTGCGCCCGGGGCAGCAGGCCGAAGACATTCCAGCCCAAGGTCAGATCCAGGGTGAAGAAGGCGCAGACTAGGCACAGGACGGCCAGGGCCGCCTTCGGTAAATGCCTGAGGATGAATGCGTACAGGATATTGCCGATATATTCGAAGGTCAGGGTCCACTGGGGGCCGTTGAAGGAGTTGAATTCTCCCCATCCCCGGATGTCCAGGCTGTTGGGGCAGGGAAGGATGAACAGGCCCATCACCAGGCAAAGGAGGAACTTCCAGAGCGGGGTCTTCAGCGTTTCGGGGAACGCCGTCCCGGAGAAGAGGAACAGCGCCGCGCCGATGAGCGTGCCCATGACCACCATCGGGTGCAGGCGGGTCAGGCGCCGCTTGAAGAAGCCCCAGGTGGTCATCCTGTCCCAGCGGTCGTCGTAGGCGTAGCCGATGACGAAGCCGCTCAGCACGAAGAAGAAATCCACCGCCAGGTAACCGTGGTTGATGATCTGGTACGCCGGTCCCTTGCTGTAGGTTTCGAACAGGTGGAACAGCACCACCATCAGCGCGGCGACGCCGCGGAGCCCGTCCAGGATCTCATAACGGGGCTTGGATGCCAGGTAGACGTTTTCCTTTGCCATAAAATGCCATTGTATCTCGTTGAGGATTACGAAGGTAGAGAAATCTTTGTATCTTTGCAAGGCCAAATGCTCGGAACCCTCGTCAATACCGCCTGCATCGTTGCCGGCACCCTCATCGGGACTTTTTTCAAAAAGGGCCTCGGGGAGAAATATACGAAGACGCTGTTCAATGCGATGGGCCTGGCATCCCTCGCCCTGGGCGCCCATTCCTTCGTGCAGAACATGCCCAAGAGCGAGTTCCCCGTGCTGTTCATCCTGTCGCTCGCCCTCGGCGGCCTCCTCGGCACGGCCCTGGACCTGGACGGAAAGGTGAAGCGTCTCCTGGCGAAAAAGGGCGGAGACAGCTTCGCGAAAGGCCTCATTTCGGCCTGCCTGCTCTACTGCATCGGCACTTTCTCCATCGTCGGCCCGGTCCTCAGCGCCCTGCAGGGGGACAATACCTTCCTGTACACGAATTCCACGCTGGACCTGGTGACCTCGACCGTCTTTGCGACCACCTACGGCATCGGGATGATCCTCGCGGCACCCATCCTGTTCTGCTGGCAGGGCGCTATCTGGCTCGCCGCCACCCTGGCCTCGTCCAGCCCCATTTTCCAGGGCGCCCTGGTCAATGAACTCGCCATCGTGGGCGGGATCCTCATCATCTCCTCCGGCCTTTCCATCCTGGATATCAAGGACTGCAAGACACTGAATTACATTCCCTCCCTGCTGGTTCCCATCGTCTGGTTCCTGGTGAAGGGCCTGTTCTGATCCTATTTCCTGTCCAGGAACTCCACGATCGGATCGCACGGATTCAGCGAATGCGGATGATGGGCGCAGCCTGTCTTGCCGATCAGCGAAAGCCGCCGGCAGCCGGCCAGGTCGAAGGTTCCGAACTGCTGCTCGAAAGGAACGACCGGGTCCGCCGCACCATAGACGACGATGATGGGAATCTTCTTGATCCGGTCGAAATGGTCCCGGGCATAGGTGTAGAAGGCCTCCGGGATAACGCCCTGGGCCTCCCACGCCCGGGCGGCAGCCTGGACATAGGGATTGTGCGTGAACTTGGTGAGGTCGCACAACGGGGCGTCCAGATAGAGTTTTTCCACCCGGTCGGGATGGTTTTCTGCATAGAGCAGGGAGAACCATCCGCCCCGGCTCAGACCCTCCAGGACCACTTTTTTCGACAGGCCGTGCTTCTTGCGCGCGTAGTCGGCGAATTCCGTAAAGGCATCCTGCGCGTCCGGAGAGGCATATTCGTCCATCAGGTCCAGCAGACCGAAGGACCAGCCTCGCGCGAGGAGGGCGTCATCCACCTGGGCGAAGGCGCCGATGAAGGCCGGCCGGGCGATCCAGCGCCCGTTCGCTCCCGGGGGGACGATGAAGACGGCACGTCGGCCGCGGATAAGGGTTTCCTCCACGGTGAACCCTTTGTCGGCATAAATCTGCTCCCAGGGTTTGTAGGACTGGTTTTCGACCGCCCTTTCCGGCATCTTCGGGTCCAGCGGCCTTTCGCCGCGGAGCATCCGGGCGCCTTCCCCGGTCAGGAACAGGTAGTGGTCGGACGGCTTCCCGTCCATTCCCACGAACTTGGCGACGGTGCTCACAGGCGGATTGTCGGTCACCTTGAAGATGGCCGTGCCCTCGTTGACCTCGTCGAACATCGCCACATACAGCATCTCGGCGCCAGCCTTGACCGCCGTGTAAATCTGTGACCAGTAGAACTTTCCGCCCTGACGGGGAATGCTCGCGAGCGGCTTTTCGCCCCCGATGTCGTTCATGTCGTCCCCGCCCCGGCTCAGGTTGTACCAGCTGAAGCCGGGATACACCAGCGGAACATACTCCACCCCGTTCGCCGCACACCATTCCATGTCCTTGCGGATCATGTCGGCATAGCGGTTCATTTCGAAATGCAGCAGCGGCGTGAAGCGCTGGACCATCCAGGGAAGGACCAGGTCGGCCATCCGGATCAGATCGTGCAGATACGGGTCCTGGACACAGTCGCTGAAGAGTTCCCGCCAATAAGTGGGCACGCCCAGCATCACGCTGCAGCCGCCGTATTCGGGGTCGTTGTGGAGAAAGTCGATGAGCTCCGCCAACTTGATGTCCCGGATATTATACGGACGGTCCGGAAAACCGACGCCCCAGATGACCACGAGCGGTTTCCCGTTATGGTACAGATACTGGTTGGGCTTGCTGTACGACGTGACTTTCAGGCTGTCTACCAGGAACTTCCAGTCGTCGATGAGCAGCGTGCAGTCCTCGCTCCGGTTCGGGTCCAGGCCCGAAAGGTCATACATCACCGAAATGGCGCGGCCGTTTTCGCCGGCGTACTTCAACGCATGGCGGAGTACCGTCACGGAATGCTGACGCGAATCGTGCCGGGGCCGGCAGCTTCCGTAGAAACGCTGCAGGAACACGCCGTCCAGTCCATACTCCCGCATCCAGCGGAAGTGCGTCGCTACCGTCTGCCCGTCATCGGAGCAGAAGAACCGCGCCGTGGAACCGTCGGCCATCTTGAGTCCCGTCGGATACGTGTGCTCGTACTCGCTCACGTCCGGCCACATGTCGATATGGATCCGGTTCTCGTCGGGGTACATCACCCCTTTGCCGTCATTGTGGAACCAGCCCTGATACCCGGCCATCACCAGTCCCTTGTAGGACGGATGGGCCGATTCCGGGTCGTGCCGGAAACCGGTGCCCTGGGCCCGGGCGCCGAGTGCAGCTGCCATGCCAAGCAGCAAAACCAGAGTACGGAGAGCTTTCATGTCGCCTTTTTTTGCCAAAGATAAAGGCATCCCCTTTCCAAATGCCTTAACCCATCCTTAAAAAAGGCTTAAATGGAAGCGCTGTTCCCACACTTTGTAGAGATTATCCTCTGCGAGGTCCGGACCACGGTCTTCCGCCCGTCCTGTTGATAACTTTTTTCGGAGAATTCGGGACTGTGTGCTATCTTTGCTATCCTAACCGATCGCACCATGTCCTTCGTACACCTGCACGTACATACCCAATATTCCATCCTGGACGGACAGTCGTCCATCGAGAATCTGTTCAACCGGGCAGAGGAGCTCGGGATGCCCGGTCTCGCGATCACGGACCACGGCAACATGTACGGGGTGAAGGAGTTCTTCAAGTACGCGAAGAAGCATCCGAGCGTGAAACCCGTCATCGGATGCGAGATCTACGTGTCCAAGGGCGACCACCGCGTAAAGGAGAAGGGGTACTACCACCTGATCCTCCTGGCGAAGAACTACAACGGTTACAAGAACCTGGTGAAGATTGTGTCCGCGGCGCACATCGAGGGGATGTACTACCGTCCCCGCGTGAGCCATGAGGTGCTGGAGCAGTACCACGAGGACCTAATCTGCAGCTCCGCCTGCATGGCGGGCGAGGTGCCCCGCGCCATCCTTGCGGGGGACATGAAGAAGGTGGACGAGGTCATCCAGTGGCACAAGCGCGTGTTCGGCGACGACTACTACCTGGAGGTGATGCTCCACAAGACGGAGGTCCCGGGCCAGTCGCGGGAGGTCTACGACAACCAGATGGTCTACAACAAGGTCATCTTCGAACTGGCGCAGAAGCATCAAGTGAAGGTCATCGCGACCAATGACGTGCATTTCGTCCGGAAGGAGGACGGCCCGGTCCACGACCGGCTCATCTGCCTGACCACCAATTCCTACGTGGACGATCCGGACCGCCTCCGCTACACCCAGCAGGAGTTCCTCAAGAGCGAGGAGGAGATGCTGGCCCTGTTCCCGGACCATCCGGAGGCCATTGCCAATACGCAGGAAGTCCTGGACAAGGTGGAGTCCTATTCCATCGACTGCGACCCCATCCTGCCGGTGTTTGAGATCGCCCCGGCGTTCATGGCGGACATCGACGCGCAGATGGAGAAGTACAAGGACGTCATCGATGCGGGCCGGTGCGACAAGAAGGGGAATTACCGCGGCGACGGCTTCTGCCATTCGGTCGCCTACCTGTGCCACCTGACCTACGAGGGCGCGCGCCAGCGCTATGGCGACACCCTTACGGAGGAGCAGGCCGAGCGTATCGACTTCGAGCTCAAGACCATCTCCCGCATGGGCTTCCCGGACTACTTCCTCATTGTCCAGGACTATATCGCGGCATCCCGTGCCATGGGGTCCATGGTGGGACCGGGACGTGGTTCCGCGGCTGGTTCCGTCGTGGCTTACTGCCTGAAAATCACGAACCTGGACCCGATCCGGTACCAACTCCTGTTCGAGCGTTTCCTGAATCCGGACCGTATCTCCATGCCGGATATCGACGTGGACTTCGAAGACCTGACGAAGGCCCACAGCTATGTGGAGCAGAAGTACGGGGCCGACCATGTGTCCCGTGTCATCACCTTCGGTACGATGGCGGCGAAGAGCGCAATCAAGGACGTCGCCCGCATCAGCCATGTGTCCATCGACGAGTCCAACCGCCTCACGAAGATGGTTCCGGACCGCCTCTCCGAGAAGAAGGAGAAGGAATACCCCTTCAATCCCAAGCTGGACCAGCTGAAGCCCGGCTTCAAGATGGTGGAGAAGGAGGTCGAGGAGGACGATCCCGAGCATGAGGGACAGAAGCGCTTGGTGAAGAAGACCTTCCAGAAGGGCATGGAGGACGTGGACGTGAAGGTCACCCTCAAGAACTGCTACCGGCTGGTCCCGGAGTTCATCGAGGAACTCAAAAGCGGCCCGGAGCTGAACAAGGAGGTCCTGAAATATGCCCAGGCCCTGGAGGGCAGTGTGCGCCAGACGGGCATGCACGCCTGCGCCACCATCATCGGCCGGGGCGACCTCACGAACTTCCTGCCCATGTGCCTGTCCAAGGACAAGGAGACGGGCGAGGACGTGCGCACTTCCCAGTATGACGGCCATTACATTGAGGACGTGGGCATGCTCAAGATGGACTTCCTGGGCCTGATTACCCTTTCGATCATCCATAACTGCCTGGATCTCATCAAGGAACGCTTCGGGGAGGACATCGACATCGAGGCGATTCCCATCGACGACAAGCCTACCTATGAACTGTATGGCCGCGGCGACACCGTTTCCGTGTTCCAGTTCGAATCCGAGGGCATGCAGACCTGGCTGCGGCAGCTGCACCCCGAACGGTTCGAGGACCTCATCGCCATGAACGCCCTCTACCGGCCGGGGCCGATGGACTACATCCCCGATTTCGTGGCCCGAAAACTGGGCGAGCAGAAGATCGAGTACGATCTCCCCGAGATGGAGGAGTACCTGAACGACACCTACGGCGTCACGGTGTACCAGGAGCAGGTGATGCTGCTTTCCCAGAAACTTGCGAACTTCACCAAGGGCGAGGCGGACAAGCTCCGCAAGGCCATGGGCAAGAAGCAGATCGATATCCTGAACTCCCTGAAGGAAAAATTCATGAAGGGAGGCCTTGCGAACGGCCATCCGGAGAAAGTCCTGGACAAGATCTGGAAGGACTGGGAAAAATTCGCCCAATACGCCTTCAACAAGTCCCACGCCACCTGTTATGCCTGGGTGAGCTACCAGACGGGCTGGCTCAAGTGCCACTATCCGTCCGAATTCTTCGCCTCCTGCCTGACGGCCGCCAAGAGCATGGAGGAAATCAAGAAGATCATGGACGACTGCCGGAGCCACGGCATCCGGATCCTGAACCCGGACGTGAACGAAAGTGCGGCGAACTTCACCGTGAACAAGGACGGGGACGTGCGCTTCGCCCTCAGCGGCATGAAGGGTTTCGGCGCGAACATCGTGGAGGCGATTCTCAAGGACCGGGACGAAAACGGCCTGTACGCGGACATCTACGATTTCGTGGAGCGGATGGCCGGGACGGTGAACCGCAAGGCGTTCGAGACGCTGCTGTATGCCGGCGCTTTCGACAGCCTGGGCGTGCAGCGTTGCCAGTTCGAGCTGCCGGGCCGCAGCGGCCAGCCCTTTATCGACGAAATCGTCCGCTACGGGGAGCTCTTCCGGGCCGACACCGTGGATGCAGCCGCCTCCCTGTTCGGTGACATCGAGGAAATGAAGCCCGAGCGTCCCGCCATTCCGGAAATGGCGGGCGATCCCGACCTCCTGGTCCAGCTGCAGCGGGAAAAGGAACTGGTGGGCATGTACCTGTCCTCCCACCCGCTGGACCGGTTCGGCTTCGAGATCGACCATTTCACCACCTGCAAGATGGCGGAGCTGGAAGGGGTCGTCGCGGAATGCGAGAAGGCGAAAAAGACGGCCAAGGTGTGCGTGGCCGGCCTCGTGACGGAGTACAAGCCGCTGCTGACCAAGAAGGGGCAGCCTTATTCCAAGACCTCGCTGGAAGACTACTCCGGCAGCTATGAACTGACCCTGTTCGGCAAGGACCACGAAGCGTTCTTCAAGTATATGGTTCCGCATGACGCCCTGTTCCTGGAGGGCGTCGTCGAGGAAAAGTACTTCCTCAAGCCCGAAGAACGGGCCGAGGGCAAGACCGCCCCGTATGTGTTCAAGCTCCGGAAAGTGATGATGCTGGGAAACGTCTCGGAGGAATTCCTGAAAGGGTTCATCCTGAATATCGACACCCCGATGCTTACCCCTTCTTTCCGGGAAGACCTCGTGAAGGTGATCCGGAAGCACAAGGGAAGCACCCCCCTGGAGATGTTCCTCTACGATCCCCAGACCCGCTACCGGATCCAGTTCAAGTCCAACAAGTATCAGGTCCGGGTGTCCACGGAACTGATCTCCGACCTCCGCCGCATCGGCGTGGACCGCTGCGAGCCCTTGCGGAAGTAACTTGCATCCTGAGACAGAGAGCGGTACAGGGTCCGGGCGACTTTTTTCGGAGCCCGGGCCCTGTACCGTTCTCTATTTTTCATTATCTTTGTAAGGTGAAGATGCGTTTTGCATACTTGGTTTTGCTGCTTCTCGCCTTTTCCTGCGGACGGGGCGACCCGGCACTGCGCACGGCGGAGCGGGTCGTGGAAGACCATCCGGACAGTGCCCTGTATATCCTGGACGGCATTTCAAGGGTCGACCTGAAGACGGACCGCGAGAAAGCGGAGTATGATTATCTGTCTGCGGAAGCCTTCTACAGGACTTATTTCTTCCTGGACGATCCCACCGAGGCGGCGCTGGAGCGGGCCTGTTTCTGGTTCGACGAGAATGGTCCCGCAATGGAACGGATGCGTGCCTGGGAGCTGATGGGTACGGTCCAGACGGCCGTGGGGCGGTATGGAAGCGGGATGGTTTCCTTCCGGAAGGCCGGAGCCGTCGCGCGGGAGATCGAACGCTCGCGGAACCGGATTGGCATGCTGGCCCTGCTGATCCTGGCCGTCCTGTCCACCCTGGTCCTGTATTCCTGGGCCCGGAAGATCCAGACAGAGCGGCTGTTGGAAGAGAAGCAGGCGGAGAATGAGCGGTACATGTCCGCCGCGGAAGACCTTCAGTCCAAACTTGCGGCGATGAAAGCCGACCGGCCGAAAATCGGTGGCCTGGATACCCTGGACCGCCTGTGCGAACAGTATTATGTCTTTGAGGGAACATCCAACCTGCAGCCCCGCATTCTCGGCGAGGTGAAGTCCATCGTGGAGGGGCTCCGGAGTGATGCCAAGGTCCAGAAGAACCTGGAGCAGGCCCTTGACGAGCGCTCCGGCGGCGTGATGAAGCGCCTCCGCGCCGCCTTCCCCAAATGGAAGGATGAGGATTTCCTCCTGTACCTGTTCACCGCGTCCGGCTTCTCCGCCACTACCATCTCCACGCTGCTGGAGAAAGACAAACCCTACGTCTACAATCGCCTTTACCGTCTCAAGGAGCGCATCAAAGCCTCCTCATCGCCTGACAGCGGGGATTTCCTGGCGTGTCTGGAGAAATAAGGGGGCTCTATTCGACGGGTCTATTGCACCCCCCGGAAGCTCTCAGGTATCCTGGTCGTTCCCGCTAAAAAGAGAGCGTGTACAATTTTCCGCGTTCATTCATCAAGCCTGAAGAGATCTCTTTCTCTGCAATCTGATAATACCCATAGCCGTGTTCCTCGTCCCGGCCATAAAGACTTACCGATGTTTGAGGGAAAAGCGCTTTATCCCGGGGGGCCAGATAGGGGTAAAAGAGGATCATGTCATTCCCGTAAGCATCGACATCATATCCGGCAGGCTCGACCGGTGAGTAATCGGCGATCCAATGACCTCCGATGTAAAGGATCGGTCCTTGTTCCTTATAACCTTGTGTCGAGGACCAAAGCCCTGCATATTGGCCGTCTTTCCCTAATTTCCAAAACAAATGATCGGCAAACGGAGCCTGGTCCGTAGAAGCGGTTGTCCAGTTCAAATAAACCGCATACAACATCTTGGCATTCCAAAAACTCGGCAAGGTATACTTCAATTTTATAACGGAGCACTCATGCTCCAGCACCGTCGAAGACAGGGCAATGCCGTCATGGATGGTGCCCCGACCGATCATGGGACAGTTGCTGAGGTGTCTGACGTTCGTTTTAGAGCCTTGCGCCTTCAGGACGCCAACATTCATGATGAGCGCCAGATAATCATCTTCCTGTTCGATGGCAATGACTTGCCCACGTGACTGCGATTGGGGGACGTCTTTCGGTACTTGTTCCGACTGGTATGGAGGAGCCTGGGTCTGTGTTACTGCCGGATAAACCAAGAGATAATAAGCGCCAGGAGTGCCCGTGACCGTTCCCTTGAATGTAGCACTTGCCTTTCCGGCTCCGCTGTCCAGGGTTAAATTGTCGATCGTGGCCAATGTGCTGGAGTGATCGTCTGCATTGTAGGTGACAAGCGTCATCTGGTCTCCCTCAACCCACGTGCACTTAAGGCCGGAGTTCTTTGCCGTGTAACTCACCCTCGTGTCGGAATCGGACCGGATCGTCGCATCCAGGGTCACTTCATGCGTTTCAGGATTGATATGGGTCTCGGTTTCCTGGACTTCAGCCTCAAACTTGTTGCAAGCCATCAGGCAAGACGACAGCAAGGCAATAAATAACAGTATTTTCTTCATGATTCTTTTCTGTTAAAGTTCACCACCATCTTCAAATTCCGGCAGGTCCATCGGATCCTGAAGCGGGTTCCCGCTGGCGCAGAAGGCGCCTTCGAAGATCAAATCCAGTATCCTGGAGGCGGGTGCAGTGTACAATTCTTTTCCCTTCTTCATAATTGTATGCTGTTTGGTTTGTAATCCGGAGGAGACTTACCCGCTAAATTACGAATCCGGGCCCTTTTTTGCGTAATGATTTTTCAGTATTCTGGCCTTGCAGGCGTACTGAAATGTGTTTTTTTTGCATTTGCGGCGCAATCTTCCCAACTTTGTGACATGAGAAAAGCCTGTCGTTTCCTATTGCTTGCCGCTCTCCTATGCACGGGCGTTTCCTGTAAAAGACACGTCAATGACGCGGTGGGAAATCCATCTGAAGCCGCGACTTTGATTGCCGAGTCCGAGCTGCTCCTGGCGTCGCAGGATTTCAATGGTGCGATGGAGAAGTCGTTCCGGGCGCTGGATCTGTCAGCGGAGAACCCGCTGATGCAGGTGCAGTCCCTGCTGTCCATCATAGGTGTCGACATTATGGTGAGTCGGGATGCCGATGCATGGGACAAGGCCGTGGAAGCGGAGGCGATCGCCCGCGAGAACGGTTTTGACAAGGAATTGTCGAGCGTCTTGATTGCGAAAGCGAAGCTCTGCTCTTATGCTGAGATTTCGCCGGAGACCGGCCGGAACGACGAGGGCCTGGCGTATGCCAGGGAAGCGCTGGCGCTTGCGGAAAAGGTCGATGCGCCCGAGCTGCAGTGCGAGGCGTGCTACGTGATCGGCTCCTTGTATATCAACAAGAATCGGTGGAACGATCCCATCGATCCGGATCTTTACCGGACCGCCGGGGAGTGGCTGGACAAGGGACAGGCCTTGGCCGACACTTATGACCTGCCGCGCCTCCGCCGGAACGGCATCCTGTTCCGCTCCCGCTGGTTCCAGCAGGGCGACCGCAACGAAGAGGCGATCCGGTATTTCGAGCAGGTGCTGTCGACCTTGAAGGAAACGGATTATCTCACGGCATCCAGCCTGGATGACCGCCTTGTGCGGCTCTACACCCGCACCGGGGCTTATGAAAAGGCCCTGGATACGCATGACGACTATGTTTTCCATATCCAGAAGTATCTCCAGCAGAAGCAGGACGAGACCCTCCAGGAAATGGAGACGCGCTTCCAGGTGCAGGAGAAGGAACGGGAGATCGAGCGGAGCCGTTTCCGGACTTGGCTGCTTGTGCTGGCCCTGCTGCTGGCATCGGCCATCATCCTGCTGGGCGTCGGCTACATCCGCAAGATCAGGCGGCGCAACGCCGAACTGAAGCGCGTCAGCGACGCCAGGGAGCAGATCATCCAGCTGCTTTCCAAGGATCTCCGGAACCCGGCCAATGCCTTGGCCCATGAGATTGCCGCCCTTTCTGCATCGGCGGCAACGCTCTCGTCGGAGCAAATCCGGGAAAAGTGCGGAGAACTGACGAAAGGGATGGAATCCATCAATACGGAAGTCGCCACCTACGTGGAAGACCTCCTGGTCGACCGAAGCCGGCGGATTGCCGACATCGGCCTTTCCTCGCGCGAAATCGAAATCATCCGCCTGAGCGCCGAAGGCCTGAAGGCTGCCGAAATCGCCCAGCGCACCTACCTTTCCGTCCACACGGTAAACACCCACCGCCAACATATCTACGCCAAGATGGGAGTCAAGAACGTCGCTGACATGCTCCGCAAGGCCGGCGAACTGGGAATTCTCTGATAAGCAGCGAGATAACGTGGGAGAGGTGCTCTTTTTTGTGCATCTCTCACTTTTTATATGGCTGAGTGTCAGCACTTTGCGGTTTTATGCCGCGAGTTCGCAACGGCTTCCTGTCATTGATTTCGCGCATTTCCGGGGGTAACTTTGCACCAAGTCAAACCCTTAACACATTGCGCCATGGAAATCAAGAAAACTGAAAAGGCCAGCCTCGAAAACAAGCGGTTGATCTTTGCCGAGCTGGGGCTCATCGCGGCCCTCCTCGTGGTCTTCGCGGGATTTGAACGCTCCACCCGCGCGAAAGAAGTCGCTCTTCTGCAGGAGAATACCAAAATCGAAGACCCGTACGACATCGTGGCTATCCCGCTGGATACGCCGCCTCCCGCACCGGAAGCGCCGGCCCTGCCGATGCTGTCGGACGAGCTGGAGATTGTCGACGACGACGTTACCGTGGACCTGGACTTCCAGAGCCTGGACGATACCGATATCCCGGTGGATATCCAGGCCTACCGGAGCCAGGAAGTCGTTGAGCAGGAAGTGGAGGAAGAGGTGCTGCCGTTTGTCGCCGTCGAACAGAAGCCCTCCTTCCAGGGCGGCGATGCCAATGATTTCTCCCGTTGGGTGAATGCCCGGCTTCAGTATCCGGAGATTGCCAAGGAGAACGGCGTGGACGGGACGGTCTACCTCCAGTTCACGATCGGCTCCGACGGCAGGATGCAGGACGTGAAGGTCCTTCGTTCGCCGGACGAGTCCCTCGCCCGCGAAGCGGTCCGGGTGGTGGCGAGTTCTCCGAAATGGGAACCGGGGCGCCAGCGGGACCGGGCCGTAAAGGTCTCCTATACCTTCCCGGTCGTGTATCGGCTTCGCTAGTGAACGACCGGATTTTAATGGTTAACGACATGTAATCGGCGGGTTGCGAGAATTGTTAGAAATGCATTTCTTGTAACCTGCTGATTATCAATACTATTATTGCGCGCCCCTGCGAGAAAGAAAAAAGAGGTATTCTTGCACCCTTGCTTGGGAATTCCGAACTTTGCATCAGTGAAAAACCACAAAATCCAAAGATATGGAAATCAAGAAATCTGAAAAAGCCAGCTTGGAGAACAAGAAGCTTCTCTTTACGGAGATCGGTCTTGTCACCGCCCTCGCCATTGTGTGGGGAGCCTTCGAGTATTCCTCCAAGGAACAGCAGGTGGCTGTCCTCGAGGACACCACCCAGGTCCTCGTGGAAGAGGAAATGGTCGCCATCCAGAACGAGACCCCTCCGCCGCCGCCCGAGGCCCCGAACATCCCCGTCCTTTCCGACCAGATCGACATCGTGGACGATGACATCAAGCTCGATGACGACATGTTCATGAACCTCGAAGACGACTGATGCGAACGAGTTCTCGAAGTGGGTGAACTCCAAGCTCGTCTATCCTGAAATCGCGAAGGAGAACGGTGTGCAGGGTCGTGTCACCCTCCAGTTCACCGTGGAAGCCGACGGCCGCGTGACCAACGTGAAGGTCCTCCGTGGTGTGGATGAGTCCCTGGACAAGGAAGCTGTCCGCGTCGTTTCCAGCTCCCCGAAGTGGAAGCCCGGCAAGCAGCGTGACCGCGCCGTCAAGGTGACCTACACCTTCCCGGTGATCTTCCAGCTCCGCTAACGATGGCCGAACGCTTTTCGGATATCGGAAAAGTAGAGGCGATAGACCAGCTCTATCGCCTCTCTGCTTATCATCCCGTCCCGGGTCTCACCTACACCGCCGACAGGGGAGGCAAGGTGCACACCGCAGCACGGATGTACCTGGAAGGCATCGACTTCAACCTCGTGTACTTCCCGCTCAAGCATTTGGGATATAAGTGTGTTGTGGGCGTCGTGGGCGAACTCTACGCCACCCTCGCACACCCGAAGCTCCTGAACGTGATCCTGGGCCTGTCGGCGAAACTGGACCTGGACCAGGTCAAGGAGCTGTGGACGGGTGTCACGGTCGCGGCGAAGGAGCACGGCTTCGAAGCGGTGAACCTGGACCTGCAGCCTTCGAACAATGGGCTGTATATCAGTCTGGCCGCTACGGGCGAAACCGCTCTCCTGACCGACAAACGGCGGATGGCGGCCAAGTCCAGGGACCTCCTGTGCCTGTCCGGCAACCTCGGCGCTGCCTACCTGGGCCTGCAGGTGCTGGAGCGGGGCCGGAAGGAGTTCGAAAAAACCGGCGACCAGCCCGACATGACCCCCTGGCGGATGCTGGTGGGCGATTATCTGCGTCCGGAACTGGACGCGGGTGTGGTCTCGAAGCTGGAGGATGCCGAAATCTATCCATCCTACGGCTATTTCATCACGCGCGGGCTTTCCGATGCGCTCAAGCGCCTCACGCGCGACAGCGGCCTTGGCGCCAAGGTCTATGCCGACCGCATCCCCTTCGAAGGCAACTCCTTCCAGTTGGGCAAGGAGCTGGACATCGACCCCATCTCGGCGGCGATGAACGGCGGCGACGACATGCGTCTCCTCTTCACGGTCCCCATCCTCCAGATGGAGAAGTTCCGCCGGGACTTCCAGACTTTCGACATCATCGGCCACCTGGCCCAGCCCGAAGTAGGCGCCGTCCTCGTCACCCCCGAGGGTGTCGAGTTCCCGGTTAAGGCACAAGGCTGGAAAGAATCCTGACTACCTCCCGTAACGGGCCTTGAAGGCGTCCCAGGAGTAGTATGGCCAGATTTCCGTGGCCAGGGGGAGATGTGCTTCTTCGCCGTTGAGGAGGACCTTGAAGAGGATTTCCGGATAGCGCCTGGAACGGTAGAAGACCAGCTGGAGGTTCGCGCCCATCGGGACGCGGTAAGTCTGGCACCAGGAGGGGATGTCGTCGGGGTTGTCCACGTCGTGACCGAAACCGTCCACGTCCAGGATCATCAACAGGGGAAGGAGCGTATAGTCGTGGCCGAAGCGGAGGTCGGCGCCCACGCGGCCTGCGGCGATGCGGTCGTCGGCCTTGGCAATGATGTCGTCCACGATGGGCTGATAGCCCAGGTGGGTGTTCCAGGCTTCGGCATAGAACTGGAAATCATCGACTTTCCAGAGCGCCAGCAGTTCGTCGGCGGTGAACAGGTCCCGGAAATCCAGCGACGTCTCCAGGCTGTTCATGCCCGCGGCGAAGAACCAGAGATAGGAGACCAGCCCCCACTGCTTGTCCGCGGGAACGGCCTTGTCCACGTCCTTGAACAGCCGCGCGAGGATGGCCTTGCTGTCCACGGTCCGCTGGATGAACTGCGCCCAGGTCTCGTCAAACTTGACCGGTGTCTGCCGGAAGTTCTTATCCCTGAACGGATTGCCGCTGTCCTGTGGCAGGATGGCCGGCAGGAACACCTTGCCGAAATTCTCGAACAGGTCGATGTCCGGGTTCATCCCCTTGAGCCCCTGGCAGAAAGCTGACATCGTCATGACGCAGCGGGTGGAGGTCGAAGTCCAGGCCCGGACCTCGGCCCCGTCCGGGAATATTTTCGGGAAGTTCAGGTACATCCGTTCTGCCAGTTTCTCCTGCTGCTTCCAGCCGCGGTAGGACAGGTCGCCCACCCGGTAGCGGACCTCCGGATACAGGCTGTCGAAGCGGCGCTTGTAATCGGCTCCCAGTTCCGTCAGGTTGCTCTCGGCGGCGGCAGCGGACAAGGCGTCATGGATTCTTTCATACAGGTCGCTCTGCCAGGCATAGCGGGCGCCGTGACGTCCGTAGTGGCTGATATAGAAGGGTTTGTATCCCTTCGGGGCCTTGGTGAGCGCGACCGGACCGGTGGGACAGAGGTAGTCGGTACCGGCCAGCAGTTCGGGGTGTGCCCTCAGGTGGGCGTCGATGTCCGGCTGCTGGGCCTGGGCCATCAGGACGGCCGCTGCGAAAAGGACGGAAAGGAGGATTCTTTTCATGGGGTATGCGGTTTTCGTTGTTGTTCTCTCCACTGGAGCGGCGTGCAGCCGTAGATCTGCTTGAAACGGCGGGCGATGCTTTTGGTGTCGTTCTCTCCCATGGACAGGGCGATGCTCATCACCTGTTCGTCCGTTTCCTGTAACTGTTCGGCGAAGTACTTGAGTTTCAGTTCGGTGATATACTCATACAGGGTTTTCCCCGTCACATCCTTGAAGCGCCGCTCCAGGAGCCGGCGGGACAAGGCGGCTTCGGTCATCACGTCCCGGACGGAAATCTTTCTTTTCACATTCCGGTGGATGAACAGGATGGCCTTCAGGATCTGCTGGTCATCCGTGGCGAAGGCCGCCGTGGACATCCTTCCCACGATCTTGACCGGCTGCAGGACGACGTCCTGCGCCGGAAGGGACGGGTCCGCGACCATGCGCTCGAGGAGGGCCGCCGTCTGCCGTCCCCCCTCCTCGATGTCCACGAGGATGCTGGACAGCGTGGCGCTTCCCAGGCTGCACAGCGTCTCGTCGTTGTCTACGCCCATGACGGACACTTCCGAGGGAATCCGGATGCCCGCCGAATGGCACGCCTCGATGAGATTCGCCCCCTGGTTGTCGTCGCAGGCCATGATGGCAATGGGTTTGGGAATCATCTGCAGCCATTCCCGCAGCCGGTTCCGCTGGTAGTACCAGACCATCTCGATTTCCTGCATCCGGTAGGTATAGAAACTGTCGCCGTAACCGGCCGCCTCCACTTCCCGCCGGAATCCGTCGCATCGTTCGTCGGACCAGCAGACATCGTTGAATCCGAAGAACCCGAAATTCCGGAACCCCCTGTCCAGGAAGAACCGGGCCGCCATCCTGCCGGTTCCCAGGTAATCGCCCGTGACGTTGGGAACCGACGGGAAGCGCTGCTTATAGTCCTGGGCCAGGACGAGGATCCCGTTTTCGTGGAACAGGTCCAGGTCGTCCGTCGGTTCGAACTGGCCGACGACGGCGTCCACCTCCCATTCCTTTGCAATGCGGATGACTCCGGGTATGCCGATCTTTTCCTTATAGGAGGTGGGCATCCGCCGGACAATCCACTGCTCCTGGCGGCGGGAGTAGTCCACGATTCCCGCCAGGAACTTGTGGGCAAAGGACTCCGTGAAGTCGGAAATGATAAGGATCCGGATCATGTGCGGTCAATGGCGGTGATAGGAAATGCCGAGGGAGTCGTAATACGGATATTCCCGTTCCACGACGGTCGTGAAAAAGCGGTTGAAGTCCTCCACGAAGGCGGGATCATCCGGCCGGGTGGTCTCCGCCCATGCCGGGGAGGCGTTCCAGCCCCGCTCGAACAGGCCGAGCGCCTTGGGGAACAGGTAATAGGTCACATGGTCGAAGTTGCGGAGGGTTTCCGCCCAGAGCTGACCCTGTACGCCGATGATGAAAGGCTTTCCTTCCGCGCTGAGGACCGGTTTCCCTTCACCGGCCTTTTCCAGTTTCGCCGGCCGTCCCTTGTCGTCCCAGCGGACGCTCCGGTAGATGTCGTATGGGAGGAAGGAGAAGGAGCGCCGCTCGTCCACATACCCGCCCCAGTTATGGCCGCGCTCGGTCTTGGACGGGTTGTAGGCAAAGTCGAAATAGGCGTTGGAAGAGTTGGACAGGACCACGGGAACCCCTTCGTTCGCATAGGTGTAGGCGAGCTGGTCCCGGCCGCGGGAAACGGCCCACAGGTTCGTGAACGAGAGGTTCTTCCGCAGCCGGTCGAAGGTGGCGGGCTCCAGGTGCTGGCCCACTTCCTGCCAGCCGGCGAGTTTGACGCCCCTGGCCTCGGCGATGTCCAGCACGCGGTTGATATAGTAGTCCTTGAGCCAGCCGATGTCCGTCTTTCCATTGGCTTCCAGCAGCTTCCGGCAGGCGGGGGAACCTTCCCAGGCGCCTTCCGGCACCTCGTCCCCGCCCACGTGGATGGCCTCCAGCGGAACGCCGGCCTCGGCATAGAGGGCGATGAGACCGTCAAAGACCTTCCCGATGAAGGCATAGGTGGACGGCAGCGCCACGTTGATGGCATTGTCGGTATAGTCCTGTACGGACACATACCGGGAAGTGTCCTCCGGTTCGGAGAGCAGACAGGTCGTGTCGCCGGTGGTCCGGGCCCGGTATTCCATCGCCTTGACCGCGGCGCGGGAATGTCCCGGTGTGTCGAATTCCGGGATGACCCGGATGTGGCGGGCGTCGGCGTAGCGGAGGATGTCCACGAAATCGGCGTGGGAGTAGTATCCGTTGCCCGTCGTCTCCGTGTCGTTGCGGTCCGGCGTCATGCAGTAGGTGGGCATCAGGGCATCGGGTTCCTCGATGGTGCCGTCCTCTTTCAGGACCGGAATGCCGCGGAAGGCGCCATAGGAAGTGAGTTCGGGAAGACCGTCGATCTCCACCCGCCAGCCTTCGTCGTCTCCCATGTGCAGGTGCAGGCGGTTGACTTTGTAATGGGCCAGGAGGTCGATGAGTTTCAGGAGGTTGTCCTTCTTTGTGAAGTTCCGGCTGATGTCCAGCATGATGCCGCGGTACGGGAGGTCCGGCCAGTCTTCCACGACGGCGGAGGGTACGGCGGTTGCCGGGCTGCCGGTTGCTGAGCTTGTCGAAGCACGGCGCAGGTTGTCCAGGGTGACGGAGGCGTAGTAAGCCCCGTCGGAATCGGCCGCTTCGACCTTCACTTCGCCGTTCAGGGTGATCCGGTACCAGCCGGGACGCTGTCCTTCGACGTAGGAGACGGGAACATCGTCGGGAATCACCGTGGCGGCTGGACCTGCCGGGTCCACCACGACCTTCTTCAGGCGGGGGACCATGTCAAAGACACTCAGGTCCGCGCGGCTCCAGGCGAATCCGGCCATCGGCTCCGCAGGCAGGAAGACATATTCCGCCTCCACGGGAACGGGTTTCTTTCCCTTCCGCTGCAGATAGAACCCTTCCGGTGCCCGGCATTGGTTCGCCAGGGGCCGGGCCTCGTACCGCAGAACCATGTCACCTTTCTCCCGGTCCTTCCGGGGCGCGAGCCGGTAGAGCGTTCCGCCCAGGTGTTCGATGGTCCCATCACCTTCCAGGACTTGGACCGGGGTCCGGAACTGGCTGAACCAGAGGGTCCAATCCCCGCCGGCGGGCGGATTGACAAGCGTGAGTGCGTGGACGGCCTTGCCGGAACCGGGGTCGGTGGTCCCTTCCGTCCAGACGACGCGGGAGGGCGTGGAACAGGCCGCACCCAGGAGCGTGGCCAGGAACAGGCAGAAAAAGGATTTCTTGCGCATGGTCAGTCTGTTTTGGTTTCCACAGCCAAAGATGGGAAAAAATATCTTGCAATAAAACGATTTGACGCGAAATGTGTACTCAAATACGCAAATATTCGTTCAAAGAGTGGTAATCGTTTCTATTTTTGCAAAAAACGAGGACGCGTGTGAAAAGATTTTAAAATCTTTTATAAAGTCGCGCCCGCTATACCTTAATTATAACACCGAAAAAACTATGATCCTGGGTATCGATATCGGAGGCACGAACCTCAGCTTCGGTCTGGTCGAAGGAGGAAAAGTCACGAAGGGCTTTTCCACACCTTCGTTTCCGTCCGAGGCAACCATGGAACAGACATTGGACGACCTGTCCTCCCATATCCGCCGGATCCTGCATCCGGGCACGTCCAAAATCGGCATCGGCGTCCCTTCGGTCGTAGACGTCAAGCGCGGCATCGTCTACGACACCCAGAACATCCCGTCCTGGAAGGAAGTTCCCCTCAAGGAGTATCTGGAAGACTGTTTCCGCATCCCGGTCGCCGTGAACAATGACGCGAACTGCTACGCGATGGGTGTCTACGGATCCTATCCGGCCGCGGCCAAACCCGAGACGCTGGTCGCCGTCACGCTCGGAACCGGCGTGGGATTCGGCATCGTGAACGAGGGCCGGCTCTTCTGCGGGGCCAACTGCGGCGCCGGCGAACTGGGCTGCCTGCCTTACGGGGATTCGATCCTGGAGGATTATTGCAGCAAGAAATTCTTCACCGGTGCCGGCTGGAGCAGCCTGGACGCCTTCAAGGCCGCCGAGGCGGGAGATCCCGCCGCCCTGCTGCTGTTCGAGGAGTTCGGCCGCCACCTCGGCGCCCTCGTCACCACGGTGATGTACGCCTACGACCCCGACCGGATCGCCCTGTCGGGCGGCATCGCCAACAACTATCCGTTCTTCTGCCAGGCAATGGAGGGCTACGTCCGGGAGCACTACCCGTACCGGAAATCCCTCGAACGCCTGGAAATCGACATCTGTACCGACCATAACCTGCCGGTCCTCGGCGCAGCTCTGATCTAGCCTATGAACAAGCTTTGCCATGTACTTTCCCTCGCCGTCGTTACGGCCGCTTGCGCCGGGAACGCCGCCCCTTCCGGAAACCGCCAGGTCCTGACCGACGGCTGGACGCTCACGCGCGAAGGCGCTGCGGAGAAATTCGCCGCCCGGGTTCCCTCCACCGTCGCCGGCACCCTGTACGAAGCCGGTTATTTCGGCGAAGGCCTCCTGGAGGGGCGCGCGTACGAAAAAGTGGACAAATCGATTTTTGACGATACCTGGACCTACACCACCACCTTTGCCGGCAAGCCCGCCAAGGGGCAGCACGCCGAACTTGTGTTCGACGGGCTGAACTACTATGCCGACGTATTCCTGAACGGGAAGCAGATTGCTTTATCCGACACGACTTTCGGACCCTTCATCCAGCGGAAATATGATGTCACGAAGCTTCTGAAAAAGCGCAACAAACTGGAAGTCAAGCTCCGCCGGGCGCAGAAGGGAGACCTGAACCACGGTTTCGTGGACTGGAATCCCCGTCCGTTGGACGAAAGCATGGGTATCGTCCGCCCGGTCACCCTCCGGACGACGGGCCCCGTGTCCGTGGAGGACGTGTACGTGATTCCTGACCTGGACGTGGAATCGTTCGCGACGGCGGACCTGACCGTCCGCGTCACGCTTTCCAACAAGGAGGACCGGCCGGTGGACGCCGTCCTGGCGCTGGATCTCGGTGGGGGCAACGCAACCGTGCCGGTCGCCCTCGCCCCCTGCGAGACCAGGGAAATCACCCTGACTCCCGCCGAGGCCGCCCTCCTGCACCTGGACAACCCGCGTGTCTGGTGGACCTATGACCTTGGCAAGCCCGAGATGTACTGCCTGGCCGTCCGCGTGGATGCGGCCGGTGCCCTCTCGGATACGAAGGAGGTCGCTTTCGGCGTCCGCAAGGTCGAGAGCCGCCTGACCGAAAACAATGACCGCCAGTTCACCCTCAACGGGAAGGACATCCTCCTCAAGGGGGCCGGCTGGACGGACGACATTTTCCTGTGCGACACGCCCGAAACCATCGAAAGGCAGGTCCGCTACGTGAAGGACATGAACCTGAACCTCATCCGCTTCGAGAACATCTGGGGCAAGGACGACACCGTCTACGACCTGTGCGACCGGCTGGGCGTGCTCGCCCTCGTGGGCTTCAGCTGCCAGTGGGAGTGGGAGGATTACTGCGGGCTTCCGGAGGTCAAAGGCTACGGCTGTATCAACGGCCGGGAGGTCGAGGACCTCGCCGTCCGCTATTTCCACGACCAGGTGGTGCGCCTGCACAACCATCCGTCGGTCATCGCCTGGCTCACCGGCAGCGACCGCATCCCGAATCCAGGCCTGGAGGAGCGCTATCTGGCCATTTTCGGGAAGGAAGACTACCGTCCCTACGTGTGCTCGGCGAAGCGCATCAGGAGCCTCGCCGGCTGGTCCGGCGCCAAGATGGAGGGCCCGTACGAATGGGTGGGTCCGGACTACTGGTACAAGGATACGGAAGCGGGCGGCGCCTTCGGCTGGAATACGGAAACCGGCATCGGCGCGAACCTGCCGCAGCTGGAATCCCTGAAGCGGATGATTCCGGAGGAAGCCCTCTGGCCGCTGTCCGACGTGTGGGACTACCACTGCACCGCCTCCTCGTCCGCCATGAACACGACGAAGGTGCTGCAGGAGACCGTGAACGGCCTGTACGGCGGATTCGACTCCCTGGAGGACTTCGTCCGCAAGGCCCATGCCGTGGATTACGACGCTACCCGCGCCATGTTCGAGGCGTTCCGTGTCCGCGTCCCCCAGTCCACCGGGATCGTCCAGTGGATGCTGAATTCCGCCTGGCCGTCCCTGTACTGGCAGCTCTATGACTGGTATGGAGTCCCGACGGCCGGCTATTACGGCACCAAGAAGGCCTGCGAGCCCATCCAGCTCCTGTTCGACTACGCCACGCGGAAGGTCTATGCGGTGAACGAGAGCGGCGATGCCGCCCCGCATGCCTTGCAGGCGACACTGCAGGTCTTCGATGCGAACTCGAAGCCTGTCGGGCAGGAGACCAAGGCCATCCGGGTGGGTTATCGCGAAGTGCTTCCCGTCTTCGACCTTACGCGTTACGACGGCAAGCCGCATTTCGTCGCCCTGGACCTGAAGGATGAAAACGGTCCGGTGGCGGACAACTTCTACTGCCTGCCCGCGAAGGACAACGAGTACAACTGGAAGAAGACCAACTGGTACATAACCCCCGTCACCGCCTATGCCGACCTCGCCTTTGTTTTCAAACAGCCCGCGGCCGATGTGGAGATGACCGTGGAGGGGAACAGGGTCACCCTGACGAACAAGTCGGGCGTCATCGCCTGCCAGAACATCCTCAAGGCGAAGGATGCCGACGGCAACCTGGTGGTTCCGGCGTACTGGAGCGACAATTTCTTCCCGCTTCTTCCGGGCGAGACCCGGACGGTCACCTGCGAAACCGGGGCTGCCGACGTGCATTATGAATTGGATAAGAGATAGATACGATGAATAAAACAGTATTGTTGGTATGGTTGGTCCTTGGCTGGTCCGTCTGCGCCCTTGCGCAGACGGATCCCGGCCGGGATCTGTCCAGGTATGCGGACGACAAGTTCGGCGATGATGACAAGTACACTGTCGAAACCCCTTATGAGACCGTGACGGTGAAGCAGCCCCGGTCCAGGAAGGTCAAGAACGTGATCGTGATGATCGGTGACGGCATGTGCATGGAGACCGTGACCATCGGCTGGACCCTCAACGGGGGCCATCTGAACCTGGACAATTTCCCGGTGGCCGGCTATTCCCGCACGTACTGCACGGACCGGCTCATCACCGACTCCTGCGCCGGCGGCACCGCCATCTCTTCCGGCGCGAAGACCAAATACGGCTACATCGGCCAGGATGTGGACGGCAAACCCTTCGAAACGCTGCTGCACCACGCCCAGAAGAAGGGCATGCGGACCGGCCTTGCCGTGACCTGCCGCATCAACGACGCCACGCCGGCGGACTTCGTCTGCCACGCTCCCGACCGCCATATGGAAGCGGAGATCGCCGCCCAGTACGTGGACAGCGGCGTCGACTTCATCGTCGGCGGCGGACGCAAGTTCTGGGACCAGCGCGAGGACGGCCGGAACCTCATCGAGGAGATGAAGGCGAAGGGATACAACTTCGTGGAGAAGCGCGAGGACATGGCCGGCATCCATGACGGCAAGCTCCTCGGCCTGTTCGCGCCGCTGGACATGGACCCGTGCCTGGACCGCGGTCCCGTGCTGGAAGACAGCGCGGAGAAGGCCCTCGAACTGCTGGACAACAAAAAAGGCTTCTTCCTGATGATCGAAGGTTCCCAGATCGACGACTGGGCACACCGCAACAAGGTGGGCTACATGGCCGAAGAGATGTTCGACTTCGACAAGACCATCGGCAAGGTCCTGCAGTGGGCGGAGAAAGACGGGCACACCCTCGTCATCGTGACGGCGGACCACGGCACCGGCGGCGTCACCCTCGTGGGAGGCAGCCTCGAGGACCGGTCCGTGAAAGTGCATTATTCCACGAAGGGTCACCACGGCATCGTGGTTCCGGTTTTCGCCTACGGCCCGCACGCCGAGGACTTCGTGGGCGTCTATGAGAACGCGGAACTTTCGCAGAAAATATTCAAGCTTCTGAAATAACCCTATAAACAAAAACCGATGAAACACAAAGTAGTCCATTTCGCAAGACTGGCTGCTGTCCTGTGCCTGCTGGGACTGTCGGGGGCCCTTGCCTCCGCGCAGAACCGGGGCATTACCATCAAAGGTAGTGTGGTGGACGGAGACGGCTTGCCGGTGATCGGTGCGGGCGTCACCCTGAAGGGGACGACCACCGGCGTGGCTGCCGACGTGGACGGAAGCTTTACCCTCACGGTACCCGGTGAGGAATCCGTCCTCGAAGTGCAGGCCCTGGGCTATGTCACCCAGGAGGTGACGGTGGGGAAACAGCGCACGCTGACCGTGGTGCTCCGCGACGACACGCAGTCCATCGAGGCGACGGTCGTGGTGGCGTACGGTACGCAGACCAAGGCGACCGTCACCGGTGCGCTCACTTCCATCGACAACAAGGCCCTCATCAAGGCCCCGGTTGCCGACGTCACCAACATCCTCGCCGGCCAGATGCCCGGCGTGACCACCGTCCAGGAAACCGGACAGCCGGGTGAAGACTATGCCCGGATCTACATCCGAGGCGTAGGTTCCCTGTCCGACTCCAACGCTTCCCCGCTCATCCTCGTGGACGGCGTGGAAAGACCGATGAACACCGTGGACCCGAACGAGATCGAGAGCCTCTCGATCCTCAAGGACGCGGCTTCCACGGCGGTTTTCGGCGTCCGCGGCGCGAACGGCGTCGTCATCATCACCACCAAGCGCGGCGATGCGGGGAAACCCAAGATCTCCGTGAGCTCCATCACGGGCGCGCAGGTTCCGATGTCCTACATCACGCAGTGCTCCAGCTATGATTTCGCCCGGTACTACAACGTGTACCAGTGGAACGACGGCAAGACCGACCCGGGCCTGTACTTCACGCCGGAGGCCATCGAGGCCTACCGCACGGGCAGCGACCCCATCATGTTCCCGAACACGCAGTGGCACGAGCTGATGTTCCGCAAGGCCTTCCTCCAGACCAAGAACAACATCAACATCTCGGGCGGCTCGGACAAGGTCCGCTACTTCGTGTCGATGGGCTACATGTTCCAGAACGGTCTGCTGAAGCAGATCCCGGACGTCACCTACGACAACAACTACTCCTACAACCGGTACAACTACCGCGCGAACCTGGACTTCAAACTCACCGAGACGACGGACATGAAGTTCAACATCAGCGGCGTGATCGGCAACACCCGCGAGCCGCTGGACAGCGACCGCGGCAACATCTGGATGCTCACCATGCTGTGGGCCCATCCGACGGCCTCGCCGGGCATCGTGAACGGCATGCCGGTGACGGTGGTCTCCTACGACGCCCTTCCGGACGGCCTCACGAAATGGAACGGCTGGGAGTACTACTACTGGTCCGGCTACCAGGCCAAGTACAAGACCTCCCTCGGGATGGACATGACCATCACCCAGCGGCTGGACTTCATCACCCAGGGCCTCAGCGCCTCGGTGAAAGGCAGTTACGACACCGACATGGCGCTCACCAAGAAGCGCACCGGTTCCGGCGGCTACCACCAGACCATCGAGTACGCCTCCTGGGCCGACGGCTCGGGCCTGAACATGTCCGACCCGGCTTTCGACCGCACCTACGTCCCGGTGATCAGCGGCAGCCAGCCCACGCTGAGCTACGGCGAATCCACGGATGACGACAAGAACTGGTACCTCGAGGCCCGCCTTGATTACAGCCGGAAATTCGCCGGCAAGCACGCGGTCAGCGGCCTGCTGCTGTACAACCAGTCCCGCGACTACTATCCGAAGAAGGACGGCAGCTCCATGGCTTACCAGTGGCTGCCCCGCGGCTATGTGGGCTGGGTGGCCCGCGCTACCTACGGCTATGCCGACAAGTATCTCGTGGATGTCTCCGCCGGTTACAACGGCTCCGAGAACTTCGCCCCGGGCAAGACCCGGTACGGCCTGTTCCCGTCGGCCTCCCTGGGCTGGGTGATCTCCGAGGAGAAATTCATGAAGAAACTCCGCTGGGTGGACTTCCTGAAGGTTCGGGCTTCCATCGGAAAGGTGGGTAACGACTTGAGCAACACCGTCCGTTTCATGTATATGGACGGTGTCTGGAACGATGCCGGCGTCTATTATTTCGGTACCGGCAAGAGCGACGGCGTGCCGCGCTACGAACTGGGTACCCCGGGCAACAAGGGTGTGACCTGGGAAACGGCGCTCAAGGCCAATGTGGGCCTGGATTTCGACCTGTTCAACTACCGCCTGCATTTCTCCGGCGATATCTTCCAGGAGCACCGCACGGGCATCCTCATCGCCCCGCGCTCGTTGCCCTCGATCATCGCGACCTCCCTCCCGAACATGAACCTCGGCGAGGTGGACAACCGGGGCTATGAACTGGAACTGGGCTGGAAGGACCATATCGGCAATTTCACCTATGACCTTTCCGGCAACGTCACCTTCGCCCGCAACACGATCGTGTTCGAGGACGAGGTGGAACCCGAATTCGAGTACCAGCGGGAGACCGGCGGCCCCACCGGCCGGTACATGCTGTACCAGTTCGAGCGCCTGTACCAGAAGAGCGACTTCTATACCGATGCCGACGGGAACATGCGCCTGAATCCGGACCTCCCGCAGCCCTCCAACGCCGTATATCCCGGCGACTGCATGTACAAGGACCTCAGCGGCGACGGCATCATCGACGGCCGCGACCGCATGTACGACGGCTATCCGAACCGTCCGGAATACCTGTTCGGTTCCAACTGGAAGTTCGGCTACAAGGGCTTCAACCTCTCCCTCAACTGGATCGCCGCGACGAACGTAAGCCGTGTCTGGAATGCCGACTACCGGATCCCGTTCACGAACTCCGGCCACCGCGGCCTCTTGAAGATCTTCGCGGAGAACTCCTGGATCGACAACGACAATCCCTGGGCGCCGGGCCGCGAGGACGGTACCCTGCCGCGCTTCACGAAGACCAACTATCCGTGGAACTCCATGGACTCCACCCTCTGGACCGTGGACGCCTCCTACATCCGTCTCAAAAGCGCGAGCTTCGGCTACACCTTCACCCGCAACAGGTTCTTCGACAAGCTGGGGATCAGTTCCGTGGGCCTGATGTTCACGGGCTACAACCTCCTCACTTTCTCGCAGATGAAGCTGCAGGACCCGGAGGCCAAGTCCAGCTCTTCCAGCGGCCAGTACCCGCTGGTGAAGACGTACAACATGGCACTGAGTATCAACTTCTAAAACGGGCGTACCATGAAAAGATTCTCTGAAATACTGACGATCGCCCTCGTGGGCGCCGCACTGGTCGCCTGTGAAAGCCTGAAACTGGGAGACGCCGGCCTTTCCAAGGCTCCGGAGACTTCCGGCGCCACCATCGACACCCTGTTCGCTTCCCTGAAGGACGCCGACAAGGTGCTGACCTCGGCCTACTACTATCTCCCGTACGGGCTGGTCTCCTCCTTCGATTCCAAGATGGGGTCGGATTTCCTGGAGTCCATCACCGACCATTTCATCTCCAACAAGCATTCGGACAGCGACGGTCCGAACAACCTCTACTATTCGGGCGGCCTTTCCGCCAACCTGACGGGCTCCTATGCCGGCGGCGAGAACTACCGCTTCGGCTCCGAGAAGGACTATACGGCCATCCGCTACGCCTGGCTGTTCCTGGAGAACGCCGACCGCATCCCGGACGCCGATCCGGCCCTCCTCGCCCAGAAGAAGGCCGAGGCCAAGGTGTGCATGGCCATCGCCTATGCCAACATGCTCCGCTTCCTGGGCGGCGTCCCGATCCTGGACCACGCCGTGGATCCGGCCGAGGAGATGCACTATCCCCGCAACACCTTCGCGGAGACGGTGGATTTCATCGTCCGGCTCTGTGACGAGGCCGCTCCGGACCTTCCGTGGGCCGTGAGCGCTGCGGACGACGGCCGCATGACGCGGGCCGCCGCGCTGGGCCTCAAGCTCCGGATCCTCTGCTTTGCCGCCTCGCCGACCTTCAATTCCGACACCAAATGGCACCCGCAGGCGGATGAGTACACCTGCTACGGCAACTACAGCGCCGCGCGCTGGCAGGCCGCGAAGGCCGCTGCCGACGAGTTCATGCGGCAGCAGCTGGCGAACGGCCATTATGCCCTGTGCGAGGCCCAGCCCGATCCCGTGACCGGCCTCATCACCCCGCGCGCCTACCGGCTTGCCTACCGCAAGGGCTACTTCGACCGCGGCAGCTCCGAGTGCATTATTTCCATCCGGAAGTCCAACAGCACCAGCTACCACGACAGCCATTTCGAGATCCAGGGTTCCTACGGCAGCGGCTGCTCGCTGAACTGGGTGAACCGTTTCCCGTGGGCCGACGGCACGCCGTTCCCGGAGGACTTCCCCTGGGAGGACAAGGCCTCCTGGCCCGAGAACCCGTTCTTCAAGCCGGATCCCCTGGGCACGCTCAAGGTGGGCGGCGCCAGCTTCACGGAGACCCGCGACCCGCGGCTCTATGAGAACGTGGGCGTTCCCGGCGATATCTGGCGGGACGGCACCGTGGGCCGCGCCTACGACAACCACAAGTACCATCAGGACGGCTGTCCGGGCTTCCTCATGATGAAGTATGTCCTGCAGCAGAGTTCCGACCGTACCCAGCCCCCGCACTGGTGCATGATGCGCTTCGCGGAGGTGCTTCTGAACTGCGCCGAGGCCTACAACGAGGCCGACGGCGGTCCTTCCGACAAGGCATATGCCTGGGTGAACGCCGTGCGTGCCCGCGTGGGCCTGCCGCCGCTCGCCGAGGGAATGACCCAGGAAGAGTTCCGGAAGGCCCTCATCCTGGAGCGCGACCTGGAGTTCGGCTTCGAGGAAGTGCGCTGGTTCGACATGGTGCGCTGGGGGCTCACCGAGGCCTTCACCACCCCGCTCCAGGGCCTGATCTCCATGGGTGACAAGGACCGCGAGGCGACCGTATTCACCTTCAAGGTGAAGGAAGCTTATCCGCCCCGCAAGTGGTACACCGACTTCGACACCAAGTGGTACCTTGCCCCGATCCCGGCCATCGAGATCAACAAGGACTACGGGATGACTCAGAATCCGGGTTGGTAATCTAAAAAGTGCCCGACTATGATGAAAAGACTGTTTACATACCTGACACTTGCGCTCGTGGCCGTCACGGCTTCCGCCCAGGAAGCCGCCTCGCCGCTGGACTCCGTGGATCTGGGGAACCTGTTCCGGATCCGCGCCGGCAGCAACGCCGCGGCACCGGGCGCGCTCTTCGAGAAGAGCCCTGAAGTGGATATAGCCAATGCCCTCTACGGGCAGTTCTCCGGCCTCCTGGTGAGAAACGGCTCCAGCGTCTATGACTCCAACCAGTCCAAGCTGAAGCTGGCCCTCCGCCTCCACGGCCACAGCCCGCTCGTGCTGGTGGACGGCTTCCCCCGCTCGCTGGATGACATCAACGGGGAGGAGATCGAATCGGTCACCGTCCTCAAGGATGCGGCCGCTTCCGCCATCTACGGCGTGAAGGGCGGCAACGGGGTGATCTCCATCACCACCAAGCGCGGCAAGGATGCGAAGCTGCAGGTGACCGCGCGGTACCAGTACGGTTTCCAGACGATGTTCCGGGCGCCGGAATTCGCCGATGCGTACACCTACGGATTCCTCGTGAACGAGGCCCGCACCCTGGACGGCCTGCCCGTCAAATACAATGATGCGGAACTCTTCGCCCTGTACAGCGGCCAGTACCCCTACGCCTATCCGAATGTGGACTGGTGGAACGAGATCTACCGGGACCACGGGGACAACCACCAGGCCGAGTTCACCTTCCAGGGCGGCAACCGCAACTTCCGGTATTTCGCGGCGGTGGACTACCTGAAGGAGGATTTCCTGTACCGGAAGGCCACCGCGGACGACCGCTACAATGCGAACCACTATGACAACCGCCTGGGCATCCGGGCCAATGTGGACGTGAACATCACGAAGTCCACCCTGATGAAGATCGGCGTGAAGGCCCGCCTGGCGGAATTCAACCGGGGCAACTATTCCGGACGCATCGAGAGGACCCTGTACACCCTTCCTTCCGCCGCCTTCCCCGTGAAGCAGGCCGACGGCGCCTACGGCGGAACCTCCCTGTACGGGGCCGTGAACCCGGTCGCGCAGATGCAGGAGATGGGCCAGAAGCAGTACTCCCAGACCAAGGTGCTGGCCGACGTGCTGCTCCGCCAGGACCTCGGGATGCTCGTTCCCGGCCTCAGCGCCGACGTGGACGTAGCCTTCGACTACATCGGCCGCCTGTCCGAGGACGCCACGAAGGAGTTCCGCTATTCGGAACTTGTCTCGACGGTGGCCGCGGAAGGGGACCGGAGCTATATCCTCAGTGAGCAGAAGTACTACGGAACGGATTCCAAGACCGTGACCTTCAGCCACTGGTTCTCGAGCCTGGAGATGCGCTTCGAGGGACAGGGCCGCCTCAACTGGGAGCGCGATTTCGACGCGCACCACGTGGAGGCGCACGCCGCCTACCGGCAGCGCTCCTGGATCCTCAGCGGCCAGAACAACTCCTCCAAGACACAGGAAATCCTGGGCACGGTGAGCTATAACTGGAAGAAGCGTCTGTTCGCCGACATCGTCGTGAACTACGCCGGATCGGCCTACATGCCCAAGGGCAAGCGCTTCCACTGGTATCCGGCCGTCACCCTCGGCGCCGTTGTCCTGGACGGGGATCCGTACCTCAAGGTGTACGGCTCCGCCGGCCTGAGCGGCTCCGACTCCGACCTCGCGCATGAACTCTGGCGCCAGAACTACGTGAGCGGCAACGGCTACTACTTCGGTGCGAGCGGCGGAACCAGCTACAGCGGCCGTACGGAAGGCTCTATGGCGGCCGTCACCCTGGCCCCCGAGCTGTCCCGCAAGGCCACCGCCGGCATCGACCTGGGCCTGTTCGGCAAACGCCTCACCATCAATGCGGAAGGCTTCCTGGAGGACCGGCGGAACATCCTGATCTACCCGTCCAATGTTTCGGGCGTGATCGGCGTGGGACTGCGTGACCAGAGCCTTGGCGAGCAGACGTACAAGGGTATCGACCTCAGCGTCGCCTGGAACGACCGTCACGGAGACTTCGACTACGGCCTTTACGCCAACGGCGGATGGCTCTTTACCAAGGTCATCGAGAACGGCCAGGCCTACGAGCTGTACGACTACCTGTACCAGAAGGGCAACCCGGTGGGACAGCGCTACGGCCTGGAGGTCATCGGCATCTTCCAGAACCAGGTGGAGATCAACAACAGCCCGCAGCAGACCTTCGGGACCGTCCGGCCCGGCGACCTCAAGTACCGGGACCAGAACGGGGACGGGGTCATCGACCGGCAGGACCGCGTGAAGATGTTCGGCTCCTCGACGCCGCTGCTGCAGTTCGGCTTCGGCCTGCACGCCGGTTACAAGGGGTTCAAGGTCTATGCTGATTTCCAGGGAGTTACGGGCGTCACCGTCAGCCTGCTGGATTCCCCGCTGTATCAGCCGCTGGTCTCCAACGGCACCGTCTCCCAGACCTTCCTCAGCCGGGAAATCACCTGGGCGCCGGGCCGCGAGCAGTACGCGACGATGCCCCGCCTGACCACGCAGGAGAACCCGAACAACTACCAGGCGAACTCCCTGTGGTACCGCGACGGCTCGTTCATCAAGCTCCGCAACCTGGGTATCTCCTATACCATCCCCAAGAAGGCCCTGAAGGTGTGTGACGCCACGGTCTCCCTGACCGGGACGAACCTCTTCAGCCTGGACAACATCGGCTTTGCCGATCCCGAGCAGCTGGGGGCCTACTATCCCTCCACCCGGGTCTTCTGGGCAGGCATCAAGTTCAACTTTTAAACCGGGAAACGAGATATGAAAAAAATCCTCTATATCCTCACGGCAGCGCTCCTTGCAGCGGGCTGCAATTTCCTGGACTTTGACGAATCTTCCTCCGACTACACCCGGGAGGACATGTACAAGACGTACAGCAACATCCAGCGGATGCTCACCAACATCTACGGATACCTCCCGAACAAGGATATCGCCGACGTGGGCAGCGCGATGCGCGAGTGCGGCTCCGACGACGCCGAGTATGCCGATCCGGATGCCGGCGTGCAGCGTTTCGGGAACGGCAACTGGAGCGCCCTGAACACGGTGGATGACAAATGGAGCCTCTATAACGGCATCCGCTCCGCCAACGAGTTCCTGGAGTCCATGGAGACCGTGGACCTGTCCATGTACAAGTATGACACCAACTACCAGCGCTGGCTGGACCACCTGGCCTACTATCCGTACCAGGCGAGGGTCCTCCGCGCCATGTTCTTCTTCGAACTGGCCCGCCGTTACGGCGACATTCCGATGCCGCTGACGATGCTCACGGCCGAGGAGGCCAACGAGATAGGGAAGACTCCCTTCGACGAGGTCATCGACTTCATTGTGAATGAGTGCACAGAGTCCGCCGCGCATCTGCCGGACACCTATGTGGGCATGCTCAACGACGAGATTGGCCGCGTCACGCGGGGCGTCGCCCTCGCCGTGAAGGCCAAGGCGCTCCTGTACGCCGCCTCCCCGCTGCACAACCCTTCGGGCGACCGGAGCAAGTGGCAGAAAGCGGCCGCTGCGGCGAAGGAACTCATGGACCTGAACCTGTACCGGCTGGATCCGGCGGAGAAGGCGAACAACTACACCTCCCCGGAGGTCATCTTCGCCATCATGCGCTCCGAGAGCCAGAGCTTCGAACGGTACAACTTCCCGGTGCGGTTCACCGAAGGCCAGCGCACGTCCATCGCCGGAACCTATCCCACCCAGAACCTGGTGGATGCGTTCCAGACGGCCGGCGGCTATGACATCACCCTGACCTCGAACGGCTGGCAGACGGCCGATCCGGATTTCGACCTGACGAAGCCCTACGAGGGCCGCGACCCGCGCTTTGCGCGCACGATCCTGGCCAACGGAATGAGCTTCAAGGGTGCCACGATCGAGACGTTCGTAGGCGGCCGCGATTATTCCGCGACCCGCAGCGACCTGGGCACCATGACGGGATACTACCTCCGCCGCTACATCCAGGAAACCACCAGTTTCACCCCGGAGAACACGGTGACGAACAAGCACCAGTGGATTGTGTTCCGCTATGCGGAGACCCTCCTCACCTACGCGGAGGCGCTCAACGAGTACCTGGGGAATCCGACGGCGACGGAAGGGAACTTCTCCCTGAGCGCCCAGGACGCCCTGAACCTGGTCCGGGCCAATGCCGGGATGCCGGAGGTCCGGGTCACTTCCCAGAGCGATTTCCGGGAGGCGGTGCGCCGCGAATGGCGGGTGGAATTCGCCTTTGAGGACCACCGTTTCTGGGACGTGCGCCGCTGGGACATCGGAGCCGCCACGCAGGGGCAGATCGACGGTGTGGAAATCACCCGCACCGGCAGCCAGTTCAGCTACAGGCGGATTACGGTCGAAAACCGCACCTGGACCGCCCGGCAGAACCTGTTCCCGATCCCGCAGAGCGAGCTCTTCTGCAATCCCAACCTCAATCCCCAGAATACCGGATGGTAGCCGTCGTCTAACCTTGGATAAAACATACGAGATATGAAAACGATAGTAAGATTCATCGCCTGCCTGTCCTTCACGGCCGCCCTGGCCGCCTGCCAGCAGTTCGAGATCGACACGCAGATGACGCCCGAGAAGGAATATGCCAATCTCCGGCTGGTCTGCGACGCCGTGGACGCGTACAACTTCGCTGCCACCGGCGCGGAAAGCATCACCTTCAACGTGAGTGCCAACACGCCCTGGACCGTCACCCGTTCCAGCGGCGCCGACTGGTGCAACGTCACCCCGTCCTCCAGCTCCGCCTCCGCCCTCATTGCCGACGTGGTTGTGAGCGTGGATGACAACACGAGCGGGGAGGACCGTTCCGCCACCCTGACCATCAAGGGTGAGCGGATCAGCACCTACTATACCGTCACGATCAACCAGAGCCGGAAAGGAAAACTGTTCGTGACCCCGGTCGCCAAGGACTACGCGGCGACGGGCGGACCCCTGTCCTTCACCATCAATACGAATCTTCCCTGGGAGGTCCGCACGGACGTTTCCTGGCTCTCCTTCGACCGCGAGAACGGCCAGCCCGACCCGGACGGCCGCACCATCACCATCGTCGCCACGGCGGAGCCGAGCGACGTGATGGAGCGCGTGGCCACGGTGACGGTCGTCGCCGGTGACGACGAGGAGTCCTTCGACGTCACCCAGAAGGGCAACTTCGAGATGACCGAGATTACCGCGCCTTTCCCGGGCAACGGCGGGGCGCAGGAGCTCAGGCTCCGCACCGACCTTCCCTGGACGGTGAGCGCCGACAAGGACTGGATCTCCTTCGACAAGGAGTCCGGTGCGGGCTCCAACGCCCAGACCGTCATCACCGTCACCGCCAAGCCCAATGACGACGTGGCCCGCACGGCCACCATCACCGTGACGGCGGGCGGCGCGTCCCACAGCTTCGAGGTGGCCCAGGGCGGCGCGTCCTTCGAGATCGTTCCCCCGGCCGACCCGACCCTGCCGCGCACCGGCGGCGAGCTGGTCCTGGAGGTGAAATCCTCCAAGGCCTGGGAGCCGCAGACCGAAGTCCCCGGCTGGAGCGTGGAAAAAGTCGATGACGCCCACTTCAAGGTCTCCGCGCCGTGGAACAACACCTTCGCCCCGAAGGCCGGCGCCGTGACGATCGTCTCCGGTACGACCACGGCCAGCATCGACCTGACGCAGGACACGAACTTCGACGTCCAGAACGGCGAGGTCCTTGCGGACGGCTCCGTGAAACTTTCCGGCGACAAGGGCACCCGCGTCTATCTGAAGGACGGCTACCGCCTCATGACGCTCACCCTGACCCTCGGCGAGAAGAACTTCGGTACAGCCGGCCAACTCTGGGTCCAGGGGGCCATCGGCGGAGTAAATATCTACAACCAACTGTCCCTGGGCGGCAACACCCGCATCCGCACCGACGGCAACATGGCCGACGCGGCCGGAACCAGCGCCTACAAGAGCAGTTCCTACTCCATCACGCAGGACGAGCTGAACGCGATGACCACCTACGAGTACGGATTCAAGTCCAACGCCGAAGACCCGGCCCAGATGGACATGTGGTTCAAGGTGGACGGTACGGAAAAGAAAGCCCATACCGGCGGCAATCCGTTCTTCTACGACCCGGCCGAAGTGAGCTACTACTTCGGATTCTACGGCACGACTTCCGACGGCAGCAACTATGTCGTCAAGACCTGTGACATCACTGTGAACGAATAATCCGCGTCAGCCATGACAAACAAGATAACCATACTCCTCTGCCTGGCGTCCGCCGCCCTCGTCACGGGGCTGACGGGCTGCCACGAGAAGGCGGAAGAGCCCGTGAAGGTCGTGGACCTGCGCTACCGTGCGCAGGACTCCTATGACCTCCCGGCCTCCGGGGCCAAGGCGTTCACCATCCTGGTGGCGTCCACCGACCCCTGGACCGTCACGAGCGAGCATCCGGACTGGTGCATCATCAGCGAGGAGGAGGGTGCCGCCTCCGACCCGGACGACGTGCACGTGGGCAAGGCGGAAGCCACCACGATCCGGATCCAGTACTACGACAATACCTTCCTGGACGACCGTGAGGACAGGATTACGATCAAGAGCGACTACTGGACGGGCAAGGTCATCACCGTGCGCCAGAAGGGAAGCGCCTTCCTGACCGTCTCCGAGGAAGACCTCGATCAGGACGTCACCAAAGCCGGCGGCGACCACTTCATCCACATCAAGTCCAACCAGGACTGGAGTGCGAAAGTCACGGACGGTGACTGGGTGACCGTCACCGAGGGTGCCACCGGCAACGGTACGGGCACCGTCACGGTGAACGCCGCCGAGAACTCCGCCGAGCTCCGCTATGCGGAAGTGACGGTGTATGACCGGCACGACGAGGCCCAGGCCCTCATCAAGTTCACCCAGGACGGCGTCCAGCTGGTCCCGCTCGCCACCGAGATCCGGGCCGGCTACGACCAGGCTTCCGCCGAGCTGGACGTCCTTTCCAACTCCAAGTGGACCGTCGTCAAGGAATCCGCGACCGACGACTGGTTCGACATCGTCACCCCTTCGGGCGATGGCGACGGCACCATCCAGCTCGCGTTCCGCCAGAACGACGGGGAAGGTCTCCGCAGCGCGACCATCCTTCTCGCGAACGTCGTTGCCCACGAGGGCGACTTCGGTGTCGTGAAGGAAATCGTCGTGAAGCAGGCCTACAAGATCTCCCCGACCCGGGTGCCCATGACCAATGACGAGTTGGGCCTCTGGACCTCCGATTGGGCCAACAAGCCCGCGTACATCAAGGATACCGGCCTCGAGTTCGTCTCCAAGGCCCGTCTGAACCGCAGCATGCCGTTCGGCAGCTACACCTTCCGCTGGAGTTCCATCGGCGCGGGCGCCCGCGTCCGCCACTGGTTCTGCTTCAGCGAGGGCTGCGAACTCAAGTTCGACATCCGGCCGGCCGACGCTAAGGTCAGCTTCGACTTCAACGTGGCCGGCGACGGCAACAAGCCCAGCCTGGACGCCTTCACGGCCGTCGATTTCAGCCAGCCGGTGGAGGTGACCTACAAGTTCGACCCGAGCGGCCCCAGCCACTGCCATGTCACCTACTACGTGAACGGCGTGGAGGCCGGCAGCTTCGACACGTCCGAGACCATGCTCCGCACCGTCACCTGGGGCGCCAGTGTCAATATGTACATCGGCGTGCAGGATGCCGACAGCGCGATCTGCGAATGGTACGAATACACCCCGCCTATGAATTGGGACGAATAACCTCAAACACGGCAGATTATGGAAACGATTCATAGAATATTCCTGATGGGCGCGGCCCTCGTCATGGCAGCTTCCTGCCACGAAAAACCGACGGACCCGGTGGACCCCATCCCCGCGGGTCCGGAACCCCAGACACAGACGCTTACCTTCGTCCTTCCCGACGTCGCGGCCGGGGAGGACGGGGAAATCCCCGCCGCCCTAAAGACCGCCTGGAAGGCCGGCGACCAGATCGTGATCCACGGCGAATATGCCAAGGACCAGGTGGTCGTGACCCTCGCCGCCGGGGACATTTCCGGCGACGGGAAATCCGCCACGGTGAAAGTGGACGGCCTCTATCCCTACGAGCGCGACGATTGCTCCAGCACCCTGTACGCCTCCTATCCGGCGTCGGTGGCCGACAATCTCAAGCACTGTTTCTTCTACAGCAAGTTCTCCACGACCAACGAGCAGCTCATGGCCGCCTGCAACAACGGCGACACCTTCCGGTTCCAGAACATCTGCGGCATCCTGTCGATGACCGTGGAGGGGGATTTCGGCGGATACACCGTCTCCACGCCCAAGAAGGAGGCGGTGGGCTATGAGTTCCTGCAGGTGAAGGTCACCGACAACGAGCAGAACTACCGCCAGTACATCGGCAATCCCGTCCTCCAGCTGGACGGGACCGTCCAGGGCGGCGAGATCCTCGTGTTCGTCCCGGACGGCACGGCCTTCGCGAACGGCTTCGTCGTCAAGTTCAAGGAAGGGGACGACTACACCCGGATCTACAAATACACCGAGCCTCTGGAGATCGCCCGCGGCACCGTGGTGAACATCGGTGACATCACGGACGAGGTCCAGCACTACGACAACCCGTTCTCCAGCGACATCATCGACCTGGATGCGAAGGGCAATGCGAACAGCTACGTCATCACCGCCCCCGGCGGCTACAAGTTCAAGGCCGTCTATGGCAATGAATCCACGAGCTACCTCCAGGACGTGGACGCGGCCGAGGTCCTCTGGGAGACCTGGAACGATGTGTCCGAGGTTACGCCGGGAAGCGTCGTCGCCTCCGCCTCCTTCGCCGAGGACTACATCATCCTCCATACGCCCGAGACCCTGCATCCCGGCAACGCCGTCATCGCGGCGAAGGATGCCGACGGCAAGATCCTCTGGAGCTGGCACATCTGGGTGCCTGCGACGGAAATCGTGACCGCGAGTTTCGGCGGGATCATGGGGAACGACCTGATGGACCGCAACCTGGGCGCCCTCGTGGCCACCGAGGCGACGGACGCCCCGGTCGATGCCCGTTCCTACGGCATGGTGTACCAGTGGGGCCGCAAGGACCCGTTCGTGGCCTCCGGCGTCGCCCTGGCGAACACCCTTGCCACGGTGGCCGGCGCGCAGGACGAGGTGGCGCCCGCCCAGATCACCCTGGAGGAATCCATCGCGAACCCGCGCCTGCTCGGTCACATCAACAACGGTGACTGGCTGCTTGTGCCGGACAACGAGATGTGGAGCGACACGGACAAGACCCGCTATGATCCCTGCCCGCCCGGATACCGCGTACCACCCATGAATACCACCGTCCCGTTCTGGAACAACATCTCCACCCAGGCCGGCTGGAGCGTGAATCTCAGTGCGGGATGGCTCACGATCGGCGTTCCCGCCACGGTCCTTCCGATCGCCGGCTACCGGGACGACTATTCCGTGGACGGCATGGCCAAAGTGGGCCTGAGAACCCTCCTGTGGACGGCGAAGAATTCGACCGACGCGGCCGGCAGCGGCAACGACCTCCGTCCCGACGGCGGCACCTTCGCGCTCAAGGGCGCGCCCAAGGCCCGCCTGGGCTCCGTCAGATGTGTTGTGGAATAACAGAATAAAAACAGAACCATATGAAAAAGTTTTTCACCCTTGCAGTGCTGGCGCTCCTTGTGATCGGTTGCGCCAAGGAATATGACGATACGCCCATCCGGGACCTGATCGCCGGCCTGGATGCGCGGATCAGCGAGCTGGAGACCTCCATCTCGGCCATCCAGTCCACGGTGGGCGACGGCAAGTTCGTCCGGAAAGTGGAGGAGTACAAGGACCCGGATACGGGCCGTACCACCGGCATCACCGTCACTTACACCGACGGTAACGTCGTGCACTTCAACATCGTCCCGGCGGATCCCAGCCAGGGCCCCGTTTTCTCCGTCATCCGGAACGGAGCCGGCGAACTGGTCTGGGCCGTGGACGGCGTGACCGTCAAGATGGACGGGGCGGATGTCCCTGTGTATCAGACGCCTGTCTTTACCATTGACGAGGAAGGCAACCTCCTCGTGGAAGTCGATGGCAAGACGACGAACCTCGGACCGGTCAAGAGCGAAGGCGCCACCCTCCAGGACGGCATCTTCACGAACCTCGCCGTCACCGACGAGGCCGTGGTCCTGACGCTCGCCGACGGTTCCACGGTGAACATCCCGTTCGCCGAGGCTTTCCGGCTGAACATCGAGAACACCGAGTTCACCTTCAGCGGCCTGGATCCCATCGAGATCCCCTACACCGTCTCCGCGAAGACCGAAGGCACCGTCGTGGGGGTCGCCGGTTACAGCCCCAAGGAGTTCAGTGTGGCCGTGGAGGCCGACAAGATCGTCGTCACGCCGCTCAGCGCCAAGTCCTCCGGCGTCCTCCTCGCCTATGCCGATTCCAAGGTGGGCCTGACCTCCCTGGTGAGCATCACCGTGGAGGCCGAAGGTTTCGAGGTCACCGACGAGCCGTATGACATCGAAGTGGATTACATGGCTCCGGGCGAGGATGCCGTCGTCACGGTGAATGCCGTTTCCAACATCGCCTTCGAGGTCAAGCCCGTCGAGGAATGGATCCATGTGGCCAGCGTCAAGAGCTCGGCGTACGTCATCACGCTCAAGCTTGACGACAACAAGACCGGTGAAATCCGGACCGGCACCGTGAACATCGTGAAGGCCGGCACCGAGGAGGTCGTCCAGACCATCCGGATCGCCCAGCTTCCCGCCATCGACGAACTCGGCCCGAAGAACCTCAGCAAGAAAGGCGCGGCAAACAGCTACATCGTGACCGAGGCCGGCGAGTATAAGTTCTGGGCCGTGAAGGGCAACAGCGGCATCGAGGTCAATCCTGCTTCCGTGGAGGTCCTCTGGGAAACCTGGAACAACGCCGAGGAAGTCGCCGCGAACAGCGTGGTGGCCAGCGTGAGCCTCTCCGGCAGCTATGTGGTGTTCTCCACGCCGGAGACCCTCAAGCCCGGCAATGCCGTCATCGCGGCGAAGGATGCCGGCGGGGCCATCCTCTGGAGCTGGCACATCTGGGTGCCTGAGACCGAGATCGTGACCGCGGATTACGGCATCTATCCTGCGCCGATGATGGACCGCAACCTGGGTGCCCTCGTGGCCGCCACGGCGGATGCCGCCGCGCCCGTCGAGTCCTTCGGCCTGACCTACCAGTGGGGCCGCAAGGACCCGTTCCCGGGCCCGAAGGCCGTCAAGAGCGGTGACAACGCCACCGTCGCCGGCGTCGCGGTTTCCACGAAGCCCGGCAACGGCACCACCGCCGAATCCTGCATGACCGTCGAGGAAACCATCGCCAACCCGACCGTGCTGGGCTTCACCCAGAACGGCGACTGGCTCCCGGCCGAACTCGCGGATAACACGCTCTGGCAGAATGAGGTGAAGACCATGTACGACCCGTGCCCTCCGGGCTACCGCGTTCCTGCGAGAGACACCGAGTCTGCCTTCCACAGTTCAGACCTCTCCACCGCGACCGGCTGGCAGGACAACGCCGCCAACAACTGGTTCGCCCTCGGTGACCCGCTGGCCGTCTTCCCGTATGCCGGTTACCGGGATGACTATTCCCCGGGCGGCATGACGCACGCCTACGACCGCGGAGCCTATTGGACCGCCTATGCTTCCCAGGCTGCAAAGGCCTACTACGTGAATGTGCGTGCCGGTTCCGCCCACGCCCGGGCCGAGGCCGGCAAGTCCCGCGGCGGTTCCGTCCGCTGCGTCTCCGCCGATGAAACACCCATCCTTCCTCCGGATGAGCCCACTGAACCTACGGGCGGCGCCATCGACCTGAGCGAAACCGCCAGTGCGAACAGCTACCTCGTGACCAAGGCCGGCGACTTCAAGTTCAAGGCCGTCAAGGGCAATTCCGACGAGTCCGTGGGTGCCGTGGCGGAAGCCGTGGTCCTGTGGGAGACCGAGAATACGGAAACGGCCCCCGAAGCCGGAGCCATCATCGCCAAGGCCGGTTTTGCCGACGGCTATGTCACCTTCTCCACGCCGGCGGCCCTGAAGCCCGGCAACGCCCTCATCGCGGCGAAGGATGCCGCCGGCGTCGTCCTCTGGAGCTGGCACATCTGGATTCCGGAGACGGAGGTTACCGCGAGCACTTTCGGCGGCATTGTGAACAACCCCATGATGGACCGCAACCTGGGTGCCCTCGTGGCGGCCCAGGCCGGCGAAGCCGAGCCGGATGTCCGTTCCCACGGACTGTTCTACACCTGGGGCCGCAAGGATCCGTTCCCGGCCCCGAACGTGCAGACCACCGGTGAGGTCAAGTATGACGGCGCGCTGATGACCATCGCGGAGAGCGTCCAGAACCCGACCGTGTACGTGAAGACCGGCGGGGACAGCGTGAAGGACTGGACCACCGAGATGTCCAACAGTCTCTGGGGTGCCGAAAAGACGGTGTACGACCCGTGCCCGGCCGGCTACAAGGTCGCCTACCGCGACAAGAGCGAGCCGTTCTGGGGTGGTATCTCCGGCGCCGTCGGCTATGAGTTCAACACGACGTACAAGTGGTTCAAGGCGGGCGACCCGGCCACCGTGTTCCCGGTTCCCGGCTATATCGACCAGGGCTCCCTGGAGCGGGCGGGTGTCCGCGCCTATATCTGGAGTTCCTATGCCTCCAGCGGCGACCTGAACATCGCCTATCAGATGTATGTCAACAGCGGTTCCATTTCCGTGACCGAGCAGCGCAAGTCCCGCGCGGGCAACATCCGCTGCGTCGCGGAGCCGGCCGAATAGAACCCGGACCATGAAAATGACATCTCACATATTCCTCGTGCTGCTCCTGGGCCTTCTGACGGCCCAGGGGTGCACCGACGACCGTATGGGGATGGCCGTTCCGAACCCCGGTTCCAAGCCCGCGGCGGGGGAGATCCCTACCGGGGACCCCTTCAATCCCGACGCGCCCCCGACCCCGGTGGACCCGACAGATCCCACGGACCCCTGGTCGCAGAATCCGGAGCGGCTCGCCCGGCTGGGCAAGACCCCCATCATCGAGGTCTATTATACCGAGTACACCCGGGCGGATCTGTTCCCGTCCCTGGAAGAGGTGCGTAACTTTACCCACATCAACGTGGGTCACGCCCGTTTCCAGGACAAGGACAACGGGACCGGCATCGCCATCGACCCCAAGAGCATCCCGCTGATCCAGCGGTTCGTCGCCTACAAGGCGCAGTACCCGGAACTGAAGGTGAAGGTGCAGATGGGCGGCTGGGGCAAGAATGCCGACGGCTGGTCCCAGATGGCCGGGGACCCGGTGAAGCGCAAGGCGTTCGTGGATGCGTGCGTGGACATGTGCAACACCTATGGCGTGGACGGGTTCGACATCGACTGGGAGTATCCCACCTATGCGGCCAAGGACGGCGACCATGTGAACGCCGCCAGCCCGGCGGACTGGGAGAATTTCGTCACGCTCTTCAAGGAGATGCGCGAGGCGATGCCGGACAAGATTCTCTCCTATGCGGCGTCCGACAGCGGCAAGTACACGGACAACTACGGCGTACTTCCGTACATCGACTACATCAACGTGATGACCTACGACGAGGGCAACCCGCCGTACCACAACGCTCCGCTGTACCGGAGCTCGATCACGGGCAGCCGCTGCTGCGCGGAGGCCATCGACGACATCTTCCACGGTCAGCAGAAGATCCCGTACCAGATGATGAACTTCGGCCTCGCGTTCTACGGCCACGGCGACGGATACAAGCTCAAGACGGGCAACCGGTATCCTGCGTCGGTGGACTACAGCAAGCTGAATGACATCTTCTTCAAGGGAACCTGCGACGGCTATGACGTCAAGGGCGTGAACTATCGCATCTGGGACGACGTCGCGAAGGTCCCGTACCTCGCCGACGCCCTGGGCAAGATGTACGCCAGCTATGAGGACATCGAGTCCATCAATGCGAAGGTGGAATACCTCAAGTCCCGGAACATGCTTGGCGCGATGATCTGGGAGTACCGGCATGATGACGACGCTGGCACCCTCCGTCATGCGGTGAAGCATGCCATGGACGGAACGCCCGATGCACCAGGCAAATACGAGCGTCCGGAGGAGTACCATCCGAAGGAGGTGCCCGTGATGGGCAAGGTCGAATTCTCCAAGAAGCTCCAGAGCGGCAGCGCCATCGTGGAGGAACTCTCCGGCCTGTGCCTGTCCAAGGACGGCGACTTCCTCTGGGGCGTAGGGGACAACGGCGCCCTGTACAAGATCAACTTCGACGGTTCCTTCACGCAGCACTGGACCTATGAGGCCGACATGGAAGGCCTGTGCATGGACCCGGCCACCGGGACGATGTACATGGCCATCGAGCCCAAGCGCGTGTATAGCCTGGCGGCCCCGTACCAGTCCAAAACGACCCTGTGGGACGTGGCCGAGGCGGAAAGCATGGGCAACTCCGGCATCGAGGGCATCGCCTGGCACAAGGGCAATCTGTACCTGGGCTCCCAGACCGGCGCCACCCTGTGGGAATACGCCCTGGACGGCACCCGGCTGTGGAAACGGAGTCTCCGCGACGTGACGCCCACGATTTCGGAGATCGCCGGCCTGGACTACGATGCGCAGAACGACTGGCTCTGGGTCATCGACTCCAATTCCAACAAGGAAAACCCGCAGTACCTGGGCTACACGGTGTATCTGTTCAACGGCGACGCGACCGAACTTCTCGCGACCTACTACGTGGGCGACTTCGCCAACTGGAATCCGGAGAGCATCTGCGTGGACCGCAAGAACGGATGCATCTGGGTGGCTGACGACTGTGGCGACGCCACCCCGTCCATCCTGCACAAGATCCAGTTCTCGGGGCTCTAGGCTATCTGCCAGGAGCCCCGGAAGGGCCGGGGTTTTGCGGACGGGAATACTTTTCTTATCTTTACGGGAACTAACCCGTGACCTATCGCAGTATGAGACGCTTTCTTCTTGCCGCCGGCCTGCTCGTTTCCGGCGCCCTTTTCGCCCGGAACAATCCCGTGGCGCGCCCGGAGGCGCAGGTTGTCGTCGGGAACGCCCGGTTCACCGTCCTGACCGACCGGCTGGTCCGGATGGAGTGGGCGGAAAACGGACGGTTCGAGGACCATGCCACCCTCGCCATCGTGAACCGGGACCTCCCCGTTCCGAAGTTCAGTACGACCCGTACCGGGGAGGGAGTGCGGATCAAGACCTCCTTCTTTGAGCTGACCTATCGGGGCGGCGGGAAGTTCACGGCGGAGAACCTGGTCGTGAACCTCTGGATGAACAAACGCATCGTCACCTGGCATCCCGGGGACGAGCCCGCGGGCAACCTGATGGGAACGGCCCGTACCCTGGACGGGTGCAGCGGTCCCGACCATATCAACAACAACGATCCAATGGAGCTTGGCATCCTGTCCCGTGACGGCTGGGCCCTCGTGGACGAGAGCACGCGGCATCTGTTCGTGCAGGAGGATTCCGACTGGGGCGAATGGGTGGCCGCCCGCCCGGAGGGGGAGGTCCAGGACTGGTATCTGTTCACTTACGGGCACGATTACAAGGGAGCCTTGGCCGATTTCACGAAGGTGGCGGGGAAGATTCCGATGCCGCCGAAGTTCGTCTTCGGTTACTGGTGGAGCCGCTATTGGGATTATTCCGACGAGGAGTTCATCGCCCTGGGAAAGGAATTCCGTGACCGGGGACTGCCCATCGACGTGATGATCATCGACATGGACTGGCACCAGACCTGGCCGCGGACGGCGGACCGTCTCGGGCATCGGGACGAATCCGGCCAGGGCGTGGGCTGGACCGGCTATTCCTGGGACCGGGATCTTTTCAACGATCCGGAGGCCTTCCTCTCCGAAGTCCATTCGCAGGGGCTCAAGACCGCGCTCAACCTGCATCCGGCTTCCGGCATCGTCGCACGCGAGGACTGCTATCCGGCCTTCGTGGCGGACTATCTGTCCCGGACGGACGACTATGACGGCCCGGAAGGCTATGTGTACAAAGGGGGCGAGGAGCAGGCGAACGGCCGCATCGCCAAGGCCGGCTACCATGCGCCTGTCCCGTTCCGGATGGACCAGGAGGCCTGGGCCGACGCCTACTTCAATTCCGTGATCCATCCCCTGGAGAGACAGGGCGTGGATTTCTGGTGGCTGGACTGGCAGCAGTACAAGGAAAGCCGCTATGTGAAAGGCCTGTCCAACACATTCTGGCTCAACCACACGTTCTTTAACGACAAAATCCGCAGCAACCGGGGCAAGGCTCCCGAAGAGGCGGAGCGTCCGCTCATCTACCACCGCTGGGGCGGGCTGGGAAGCCATCGATACCAGCTGGGCTTCTCCGGCGACACCCACATCAAGTGGGAAGTGCTGGGTTACCTGCCGCTGTTCACCGCGACGGCGTCCAACGTGGGCTATGGCTATTGGGGCCACGACCTGGGCGGCCACATGCAGCGGGAGGACGTCCCCACCGAGCCGGAACTGTACACCCGCTGGCTGCAGTACGGCGTCTTCTCGCCCATCTTCAAGACCCATTGCACCAAATCGGCCGTGCTCGAGCGCCGTTTCTGGGCCTTCCCGGACCATTTCCAGTACATGAAGGAAGCGCTGGAGCTCCGGTATGCCCTGTCGCCGTACATCTATAACATGGCCCGGAAGGCCTACGATACCGGCGTCTCCCTGTGCCGCCCGATGTACTACGAATATCCGGAGGAGAACAACGCCTATACGTACAACCAGCAGTACTTCTTCGGGGACCATATCCTCGCCGCGACGGTGTGCGAACCCGTGGATCCGGCCACGGGCACGGCCCCGCGGAAAGTATGGTTCCCGGCCAAGACCGAGTGGTACGACATGGCGCATCACCGCCTGGTCAAGGGCGGCTCCGTGGAAACCCTGCAATACGCCATCGGGGAGAACTGCTGGTTCGTCAGGGCCGGTGCCATCATCCCGCTGGCCCCCGAGGGCATCCAGAACCTGCAGGAGAATACCAATCAGCTGCGGCTTTACCTCGCCCCGGCGTCCAGCCCTGTCAAGAAGAGCGCCTTCCGGTACTATGAGGACGACGGCGTGAGCCAGGCCTATCCCACGCGGTATGCCACCACTTGGATTGAGCGTAACGATTCTTCTTCAGGTAGTTCCGTAAGGATACTCGCACGCGAGGGCTCCTACCGCGGCATGCCCGCCGACCGCCTTTGGACCCTGGTCCTGGGCGGCCTGAATCGCCAGCCTTCCGCCACGCTCGGCGGCACCGCCCTCCCGTGCAGGTATGATGCAGACAAGAAGGAAGCCGTCATCGAACTTCCTTCGCTTCCGGCTTCCCAGTCTGTTACGATCAATATCAGGTACTAGGACTGGCCGGGTTTTTCCCCCGCCCAGATGACGCCGCCCAGGATGGCGGCGCAGCCGACGACGGCGAGGGGAGTCATCCGTTCGCCAAGGAAAGCCATGGCGGTCAGGAGGGTGAAGATGGGGTTCAGGTACACGTAGTTGGTCGACGTGACATTGCCCAGCTTGTCCATCGCCAGATTCCAGAGGATGAAGCATAGCAGGGAGGCGACAAGGCCCAGGAACAGGAGGATGCCCGCTACGGTCCATTGACCGAGGATGGCAGGAGAGAAGGATCCGCCGTATCCGCCCAGGAAGGGGAGAATGGTCAGCAGCCCGTAGAAGAACACTTTCCGGGTGGCGGTGACGGGCCCGTATTCCCGGGTCATCTGTCCCATGTACAGGCTGTACACGGCCCAGCACAGGGCGGCGGCGACGGCCAGGAGGTCTCCCTTTGGCGACATCCGCAGCTGGGATCCTTCGAAGACAAGCATCGCCATACCCGTCAAGGCAAGTGCCGTTCCGCCCGCAAGCGGCCATCCCAGGCGGATGTCTTCCAGTCCGTCCGCGAACCGCTTCGTTCCGAACCGCTTGTAAATCAATGTGAAAATAGCGGTGAACAACGGCGCCGAACACACCAGGAACGCGACGTTGGTCGCTTGCGTATAGGCCAGGGCCAGATTCTCCGTAAGGAAGTACAGGGATCCGCCGGTAACCCCCAGCAGCAGGAAGACGGCTTCCTCTTTCCAGCCGTACCAGAGGCGCCGGTCACCCTTTGACAGGAAGATGTATACCCATATTCCCGCGTAGGCCAGCAGAAAGCGGGCGAAAAAGATGGCGACCGGGTGCATTCCGGCCTGGATGAGCACCTTCGTGCACACGAAGGTCACACCCCAGACCGCAACGACGGCAAGGGCCAGCAGGTGGAACTGAAGTTTTTCGAGCTTCATGGATGCAAAGATAGACAAAAACTGTCCGATATAGTCGGTTTTTACCGATCTTTGTCAGCATGAAAAAGATACTCCCCATCCTGGCCGTCCTTTGCGCCATCGGCTTCCCCTGCGACCAGTTCGGCCACCAGGAGCCCGTTTCGAACCCGTCGTCGCTCCGGAGGAGCTGGAATCGGCTATCGAGGCGCTCCTGTAAGGAGCTGATTCATCAATTCTTCCGCTGAATCCACGACCGTCAGGCCGGGGTAGTCCTTCATGGGCCGATATCCCCAGCTGACGGCGATGGCGGCGATGCCGCCGTTCGCGGCGGTTTTCATGTCCGTGGGGGAATCGCCCACGAGGACGGCGTCCCCGGGACGCACGCCGGTCCGCCGGAGCACTTCGCCCACGATCTCCGGATCCGGCTTCAGCGGATAGCCCGGCCGGTTGCCCAGCACGGCCACGAAGGGGATGCCCGGAAAGAGCTTTTCCACCAGATAATCAGTCCCTTCCTGGAACTTGTTGGACGCGACGGCCAGGAGGACGCCCGCTTCGTGCAGGCGGCGGACCACCTCCGGCATCCCCGGATAGGGATGCGTGTGCACGTCGATATGGGCGGTGTAATAGGCCTTGAAATCGGCCAGGGCGGCATCGACGACGGCGTCATCGGCCTGCAGGTCAGCCGGAAGGGCCTGCTTGACCAGGTTGCGGACGCCGTGCCCGACCATCTTCCTATATTCATCCCTCGAGTGCCCCGGGAGTTCGCGGAGCCGCAGGGCGTGGTTGACGGCCTCGCTCAGGTCGTCCAGCGTGTCCAGCAGGGTCCCGTCCAGGTCGAAAAGTACCAGTTTGTACAATGCGCTATTCTTCCTCCAGTTCATTGGATACCGTGATTACATCATCGATCAGGAACGTATTCCCGGACTTGATCAGATATACCCAATTGGTGAACTTCCACCCCATGTCCAGGGCGGTGTAAGCATACCAGTGGTCGTCTTTTGCGACGACGGACAGGATCTTGGAGGCGTTCACACCGTTCCCATAATAACTGTACGGGCCATATTTCTCGTCCTGGGCGCCGCTCCTGAACAGCCAGGTGGCATAGCAGGTTCCGTCACATTCGTAGTCGAAGCTGTCGATCAGTTTCTTCTGCAGCTTCTTGGTACAATGGCTCCTGAGGAAGGAATAGTCCTCATACTGTTTTTGGTTGTACATCGTCTTGATGAAGGCGGCCGCCTGCTGGTCGACAGAACGGTTCTGTGCCGAACACACGGGGGCGGACAGGAGGAAAAAGACCCCCAGGAATGCAATGGCTAATCTGTGCATGACGGATAAGGATCAGATTTCAGGGACAAAGATAAGCATTTTGCGCCTAATTCCTCGGGAGCCGGCAAAAACGGTAAAAAAACCTTATCTTTGCGCCCTCAATCTATGCGTAGGGACTTTCATATCGACAAACGACGCCTGGTCGGCTACGCCGCCGGCGTTTTGGCGGGGGTGTCGTACGGGACCAATCCGCTTTTCGGCAAGGCGTTGATGGACAGCGGGGTGCCGGTCATGGTCCTGCTGTTTTTCCGTTACGGGATCGCGGCGGTTATCCTGGCGTTTTGGATGCTGCTCCGGAAGGAGTCTTTCCGGGCGGAGAGGCGCGGGATCGGGCTGCTGGTCCTGCTGGGGCTGTTGTTTGCGGGGAGCAGTATCACGCTTTTCTGTTCGTATGACTATATCCCTTCGGGATTGGCGACGACGCTGGTGTATCTGTATCCGGTGTTTGTGGCCCTGATCATGGTGTTCCTGCGGTTCTATCCCAGTTGGCAGACGTGGCTGTCCATCCTGGCCACTTTCGGCGGGATCATCCTGCTGTCCGCCCCTTCGGATAGCGCGCAGATCCGTATTCCCGGGGTGCTGCTGGCCGTCGGTGCGGCGCTCTGTTACTCGTTTTATCTGGTCATCGTGAACCGGAGCAAGCGCATCCGGAACGTGTCGGAGCACACGCTTACGCTTTATTCGCTGCTCGCCGGCACCCTCCTTTTCGCGGTCATCCGGGCTTTTCAGGGCGGGAGCATGTTGGAGGGGGTCGACAGTGCCGCCGATTGGGGAAATCTTATCGGCCTGGCCCTCGTGCCGACGATGGTCTCGATGCTTACGCTGGCCATGTCCACCCGGTACATCGGCCCCACCAAGACGGCGGTCCTGGGCGTGTTCGAGCCGCTTACCGCCATCCTGATCGGCACGTTCCTGTTCGGTGAGCCCCTGACGGGCAAGATGGCCGTGGGCATCGCCATCTGCGTGGCCGCCGTCGTCTTCATGATCCTGAAGCCGGGGAAGAAGGCGCGATGAGGGATTCCTATTCCGCGTCGGGCTGCTGGCCGTCGTGGGCCTTCCACATGCACTCGGTGACCTTCATGTCCGTGAATACGGCCGTGAAGGAGGATTCTTCCGGGGAGCAGGCGTATACGCCGAACCGGATGGCATCGGCTCCCGCATACATATGGCAAATGCGCATCTGGCTGAAGTTGACACCGTCGGTCGAGCACTCGATACAATAGTCGTCGGCCCTTCTGGAGAAGCGGTACCACATCGTTTTGACATCGGCCGGGATGGCTGTCGTTGCCCAGTCTGAGTAGCCGTTGTTGGTAGCCACGCTGCCCAGGTGCTGGAACTCCTCGTTCTCGAATTCCACGGAACCCTTGAGCCAGTTGTCGCTGTCCAGGTACATCACGATGCCGCACTGGTCAAAGCGCTGGTGGCTCTGGGTAAAATCGGTTTTCACGACAAAGCTGAAGTATTGCTCCTTTGTCTGGATCTGGAACACCGGGGCGTTGTCATTGCGGAAATGATAGTAGGTCCGCTGCCAAAGGTCCGTGTGCGGGGCCGTGGTAACCGTCAGCGTCTGGCCGTCAATGGAAAAGGCGGCCGGTTCCCGGGTCCATTCAAAAGCGGTCAGGTCGACATTCCCGCCGTTTTGCAGGGCTGTCGTCACCCCGTCGACAAAATCGGTCGGGGAAGACGTCGTGGCCGGGTTGCCACAGGCAAACAGGAAAAAGCAGAAGCAAGCGAATGCGAAAGAGTCAGAAAGTTTCATCATATTTATAGCAGGCTGTTTGATTTATCGACGTGAAGATAGGCATATTTCGGCAAGTCTCCAAGACCGACGCCTCATTGTTGATTCCATCAAGGCTACGTCGTTAGCGAAGTTTGATGGGCTTATAGAAATTCATGAATAAATATTAGTTGTGGTTGGCGTCGTAGTTTTTTTGTGCGAAGGCGAAGTTTACATAGAGTGTTACGAACGAACACTCTTATGATCAAATCGCCCTCACAGGCCCTTGTGGGCATGTTTATTGCATATTTTGGATAAAAGGATAAAATGTTATGAAAGCAAAAATGATTCTTATTTGTGTGTTGTTGGGCCTGTACTGTGATGCTTTCGCCCAAGACATTATCCACATGATCGACGGACGTTCCATCGAGGCGAAGATTCTCGAAATCAATGACGACGACATCCTTTATAAGACCTTCGACAACCAGGACGGCCCGGACTACCGGATGTCGGTAGGCCGTGTTGCCCGCATCGTTTTCCAAAACGGAACGGAGAAATCTTTCGCCCCGTCAACCATT